>DASXZD010000107.1:0-10235 GCA_036502085.1 Streptosporangiaceae bacterium
CCAGCCCGAGCGTCGCGGCCGAATACGCCGGGCTGTTCGGCCAGGCCACGCTCGTCGTGCAGCCGGGCGCCGGGCACTACCCCTGGTGCGACGACGCCGACGCGTTCGTCGCGGCCACCGCGGCGTTCCTGCGCTGACCGCGGCCCGGCCGGGATTACCGCCGGGCCCGACGGGGCGGTATGGTTCGCCAACTTCGCTGACGGTACCGGCAACTCGATCGGCCGGATCACCACCACGGTCACCCCGAAGATCACCAAGCTCACGCCCGCGTCCGGCGCGCCCGGTGCCACAGTGACGATCACCGGCCAGAACCTGCTCGGTGCCGTCGGCGTGGCCTTCAACGGGACCGCGGCTGCGATCGTTTCGGACACCGCCACGAAGATCGTTACCACGGTCCCCGCGGGCGCCAGGACGGGCACCATCACGGTCAGGACTGCCTCGGGCACCGCCACCAGCAGCACGACCTTCCGGGTGACCTAATGGGGTTACTCGCGCCCAGCCTCGCTCGCCGAGCATCATGGCCTCGCCTTAGCGGGAAGCATTTTGGCCGCTATGACGACCAGGATCCTTCCCCTTCGTCGTGACTCGCTCGTCTCCGGATGCAGCGGCCTGGTTGTCTCGCACCGAGGATTCCGTACGGTGCGTATCGAGCGACTGCGGATGCCGGCGTCCGTACAGGTACCCGGCCAGCCCGGCGCCGGTCAGCATGACGCCGGCCGCGAGATAGGCGGCCGCCACCCCCCACTGGCCGGCGACGGCACCGAAGGCGACCGCTCCGGCGCCTTCCAGCACGATCAGGCTGCCGATCATCGTGCCGGTCACGTGCGCCATCCGGTCCGGCGGAGTGACCAGCAGGAACGTCGTCTGTGCGGCCACGGTCCAGCCGGTGCCCAGGCCGATCGCGACGTTCCCGGCGACCAGGATGAGCGGGTGGCCGGTCAGCCCCGCCGAGGTCAGCATGAAGATCAGCCCGTTGACCATGATGAACGTGAACTGGCCGAGCACCCGCTCGCCCAGGCCGCTGCGGCCGACCAGTGTCGCCGAGATCGCCAGCCCGGCCGCCATGCCGGCCAGCGCGGCCGGCGTCCAGTCATGCTCGGCGCCGGCCAGCGCGGCCGGGGCCAGCGTCTGCGGCAGCACGCCCAGCGACAGGCCTAACCAGGTGACCGGGGCCAGCAGGGCCAGCGTCGGGTCGGCGAAGATCGTCCGGATGCCGGTGGTCATCGAGGCGCGGCGGGCCGAGCGGGCGGGGACGCGCAGCCGCAGGTTGCTGATCAGCAGCGCCGCCACCGCGAACGTGCCTGCGTCGCCGAGCAGCGCGGGGCCGGCGCCGGCGCCGAGCGCGATCCCGGATCCCGCCAGGTAGCCGAACACCTCCGACACCTGGTTCGACGTGCTGATCAGCGCGATGAGCCGGCCCCGGACGTCCCGCGGCACGTTCTCCGCGATCACGCCGGCCCTGATCGCGTTGAAGGCGGACCTGACCCCGCCGAGCACCGCGGCGGCGGCCAGCACCGGCGCCAGCCCGCCGAGCAGCAGCGGCAGGGCCAGCGCGGCGGCCCCGGTCAGGCACAGCGTGACCAGGCCGCCGCGGCGGGGGATCCGGTCCAGGCGGGGACCGAGGCCGATGGCGACGGCGAACGCCGGTATCGCCTGGACACCGAACACGGCCGCCGATCCGAGCGCGTGGCCGCCGGACCGCTGGTAGGCAATCAGCAGGAGGGCACCGAGGCCGACGAAGTCGCCGAGGTAGGAGATCGTGGCGGCGACCCACAGCCGCGACGAGGTGCGCTCGGCAAAGACAGCCCGGTAGCGACGTGACCCAGCCTCACGATCGCTCACGCGCGCGCTGCCTCCTTACCTCCTGCCTATGCCATCACGAATAGGCGCGCATTCCCAGCCCCCTGCGGGAACTTCGGGTCGCCGGCTCGTCGTGAACGGTCCGAATACCCGGCAAATGGCCATCTCAAAGACGTGCGGTGAAACCCCGGCACCGTTCGGAAGAAATTTTCTTTCACTCTTTCTTCCCGGTATGAGTAGTGTGACTGGAGTTATTAAAGGCGGCCGGCCGGCGCCGGAAATGCGTCGCGGGGCCGGGCGGTCCAGTGACACTCCTGGAACATATGGGACGCGTGCTCCCGGGTATCAGGCCCGCGGTGGGCTACAGTCGCCGGGTGAGCAGGGCCGACCCGCACGGTGCCGCGGCCGACGGGGTGCCGGAGCAGCTGCCGGGCCAGATGGCGTTCCCCGGCTGGGAGCCTGATCCCGGGCCGGCCTGCGGGGCCTCGTCTGCCGACGGGCAGCCGATGCTGCCGGGGATGGACGACGCGTCGCTCGCGCGGCCGGCCGAGCCCGATGCCGAGCTGGATCAGGTGGCCGTGGCGCTGCGCGCCGCCGACCCGGACTTCAGCGGGATGGCCACCGCGATCCGCTGCGCCTTCGACCTGCTGCTCGACGGCCAGCACACCGGACGGTACCGCTGGGACCAGCTGCACAAGACCGAGAAGACGCACGCGGGCACGCTGGTCGAGATCGGCATCCAACGGCGGCTCGGGCTGGCCGACGGCGCCGCGCTCGACTACTCGATCGCCGGCGTGGAGGTGGACTGCAAGTTCTCGCACCGCAGCGGCGGCTGGATGATCCCGCCGGAGGCCGCCGACCAGCTGATGCTGCTGGTGCACGCCAGCGACGACGAGGGCACCTGGTCGGCTGGGCTGCTGCGGGCCAGTCAGTCCTGCCTGCGGGAGGCTGGCAACCGGGATCTCAAGCGCGCGCTGAACGACGGCGGCCGGGCCGCGATCCGGTGGCTGGTGCGCGGCGCGGCGCTGCCGGAGAACGTGCTGCTGCGGCTGGCGGAACGGGACACCGCGGCGATATTCGGCTGCCCGCCGGGCCAGCGGCGGGTCAACGAGCTGTTCCGGCGGGCCCTGGGCCGGCGGGTCAGCCGGGCCGTGGTCGCCACCGTGGCCATGCAGGACGACTACATGAAGCGGGTGCGAGCCGGCGGCGGGGCGCGCGATCAGCTGCGCGACGAGGGCATCGTGATCTTCGGGGACTACGCCGGGCACCAGGCGCTGGCCGCCGCGCTGGGGCTGCCGGTGCCGGGTCCCGGCGAGTTCGTCAGCGCAAGGCTGGCCCGGTGCGGGACTGCGGGCGATGGGGCTGCTCCTGGCGCGAGCGGCGGCGGTGCAGGGGTGGCGGCCGGCGGGCGGTACGTCAGGCTCGGCGGCGCCGACTGGACGATCGCCGACGAGGCGGCCGTCAAGGTGGCAGGCCCGGCGCCGCGGCTGCCCCGGGTCTGACCCGGCGGTGTCTGCCTGACAATGGGCCTGCCTGACAATGGGCCTGGCCGACAATGGGCCTGGCCGACAATGGGAGGCCGGTAACCACGCAGCGGAAGGGACGGCAGATGACAGCCTCGGAGCTGACGGCACGATGGGGCATCACGCTCCCCCTGGCCGGGCTGGCGCTCCCCGACCATCGCGAGATCGTCGCCAGCCTGGAATCCCTCGGCTACACCGACGCCTGGTCCGCCGAAGGCAACGGTACGGACGCGTTCACCCCGCTGGCCCTCGCGGCCGGCTGGTCGCAGCGGCTGCGGCTGGGCACCGCGATCGTGCCGGTGTTCACCCGCGGCCCGGCCCTGCTCGCGATGCAGGCCGCGACGATCGGCGCGCTGGCGCCCGGGCGGTTCGTGCTCGGCATCGGCACCTCGTCGCCGGTGATCGTCGGGCAGTGGAACGGCATCGAGTTCGACCGGCCGTACCAGCGCTGCCGTGACGCCCTGCGGTTCCTGCGCCGCGCGCTGGCCGGCGAGAAGGTGACCGAGGACTACGAGACGTTCTCGGTGCACGGCTTCCGGCTGGAGCAGCCGCCGCCCGTGCCGCCCGGCCTGGCCCTCGCGGCGCTGCGGCCCGGCATGGTGCGGCTGGCCGCGGCCGAGTCGGACGCCGTCATCACCAACTGGCTGGCGCCGGCCGACGTGCCTAAGGTCCGCGCCGTGGCCGGGGCCGGCCGCGAGCTCGTGGCCAGGATCTTCGTCTGCCCGACCGCGGACGCGGCGGTGGCACGCGAGGTCGGCCGGCGGCTCATCGCCGGCTACCTGACCGTGCCGGTCTACGCGCAGTTCCACGCCTGGCTGGGCCGCGGCGAGGTGATCAAGCCGATGCTGGACGCGTGGGCGGCGGGCGATCGCCGGGCGGCGCTGGCCGCGATCCCCGACAGCCTGGTGGACGAGCTCATGGTGCACGGCGAGGCCGGCGCCTGCCGGGAGCGGGTCGCGCAGTACCAGGCCCGCGGCCTGGACACGCCGGTCATCGCGGTCATCCCCGCACCCGGCGTCGACGTGCCGGGCGCGGTGCGCGCACTGGGCCCACGCTGACCGGCTACCAGCTGCCGGGCGGAATCTGATCAGCACAAGGCCGGTACAAAATACGAGGTGTATATCCTCGACTTGAGCGAATATTCGGATGTGAGGATCAAGCGCGGACTCGACGTGCTTGAATTCGAGGCTGGCGAGTGGTACGAGAGGCATACTGGTATGGTAGGCACCCAAAGGAAGCTGACTGGACGCCAGTTTCGTGACACATTGCGCCACGCGCCATTGGTGAAGCTTGAAGGCTTGCTCCGCGATGAAGAGCGGTCTGAGAATTAGATGCTCTGCCTTCAAAGCCTGGTCCTGAGCCTTGGGCCTCTCCCGAGATTTCCACCCCCCGCCCAACGGCGTGCTTTCGACTTCATTAGCGCCCCGATACCGCTGACCCTCACCCTTGGGAAGCAAAGATGAGCGTGAATCAGACTCCTGCATCCTGCACAGGCATTCTCGCCAACGGTGCGACCTGTACGGAACCTGCTGACGCAGGACGGTACTGTTCCCGGCACGTGCGGTTCGAGGCACGCGACTTAGAAATGCTGAAGCTTGCCTCGGAGCATTTCCGTCTCGATCTACAGCTTTTCTGGCAGCGTGGCAGCCTGTATCTCTTCCTGAACACGGGTCTGGCGACGGTGTACGCGTCGGTCAGTCAGTCGGCGTTCCGGCCAGTGCTCGCAGCCTTCGGGCTTATCACAGCAGGGTTCTGGTTCTGGCTCTGGCACTCCAGTGCTTACTGGATCGCTCACTGGACGCAGGTACTCGGCGCACTCGACGCGATCGCAAGCGATCACCGGTATTTCACGCGCATGTCTGAGGAGGCAGCGAAAAAGCCGTGGTTAGTTCCCTCCGAGATCAGCCAATGGCTTCCAGCGGTGCTCGCGATCGGCTGGGGCGCCCTGCTCATCTGGTCACTAGCGTAAGACTTCCATGCCTAGCATCTGGATCAGATCCTTGCTGCGCCGGAGGATGCCCGATGGCGCTCATGACGCGCGGATCATAGCCCTCGAGATACCCCAGGGCTGCCTCACTGCGCAAATGTGCCTGACCGCGCTAGCAGTCCACGGTGCGCCGGACAGCTTACGCCCGCCCGTACAACTGGGCGCGCCGATCTCCCGGAGACGGAATACCCTCCCAGGTCAGCCGTGCCGCTCCCGTCGCACACGTAATCTTCCCGATCTCATCCGCCAGAATCCACCGGGCCACCTCCCGGATAACCTCTGCCGCGACCGGATCAATTTCCACATGATCAACCTTCCCGGTCGGGACTAGCCGGACGAACATGTACCCGTACGACGGGCGCTGCTTCGGCTCTCCCGCATTCCGCGCCCGGAGCGTCTCATCCCGGTTGCGCTTCTGGATCGCCTGCAACTCCATCTGCGACCCCACGCCTTGATAAGCCACTCATTTTCCTGGTGCCCCCCAGCATCGGCCGTCGCCTCAAGAATCTGATCCCCCTGCCGCGCCGGACTGCTGGTCGCGTCGGTCTTCCGGCTCAGCCGCCGCACCCCCACCAGGCACCGCCCGCACCCGTCATAGTCCGTGGTCAGCACGTCATCCATCATGCCTGCTCCGTTTCCGTGTGGATTACGGAAGCATCAGGGCAGCTCTTCGCCGTACCAGGCCTCGATGATCCGGTGCGCGATCGACACCGGCGGGGGCATCAGCACCTCACCGGAGGCCAGTCCGGCCCGCAGTTCATCGCGGCTGAACCAGCGCGCCTCGGAGATCTCTTCCTCGTCGACCCTGATGGGCTGCCCGCCGGGCGCGGCGGCCCGGAAGCCGAGCATCAGGCTCTGCGGCATCGGCCACGGCTGGCTGCCCAGGTAGGCGACATCGCCGACGGCTATCCCCGTCTCTTCGGCGACCTCGCGCGCGACGGCCCGCTCGGCCGACTCCCCCGGCTCGACGAACCCGGCGAGCAGCGATACGCGGCCGGGCGGCCAGGCCCGGTTGCGGGCCAGCAGGGCCCGCTCGTCCGGATCGGTGACCAGCATGATCACCGCGGGGTCGGTGCGCGGGAAATGCTCGGAGCCGTCGGTCCGGCAGACCCGTGAATGACCGCCCATGACAGGATCGGTCAGCGAGCCGCACCGCGGGCAGTGCGTGTGGGTGCGGTGCCAGTTGGCCAGCGCCACCGCGTGCGTGAGCAGCCCGGCGTCCCTGTCGTCGAGCAGCGCGCCGGCCCGGCGCAGCCCGGCCGGCTGAACCTCGTCGGTGCCGGCTCCCTCGGGCAGCGGGGCGGTCACGCTGAAGTAGACGTGCCCGTCGCCGTCGACGCCCAGCAGGTGGCGCTC
Source organism: Streptosporangiaceae bacterium (assembly GCA_036502085.1). Classification (GTDB taxonomy): domain Bacteria; phylum Actinomycetota; class Actinomycetes; order Streptosporangiales; family Streptosporangiaceae; genus PALSA-505. The sequence continues at coordinate 6,667 of DASXZD010000107.1, forward strand.
GCCGTCGGGCGCCTGTGCGGGCGCCACGAAGACCAGCCCGGCTCCCGCGTCACCGAACCGGACCAGCGTGCGGCCGTCGTCGATGACGAGCACCCGGGTGTCGTCGCGCGCCCAGGCCGCGGTCAGCCATTCGGAGTCCGAACGGCGGACGGCGGACCGGTCCACGGTGCCGCGGGCCAGGGCCAGCGCGGCCAGCGGCCTGCGCAGCGGCCCGTTCGGTCCCGGCGGCCCGTCCTGCCGCGGCGGCCGGGGCTCGCTCAACCGCGCCCCGTGATCGCGGTGCGGCCGACGGCGAGCTGCGGGCCGGCCGCCGCGAGCTCGTCCCAGAGGTACGCGGCCGCCTCGGCTCCCTTGAGCAGCAGGGCCATCTCGGCCTTCTCGTTCGGGGCGTGGATGCGGTCCTCATCGAGCCCGACGCCGATGAAGACCAGCGGGGCGCCCAGGATGTCGGCCAGGTCGGCCTCGGGTCCGCTGCCGCCCTCCCGGGTGAACAGCACCTCGCGGTCGAACGCGCGCTCCATCGCCCGGCGGCCGGCCGCGACCGCCGGGGCGTCGATCGGCGAGAAGCACGCCCGCACGCCGGGACCATCCATCTGGACCGTCGACGTGATCCCCGGCGGTGTGTTAGCGGTCACGTACTCCTGCAGCGCCGCGGTGACGTCGGCCGGATCCTGGTGCGCGACCAGCCGGAACGACAGCTTGGCGTGCGCCTCGCGGGGCACGATGGTCTTCCCGCCCGGGCCGGTGTGACCGCCCCACATGCCGTTGATCTCGGCAGTCGGCCGGGCCCAGAGCCGCTCCAGCGTCGAGAACCCCTCTTCGCCGCTCGCCGCGCGGCTGTTTGCGGCAGTGGCCAGCCATTCGGATTCCCCGAACGGGAGGCGGCTGATCAGCTCGCGATCCTGCTCCGACAGGGGCACAACCTTGTCGTAGTACCCGGGGAGCGTCACCCGTCCGCCGGCGTCGTGCAGGCCGGCCAGCAGCGAGGCCATCGCGTGCAGCGGGTTGGGCACGGCACCGCCGAACGACCCGGAGTGCAGGTCCTGCTCGGCCCCGGTCATGTCGATCTGCGCGGCGATGACCCCGCGCATGGCCGTGCACATCGACGGCACATCGGCGGACCATATCGAGGTGTCGGTGATCACGATGACGTCGCAGGCCAGCCGTTCGCGCTCGCGCTGCAGCAGGTCGGCCAGGTTCGGCGAGCCGGACTCCTCCTCGCCCTCGATGAGCAGCTTGAGCGTGACCGGCGGCGCGGTACGGGGGGCGGCCCCGCCGGCCGCCAGGCAGGCCCGCAGGCCGAGATCGTGGAACAGCACCTGGCCCTTGTCGTCGGACGCGCCGCGGGCCAGCAGCTGGCCGTCCCGCTCGGCGGGCTCGAACGGCGGGCTGTCCCACAGCTCCAGCGGCTCGACCGGCTGCACGTCGTGGTGCCCGTAGACCAGGACGGTGGGGGCGGCCGGGTCGTCGGACGGCCATTCGGCGAAGACCGCGGGCAAGCCTGCCGAGCCGTCGTCGCCCCGGGCCGGCCAGACCTCCGTCACGGGGAACCCCGTGACGCGCAGCCGCGCGGCGAGCCATTCGGCGGACCTGAGCACGTCACCGTGGTGCTCCGGGTCGGCCGAAATCGACGGGATGGCCAGCCATTCCTTGAGCGCGCCGAAGTACTCGCCCGAGTTCGTCTCGATATACCCGCGGACATCCATAACCCGATCCTCGTCTCCTCGCCCGGACACTGATCAGAAACTCTAGCCCCGCCGTCCCCCGCCGACCCGGGTCCGCCCGTCTCACGGCGCCAGCGTATGGGCGCAGCTGGCGGCACGGCGGTCCGCGAGGCGGAGGATGAGCGACGCCCCTTAAGTGCCATGATGGCCACGTGCCTGATGACTTGCCGCCGACCGGTACCCGGCGAGCCCGCCTCTGGGAGGCCGCAGAGTCCAACCACGTGCCATTGCGGGCCATTCTGGTCAGCGTCGCGGTGGTGGCGCTGGCCTACATGGCGGGCAAGCTGGTCTACCGGCTGCGGGACGTCATCCTGCTGATGGTCGTCGCGGGGTTCGTCGCGCTGATCCTGAACCCGCTCGTCCTCGGCCTGCAGAGGATCGGCATCCGGCGACGCGGCTGGGCCGTGGCCGTGGTGACGCTGCTGGGGCTGCTGGTCTTCCTCGGGCTGGCCGTAGCGTTCGGCTACCCGCTCGCCAACGCGATCACGCACCTCGCGAGCGACCTGCCGTCGTATGTGGACCAGGCGAAACACGGCACGGGCTGGATCGGGCACCTAGTGCGCAAGTACCACGTGCAGACGTGGGTGCAGAGCAACGCGCCCAAGCTGGTGACCTTCGGGAAGGGGCTGGCCAAGCCGGCCCTCTCGCTGGGCAAGGGCGCCGCTTCGCTGCTGATCTCGCTGGTGACGATCTTCGTGCTCGTGCTGCTCCTGCTGCTCGAGGGCCCGAAGATGCGGACCGGCCTGCTGCAGTTCATGTCGCCCGCGCGGGCGGAGCGTTATACCGCAGTGGCGCGCGAGGTCAACCGGTCGGTGATCGGGTACATGCTCGGGAACTTCCTGACGTCGCTCACCGCCGGCCTGGTCGTGTTCGTGACGCTGGTGATCGTGGGCGTCCCGTTCCCGTTCCTGTGGGCACTGTGGGTGGCCCTGGTCGACTTCCTGCCGATGATCGGCGGCGCGCTGGCGGGCATCCCCACCATTTTGTTCGCGGTCGGCCACTCGCTGACCGCGGGCATCGTCACGCTGGTGGTGTTCCTCGTCTACACCCAGGTCGAGAACCACGTGCTCAACCCGATCGTGATGAGCCGGACGGTCCGGGTCAACCCGTTGCTCGTGCTGGTGTCCATCCTGGTCGGGGCGTCGGTCGGCAGCTGGATCGGCGGAGTCTTCGGCGCGTTCGTGGCGGCGCTGCTGGCCATCCCCAGCGCGGGAGCCATCCAGGTGATGATCCGCGAGGTCTGGCGTCAATCCGGCCTGCCGCCGCCCGCCGGAACGGCAACCTCGATCGCCGCATCACCCGCAGCCGCGTCACCCGCAGCCGCGGTGGCAGGCGACGATGCCGACGCAGCCGACCAGCGCCAGGCTGAGGGTGGTGCGGCGGCAGGCGACGACCCTGAGCCCGCGACGCGGAGCTAGCGGCCGGTCCAGGGTGGCAGTTGCTGCAGGGTCCAGGCGTTGCCGTCCGGGTCGCTGAACCTCACGAACGAGCCCCACGGCTGCACGTCGACGTCGCTGGCCTGCACGCCCCGGCTGAGCAACTCCTCCCGCGCGGCCGTGGCGTCGGCGACGACCATCTGGACGCCTCGCTGCGACCCGGGCGGCATGTCGGTGATGCCGGTGCCGAGCACCACCGAGCAGGCCGAGCCCGGCGGGGTCAGCTGCACGAAGCGCAGGTTCTCGTTCACCTGGTAGTCGTGGTCGGCGTTGAAGCCGACCTGGTCTACGTAAAACGCCTTCGCCTTGTCTACGTCGGTCACCGGGATGGCCACGAGTTCGATCTTCCAGTCCATACCCCAAGCCTATGAGCCGGGTCCGACAGTCCGGCGGCATTTCGGCCAGCCAG
>DASXZD010000108.1:0-5259 GCA_036502085.1 Streptosporangiaceae bacterium
GGCGCGATCATCGGGCCTTCCTCCTCCTCGGCGCCGCGCGGGCGTACGAGCGACGGTCACGCAGATTTCACCAATTGTTGCGGTGAAAGCTTTAGCACACCGTACACATGACATCGTAACGAAGGCCTTGACAATAAACAGTCTGCAAGAACCGGCAAATTCCGGCGACCGGGTATGCAGCGCAGGGACGGGCCGAGGACCCGGCGGGCTTTCGTTGATCACCTGCGGACAAGCGCCGCCACTGAGCCTTTGTTTTCTGGTGTCTGTGCGCTCCGGGCGCGCTCCCGTGACCGGTGATATCTTCTCGCCGCCCAAGCCTCCCCTGACCAGCCACGTGGCTGCCCGGCGGATGCGTGTGCGGGCGGCAGTCAGGCGGTCAGGGAGCCGGGCTGGCGGGGGCCGGGCTGGCGGGGCCGGGCTGGCGACGGTCGGTGGGGGCCGGGCTGGCGGCGGTCGGTGGGGGCCCGGACCTGCGGCGGTAGGCGGGGCCCGGACCTGCGGCGGTAGGGGTGTCAGCGAGAAACGGGTCGCGGTTTGCCCTTTCCGCCGGGTTCTGGCCGCGCGGTCGCGGAAATGATCAGCACTGCGGCTGGGGTGGAAGCATACGGCGGGGGTGAAGCAATACGCCTGGAGTTACGAACGCGGCCCGGCACTCGCGAGGCGTGACTCGCGAGTCGTGACTCGCCCGGCAGGCGCCCGAAATTGACGCGGAGAAACGTCTACCGCGGCAGGCGACCCTCATGCCAACGGCCTGTTGCTAATTCATTTAATCGGCAACAGGCCGTGGGTCATGCGCTGGGTTGGTTCAACCGTGATAGAAGGTATGGGAGACGGCCGCCGTGGCCGTGACGTGTACGTGGGAACCGGATGCCTGCGCAGTCGCCGCGGGTACCGCGACGCTGGCTAGGATTGACCCGCCCGTACCAAGTGCTAGGATGGCTGAGATAATGATGTTTCGCCCTATGCGCATGACTCCTCCACGCTTTTACCGAGGTCAGCAGCCCGCTGCATGGCTAGGACGACACGCACGGCACATCTGAACAATGGGGCCTTTTTGCCGATCTCCGGCAATTCCGTACACCCAGGGTAATTCACCGAATACAGATAAAGCAAGATAGAAAAATACCAATTATCTCACTGGCAATTGGTCTGAAAGAATCATTAACTCGGGTAATGAAAATGGCTGCGCAAATTGCGCTAGAATGTTCCGTGCAATTTGCATTGCACCGAATCTAGCCAACCCAGAAAAGTCAACAATAGCAGATAGTGTCGCGTGACGAATTAGTGTCCGAATAATACCGCTTGTTCCGTAAATGTTGGGGTAGTAAAGTTCCCTGCATGCACCCGGTGACCCCGGCCGGTGCGCTAGTCGGCCGCGACAGCGAGATGGCGCTGCTGACCGGACTCATAAGAGACGTCGCTCGCGGCCGGGGCAGTTCGATCCTTATTGAGGGCGAGCCAGGCATTGGCAAGTCCGCGCTGGTGCGAGCGGCCGTGACCGAAGCACCCGAGGCCGGCGGCCAGGTGTTCTGGGGTGCCGGTGACGAGCTGGGCCAGGAACTGCCGCTGCTCCCGTTCCTGGACGCGCTGCGGGTGCGCGAGCCGTCGGCCAATCCGCGCCGGGACACGATCGTCAGGCTCCTGCGCGGCGAGGTCGCCGCCGACCGGGGCACGGACGTGCCGGCGGTGCTAGCGGAGCAATTGCTGGCGCTCGTCGCCGAACAGTGCGCCGTCCGGCCGACCATCTTGGTCATCGATGACCTGCAGTGGGCTGACCAGGCCAGCATCACCTTGTGGGGACGGCTGGCGAAGGCGGCGCAGCAGATCCCGCTGCTGCTGGTCGGGATCATGCGCCCGGTGCCGCTGCGTGAGGACATCCTGGCCCTGCGGCGCATGGCCGGCGACGCCGGCAGACTCCAGCTCGCCGAGCTCACCGGCGACGCGGTAGCCGACCTGGTCGCGGCGCTGGCCGGCGGACAGCCCGACGTTAACTTGCTGCGGCTCGCCGACGGGGCGGCTGGCAACCCGCTCTACCTCACCGAGCTCGTCGCCGCGCTGGCCCGCGGCTCCAGCCTGACCGTCACCGAGACAGGGACAGCCGAGCTGGCGGGCGGTGCCGCGCCGGGCTCGCTGTCCGCGGCCATAGCGGACCGTCTCGGCTTCGTGGCCGGCCCGGTACGCGACGTACTGCGGGCGGCAGCCCTGCTCGGTATGGACTTCGCGGTCACCGACCTGGCGATCGTACTGGGCCGCAACGTGACGGACCTGATCCCGGCGGTCGACGAGGCTCGTGCGGCCGGGGTGCTGGCCGAGTCCGGTCAGGGCCTCGGGTTCCGGCATCCGCTGATCCGGGCGGCGCTGTACGACGACATGACAGCGCCGGTGCGCGCCGCCTGGCATCGCGACGCGGGGCGGGCCCTCGCCGAAGCGGGAGCATCGGCCGACCGGGTGGCCCGGCAGATGCTGCGGGCGTCCGGAAGCCCTGGCGACGCGCCTGGATCGGTACCCGGCGACCCGATGGATGAGTGGATGCTGAGCTGGCTGGACCGCTCCGCGGACCTGCTGGTCGGGCAGGCGCCCCGGGTCGCGGCCGAACTCCTCACCTGGGCCGTCACCGGTTCGCCGGCCGGTTCGGCGCAGCATGGCTGGCTGGCCAGCCGCCTCGCGGACGCGCTGTACCGTATCGGCGACAGGGCCCAGGCGGAGCAGGTGGCGAACCGCGCACTGGACTACGCCGCCGAGCCTGACGTACTGGTCGACCTGCACTGGACGCTGGCGCAGTGCCGCATGCTGGCCGGCTTGTCCGCCGAGTCCATGGCCACGCTGGACCGGGCGCTGGCGGCTCCCGGGATCTCGGCCCGGCAGCGGGCCAGGCTGCTGGTGCTCGCCGCGCGGACACACCTCCACCTCGGCGAGATCGAGAAAGCGGAGCAGGTCGCCACCAGCGCGCTGGCGGCGGCGTCTGAAGCGGGCGACAACTGGGCCATGGGCTGGGCGCTGCACGTGCTGACGCTGGTGACCGCGGTGCAGGGGCACGTGACCGACGCGCTGCCGCTGTTCGACCGGGCGCTGGCCGTGACCGAGTCCGATCCGGCCCTGACCGATCTTCGGCTGCTGCTGCAGATCAACAAGGCCGTGATGCTAGGCAGCCTCGACCGGTATGAGGAGGCACTGGCCGTGGCCGGGCAGGCCCTGCAGCTCGCCGGCCAGGTGGGCACGACGTTCCGGCTGACTCAGGCGCACGGCGCCCTGGGCCAGTTGCTCTACGAGACGGGACGGTGGGACGAGGCGCTGGCCGAGGTGGCGATGGTGCACGAGGACCTGAAGGAACCCGGTGCGGCCTGCGTAGATCTCGGCATCGCCGCCGTGATCTACTTTCATCGCGGCGAGACCGACGCCGCCCGGCGCCAGCTCGCCGCGGCCGGCCCGCACGCCAAACGGCTCGGCCACCGGCTGATTACCTCGCTGGCGCTGGCTCGCAGCATGGACCACGAGCACGCCGGCGCGCTGCTGGAGGCGCTGGCCGCGCTGACCGACGCGTTCGGCGCCAACACCGAGGAACTCGAGATCGAGGACCTGCTGGCCGACGCCGTCCGCCTCGCCATCGAGACCGGAAACCTGAGCCTCGCGCAGGAGCTCACAGGGCGGGCCGAAGCCCTCGCGGCCAAATCGGAGATCCCGCACCGGCAGGCGAACGCGCTGTATTGCCGTGGCCTGCTCGATCACGACGCCGACCGACTGCTCGCCGCGGCGGGGCGCTACGAGGAGGCCGGCCGGCAGCTGCCGAGGGCGAAGGCACTGGAGGCGGCGGCCGGGTACTTTGTGGACGCCGATGACCGCGGTCAGGCGCGCGCCGCCTTCACCACCGCCGTCGAGGTCTACGCCGCGCTGGGCGCGGACGCGGACGCGGCCCGGCTGCAGGCCACGTTCCGGGCCCACGGCATCAGGCGCGGGCCGCACGCCAAGCACCGGCGGGCGCAGAGCGGCTGGGATAGCCTCACGGCGACCGAGATCAAGATCGCCGCATTCGTGGAGGAGGGCCTGTCCAACCCGGAGATCGCCGCCCGGCTACTGCTATCCCGCCGGACCGTTGCCACGCACGTCTCCCACGTCCTCAAGAAGCTCAACGTCAACTCGCGGATCGACATAGCCAGGGAGTCGGCGCTGCGTACCATCCCGCCGAGGTGACGCAGCCGGGAAGCGCGGTGGCCCGGCCCGGGCCAGGGATATCCCCTGGAACCCCGCGGCCGGGGCGCGGGGTTCCAGGGGAATTCGGTGGGAACTGTGAGGCGCCGGGGTAATGACTCACAGTCCCCACGTCTGAGCGCGTCCGTCGCCGGGAGGATCCGGCTCGAACGCGAGCGTGAAGTACACGGCTTTGCCCGCCGGGGTGCGGTAGATGCCCCAGGTGGCCGACAAGGTGGCAACCAGCATCAGCCCCCGGCCGGCCTCGGCGTCCGCTGGGGCGTCCACCAGCACCGGCAAGGTGCGCGACGTGTCATGGACGTCCACGCGCAGCTGGCCGAACGAGCACGTGACGGCCAGCGTGATGGTCGCGCCCGCCTCGTGGCTGATGGCATTGGTCACCAGCTCGCTGGTGAGCAGGACCGCGATGTCCTCCTCGACCGGGATCTCCCAGGCGCGGATGGCCGCCCGGACCTGACCGCGGGCTTCGGCCGCCGCGGCCGGGCTGGCGGTCAGCCGGACGCGGCAGGCCTGCAGCTCGGTGGGGCGGGTCGGCGCCATCGCGTTCATCGGGATCCTTATCGGTCGCGGGCCGGGCGCTGTGCTGAAATGCTCGGTGCTAGTTGCAAGAAAATAGTGCTGCAACTTGCACTGCAAGACATCGGTCAGCTGACGGATTTTTGGAAGCACGGCTCGCGCGGGTCCGCGACCGCGGTCCCGGGGACACCCGGGTCGGCCGGGAGGACGAGGAGCCCGGCCCGTTCGGACCTAAATGCCTGATCAGCCGGTGACGGCGGGTCAGTCGCGGACGATGGTGATCACGGTCCAGGCGCCCAGGTGGATGCGATCGCCGTGGCGCAGCGGCACGGCCTGACCCGACGGGACGTCCTTCCCGTTGACCACGATGCCGTTCGGCGAGCCGGCGTCGACGACCGACCAGCTCCGGTCCGGCCCGGCGACCAGCACGGCGTGCAGCCGCGAGACCCCGGGATCGGTGGGCGGGCCGGTCAGGTCGATCTCCGGCTCGATGTGGCGGGACACACTGCGCCGCCCGATGCGGACCTCGGCTCCGGA
>DASXZD010000109.1:0-18130 GCA_036502085.1 Streptosporangiaceae bacterium
TCGAGCAGCAGCAGCCCGTCGTAGACGATCGTGATCGCGAGCGCCTCGAGGGCCGGCCATGCGGGTGACCGGCGCACCTGGGCGACCGCCTCGGCGGGCAGGCCGACCGCGCTGGTCATGAAGTACTCGACGGTGTCGCCGGGGCGGCCCTCGGCGGTCAGCTTGGTGACCTGCTGCTGGTAGTCCGGCGGTCGTAGCTGATCGCGGTCAGCCGCGGCGCCAGGGCCGCGGCGAGCGGGGCGGCCGACTGGGCGTCGTTGAGCGCGCCGCCGATCAGGATGACCGGCGGCCCGGTACCCGAACGCTGGTACGCGATGGGCGTTCCGTCCGCCGAGATGACCTTGTCCACCGAAAGCCCTTCCCTGAGCCGTTCACCGAGAGCCCTTCCCTGAGCCACGCCGCGCCCGCACCGCCGCCTGCCAACGCGCTTCATTATTCCGGCGGGTTCTGACAGTTCTCCCTGGCGACGCCCGGCGCACACGGCCAGTGCAGGGGTTGGCTCTGCCTCGTTCGGAATACCGGGCTTTAAACAACACGGCATGACACGGACTCCGATCGCGGCCGTCCCGGCGAAAATTCGCCGCTCGGCCACCGGTGAGTTCCGCGCGCCGCCGTAGTCTCCATGTCAGGAAGAACGAAAGGCCGAAGTGATGACGCACAGCGCGGTCGAGGAAGACTTCCAGAGCCTGGCAGAGCCGTACCGGCGCGAGCTGCTGGCCTATTGCTACCGGATGCTCGGCTCGGTGCACGACGCCGAGGACCTGGTGCAGGAGACCTACCTGCGGGCGTGGCGGTCCTACGAGCGGTTCGAGGGGCGCTCGTCGCTGCGGACCTGGCTGTACCGGATCGCGACCAACTCCTGCCTGACCGCGCTGGAGAGCAAGGGCCGACGGCCGCTGCCGAGCGGGCTCGGGGCGCCGAGCTCCGATCCGGCCGCCGAGCTCGCGCAGCAGCCCGAGGTCGCGTGGCTGGAGCCGGTGCCCGACGCCATGGTCGGCGCCGGGCCCGGGGACCCCGCCACGATCGTCACGTCGCGCGAGAGCATCAGGCTGGCGCTGATCACGGCGCTGCAGCACCTGCCGGCCCGGCAGCGCGTCGTGCTGATCATGCGGGACGTGCTGAGCTGGCGGGCCGCAGAGGTGGCCGGGCTGCTCGGCACCAGCACCGTGGCCGTCAACAGCATGCTGCAGCGGGCCCGCCAGCAGATCAGCGAGGCCGCGCCCGCCGAGGACACGGTGACCGAGCCGGTCACTTCCGAGCAGCGCGAACTGCTGGACCGCTACGTCGCGGCGTTCGAGAACTACGACACCGGCATGCTCGTCCAGCTGTTCACCGAAGACGCGGTCTGGGAGATGCCGCCGTACACCGGCTGGTATCAGGGCCCGGCCGACATCCGCCGCCTGGTCGAGTGCAACTGCCCGGCCGAGCAGCCCGGCGACCTGCGGCTGCTGCCGGTCCGGGCGAACGGGCAGCCGGCCTTCGGCATGTACCTGCGCGACGCTGACGGCAGCCATCAGCCGTTCCAGCTGCACGTGCTGCAGTTCCGCGGGCCGCTCATCAATCACGTGGTCTCGTTCTTCGACCTGTCGCTGTTCCCGGCGTTCGGGCTGCCGGGCATGATTCCGGCCGGGTCATGACCGAGGCGCGCGCGGCAACCACGCTGTTCGGCGGCGTCGCGTTGCTCGAGCGCGCGGTCAGTTACACGCTCGGCCCGCTGGGCCTGGTCACCCCGGCGCTGCTGTCGCGCCGCACGCCGTGCCGGGAGTGGGACTTGCGCACGCTGCTGGCGCACATGAGCGACTCGCTGGCGGCGCTGCACGAGGCGCTGGATCTCCGCCAGGTTGACCTCGGACCCGAGATAGAGGCCAGTCCTGGCTCCGGTCCGGGTTCGAGCAGCATTCCTTACGCTGGCGGCCCCGACCCTGCCGGCATGGTGAGCGCGCTGCGCGGCCGCGCCCGCGCGCTGCTCGGCATGCTCGCCGGGACGCACGACGTTCCGGTCAGCATCGGCGGCTGCCTGCTGCCGGCCAGCATCGTGACCAGCGTCGGGGCGATCGACATCGCCGTGCACGGCTGGGATGTCGCGCGCGCCTGCGGGGCGGCCCTGCCGATCCCCGAGCCGCTGGCCGCCGAGATGCTCGCGATCTCGCCGCTGTTCGTCAGCCACGCCGACCGGCCATCCCGGTTCGCCGCCCCGGTCCCGGTGCCGGCCGGCGCGAGCGCCAGCGACCGGCTGGTCGCCTACCTCGGCCGCGACCCCGCCTGACCGGCCCGCGGCGGCCCTCCTGGCGGGGCGCCGACCGCGCTGCTCCCGCCCGGGCCGGCCGCGCCGCTGCCCACGGCCCGGCCAGCGCCGCTGCTGCCGGGACCGGCCGGAGTAGGAAGGATTTTGGTCGCTGGGACGACCAGAATCCTTCCCGATCGCGGCGGGGGCGCGTCATCGCAGGAGGAGGTGATGTTTCGGGGCATCGGGCGCGATGGTCTCCGTCACGTCACGGCACCGTAGCGGTCAGTACTGACGTTCCCCCCTGCGGGTCGATCTCTGTACGACGGTCAGGAAGCGTCAGTCAAACTCCGTCAAGCAAGTCATAGCATCGATGTCCCGGCAGAATTGCGCCGTGCCGCGGATGAAGCCGAGATCGTAGATGACGAACAACGGGAGGGTGAACGGATGGGCAGCTACGTGCTCGGCCTTCGGGAGATCAACCGGATGCAGGTTGCAGTCGCCGGCGGCAAGGGCGCGCACTTGGGAGAGCTTTCGCGGATCGAAGGCGTCTGCGTGCCGGCCGGCTTTTGCGTGACGACGGACGCCTTCCGGCGAATCATGGCGGCCGTGCCGTCAATTGAGGATCGGCTCGATCGGCTGTCGCGCCTGGACCCGGACGACCGGAGGGCGATCGGCACGCTCAGCGCGGAGATCCGGCGCGCCCTCGAAGGGACCATCATCCCTGATGACCTGGCGGCGGCGATCACCGGCGCACTCGCGCAGCTTGGCGAGCGAGCCGCGTACGCCGTGCGGTCGAGCGCGACGGCCGAGGACTTGGCGGGGGCTTCGTTCGCAGGCCAGCAGGACACGTACCTGAACGTCGTCGGGCCGGCGGCGATCCTGCGGCACGTCAGCCGGTGCTGGGCCTCGCTGTACACCGAGCGGGCTGTGACGTACCGGCTGCGAAATGGCTTCGACCACGGGAAGGTTCACATGGCCGTGGTCGTGCAGCAGATGGTCTTCCCGCACGCGGCTGGCGTCCTCTTCACCGCTGACCCCGTCACGTCCAGCCGGAAGGTCACCTCCGTCGAGGCCACCTTCGGCCTGGGCGAGGCCCTGGTCTCCGGCCTGGTGAACGCGGACGTCTACCAGGTGCGCGGCGGCGAGATCATCGCCAAGGCGATCGGTACCAAGCAGCTCGCCATCCACGCCTCTCCGGACGGCGGGACGCAGGAACAGGCGATCGATCCGGAACGGCAGGGCCAGCCCGCGCTGACGGATACGCAGGTCATGCGGCTCGCGCAGCTAGGCCGACGAATCGAAGCGCATTTCGGGTGCCCTCAGGACATCGAATGGTGCCTGGCCGACGACGGCTTCCAAATCGTCCAGAGCCGGCCGATCACCACGCTGTTCCCCATCCCTGAGTCCGGCGACCGGGAGAACCACGTCTACCTTTCCGTCGGCCATCAGCAGATGATGACCGATCCCATAAAGCCGCTGGGGCTCTCCTTCTGGCAGCTGACGACCCCCGCGCCCATGGCAGAGGCCGGCGGCCGCCTGTTCGTCGACGTCACCCAAAGGCTGGCCTCGCCGACGAGCCGCGCCGGCCTCCTGGAGCTGATGGGGAAATCCGATCCGCTGACCGAGGACGCGGTGCACACCATCCTTCGGCGCGACGGCTTCATCCGGCCGCTGCCTGACGAGGGTCCCCCCGGGCCGCTGTTTGGCGGCACGCCGGCCCCCATCGAGACCGATCCGGCCATCGTCACCGACCTGATCGGGCGCAGCGAGGCGTCCATCGCCGCGTCGGAACGCGGCATCCGGACGAAGTCCGGAGAGGCGCTGCTCGACTTCATCCTGACGGACATCCAGGAGTTGAGGCGGATCTTGTTCGATCCGCAGAGCCATCAGGTGTTCATGTCGGCAATGGAGGCGACGTGGTGGCTGAACGAGCGGCTGGAGGCGTGGCTGGGCGAGAAGAACGCGGCGGACACGCTCACGCAGTCCGTACCCCGCAACGTCACTTCGGAGATGGGGCTGACGCTGCTGGGCGTCGCTGACGTGATCCGCCCGCATCCGGAAGTGGTGGCGTTTCTGCAGCACGTCGAAGACGAGGGTTTCCTGGACGAGCTGCCCAGGCTCGCGGGCGGGCGGGAAGCACGAGATGCCATCGAGGCCTGGCTCGACAAGTACGGCATGCGCTGCGTCGGCGAGATCGACATCACCAGGCCGCGCTGGAGCGAACGTCCCACCGCGCTCGTGCCCATGATCCTCGGCAACATCAAGAACTTCGAGCCGGGCGCCGGCGAGCGGCGCTTCGAGCAAGGGCGGCAGGAGGCCTGGAAGAAGGAGCAGGAGCTGCTGGAACGCTTGCGGGCCCTGCCGGACGGGGAGCGCAAGGCCGAAGAGACCAAGCGGATGATCGACCGAGTCCGGACCTTCATCGGGTACCGGGAGTATCCGAAGTACGGCATGATCAGCCGCTACTTCGTGTACAAGCAGGCCTTGCTGGACGAGGCCGAGCGCCTCGTGCAAGCCAGCGTGCTTGGTGAGAAGGAAGACATCTTCTACCTCACGCTCCAGGAGTTCCACGACGTCGTGCGCACGAATCGCGTGGATGGCCAGCTCATCGGCCGGCGCAAGGACGCGTTCAGGTCATATCAAGCGCTCACGCCGCCCCGGGTGCTCACCTCGGACGGCGAGGCGATCGCCGGAGCGTTCCGACGCGACGGCCTGCCGACCGGCGCGCTTGTCGGCCTGCCGGTTTCCGCCGGGACCATCGAGGGGCGAGCCCGAGTCATCCTGGACATGGCGCAGGCCGATCTCGAACCAGGCGACATCCTGGTCACGGCGCACACCGACCCCAGCTGGTCCCCGCTGTTCGTGGCGATCACGGCTCTGGTGACAGAGGTCGGGGGGATGATGACCCACGGCGCGGTGATCGCACGGGAATATGGCCTGCCAGCCGTCGTCGGAGTAGAACACGCCACCCGGCTGATCCAGGATGGTCAGCGGATCCGCGTGAACGGAACCGAGGGCTACGTGGAGATCCTCCCCGCGCCGTGACAATAACCGCGGAGCGTGGCCCGCAGGGGTACAGCTTCGGCGCCGACAGTAGTCACGACAACAAGCAAGCAGGAAGCGTGACATCTCACAGGTGATACGCGTACTCGCGGAACTCCCAGTCGGTGACGAAGCGCTCGAACCGCTCGATCTCGTTGCGTTTGTAGGTCACGAACGACGTGACGAAGTAGTCGCCGAGCACCCCGCCGAGCTCACGGTCGGCCTCCAGCGCGTCGAGCGCCCCGGCCAGCCGCACCGGCAGCAGCGGCGACCGGCCCGGGTCATAGCCGTACCCTTCCAGCTTCTCCGGCGGCTCGGCCTTGTCCCTGATGCCCAGGTACACCGCGGCGCCGACGGCCGCCATGGCCAGGTAGGGATTGGCGGTGGCGTCGCCGAGCCTGACCTCCATCCTGGCCGCCTCGCCGCGCTCGGGCGGGATCCGCACCAGCGCGCTGCGGTTGTCCAGGCCCCAGTCGATCAGCCAGGGCGCGAGCGTGTCGGGCCCGAACCGCTTGTACGAGTTCACCGTCGGGTTGAGCAGCGCGCTCAGCGCGCGGGCGTGCCGCAGCACCCCGCCGACCGCGTACCGCCCCACCGCCGACAGGCCGTCAGCGCCATCCGCGTCGCCGAATACGTTGGCCCCGGTCTCGTCGCCGACCGACACGTGCACGTGGAAACCCGAGCCGCCCTGGTCGTTGAACGGCTTGGCCATGAAGGTCGCCAGCAGCCCGGAGTGCCGGGCGATCTCTTGCACGGCGGACTTGAGCCGGAACGACCGGTCGGCCGCGTCCGCCAGCCCGGAGTGAGCGAGGTTGATCTCGAACTGGCCCGGCGAGAACTCGTGGTTGGCCGCGGTCACCCGCAGGCCGGCGTCGCGCAGCTGGCGCAGCATGGGCAGCAGCAGCCCCTGCGGATCCCCCTTGCGGCCGACCACGTAGACGTTGCCCGGGTCGTCGGCGTAGCGCCGCCAGCCGCCGGCGCCGTCCGGCTGGCACAGGTAGAACTCAAGCTCGGGGCCGCAGGCCAGCGTGTAGCCCAGGCCGGCCAGCTGGCCAGCCACCTGGCGCACGACCACGCGCGGCGATTCGGCGGCCGGCGCTCCGTCCGGGGCCAGCGCGTCGCCGAGGCACCAGGCGGCGTTCGGCTCCCAGGGCAGCGGCGTGACCGTCGCCAGGTCGGGAAACACGGCGATGTCGGGCAGCCCCGACTCCAGCCCGCCCTGGACCGGGACCACGTCGCCCATCGGCGAGGTGTGGAACACCGCGCGGCAGAACGCCAGGCCGTGCTCCATCACGGCCGGCAGCTCGTCGAGCAGCACGTCCCGGCCGCGATCCACGCCGATCAGGTCCGGGTAGGAGACCCGGACCACATCGACGCCGCGGGCGCGCAGCTCTTCGACCACCGCCGTGACATCAGGCCCCGGAATGCTCGGCATCGCCGCTCCACAGAAACGTTTGGATGCGAATGACTTGTCAGCGTATTGCGGGACGCTCCCCCGGGCAAGGCTAGGCCCCTGCCGCGCCCCTCGTCCCTGATGGCGAAGCGTTAGTAGTGCTGGAGCGCTACCAGTGCTTCGCGATGACAGAATGCCGTGCCGCTACCATCCAGAGTCGTATGGGTACGAACGATTAAGCCAGGCAGAGCAAGCCAGAGCCAGAGCCGGCGGAGCCCCGGAGGTGCCCGTGAGCGAGATGGCCGGATTCTTCTACCCGCGGACCGCGACCGGGCGCGCCTCGCTGCTGCCCCCGCCGCCCTGGCACTACTCCGGCGACCTGCTCACGGTCGAGTACCGCACCGACCCGGCCCGGGTCGCCGAGCTGCTGCCCACCCCGCTCGAGCCCGCCCCGGACGACCCCGGCGCGGTCGCGCTGATCTGGGCCGACTGGCAGTCCTGCGGCGACTCCGGCGACGAGCTCCTGGACCCGATACGAGCGCAGTACAAGGAGTGCTTCGCCGTGGTCAGGTGCAGCTTGCGCGGCCAGGTCTACTCGCGCTGCGTCTACATCTGGGTGGACTCCGACTTCGCCCTCGCCCGCGGCCTGCACCAGGGCTACCCCAAGAAGCTCGGCGTCATCCACCAGACCCGGGCGCACCCGTTCGGCCGGGCCGCGCCGCGGATCGCCGCGGGCGGCCGGTTCGGCGGCACGCTGTCCGCGTCAAGCCGGCGGCTGGCCCAGGCCACGCTGACACTGCGCGAGCAGTCCCCGGGCAACGGGTTCGTCAACGCCCATCCGATGGCGCACCACCGGTGGATGCCGTCGATCGAGAAGGGCGCGCCCGACGCGCTCGACGAGCTGGTCAGGTCCGGCGGCGCGCACTTCGAAGGCGGCCAGGCCTGGCGCGGCGACGCCACTCTGGAGCTGTTCGACGCGCCCACCGAGGAGCTGGCCCGGCTCAGCGTGGATGAGATCATCGGAGGTTACTACCGGCAGGTCGGGGTGACCTGGGACGGCGGCAGCGTGCTCGCCGAGCGCGGCGTCCCGGCCGGGCCTTGACCGCCTCTGGGAGCGGTCATGTAGTTTGGCACCAAACGACTTGGAGTGCCCCGGGCAATGAGCGCGACAACCGTGGCCGGCGTGGACGTCGACACCCGGCACTGGATCGGCGGCCGCCGGGTCGCGTCGGCCCGCACCTTCACCGACCTGTCCCCCATCGACGAGCTGCCGATCGCCGAGGTCGCGCGCGGCGGCGGCGCCGAGATCTCGGCTGCCGTCCGTGCCGCGAGGCAGGCTTTCGGCGCGTGGAAAGGCTTGCTTCCGTACGAGAGGACGCTCATCCTCCGCTCGATAGCGGACGGCATCGAGCAGCGGATCGAGGAGCTGTCGCAGGTCGAGACCCGCGACAACGGGTCGCTGCTGCGCTCGCACCGGCGCAGTGTGATGCCGCGGGTCGCGCTGAACTTCCGGTTCTTCGCCGACTGGCTGGACCAGCTGGACGCCGGCGACCTGGAGATCGCCGGGCACCGCGAGCAGGTGTCCTGGGCCCCGTCCGGCGTCACCGGCGTGATCACCCCGTGGAACGCGCCGCTGATGCTGGCCAGCTGGCGGATCGCACCCGCGCTGGCGGCCGGGAACACGGTCGTGCTCAAGCCGCCGGAGTGGGCGCCGCTGACCGCCAGCCTGCTGGCCGACATCACGCGCGACGCGGGCCTGCCGGACGGGGTGTTCAACGTCGTGCAGGGTCTGGGCCCGGAGGCCGGCGCCGCGCTCGCCGCGCATCCCGACGTGGCCAGGATCGCGTTCACCGGCTCAGTCGCGACGGGCCGGCTGGTCGCGGCCGCGGCCGGGGCGCAGCTCACCCCGGTGTCGCTGGAACTGGGCGGCAAGTCGCCGCTGATCGTGTTCGGCGACGCGGACCTGGAGCTGGCCGTCCGGCACGCTGTCGGGCAGTACGACAACGCCGGGCAGGTCTGCCTGGCGGGCAGCAGGCTGCTGGTCGAGCAGAGCATCGCCGCCGAGTTCACCGCGCGCTTCACCGAGCGCGCCGCAGCGCTGGTGCAGGGCGACCCGCGCGACGAGGCCACCGACATCGGGCCGAACATCACCCGCGCTCACCTGGACCGGATCGACGGGTTCGTCCGGCGCGCGGTGCAGGCCGGCGCGAGGCCGCTGATCGGCGGCGCCCCGGCCAGCCCGGCCAGCGCAGCCAGCGCAGCCAGCCCGGCCAGCGCAGCCAGCCCGATCAGCGCAGCCAGCCCGGCCAGCCCGGCCAGCCCGGCCAGCCCGATCAGCGCCAGCACAGGCAGCCAGCCGGGCGGGCTGTACTATCGGCCGACGCTGCTGGCCGGCGCGGCGCCGGGCTCGGAGATCCTCACCGAGGAGGTGTTCGGGCCGGTGCTCACGCTGCAGACGTTCCGCACCGAGGACGAGGCGGTCGAGCTGGCCAACAGCACCAGGTACGGGCTGGCGGCCACCGTGTTCACCGGCGACGCCGAGCGAGCGCAGCGGGTGTCGGCCCGGCTGAACGCCGGCACCGTGTGGATCAACTGCTTCTTCATACGGGATCTGCGCGTACCGTTCGGAGGAAATGGTCTTTCCGGGATCGGCCGTGAGGGTGGTACCTGGAGCTTCGACTTCTACAGCGATGTGAAGAATACGGTCTATGCTCCCGGGGGGTGGCAGGGCCATGGGTGAGGTGGTCGGCGCCGGGCTGCTCGCGCACGTCCCGACGATCATGCTGCCGTACGAACAGCGGCTGGAGCTGAACGACGGCAAGGAGATCAGCCTGGTCCCCGGGCTGCGTCGGCTGCGGGACGAGATCTTCGCGGCGGCGGACTACGACACCGTGATCGTGTTCGACTCGCACTGGCACACCACTGTGGAGTTCGTCGTGGCCGCGCACGACGGGCGGGCCGGGCTGTTCACCTCCGACGAGTTGCCCCGCGGCATGTGCCAGATCCCGTACGACTGGCGCGGTGACGCCGAGCTGGCCCGCGCGATCGCCGCGCAGGGCGACCGGCACGGCACCTGGATTACCGCGATCGACGACCCGTGCCTGCCGGTGTTCTACGCGACCGTCAACCTGTGGACGTACCTGGGCCGCGGGCTGGACCGGCGCTGGATCACGATCAGCAACACCGCGCAGACCGGCGACACCGAGGACTTCGGCCGGGCAGGCCGGGCCGTCGGAGCGGCCATCGCGGCCAGCGACCGGAAGGTGCTGCTGGTCGCGTCGGGGGCGCTGTCGCACACGTTCTGGCCGCTGCGGGAGCTGCGCGCGCACGAGGCCAGCGACCCGGTGCACATCAGGACGCCGGCCGCGCGGGAGGCGGACCTGGCGCGGATCGGCTGGCTGCAGGCCGGCGATCACGCCCGGGTGATCGACGCGATGCCGCAGTTCCTGCCGGTCCGGCCGGAGTCGAAGTTCTCGCACTACCTGATGATGATCGCGGCGCTCGGCGGCGGCGAGGTGACCGCGCCGGGGCGGGCGTTCAGCGACTATGAGAACTCGGTCGGCACCGGGCAGATGCACCTGTGGTTCGACCGGCCGGCCGCAGGCTGGCGGGGCCGGGACGGCCGGGGGACGGTCTGATGGAATACCGGCGGGTGCTGCTGGACGGCGCGGCCGTGCAGGTGATCAGGGACGGCGACACGCTGGTCGCGGCGGACGGACGCCGGGTGCCGGCCGCCGCCGCGGTGCACCTGCCGCCGGTGACGCCGACCAAGATCGTGGCGGTGCACCTGAACCATCGCAGCCGGGTCGAGGAATTCGGCGCCACGCTGCCGGCCGCTCCGACCTACTTTCACAAGCCGGTCTCGGCGCTGGCCGGGCACGGCGGCGCGGTCGTGCGGCCAGAAGGCTGCCGGTACCTCAACTACGAGGGCGAAGTAGCCATCGTGATCGGCCGCACCTGCCGGGGGGTGCCGCCTTCTGCGGCGGGCGAGTACATCGCCGGGTACACGATCGGGAACGACTTCGGGCTGCACGACTTCCGCGATACCGACGCGGGCTCGATGCTGCGGGTCAAGGGCTCGGACACGCTGGCGCCGCTCGGGCCAGGGCTGGTCACCGGCTGGGACTTCCGGAGCAAGCGGCTGCGTACCTACGTCAACGGCGCGCTGGCGCAGGATGGCTCGACCGACGAGATGCAGTGGGACATGCACTACCTAGTGGCCGATATCGCGCGGACGATCACGCTGCACCCGGGTGACGTGCTGCTGTCCGGGACGCCGGCCGGCTCGCGGCCGGTGCAGCCGGGCGACGTGGTGGAAGTCGAGGTCGACGGCCTGGGGCGGCTGTCGAATCATGTGGTCGCGGGGCCGCTGCCGGTTGCGGGCGGGTTCGGGGCGCAGCCTTCGGCGAGCGAAGAGGTGCTGTCCACCGCGCTCGGCGGGGACTGGGAGTTTCGCGGCATCCGGCCGCCGCGCCGGTCCTAGGCGTTGGTCCTGGTCGTTGGACACTGGTCGTTGGACACTGGTCGTTGGACACTGGTCGTTGGTCGCTGGTCGCTGGTCGCTTGGCCGTAACCCTGGAGGTCCTTTCGTGGAGCTAGCGGACTGGCTGAGCCGCGGGGTGGCGGCGGTGCGGGACTGGGAGGACAGCTTCGGCGCCTTCGAGCGGCATCCGTCGCTGCGGGTGGACTCCGGGCGGCTGGCGGCGGCGTTCGACGAGCTCACCGGCCGGCTGCGCGGCAACTACCCGTACTTTCACCCGTTCTACGCCGGCCAGATGCTGAAGCCGCCGCATCCGGCCGCGGTGGCCGGCTACCTGGCCGCGATGCTGATCAACCCGAACAATCACGCGCTCGACGGCGGCCCGGCCACCTCGGAGCTGGAGAAGGAGGTGGTGGCGCAGCTGGCCGCGATGTTCGGGTTCGCCGCGCACCTGGGCCACCTGACCAGCAGCGGAACGATCGCCAACCTGGAGGCTCTGTGGGTGGCCCGTGAGCTGCACCCGGGCCGGGGCATCGCCTACAGCGCCGAGGCGCACTACACGCACGGCCGGATGTGCGGCGTGCTCGGCGTGCCGGGGGTTTCCGTCGCGGTTGACGACCGGGGCCGGATGGACGTCGGGGCGCTGGACGACCTGCTGGCCGGCGGGCGAATCGGGACCGTAGTAGCCACGACGGGCACTACCGGGCTCGGCGCGGTCGATCCCGTGCACGAGGTGCTCGCGGTGGCCCGCAAGCACGGCGTGCGGGTGCACGTGGATGCCGCCTACGGCGGGTTCTTCACGCTGCTGGCCGGCCGCGGCGACCGGGCCGGGCTGGATCCCGCGCCGTGGCGGGCGATCGCCTCGTGCGATTCGGTCGTCGTCGATCCGCACAAGCACGGGCTGCAGCCTTATGGCTGCGGGGCGGTGCTGTTCGGCGATCCCTCGGTCGGCCGCCTGTACCGGCACGACTCGCCGTACACCTACTTCACCTCCGACGAGCTGCACCTCGGCGAGATCAGCCTGGAATGCTCCCGGGCCGGCGCCGCCGCGGCCGCCCTGTGGCTCACCCTCCGGCTCCTGCCGCTGCGGCCCGACGGCGGGGGACCGGGCGGGCTTGGCGACGTGCTGGCGGCGGGGCGGCGGGCGGCGCTCGACTGGTCCGCGCTGCTGGCCGCGTCCGACCGGCTCGAGCTGTACCAGCCGCCCGAGCTGGACATCGTCTGCTACTTCCCTGACGCCGCGCCGCGCAGCCTGGCGGCGATCGACGCGGCGTCCGGCCGGATGCTGGCCGACGGCGGCGCCGACCCGGAGCGGCCGGTGTACCTCAGCACGCTGACCGTGACCGCCGAGGCGTTCGGCCGCAGGCACGCCGACGTCGCCTCGGACCGGGACCAGGCCAGGATCCTGCGCAGCGTGCTGATGAAGCCCGAGTCGGAGACCTACCTGGCCGAGCTGCACTCCCGCGTCGAGCACCTGGCCGCCGGCTAACCCATCACCGGCCGGCGGCTAGCCGGTCACCGCTCCGCAGCTGAACTGCGGCCCGGTGGTCAGGAAGCCATAGTTCTGGACGTCGGCCTGGGCCGCGGAGCTTGAGCACAGCCAGCCGGAAGGCCCGCCGATGAACTGCTCAAGGTTGACGCCGCCCGGTGAGTCGGCTTCCGGACCGGGGACGCGGTCGGCCGTACGGGGGTCGAACCGGACCGCGATCGGCAGGATGATCTGGAAGGCGGCGGCGAAGTTCCCGTTCTGGCACTCGGCGCAGCGCGGCGTCCCGACCGGGTACTTGCCGCCGATCGCCGCGGGGCCCGGAAAGCCGCTCGTGTTACAGCCGAACTGGTCCTGGCCGGGGACGGGATTGCAGGGCGGCTTGGTGGCGGCCGGGGCGCAGCCGGTGCGGTGGCACACCTGTCTGGAGTCGACCGGGGCGCAGCCGGTGTCGGTGCACGGCGGCGAGTGGTACGCCTGGGCGATGTAGTCCCCCACCGAGTAGATGAAGATCGCCTCGGGGCTGTCGAGCGCGGGATTGATGCCCTCGTTCTCCTGCAGCGTGTTGCCGTCGTCGCTGACGCACCGGCCGGGGGTGATAGGCGTGCCGCCGCCGAGCGCGGTGAGCCAGGCCGTCCCGGTGTCGAGGATGTCTGCGGCAGGAAGGCCTCGATAGGAGCGTTCTGGCCGCCGACCTGAGCCCAGTTGGTGATCTGGCAGTCACCGTGGCCACGATCCGGTCTAGCTCTGCGTCCCGGCCGGTGAACGCCGCCGCGTCCCGCGGCAGCGAGTACCGCACTTGCAGCCAGCCGTACCGGTCACCTGACGTTGCGCCCCCAGTCCCAGCTGCCCCTCCAGTCCCAGCTCCACTCTCACCCCCGACCGCTTCACCAGTCCCGGCTGCTCCTCCGGCGGCTGCTCCCCCAATCCCGGCTGCTCCCCCAGTGCCGGTTGCTCCCTCAACCCGCCTGCCCCTTCGACCCCGCCTACTCCCCAGGCCTCGCCTGCTCCCCCGGCCTCGCCTGCTCCCCCGGTCCCGGATGCTCCCTCGGTCCCCGTTCCAACCCGGGCGCCGATCCCGGCCAGCGCCTCCGCTACTGGCGCAAGCCCCCGAGCCGCGGCAACGAAGCTATCGCCTGCCTGGCCGGACAGGCCGAGCGCGTGGGCCAGCCGCACGGCGGTCTGCTTCTGGCAGGTCTGGTGACGGCCCCGCTCCAGCTCGCTGAGCGTCGTGACGCCCAGGCGCGCCGCGGCGGCTAACTCTTCCTGCGTCAGCCCGGCTTTGTCCCTCAACTGCCGCAGCAAGCCAGCGAAATCCGCCGGGCCCTTAGTCACTGCTTCCGCCTCTCGCCCCTTCCGCGTCTCGGCTATCGCTCTACGCAGAAGGTCCCGGATCAGCCTACGGCGCAGCGACCCATCACCGACGGCTTCCGGCGGCTGAATCAGCCGGGCGTTACGTGGGCAGCACGTGGGTCACAGCGCTCGACGTCATCAACGCCGGGAGTAGGCCTCCGGTCCAGCCGACCACGGCCCATCCGACCGGCAAGGCCGCCAGCATTCCCGGCACACTCCCGGAGGACGCGGTCCGGCGGGAGGCCCCTGGCCATGTACTCGCCCTACCAAGACACCCTGGCCCAACACGGTCCGCTGCTTCAGCGCGGTCAACTGCTATTCCGCCACTTTTATCACTTTTGTTCTTCGTCGCTCCCGTCGCTGATCTCCGCCGCTCCCGTCGCTGATCTCCCGCCACTCCAGCTGCTAGGCGAGCCCGCACCGCCAGGCTGCCTAGCAGTCACATTATGAGAGCAGTGCTCGCAGGCCACAAATATTCATCGAACTTTTCCTCGCGTCAGCCACTATTTTGTCAGACCCTATCTGATAATGTTCGATTACAAATTCGATCTCTTGCCTTGAAGTAGATCATCTATCCGGATCCGGCTACGCAGAGGAGAGCCGCAGCCCATGACCGCCGCCATGCCGCTCTGGCAGGTGCCCGACCCCGCCGGGCCTGGGTTCGGCATGCGGCTAGCCGACGTCAGCGCGGCAGTGTCAAGCCTGGCCGCCACTGCGGACGGACTTGCCGATGTGGCGGACGACGATGTCCTGACGGTCATGGACGAACTAACTTCTCTGGTCGCGCGGATTGATGGCCTGCGGGTCGCTACGGCAGCGGCTGTCCGTGACCGCGATCTAGTGCGACGGCGGGGCGCCAGGAACCTGGCGAGCTGGCTGCGTGCCGATCCGCGCATCGCCGATGATGCCTGGAAGATCTCCCAGCTGGCCGCGGCCGGGCATCGACTGCCGAGGATCCGTTCCCTGCTTTGCTCCGGGCAGATCAGCCTCGCCCAAGCCGGAGCTGCCTACTGGCAGGTATCCCATCTGCCCAACATCCCGGCTAGGCCCGAGGAGGCGCCAGACCCGCCAGGCAGCGATGGCGGCTCAGGTGCCGACGCGGGCGACAGCCCAGACACCCGCGGCCCAGACGGTCCAGACACTCGTGCGGGCGACAGCCCAGACACCCGTGGCTCGGACGGCTCAGGCGTAGGCGCGGGTGACTGTTCAGGTACCGGTGTCCCGGACAGCTCAGGCACTGCAGGCTGCCCCGGATCCGACCACGGTCCGGGCAATGCCGCCAGCGGTGCCCCCGGCGACCGGGACATGACCCCACCCCGGCACAGCGATCCCGATGAGGCATGGGCCGGCCTGTGGCGGGCGGGGGATGTACACGCTGCCGCCGATG
Organism: Streptosporangiaceae bacterium; assembly: GCA_036502085.1. GTDB lineage: Bacteria > Actinomycetota > Actinomycetes > Streptosporangiales > Streptosporangiaceae > PALSA-505. Next base: position 15,369 of record DASXZD010000109.1, read on the forward strand.
AGCTGTTCTCCCAGTATTTGCCTTCGCTGGACGCCAGCCAGGTCCGCGCCTTGGGAGCGCATCTGCGGGAGGCAGCCGACGCGCAGGAACGGGCCGCCGAAGTCTACGACGATTACGCCAAGCGACGGCTGCGGATCACCCGCACCCTGGGCAACACGGCCGAGATCACCGGTCGCCTGCATCCCGAGGCAGCCGAGCAGGTCATCGCCGCGTTCGAAGACCTCGCCGTCAAGCACGGGCCAGACGACGCCAGGACCAAGGATCAGCGGTGGGCCGACGCGCTCGCCAGGCTGGCCGCCGGAGCTCCGATCTCCGCTCCGTCCGCGGGAACCATGCCCTCTGGCCCACCTGACGAATCAGGCGATGATCAGCCTGGCCCAGAGGGTCAGCACACCCACGGTCACCCCAGCCTCGAGGAGCATCCTGGCCTCGAGGATGCAGCACCCGGCTCAGCGATCCCGCCCGGCTTCCGCAAACCGCGGATCATCGTCACGGTTCCGCTGACCGCTCTGCTCGGCCGCCCGCTGGCCCCCGGCGGGATCCTCGGCCCAGGTACTCCCATCACCGGGCAGGCCGCCCGCCGGCTCGCCTGCGACGCCGAGATCATCCGGATAGTCACATCGTCCCCGCCGACGTGCATCTGCTCGTGCGGCCACCGACACCGCCCGGGCCAGGACGGGGGCGGCGGCCAGATCAGCCATGATCCGGACACCACCAGTCCCGCAGCCACCGGCCAGGACGCCACCGGTCGGTATCCCACCGGCCCGGGCACCGTGGGCCTAGACACCGACGGCCCGGACCTCGGCCTGAACACCACCGGTCAGCTCACCCGGCTGCTCGCGAACGCGATCGCTGCCCTGCCGCATCCGCTCAGCGGGCCGTCGGCCATCCTCGATGCCGGTCGCAAGCACCCTGGCTGGACTCCCCGACAACGCGACGCGCTGTACGCCCAGTACGGCGGCCGCTGCTCCGCCCCCGGCTGCAACGGGCCGATCGACGTGATTCACCACATCATCCACTGGACCGAGGGCGGCCCGACCCGCATCGCCAACGGTGCACCGGTGTGCAACTACCATCACTGGCTCGTTCACGAAGGTGGCTGGCGGATGCGAAAGCATCCCGGCGGCCGCATCGTGCTCATCCCGCCGCCACCTGGCTGGCGGCCAGGCATCATCTACCGTCGAGGCAAACCCATCCGCGCTGGCTGACAGCCGCGCTGGCTGACAGCCGCCCGGCTGATAACGATCCTTCATGGTTGGGTTACGAAGGGTGTGGTCGAGCCCGGTGCTGGCTACCTGAGTCCCGGCCGGCCAGCGCCGGGTACGGAGACCGGGAGGGTGAGGATCTCCCCGGTGCGAGGCCCGTTGGCTAGCCGGTCGAGATTGGCGACGTGCCCGTCGGCCGGACGCCATTCGGCGGTCAGGATGAACAGGGTCCGCCGGGCCGGGCCTCCGAGCATCAGCGCGAACGGGGCCCGGCCGTCGGGCAGTTCGATGCTTTGCAGGACCTGGCCGCCCTCGGCGACGCGGGCCACCGAGAACCCGGTGCTGACCCAGACCGCGCCTTCGACGTCGAGGCAGATGCCGTCCGGGGCGACTCCTGCGGCGAAGACCCGGCGGTTGGACAGCCCGGCGTCGTCCCCGATGTCAAAGGCGGTGAGCTGGCCGGCGAAGGACTCGGAGATGATCAGCGTCCGGTCATCGGGGGTGATGACCATGCCGTTGGGGAACTGGATGTCGCCGGCGACCTGGCGCAGCTGGCCGTCCGGGGTGACGAGCTTGATGTAGCCGGGCTCGGGCGGCGCTCCGGCGACGAAGTTGAAGTCCGCGCCGTTGAGGTAGATGTTGCCGCGGCCGTCCACCACGATCTCGTTCGCGCGCTGGTCAGCGTGAACGGTCATCGACCCGTCGGGCTCCTGGCGCCGGAGCTTGTCTCCGGTCACCAGCAGCCTGCCGTCGGGAAGCCAGTCGATGGAATAGCCCATCGGGTGGCTGCCGGGATCTCGGGTGGCCATGATTTCAGCCTTGCCGTCCAGGCCGACGGCCACGACCTGGCGGTCGATCCAGTTGCAGAACCACAGGCGGCCCTCGTGCCAGCGTGGTGACTCGGGTATTCCCAGACCAGCCAGCAGGACCGTCGGCTCAGGCATTCGCGTCTCCTCGCTTTGCCGGATTGCGCCGGACGCAGGCCGGCTCCTCTGCCTCTCTACCTCCTATACGAACGCCAGCCCGACAGATCGACACGGTTCCGGCTAAAAGCACTCCGCCGAGAGCCGCGGCGTCGCCGAACTGACCGAAGACCTCTTGGCGACCCTGCCCACCGGCCCGTGGGCCGTCGCCGTGCTGGCGGATGAGGTCAACGACACCGGCCCTGAACTCGACGACTACCGATCCCCCGGTATTGCCTTTATGCGCTCGGCGAACTGACGATCCGGCGACGTCCCATTAGACGCGATGTATCTTGATATTGATTACGGCCGAGGCGAGGCTCAAGCCGAACGGGGCAAGAACAGGGCAAGAAGGGCGGAGCGCGAGATGTTCGAGAGATTTACCGACCGGGCCCGGCGGGTTGTGGTCCTGGCGCAAGAAGAGGCCAGGATGCTCAACCATGACTACATCGGGACCGAGCACATCCTGCTGGGCCTGATTCATGAGGGCGAGGGTGTGGCGGCCAAGGCGCTGGAGTCGCTGGGGATCAGCCTGGAGGCGGTGCGCCAGCAGGTCGAGGAGATCATCGGGCAGGGCCAGCAGGCGCCGTCGGGG
>DASXZD010000110.1:0-27618 GCA_036502085.1 Streptosporangiaceae bacterium
CTCGATCAGCCGGTCCAGGTACCGCCGACCCGCCCGGTGGTGGTCACGATCGCGAACCACGCCGCATTCGGCAACGGGCCGCCGCCCGCCACCAAGACCGCCACCCTGCCCGGCGGCCGGTGGGCCGAGGTCGTGCTCGACGTCACCGGCACCGAGTCCGGCAGGCAGTTCGACCGGCTCTGCGAGGTCTTCGACGGCTCGACTCAGATCTTCCTCGGGGTGACCCCGGAGCCGACTCCGGCGGGCATCCGCTGGCACGTGAGCAAGGACATCACCGGGTACCTGCCGCTGCTCACCGGCCAGCGCACCTTCTCCACCTTCGTGGACAACTTCCTGTCCACGGTGGACAACGGCATCCCGGTAATCACCGCGAAGCTGCTCTTCTACCCCGCGGGCGGCAGCTTCGGCCAGGCCCGGCCGGCCAGCCCGGCCGCGCCCGCGCTGGCCGGGGACGCGATCAACCAGACCGGCCCGGCGGCGCCGCCGCAGCGCCCGGGCGTGCCGACCGACGTGGTCCCGGTGCTGCCGGCCGGCGCGACGAATACCTTCGGCACGGTGAACGCAGGGCAGACGGTCACGGCCACGGTCAGCCTGCCGGACAACCCCACCACCGCCACCTTGGACCTGTACGCGGTCGGCCAGCAAACCGACGAGTTCTGGTGGGGACTGAACCCGTCGTTCCGTGAGATCGAGGTGTCGATCGACGGCAAGCCGGCCGGCGTGGTCTGGCCGTTCCCCTACGTCTACACCGGCGGCGTCAACCCGCTGCTCTGGCGGCCGCTGACCGGCATCCACACCATGGACATCCCGTCCTACCGCCTTGACCTGACCCCGTTCGCCGGGATGCTCGCCGGTACCCACACGATCAGCCTCACCGTGGCGAACAACGCCGGATTCTGGCTGGCCGGCGGGAGCCTGCTGCTCACCACGGGCGGCGGCGCGACCACCGGCGGGCTGGTCTCCGACAGCCTCGCCTTCCCGACCGTCTCGCACGTCACGACCGCCAACGCGCTCGGCTCGGCCAGCAAGCCGGTGACCAGCGAGTCCGCTGCCGCCAGCTACACGATCTCCGGCCGAGTCAGCCAGGACGGGCGCAGCTGGACCGACACGCTGCGCCAGCGGCTGCAGTTCGGCGACGACCAGTCGAACATCAACCCGTCCTGCTCCGGCCCGTGCTACCAGTGGGTGCAGGGCGAGCAGACGCAGTCGGGCAGCGAGACCGTGTCCGGTCCCGCAGTGAACCTGACCCGCACCGACAACTCAAGCTGGACCATCGACGCGCCGGAGGGCTTCCTGCAGAACCGGTCCGGCTCGGCCTTCTTCCTGCCCGCCTCGGTCAGCCAGCAGCTCACCGATGCGGCCAGGCAGCCCGGTTTCTTCGGCGGATACCAGACGAGCCTGTCGGAAAGCATCATCGGCTACGGCGCGCTCGAGGAGAACAGCACCGGCGCCCCCATCACCGACGGCGACACCACCGGCACGATCACGGCCCAGGCCTCGGGCGGCTGGCCGGGCGGCGGCCGCCTGTTCCAGCGGACCGTGGTGGCCAGGGACGGCGCGATCATCCAGGACCTCATCCCGTCAGCCTGTCCCAGCCAGGGGTGCGGCCCCCAGGGCCCCGGATAAGGAGATTAACAGCGGTATTTCCGAACGGTTCCAGGGCTATCCAGCCGGTCCCGGTTACTCGGCGCGGGGCCCGGCGGCAAGGTAGTCAATGCGCGGATCGACACCCACCGGTGGGAGTGAAAGCGCGGATTGACCGCCTTGGGTTCACTGGCCCACGGCGGTGGACCGGCAGCGGCGGTGGACCGGCAGCGCGGGGGGCTGGTCAGTGCCCGGCCGCCAGCTCGGCGATCCGCACGATGACCAGGATCATCGCTGCGGCCAGGTACAGCCGCAGGGCCGACATGCCGATCATGCGCGTGCTGGACGTGGCCGGCCTGGCCAGCAGGGCCAGCGGCGGCATCCGCCAGCCGTCACGCCCGGTGCGATCCACCGGCGGGCGGGACGGCCGGCCCGCCCACAGCGGCCGGGCCAGCGCGTAGCCGCCGCCGAGCAGGACGACGGCGGCACAGCTCAGCAAGATGACCAGGATCTGGCCGCCGGTTATGCCAGGGAATACCACCGACGCGGTCAGCACGATCGACAGCGTGACCAGCACCGCGACCACGGCCGAGGTGAACACGTTGGTCTTGCGGCCGTTGACCCAGGGCCCGAGCACCGCCCGGTCGTTGCACAGCAGCAGCAGGAACACCGTCGCCGACGGCAGCAGCACGCCGGCCAGCACCTGAACTCCCTCGGTCAGCAGTCCGAGCGGCGAGCCGGGGATCAGCACCACGACGGCCGCGGTGCCGACCAGGCCGGCGTAGACCGCGTAGAAGCCCTTCGCTCCCTTCACGCCCCGGTGCAGCGAGTGCCGCAGGCCGAACACGTCGCCGATGGCGTACGCCGTGGACAGCGACACCGCGAAGGCGCCGATGATCGAGGCGTCGAGCAGCGCGATCGCGAACAGCACGCCAGCCGTACGGCCCGCGTAGGACGCCAGCCCGCGGGCCAGCCCGGCCGTATCGGTGAAGTGGCCGAGGCCGCGGGTGCCGGCGAACGCGGTCGCGGTCGCGCCCATCAGGGCCGCGCCGCCGATCACGACGATCACGATGCCGATCCACAGGTCGGCCTTCTCGTACTTCATGAACCGGGGGGTGATCCGCTTGTCGATCACGTAGCTCTGCTGGAAGAACAGCTGCCATGGGGCGACCGTGGTGCCGACGATCCCGATGACCAGCAGCACCATGGCGGATAGCGGCCCTGAGCCGCCGCCGAGCTGCGGTACCGTGAAGTCGTGCGCCATCTGCGAGGCCCGGGGGTGAGCCAGGAAGTACACCGGGATCAGCAGCAGGCTAGAACCGCAGAACGCGATGGCCATCCGCTCGAAGCGCCGGAAGCTGCCGGTGAACGCCGAGCCGACGACGACCAGGCCGGCCAGCGCCACCGCGGCCACCTTCGGCAGGCCCAGGTAGCCGGCCGCCAGCGTGACCCCGATGAACTCGGTGATCAGTGTCAGCGCGTTGAGTATGAACAGGTCGATGACGCTGAATGCGCCCCAGAACCGGCCGAACCGCTCCAGGATGAGCCGGGCGTGCCCGACGCCGGTCACCGAGCCGAGCCGCAGCACCATCTCCTGATTCACGTACAGCACGGGCACCAGCAGCAGCAGGGTCCACAGCAGGTGCGTGCCGTAGTCCTGGCCGGCCTGGCCGTAGGTGGCAAAGGCACCCGCGTCGTTGTCGCCGACCATCACGATCAGCCCGGGGCCGACGATCGCGAGCAGCGTCTTGAGCGTGGCGGACATGCCCCGCCGGGGGGAAGTATCGTCCAGCCGGATGGTGCCCAGAGCGCCCCGGATGTCGCCGACGTGCTCCGAGTCGAGCACCGCGCCGTGCAGCTGGGGGTCGTGCAGCTCCGTGGTCGTGGCCATGATGATCCCTCCCTTTCCCCGCCGGGGGGTACTGGGAGGCACGCGGCATCAGTCCGCACCGCGCTCAGGCGCGGCCAGTCGGTTCGTTACGCGAACAGGCCGGGCGGACGGCTACCGAGTGCCGGAAGATGACGAGAACGTGCGGATGCGGGGCCGGGGATGATGACCCGGTCTGCTGGTATCCATGTCTCGCCTCCTCCGGTCGTGACACACGAGGGTGTCTGCCTGGCGGTGACACACGCCGATGTCGCCAGATGCGCACGGGAGTGCCCATCAAGCCGGCACGCAGGAGGTGCCTACGCCGCTCAGGCTACCTTCAGGTCATCTTTACCGGCAAATGTCCTCAAGCCGCGTGCTCAGTGCCGGGACGCGGCGTAGCGCTTGCGGGCGGTCCTGATCTCCGCCTCGGCATCCGCGCGCCCGGCCCAGCCGGTGCCCTGCACCGATTTGCCCGGCTCGAGTTCCTTGTAGACCTCGAAAAAGTGCTTGATCTCCAGCCGGTCGAACTCGGACACCTGGTGAATGTCGCGCAGCCGCTTCATCCGCGGATCGGTCGCGGGCACGCACAGCACCTTGTCGTCGGCGCCCATCTCATCGCGCATCCGGAACATCCCGAGGGCCCGGCACCTGATCAGGCAGCCGGGAAACGTCGGCTCGTCCAGGATCACCAGCGCGTCGAGCGGATCACCGTCATCGGCCAGCGTGCCCTCGATGAACCCGTAGTCGGCCGGGTACCTGGTGGAGGTGAACAGCATCCGGTCCAGCCGGATCCGGCCGGTCTGGTGGTCCATCTCGTATTTGTTCCGCTGCCCTTTGGGAATCTCGATGAGCACGTCGAAGTCCACGATGTCGCCCCCTCTGTGCATGGCAGGCCACCGATCACACCCTAGATGACGACCGGGCGGATGCCGGCCTACGATGCTCCGCGCGACGGGACATATACATGAAGGCATGACCAGGCGTCCCAGGCTGCTCGCGCTCACCGTGCTGGCGCTGCTCAACCTCGTCACGATCGGCGCGGGCGCGGCGCTGGCCGGGCAGTTGCCCGGCCGCCTCGCACTGTGGCGCATTCCCGTGGTCGCCGGCCGGCCGCTGATCCGGCCCGGCCCGCTGCTCGCCAGCGCCGGCACCGCCGGACCCGTTCCCACCTCCGCCGGGCTGACCGCCCGGCTGGCCGGGCTGCTGTCCGCCAGCGTGCTCGGCTCGCACGTGGCGGCGGCCGTCGGGGATCCGGCGTCAGGAAAGGTGCTGTTCTCCTACGACGGCGACTCGCCCGCGGCGCCCGCCTCCACGACGAAGCTGGGCACCGCCGTGGCCGCGCTGACCATGCTCGGCCCGGCGGCGCGGTTCCGCACGCGGGTCGTGGCGGCCGCGGCCGGGCGCGGGCCGCTGCGGATCATCCTGGTCGGCGGCGGCGACCCGACGCTGGCGGCGGGCGCCGCGCCGGGCGGCGGCTATCCTCAGCCGGCCACCCTGGCGCGGCTGGCCGCCGCGACCGCGCGGGTGCTGCGGGCGCAGCACCGCACGACCGTCCGGCTTGGCTACGACAGCTCGCTGTTCACCGGGCCCCGCCTCGCGCCGGGCTGGCCGCAGAGCTACGTGACCACGGGGGACGTCACGCCGATCAGCGCGCTGGAGGTGGACCAGGGCAGGCTGCTGCCGGGCGGCCGGCCGCAGGACGCCGATGACCCGGGGAACCTGCGGCCGCGGTCCGTCAGGCCGGCCGCCGATGCCGCCGCGGCGTTCGGCCGGTTCCTGGCCCGTGACGGCATCAGCGTCGCGGGGACCGCGAGCCCGGTCAGGGCCGCTGCGGGAGACTCCCGGCTGGCCCAGGTCAGCTCGCCGCCGCTGACGGCGATGGTGGAGCAGATGCTGACCGAGAGCAACAACGTCATCGCCGAGAACCTGGCCCGGCAGGTGGCGCTCGCGGCCGGCCAGCCCGCCTCGTTCAGCGGGGCGGCGCAGGCCGAGACCAGGGTGCTGCGTCAGCTGGACGCGGGCACCGGGGTGCACCTGGTGGACGGCAGCGGGCTCTCCCCGCAGGACCGGATCCCCCCGGCCACGCTGGTCCGCCTGGTGGCCCTGGCCGCGTCGGCCCGCTATCCCGGGCTGCGTGCCGCCATCACAGGGCTGCCGGTGGCCGGGTTCTCCGGGACGCTGACCCGGGGCCAGAGCGTGTTCGGTGATGTGCCGCCGGCGGCCCGCGGCATCCTGCGGGCCAAGACCGGCAACCTGGACACGGTGGTCAGCCTGGCCGGCCTCGTCTACGACCGCGACGGCACCGTGCTGGACTTCGCTTTCATGGCCGACAAGGTGCCGGGGGCGGCCGATCTCGTGATGGCGGCGGGCGCCATCGACCGGCTCGCCAGCGCGCTGACGGGATGCGGCTGCCGCTGACCCCCGGCAGGGACGTACGGTTGGGGGATGAGCAGCCCGCAGATGATCGACTGGAACGTGGCCATCGCCACCGGAGCCCGGTGGGTGCGGCCCGGGCCGCAGATTAACATGTCGGAGGCAAGGCGAGTCGTCAGCGAGCTCCGGGATCTCGCCGACGCCGTCCGGGAGCCGGTCCGAGAACTGACCGGGCTGCACAGCCCGGAAGCGACAGGCCAGGTGGCCATCGTGGACCGGCCGGGCTGGATCCGGGCCAACGTGGACGGCTTCCGCGTGGTGCTCGACCCGCTGGTCTCCCACCTGCAAGAGCGCGGCACCATGCCCGCCGCCGGGTCGGTCGTCACTTCGGTCGGCTCCCGGATGACCGGCATGCAGGCCGGCCTGATCCTCGCCTACCTCGCCAGCCGGGTGCTCGGCCAGTACGAGCTCTTCCTGCCGCCCGACCTGGACCGCCCGGCGGGCAGCGAGGCGGCCGGCCGGCTCACCCTGGTGGCGCCCAACATCGTCATGGTCGAGCGTGAGCTCGGCGTCGACGCGCACGACTTCCGGCGCTGGGTGTGCCTGCACGAGGAGACGCACCGCACGCAGTTCACCGCGGTGCCCTGGCTGCGCAGCTACGTGCAGCAGCAGATGACCGAGTTCCTGCTGGCCTCGGAGCTGGATCCCGGCGCGATACTGCGGCGGATGCGGGCGGCCGCGGACGCGGTGGCCGGCGCGGTTCGCGGCGCCGACGACAGCGAGAGCCTGATCGAGGCCATCCAGACGCCGCAGCAGCGCGAGATCCTCGACCGGCTGACCGCCGTGATGACGCTGGTGGAAGGGCACGGCGACTACGTGATGGATGCCGTAGGGCCGCGTGTGGTGCCGTCGGTCGAGAAGATCAGGGAACGGTTCAATGCGCGGCGCGGGACGGCGGGCCGGATGGAGAAGACCATCCGGCGGGTCCTCGGGATCGACCTGAAGATGAAGCAGTACGCGCAGGGCTCGCAGTTTGTCAGCACGCTCGTCGACCAGGCCGGCATGACCGGGTTCAACAAGGTCTGGACCTCGCCGCAGACCCTGCCCACCAAGGACGAGCTGAGCAACCCGGCCGCCTGGCTGGACCGGGTGAGCGGCATCGCCACCCCGCAGCTCGGCATGAACGGCGACCACCCCGGCGCGCACCCGGGCGTGCAGCCCGACGCCCCGTCAGGCGGCTAGCCGCCGGTGGGCCCGCATCCGGCCGTTGCCGAGTTGCGCAACGCGGTCCGCCGCGGCCTGGATGACCTCGAACCCGGCGAGCTGGTGCTCGCGGCGTGCTCTGGCGGAGCCGACTCGCTGGCGCTCGCCGCCGCGCTGGCCTTCGTGGCGCCCCGGCTCGGCCTGCGGGCCGGCGGCGTCACCGTGGACCACGCGCTGCAGCCGGGCTCGGCGCGGCAGGCGGAGCGCGTAGTGGCCCAGCTCACCGCCCTCGGGCTGGCCCCCGTGCGGCTGGCCGCGGTAACGGTGGGCACGGCCGGCGGCCCGGAGGCCGCCGCGCGGGCGGCCAGGTATCAGGCCCTCGACGATGCCTGCCTGGCCACCGGCGCGAGTGCCGTCCTGCTCGGCCACACCAGGGACGACCAGGCCGAGACGGTGCTGCTCGGGCTGGCCCGCGGGTCGGGCAGCCGGTCCCTGGCCGGCATGGCCGAGCGGAGCGGCCGCTATCGCCGTCCGCTGCTCGGCGTCGGCCGGGCCAGCGTCGCCGCCGCCTGCGCGGCACTCGGCCTGCAGCCGTGGCAGGACCCGCACAACGCCGACCGCGGCTACGCCAGGGTCAGGGTCCGGCAGCAGGCGCTGCCCACCCTGGAGGCCACGCTCGGCCCCGGGATAGCCGAGGCGCTGGCCAGGACGGCCCGCCAGCTGCGCGCCGACGCCGATGCCCTCGACGAGCTGGCCGCCGCGGCCGCCCGGCGGCTGACGGCGCTGGCCGAGGCCGGGCCGGGCGCGACCGCGGACGCCGCCGGGCTGGCCGGGCTGCCCGCCGCGGTGCGGACCCGGGTGCTCAGGCATCTGGCGGTCATGGCAGGCTGCCCGCCAGGCGCGATTACCGCGCGGCACATCGAGATGCTCGATGCCCTGGTCACCGGCTGGCACGGCCAGCGCTGGGTCGACCTGCCGGGCGGGGTACGCGGTCTGCGCCGATGTGGGAGGCTGCGGCTGGCTGCCGAGAGCCGGTCCGGACAGATGCCGTCGGAAACCCGGGACGCGGAGGGTGTGGATGGACGAGAGCGACATGGGTTCCGACCTCAACGCGATCCTGATCACCGAGGATCAGCTGCGGGAGCGGATCGCGGAGCTGGCGGCGCAGATTGACGCCGATTACGCCGACCGCGAACTGCTGCTGGTCGGGGTGCTCAAGGGAGCGGTCATGACGATGGCCGACCTGGCGCGCGCCATGCACCTGCCGGCCCAGATGGACTGGATGGCGGTGTCGTCGTACGGGTCGGGCACCAAGTCGTCGGGCGTGGTGCGCATACTCAAGGATCTCGATACCGACATCACCGGCCGTCACGTGCTCGTGGTCGAGGACATCATCGATTCCGGCCTGACCCTGTCCTGGCTGGTCGGGAACCTGCGATCGCGCGGTCCTGCCTCGGTCGAGGTGTGCGTGATGCTGCGCAAGCCCGCGGCGGCGCAAATGGACGTGCCGGTGCGATACACCGGATTCGACATCGCGAACGAGTTTGTCATCGGGTACGGGCTTGACTACGCGGAGAAATTCAGGAATCTTCCGTTCATCGGCACCCTCGCCCCGCACGTCTATGGCGGCGCCGGGGAACACATGCCGTGATGAGAAGCGTTGAGTCGACAGAGCAGGCCGTTGGTCGGCCTGGGTGCCGGCGGTGCCGGGCGCGGTGTACCGTCGAATGTCCCTGCATCACAACCGGAACGAGAGGTAAACCGGGCATGACGCTGGGAGCCAAGATAGCCTCGCCGTCGATCGGCGCGGCCTGGATGCTGGTCGGGAGGGTCCGGCCCCGCGGCTGCGCAGCCTGCGAGGTCGTTCGTCGATGGATCTGAAGCGATACTTCCGCGGGCCCCTGGTGGCGGTCCTCGTGACACTCCTCGTGCTCGTCGTCGTGTTCGAGTACGCGAACTCCGGTGGCGGGTACAAGCAGGTCAACACGTCGCAGGTCGTGTGGCAGATCGAGCACGGCAAGGTCAAGTCGGCCGTGCTCATCGACAAGAACGACACAATCCAGATCACCACCGCCTCCGGTACCAAATTCCAGGCCTCCTGGGTCGGCAACCAGGGCCAGGTGCTGCAGGCCGAGCTGCAAAAGCAGTACGCCAAGGGCACCCTGGACAGCTACAACGTGCAGGATCCCAGCGGCACGACGGTGCTCTCGCTGATCATCGGGCTGCTGCCGTGGGTGCTGATCGGCCTGTTCTTCATCTTCCTGCTGAACCAGATGCAGGGCGGCGGCTCGCGGGTGATGAACTTCGGCAAGTCCAAGGCCAAGCTGATCACCAAGGACACCCCGAAGACGACGTTCGCCGACGTGGCCGGGGCCGATGAGCCGATCGAGGAGCTCCAGGAGATCAAGGAGTTCCTGCAGAACCCGGCCAAGTTCCAGGCCATCGGGGCCAAGATTCCCAAGGGTGTCCTGCTCTACGGGCCGCCAGGTACCGGCAAGACGCTGCTGGCCAGGGCGGTGGCCGGCGAGGCCGGCGTGCCGTTCTACTCGATCTCGGGCTCCGACTTCGTCGAGATGTTCGTCGGCGTCGGCGCTTCCCGGGTGCGCGACCTGTTCGAGCAGGCCAAGGCCAACGCGCCGGCCATCGTCTTCGTGGACGAGATCGACGCGGTCGGCCGCCATCGCGGCGCCGGCCTCGGCGGCGGCCACGACGAGCGCGAGCAGACGCTCAACCAGATGCTCGTCGAGCTGGACGGCTTCGACACCAAGGGCGGCGTCATCGTGATCGCCGCCACCAACCGGCCGGACATCCTCGACCCGGCGCTGCTGCGCCCCGGCCGCTTCGACCGCCAGATCATGGTGCCGCAGCCCGACCTGACCGGGCGCAAGGGCATCCTTCGCGTGCACGCGCGGGGCAAGCCGTTCGCCGGCGACGTGGACCTCGACATCATCGCGCGCCGCACGCCCGGCTTCACCGGCGCCGACCTGGCCAACGTGATCAACGAGGGCGCACTGCTCACCGCCCGCGGCAACGGCACCCAGATCTCGATGGCCTCGCTCGAGGAGGCCATCGACCGGGTGATGGCCGGCCCGGAGCGCAAGAGCGCCATCCTGTCGGAGCGGGAGCGCAAGCTCATCGCCTACCACGAGGGCGGGCACGCCCTGGTCGGGCACGCGCTGCCGAACGCGGATCCGGTCCACAAGATCACAATCATCCCGCGCGGGCGCGCGCTCGGCTATACCGCCTCGGCCCCGTCGGAGGACAAGTTCCTCGTCACCAGGGCCGAGATGATGGACCAGCTGGCCATGCTGCTGGGCGGCCGTACCGCGGAGGAGCTCGTCTTCCATGAGCCCACCACCGGCGCGGCCAACGACATCGAGAAGGCCTCCCAGATCGCCAGGGGCATGGTCACCGAGTACGGGATGAGCGAGCGGCTCGGCGCCAGGAAATTCGGAAGCAGCGACGGCGAGCCCTTCCTCGGCCGGGAGATGGGGCACGGCCGGGACTACTCGGAAGAGATCGCCTCCGCGATCGACGACGAGGTGCGCAGGCTGATCGAGTCCGCGCACGACGAGGCCTGGGAGATCCTGGTCCAGTACCGCGATGTCCTGGACAACCTGGTGCTCCAGCTGATGGAGAAGGAGACGCTGTCCAGGAAGGCCGTGCTCGAGGTCTTCGCGTCGGTGCAGAAGCGCGCCGTCCGCGGCACCTACACCGGGTACGGGAAGCGGGTTCCCTCGGACCGGCCGCCGGTCCTCACCCAGAAGGAGCTCGCGCTCACCGCGGCCAGCGACCTCAAGGACCCGCTGGGCCTGGGCATGGGGGCCAATGGCCAGTCCGGCCTGCCCGGCGGGAGCCAGGGCGAGGCACCCGACACCGAGGCGGAGTGACCGCCGGTGGCGGCCCGGTGCCGGGCCGGCGCAGATGAGCGACGCCGGGCCGCCACCGGCGGTCCTCGCGCCGGAAATTGATCACGCCAGGATCGAGCGCGCGGTACGTGAGATCCTGATTGCCGTGGGCGAGAACCCGGATCGCGACGGCCTTCGTGACACGCCCAGACGGGTCGCGCGCTCCTATGCCGAGCAGTTCTCCGGGCTGCGGCAGAGCCCGGAGGACGTGCTATCCACGGTATTCGATGCTGATCATGACGAGATGATCCTGGTGCGGGATATTGAGGTCCACAGCACCTGCGAGCACCATCTCATTCCGTTCATGGGATTGGCGCATATCGGATATATTCCGAACGAGAAGGGGCAAATCACGGGGCTTTCCAAGCTGGCCAGGCTCATCGATGTCTACGCCCGGCGGCCCCAGGTGCAAGAGCGGATGACCAGCCAGGTAGCGGACGCGCTGATGGGCGTGCTGGAACCGCGAGGCGTAATTGTGGTGGTTGAGGCAGAGCATCTGTGCATGACGATGCGCGGCGTGCGCAAACCCGGCGCCAAGACGCTCACCTCCGCTGTTCGCGGCGTTTTCCGTGATAGCGACCGCACCCGGGCTGAGGCCATGAGCCTCATGTTCGGTCACCGCTGAACGCTGACTCCTCCGCCGACGGGTTCTCCTCCGCGTGATTCGTGCACATTTCACTCCGCCGATGACTACGCTGGGACTCCGTGGTACGGGCCCTGGCGGATGTATCCGGGATGCTATTCAAAACTCGGAGATCAACTTGAGTCTTCGCAGGCCATAAGCTGAGAGCAAGATCATCTATGAAAGTTTTGGATGATACTCCCAAGATGAATGAACGCGACGCAGCGGAATCGAGCGCGCAGCTTTCGGCATCGGCGCTGCGTGCGGATTCACGCATTGACGACGCGGTTCATCCGGCCGATCAGGCCGATCAGGCCGCACCCGGCGGTCCGCCGTGCCCCGACCGGCGGAACCAGCGCAGCTTCGTGCCGGCCACGGCCGGGCTGCTGTGCATGCTCATCGGCCTGAGCGACATCCTCGAGATCATCATCCCGGCGTACGACGAGAGGCTCCGCCGGCTGCACAGGTTCACCGAGGTCGTTCCGGGCACCGAGATCGCCGTCACCGGTACCGTCGTGGCGATCATCGGCCTGCTGCTGCTGATGCTCTCGCACGCGCTGCGGCGCAGGAAGCGCCGCGCCTGGCAGGCTACCGTCGCCCTGCTGGCGTTTAACATCGTCATCCACCTGGTGCACCACGGGCGCCGGTTCCCGCTGGCGGTCGTGTCCCTGGTGACGCTCGGGACGCTGCTGTACTTCCGGGATCAGTTCTCCGCCCGCGGTGACCCGCGGACCCGGTGGCGGGCGCTGTGGGCATTCGCCGCGCTCGCCGTCGCGGACATGGCGATCGGCCTTAGCTATATCCTGCTCGCCCGCGGCCTCGCCGCCGACTACACGCTTGCGCAGCGTCTCAAGGGCGTGCTCTACGGGCTGGTCGGATTCTCCGGCCCGGTGAAGTTCGCGCCGGAGGCCCGCGGTGACCTGTTCGACTTCCTGACCAGCGCGCTCGGCCTGGTCACGCTGGTCATTACCGTTTACATGTTCCTGCGTCCCGCGGAGCGCGCGTCCAGGCTCGGCGCACAGGACGCGACGCAGATCAGGGAGTTGCTCGCCAGCCACGGCGCGCGTGATTCGCTCGGCTATTTCGCGCTCCGCAACGACAAGAACGTGGTGTGGTCCCCGACCGGCAAGTCCTGCATCTGCTACCGGGTGGTCTCTGGCGTCATGCTGGCCAGCGCGGATCCGATCGGTGACCCCGAGGCCTGGCCCGGCGCCATTCACGCGTTCCTCGACGAGGCGGCGACCTACGCGTGGGTGCCCGCCGTGATGGGGTGCAGCGAGCTCGGCGCCGAGATCTGGTGCCGGGAGGCGAACCTGACCGCACTTGAGCTCGGCGACGAGGCGATCATCGAAATCGCCGACTTCAGCCTGGCCGGCCGGCCCATGCGCAACGTGCGCCAGATGGTGGCCAGGGTGGCCAGGCACGGCTATCAGGCCCAGGTCCGGCGGGTCGGCGACATCGGCCGCGAGGAGATCGACAATCTCATCCGGCAGGCTGATTCCTGGCGGGGCAGCCAGACCGAGCGGGGTTTCTCCATGGCGCTCGGCCGGGTGGGAGCGCCCGGTGACGAGGACTGCGTGGTGGTCACGGCCACCGAGAACGGCGTGCTGCGCGCCATGGTGCATTTCGCGCCCTGGGGCAGCGACGGGCTCTCGCTGGACCTGATGCGCCGGGACCGGGGCTCGCAGCCCGGGCTCAACGACTTCATCCTGACCGAGACGTTCAAGGCCGCTCCCGGCCTGGGCATCAAGCGGGTGTCGCTGAACTTCGCGGTGTTCAGGGCCGCGCTCGAGCGGGGCGAGAAGATCGGCGCCGGGCCGATCATGCGGGCCTGGCGCGCCACGCTCCTGCTGGCGTCCAAGTGGTTCCAGATCGAGTCCCTGTACAAGTTCAACGCCAAGTTTCAGCCGGTCTGGCTGCCGCGGTTCTTCGTCTTCCCCGCGCACCGGGATACGCCGCGCATCGCGCTCGCCGCGCTGGAGGCCGAAGCCTTCCTGGTCTGGCCGCAGCTGGATCTGCGCAGGCTGGCCCGCAGGCTCGGCCTCGGCAAGCTCAGGCGCCGGCTGCGCCCCGGCCGTGCCTGAGGCGGCATAGGCCAGGGTTGCCTCACGCCGGCCCTACGGGCGAGCCACCTCGGGCCACCTCTAGCCACCTCTAGCCACCTCTAGCCACCTCGGGTCACCTCTAGCCACCTCTAGCCACCTCGGGCCACCTCGGGCCACCTCGGGCCGCATAAGGTAAGGGGGTGAGCGGCGAACCCCGCCCGGCATCCGGCCAGCCGCCTGGCCGGGAATCTGCTGCCGTGCCTGGCCTGCCAGCCACCGGGCGCTGCCTGGTCATGGGCGTGGTCAACGTCACGCCCGACTCGTTCTCCGACGGCGGTGCCTGGTACGGCGCGGAAGCGGCGATTGCCCGAGGAGTCGAGCTGGCCGCCCAGGGCGCCGATCTCGTGGACGTCGGGGGGGAGTCGACCCGGCCCGGCGCGCAGCGGGTATCGGACTCCGAAGAGCTGCGCCGGGTCATCCCCGTCATCACCGCGCTGGCCGCCGAGGGCATCAGGGTGAGCGTGGACACCATGCGGGCGCGGGTGGCGCAAGCCGCGGTGCAGGCCGGCGCGTGCCTGGTCAACGACGTCAGCGGCGGCCTCGCCGACCCGCAGATGCCGCGCCTGGTGGCGAAGGCCGGCGTGGCCTACGTGGTGATGCACTGGCGCGGGCACAGCCACGACATGATGCAGCGCGCGGTCTATGCCGACGTGGTCCGCGAGGTGAGCGAGGAACTCAGGCACCGGGTGGACACCGTGATCGACGAGGGCGTCGACCCGGACCGGATCGTGCTTGACCCCGGCCTCGGATTCGCCAAGCGCCCGGCGCACAACTGGAGCCTGCTGACCCGGCTGCCCGAGATCGCCTCGCTCGGCGGCTGCGGCCGGTCCTTCCCCGTCCTCATCGGGGCGTCCCGCAAGCGCTTCCTCGGCAGGCTGCTCGCCGCACCTGACGGCACGCCGCGGCCGTTCGCTCGCTGTGACGGGGCGACCGTGGCGGTAACCGCGCTGGCCGCCGCGGCGGGCGCCTGGTGCGTCCGGGTGCACGAGGTGCCGCACAATGTCGACGCGACGCGAGTCGCGATGGCCTGGCGGGCCGGGGCGGCGACCGGCGCAGCCGGGCCCCGGCCGAAGGACGCAGCCGAGCAGGAGGACCGATGAGCCTGGACCGGGTCGCGCTGCGCGGGCTGCGGGTACGGGGCCGCCACGGCGTACTGGAACGCGAGCGCCGCGACGGCCAGGACTTCGTGATCGACGCCGTGCTCGGCCTGGACACCCGGCCGGCCGCGGCCGGCGACGACCTGTCCCTGACCATCGATTACAGCGTCCTGGCCGAGCGGCTGGCCGCCGTCGCGGACGGCGAGCCGGTGCGCCTGATCGAGACGCTGGCCGAGCGGCTGGCCGGCGTGTGCCTGGCTGATCCCGCCGTGCAGGAGGTAGAGATCACCGTTCACAAACCGCAGGCGCCCCTGCCCCAGGAGTTCAGCGACGTCACGGTGACGATCTCGCGGAGGCGGCCATGACCGCACCCGAGCCGTCCGCCCCGCCCCGCCGCGCCGTCCTCGCCGTCGGCAGCAACCTGGGTGACCGGCTGGATAACCTGCAAGGCGGGATCGATGCGCTCTTCGACGCGCCCGGCTTCGATTTCGTCGCGGTGTCGCCGGTCTACCAGACCGTGCCCGTCGGCGGCCCGGACCAGCCCGACTACCTGAATGCGGTGATCATCGTGGACACGGTCCTGCCGGCCCGGACGATCCTGCACCGCGCGCACGGCGTGGAGGAGGCCTTCGCGCGGGTGCGCGAACAGCGCTGGGGACCGCGCACCCTGGACCTGGACCTGATCGTCTGCGGAGCAGAGATCAGCAACGATCCCGAGCTCACCCTGCCCCATCCGCGGGCGCACGAGCGCGCCTTCGTCCTGGTGCCGTGGCACGACATCGATCCCGATGCCGAGATACCGGGCCGCGGCCCGGTCGCGGAACTGCTCAGCGCGCTCGACCGCGACGGCGTGCGCCGGGCCGCCGGCAGCGAACTGCAGCCGCCGGCATGATGACCGCCGGCCACCCATCGGCCGGGAGCACATGACTCCCACCAGGCCCTGGATCCTCGTGGCGCTCGCCGCGGCGTGCGCGGTCGCGGCGTGGCTGCTGCTCGGGCACTTCTACTCGGCGCTGCCGCCGCTGCCCTGGACCGCGGTACCCACGCTGCTGCTGCTCGCGGTCGTCGAGGGCTGGGCCGGACGCACGATCAGGGACAGGATCGCGGGCCAGCGCATCGGGGGGCGGCCCGCGGACGGCCAGACCGCGCGCCGGATCAGGCCGTTGCCGCCGATAGCGGTGGCCCGCACCGCCGCCCTGGCCAAGGCGAGCGCCCACTCCGCGGCGGTCCTGGCCGGCCTGGCCGCCGGGTTCGTGCTGTACGTGGCGGGATCGCTGGCCAAGACGGTGCCCAGAGGGGACGCGTTCGCGGCCTTCGGCACGTTCATCGGCGCGGTGGCGCTCGCGACGGCCGCCGTCTACCTGGAACGATCATGCCGGGTGCCCGGGGACCCGGACGATGAAGACCAGGCGCGCCCTGCCTGACCCGTGGATATGCTAGCTCGAAGTCGTCCGGTACCAGTAAGGACTGGAACGAGATGAACCCTAACTCTGAGGCAAGCGCGGGCCCCGCGGCCGCCCCGGCGCGCCCGCACCCGGCCAGGCTCACCGTCGGCGTCGTCGGCGCCGGCCGGGTGGGCGCCGCCCTGGGCGCCGCACTCAGCCGCGCCGGGCATCAGGTGGTCGCCGTCTCCGGCGTCTCGCAGGCATCGCTGCGCCGGGCCGAGGCAAGCCTGCCGGGAGTGCCGCTCACCGAGCCGCACGAGGTCGTGGCCCGGGCGGAGCTTGTCCTGCTCACCGTGCCCGACGATGCGCTGCCCGGCCTAGCCGCGGGCCTGGCGGCGACCGGTGCCGAGCTGACCGGCCGGCTGCTGGTGCACACGAGCGGCAGGTACGGCACGGACGTACTCGAACCGGCCGTCCGCGGCGGCGCGCTGCCGCTCGCGCTGCACCCGGTGATGACCTTCACTGGCCGCCCCGACGACGTAGACCGGCTGGACGGCATCAGCTTCGGCGTGACCGCGCCCGACCCGCTCCGGCCCGCCGCCGAGGCCCTCGTCATCGAGATGGGCGGCGAGCCGGTCTTCATCCGCGAGGCCGACCGCGGGCTGTACCACGCGGCCCTGGCCAGCGCGGCCAACCACCTAGTCGGCCTGGTCGCCGAGGCGTCGGACCTGCTGGGTGCCGCGGGGGTCGCCAACCCGGCCCGGATGCTCGGGCCGCTGCTCTCCGCCGCGCTGGACAACGCGCTGCGGCTGGGCGACGCGGGGCTGACCGGCCCGGTGGCGCGGGGGGACGCGGGCACGGTCGCCAGGCACATCGAGGTGCTGGGTGGCGTCTCGGCGCAGGCCCAGCAGGCGTACCTGGCGCTGGCCAGGCTCACCGTCGGCCGGGCGCTGGCGGCGGGCCTGCTCTCGGCCGCGGACGCGCGGTCCGTGCTAGCCGTGCTCGACCGGCCGCAGGCCGGCGGCGAGGCCGGGCCGGCCGGGTCGGCCGGGCCGGCCGCATGACCCCCGTGCTCGCCCGCACCCGGGCCGACCTGGCGCAAGCGCGCGCCGGGCTGACCGCACCGGTGGTGCTCGTCCCCACCATGGGAGCGCTGCACCACGGGCACCGGGTGCTGCTGCGGCGGGCCAGGGAGCTGGCCACTGCGGGCGGCAGCGTCGTGGCGTCGGTCTTCGTCAACCCGCTCCAGTTCGGGCCGGGCGAGGACTTCGAGCGCTACCCGCGGCCGCTGGCCGACGACCTGCGGACCTGTGAGCAGGAGGGCGTGGCCGCGGTGTTCGCGCCGGCCCCGCAGGAGATGTACCGGCGCGCCCCGCGGGTCACGGTCGACCCGGGGCCCGCGGGTGGCGTGCTCGAGGGCGAGTTCCGCCCCGGCTTCTTCGGCGGCGTGCTGACCGTCGTGCTCAAGCTGTTCCAGCTGACCGGGCCGCAGGTCGCCGTGTTCGGCGAGAAGGACGCCCAGCAGCTGGCGCTGATCCGGCGGATGGTGACCGACCTGGATCTGGGCGTGCGCATCGAGGCGGTGCCCACCGTGCGCGATCCGGACGGCCTGGCCGTCTCCAGCCGGAACGCCTACCTGTCCGCGGCTGAGCGGGCGGCCGCGACGGCCATCCCGGCGGCGCTGACCGCGGGCCAGGAGGCCGCCGCCGACGGCCCAGGAGGCGTGCTCAGCGCCGCCTGGCGGGTACTGGCCAAGGCGGGCGCGGGCGGGGGACCGCCGGTGTCCGCCGACTACGTAAACCTCGTGTGTCCCGACACCTTCGAGCCGGTGGCCGACGGGTACGCGGGCCCCGCCATCCTCGCGGTCGCGGCCAGGGTGGGAAGCGCCCGGCTGATCGACAACGTCCACCTGACGCTGCGCGGCGCAGGCTGATGCAGGATCGCCGTCCTGCTGGTGCCGGCCGCCGGCCAGACTACCCCCCCCGGGAGTGTCATGCTGCTCACGATCGATGTCGGGAACACCAACACGGTTCTCGGCGTGTTCGACGGCGATGACGTCGTCGAGGACTGGCGGATCGCCACCGTGCCCGACCGCACGGCGGACGAGATCGCCGTGGTGCTGCACGGGCTGCTCGGCCAGAGCGCGCGGGTCAAGGTCTCCGACGTCGGCGGGATCGCGCTGTGCTCCACGGTGCCGTCCGTGCTGCACGAGATGCGGGAGATGTGCCGCCGGTACTACAGCGACATCGCCGCCGTGATCGTCGAGCCGGGCGTGAAGACCGGCGTGCCCGTCCGGGTGGACAACCCCAAGGAGGTGGGCAGCGACCGGATCATGAACGCGCTGGCGGCCGTGCACCTCTACGGCGGTCCCGCGATCGTGGTCGACTTCGGCACGTCCACCAACTTCGACGTGGTCAGCGCCAACGGCGAGTTCATCGGCGGGGCGCTCGCGCCCGGCATGGAGATCTCCGTCGATGCCCTGTCCCGGCGGGCCGCCCAGCTGCTCAAGGTGGAGCTCGCCCGGCCGCACCGGGTGATCGGGCGGAACACCGTCGAGTGCCTCCAGTCCGGCATCATCTACGGATTCGCCGGCCAGGTCGAGGGCATCGTCACCCGGCTGGCCCGCGAGCTGGCTCCCGACGACCCCGGCTCGGTGACCGTGATCGCCACCGGCGGCCTGGCCCCCGTCCTGCTCGACGAGGTGAGCGTGGTCGACGCCCACGAGCCCTGGCTGACCCTGATCGGTCTCCGGCTGGTCTACGAGCGGAACGCGGAAGATCCGGCCTACTGAGCTCCCGGCCCGAAACTCCCGGCCGGGTGACGCCGGGGCCGCGCCGAAACCCGGGTGCCGGCGACTGGGAGTCACCGGTAATCTCAGCCAGGTGACGCAAGACAACGACCTGCCCGAGCAGATGCAGGTGCGGCTGGCCAAGCGGGAGCGGATCCTGGCCTCGGGCGGCGATCCCTATCCGGCCGGCTTCCCCCGCACCGCGACAATCGGCGAGCTGCGCGAGCGGTACGCCGATCTCGGCCCCGGCGCGGCCACCGGCGAGCGGGTGGGGGTCACCGGCCGGGTGATGCTGTCCCGGCCCGGCGGCAAGCTCAGCTTCGCGACGATCAGGGACGGCTCTGGCGACATCCAGGTCATGATCTCGCTGGACCGGTCCGGCCAGCACGCGCTCGACGCCTGGAAGCGTGACGTGGATCTCGGCGATCACGTCGGGGTCGAAGGCGAGGTCATCACGTCGCGCCGCGGCGAGCTGTCCGTGCTCGCCGACAGGTTCGCGATCACTGCCAAGTGCCTGCGCCCGCTGCCGGGCAAGCATCACGGGCTGAGCGACGCCGAGTCCAGGGTCAGGCAGCGCTACGTCGACCTGATCGTCAACCCGGAGACCCGGCGCCTGGCTGAGCTGCGCAGCACCGTGCTGCGGTCGCTGCGCGAGGACCTGCACGCCCGCGGGTTCCTCGAGGCCGAGACCCCGATCCTGCAGCCGGTGCACGGCGGCGCGAACGCCCAGCCGTTCATCACGCACGTGAACGCGTACGACATGCAGGCCTACCTGCGGATCGCGCTGGAGCTTTACCTCAAGCGGCTGGTCGTCGGCGGCATCGAGAAGGTCTTCGAGGTCAGCAAGAACTTCCGCAACGAGGGCATCGACGCCACCCACTCGCCCGAGTTCACCATGCTCGAGGCGTACGAGACGTACGGCGACTACGACACGATCGCCACACTGACCAGGGAGCTGATCCAGCGCGCCGCGCGCGAGGCACTCGGCTCGACCGTGCTACGCCGGGCCGATGGCGGCGAGTACGACATCGGCGGCGACTGGCCGGCCAAGACCGTGCACGGGGCGATATCCGAGGCGCTGGGCGTGCTGATCACGCCGGGGACGAGCGAGGATGACCTGCGCAAGCTGTGCGCCGACGCCGGGGTGCCGGCCGAGCCCGGCTGGAACGCCGGCCAGGTGGTGCTGGAGATGTACGAGCGCCTGGTCGAGGCGCGCACGGTAGAGCCGACCTTCTACCGGGACTTCCCGGTCGAGGTGTCCCCGCTGACCCGCCAGCACCGCGACGACCCGCGGCTGGCCGAGCGGTGGGACCTAGTGGCGTTCGGCACCGAGATCGGCACCGGCTACACCGAGCTTGTCGATCCCGTCGAGCAGCGGGCCAGGCTCACCGCGCAGTCGCTGCTAGCCGCCAAGGGCGATCCGGAAGCCATGCAGCTGGACGAGGACTTCCTGCGGGCGCTGGAGTACGGCATGCCGCCGTCCGGCGGCGTGGGCTTCGGGATCGACCGGGTGCTGATCATGTTCACCGGGACGGGCATCCGGGAGCTGATCATGTTCCCGCTGGTCAAGCCGGAGTAACCCGGCTCCGGCCCGGGGATCACCGCGCCGCAGCAGGCGAGGCGGCCGGGTCGTCAGGCGACGATGCGGACGGCTCCGACGTACGCGCTCCAGAACACCGGCTGCACCTGCACAGGCTGGCCGAAGGTCGGCGCGTCCACCATCAGCCCGTCGCCGATGTACATGCCCACGTGGCTGATGTCGGCGAAGAAGAAGACCAGGTCGCCGGGCTGGAGCTGGGACCGCGAGATGTGCTCGCCCTCGTTCCACTGGTCGCCAGTGAAGTGCGCGAGGTGGATGCCCTCCTGGGCGTACGCCCACAGGACCAGGCCGGAGCAGTCAAAGGAGTCAGGGCCAGCCGCGCCCCACACGTAGGGGTCGCCGCGCTTGCCGAGCGCGGCGCGCAGGGCTCTTTCGCCGACGGTGTTGCCGCCGGGGATGCTGATCAGCGGGAACTGACCCGTGGCCCTGAAGGTCGCCATGGCCTGGGTGAACGCGGCGCCGTTCAGCTTATTGATCTTGCTCTGGATGGCGGCGGTCTTCAGCTGCATCTCGTGCACCAGGCCGCTGACCACCTTGGCCTGCTGCTGCGCGGTCTGCTGGGCGCGGTGAGCGGCCGCCTCGGCGGCCGCCAGCTGGCTCACCTGCGTGCCCTTCTCCGTGTCGAGCTGCTGCATGATCGACGCGCGGCTGACCACCGTCTGCGGGTCGCTGCTGGTGATGAGCTGCAGCGTCGGATCGACGTTGCCGTCCATGTAGCTCTGCGCGGCGAGCTGGCCAACCTGAGCCTGCCCCGCGCCGAGCTCGGCCAGGTCCCTGGCCGCCGTCGCGGTCGCGGTCGTCTCCTCGCTGCGCGCCTGGGCCAGCTCGATGCGCAGCCCGTCGTACTGCTCGCTCAGCGTGTTGACCTCGTTGGACAGCACCTTGGCCTGAGCGATGAGGGACTTCAGCGACGGCGTGGACTGCTCGGCCGCGCTGCTCAGGCCGCTGGGAAGGATCAAGCTCACCGCGGCGAGAGCCGTCGTGACGACGGCCCCCCTGCGCCAGGCCCGTGGGGACCTGCGGCTAACCCGAGCAGGTGACAATTCTGGCCCTGTGTGCTTGCCATGACGCGACCGCTGCACGCACGTTCTCCTCTCCCGGCCCGGACTCGAAGTCCCGGCCCGGCCTGGCGACGGACGCTCGCCCATAACAGCGGTGAAGACTAATGGAGTCAGGGGCGGCCGCGAGGCAAAATGCGGAATCTTTAATGCGTGGCAGGCGTTTGGGCTCGGCCGAATTGGCTTCCGCATGACGCGAGATTTGTCACCCGGGCGATCTCTGCGGCGTTCATTTCGGCAGGTCACGGCCGCTTCAGGGCATTACCGTCCGCTGTCAGGCGAACCTGATACGGACGCGATAGGCCCAGGGCGCGATGGCATGAACTGCTGTGGATGCCTGACGTGTCTTAATGGCGCGCCTGCCTGCGCCTGGTGGCGATGAGTAATTATATGGTAACACTGCGTACAAGGAAGGAATTGCCGTGGATGCGGCGTTCTGTGCCCCGGCGGCCGGCTGCCGCCCTCGGGGCGCTGGCCTGTCCCCGGCTAAGGTGCGGGCAATGGACTACACGGTCAGGCCGGCCCGGACCGGTGACGTGAAGGCGGTGCGCGCGCTGATCGACGCCAACGTGGCGACAGGGCGGCTGCTCGACAAGCCGACCGTCACGCTGTACGAGGACATCCAGGAATTCCTGGTGGCCGAGCGGGCGCACGACGGGCTGATCGCCGGCTGCGGGGCACTGCATGTCATGTGGGAGGACCTGGCCGAGATCCGGACCCTCGCCGTCAGCCAGGAGTGCCGGGGTCACGGCCTGGGCCGGATGCTGGTGGACGCCCTGGTCGCGGGCGCGCGCGAGCTCGGCGTGGAGCGGGTGTTCGTGCTCACCTTCGAGGTCGCGTTCTTCGCCAGCCAGGGGTTCACGACCGTCCGGGCCGCTCCGGTGGCCCCCGAGGTCTACGCCGAGCTGCTGCGCTCCTACGACGAGGGCGTCGCCGAGTTCCTCGACCTGGACTGGGTCAAGCCGAACACCCTGGGCAACACCCGGATGCAGCTGCGGCTCTAGCCGGGTGCGGCCTACAGCAGCTTGAGCTGCCGCGCCGCCGGGGGCCGCGGCCGGCGCGGCGCCGTGCGGTGCAGCAGCGCCGGGTCGATCGCCGTGAGGAACGGCGACGGGCCGGCCGGCCGGCCCGATCCGTACCTGGTGCGCGTGGCCGCGCAGCTCATCAGCAGCAGGGACCGCGCCCTGGTCATCGCCACGAACAGCAGGCGCCGCTCCTCGGCCGGGTCGACCGCCTGGCCCGCGGCGTCACCCGGCAGCCACAGCGGCAGCAGGCCGCGTTCGCAGCCGGCCAGGAAGACCACCTCGAACTCCAGCCCCTTGGCCGCGTGCACGGTGAGCAGCGGCACCGCTTCGGCGCGCGGATCGAGGGCGTCGGCCTCGGCGCCGATGGCGATCTCGGTGAGGAACCGGTGCATGTCGCGCCCGCAGCGGCCGGCCAGCGGCAGCAGGATCTCGCCGGCCGCCCTGATGTCGGCGGCGCGGCCGCGCTGGGCCCGCGCGGCCAGCCTGCGCACGGCCGCGCGCACCAGATGGCGTACCTCAGGACCCTGGCTATCCGGGCCCAGATCGTCCGCAACGCCGCGGCCGTCCGGTGCGTACCCTCGGGCGGCGGGGATACGTTCGCGAGCCTCAGCGGCGGGCTCGGCGGCGGCCGTCAGCCGCATCTCGGCCACGATTTCCCGTACGCCGGCCCGGCGGGCCAGCCGGTCATGCGAGCGCTTCTGGAAGGGCAGCCCGGCCCGGGTCAGCGCGCGGGTGAGCGGCTCGGCCTGCGCGTCGGTCCGGTACAGCACGGCGATGTCGTTCAGGCCCAGGCCGCCCTGGCCGTGCCCGTCGGCCCGGCCGCTGTCGAGCGAATGGAAGGACGCGCCGCCGAGCAGCTGGTCGATCTGCGCGGTGATCCACTCCGCCTCGGCCTGCTCGTCCGGCGCCTCGTGCAGGACGACCCGGCCCGGGGCCGGCCCGGCCGCGCGCAGCGTCCGGCCCGGCAGCAGGGTGGCCGGCGCCACGGCCTGCAGCGCGCTCGCCACGATGTCAGGGGCCGACCGGTAGCTGGTCGTCAGCTCGGCCCGGCTCGCGTTCGGGTGGTCGGCGGTGAAGCGCAGGAAGAAGCCCGCATCCGAGCCGCGGAAGCTGTAGATCGCCTGGTCCGGATCGCCGATGACGGTCAGGCCGGCCCCGGCGGGCTGAGCCGCCGCTGCGCCGGCCGGCCCGTCCGCGGCGTCGGCTGACTCGGTGACTGCTGCGCTGGCCGGTTGAGTTCCTGCGGTCCCGGTCGGCTGTGTCGCCGCTGCGCCGGCCGGCCCGTCCGCGGCGCCCCTGCTGCTCAGCAGCCGGAGCAGCTCGTACTGGCGCTGGTCAACGTCCTGGTACTCATCCACGCTGATGCTGGGCCAGCGCCGCCGCAGCGCCGCGGCCAGGGCGGGCTCGCGGCGGAGCAGCGCCAGCGGCAGCTCGACGAGGCTGTCGAAGTCCACCAGCCCGCGTTCGGTCAGGGCCGCGCGGAACGCCGCCTGCTCGGCCGGGTCTGCTGCGGTCGCGGCGAGCAGCCGCCGCCCGGCGGCGGCCGAGCCCGCCAGCTCGGTGGCGACGGCCAGCCTGGCGGCGTCGTCGGCGACGCCGAACCCTTCGGCCAGTCCGGCGCGTTCGGCGTTCTCCCGCAGGATCGCCAGGCCGAGGCCGTGAAACGTGGTCACCGTGATCTGCCGGGCGGCCGGCCCGATCAGGGCGGCGAGCCGCAGGCGCATCTCCTCGGCGGCCCGCCGGGTGAACGTGATCGCCAGGCACTGGCCGGCCCGGACGCTGCCCCCGGCGATCAGGCACGCGATGCGGTGCGTCAGCGTGCGGGTCTTGCCGGTTCCCGGCCCGGCGACGATCAGCACCGGGCCGACCGCGGTCGCGGCGGCCCGCTGCCGCGGGTCGAGCCCCTCCAGCAGCACGCGCACGGCCGCTTCGCCCGCGGCACCCGGCCCGCCGTTCGCCGCGGCCGGGCCGGCAGGCGCGCGGAGGGCCGGCGTCGTGCCTTCGTCCGGCGCCGGGACCGGCCGTGCGCCGGATCGCGGGACTGGTGCGGAGTGGACCTGCGACAGCCGTTCGGAAACAGGCTCTTCACGCGGCGACGGCGGGTCCGGCACGACGATGTCGAACAGTGTCCCGGTGGCCTGCAGCTCGTCAGGCCGCATGACCCGGATCGTGCCGTACTCACCGTCGTAGCCGGCTTCCCTGATCACCTCGCCGCGGCGCAGCCGGCTGATCGCCTCGCCGAGCAGGCTGCCGCCGACCCTGACGAGATCGTCGGCGGGCACACCGGTCAGGATGTCAAGCTCGGGGCCGAACGCGGCGACCAGCCGGCCGACCTCGCTGTGCACCCGCTTGCTGCGCGGCCCGGTCGACATGAGTTCGCCGACGATCTCCGGCAGCCGGATCAGGTTCGTGCTGCCGGCCGCCCCGGCGGGCGTGTACCCGAGTGGCCGGTCGGCCAGGCTGGCCACGCGGTGCAGCACGCCGACGGTCAACGGCTTGCTGCATTTCGGGCATATACCGTCATAATCCCTGGTTTCCTCGGGCTCCAGGCGTACCCCGCACTTGCGATGGCCGTCCAGGTGGTATTTGCCCTCCTCGGGATAGAACTCGATCGTGCCGGCCAGGCCGTCGCCGGTGCGCAGTGCCTCGGCCATCGCGAAGTAATCAAGATCCGTTGCGAACGTGGTAGCTTCACGCCCCAGCATCGGCGGTGAGTGCGCATCCGAATTGCTGACCAGGCGATATGAATCGAGTACCGAGCACATCCAGTTCATCGGCGGATCAGAAGACAGTCCGGTCTCGATGGCAAAGATGTGATCGGCCAGATCCGCATAGCAATCGGCCACGCTGTCGAAGCCGGATTTCGAGCCGAGTGCGGCGAACCACGGCGTCCATACGTGGGCCGGCACGAGGTAGCAGCCGGGCCCGCCGTTCAGCGTGATCTCGAGCAGGTCGCGCGAGTCCAGGCCGAGGATCGGGCGCCCGTCTGAGGCCAGGTTGCCGATCTTGCCCAGCGCCGCGGTAATGCGATCTGCTTCGGCGAACCCGGGGGCGTAGAGCAGATGGTGGACCTTTCTCGTGCGGTCGTCGCGCCGGTAGATGGTGGAGATCTCTACCGAGAGCATGAAGCGGACCGGCCGGTCGCAGCTGGCCGGGGTATCGCGCCGCAGGCGCTTGTCCAGTTCGGGCCGCAGCCGCAGCAGGCCGGGCTCGGCAGGGATGAGATCCGCCTTCAGTTCTTCGGCCCATCCGGGATGGGTGAAGTCGCCCGTTCCGACGACCGTGATTCCCTTCCGCCGCGCCCACCAGGCCAGGTGCGGCAGGTCGCAGTCCTTGCTGCACGCGCGGGAAAACCTGGAGTGGATATGAAGATCAGCGTGGAACATTCCGGCCTCTCTGACGGCCGCCATCACGGGGAAGAGCGCCGCGGCTGATCCTGCCACGCCGGTCCGACAGCCGGACCGCAAAGCACGTCGCTTGTCTTCGTGCGCCACAATGTATGCGAGGCGGTATCCCGCCTCCGCCGCTGGCCGGCGGCACCGAAGTGCCGGCCGCAGGCCAGCGGAAGTGCCCTGCGAGAGGCGGCAAGGAAGGAGCGTGACATGTTCGCGGATCTGGCCACGCTCACCCCATCGGTGATCGTCTGCGTCGGCTTCCTCATCGGCGTGTACGCGCTGCTGCGCCGTGAGATGGCGCCGAGACGACGCAGCCGCGAGCACGAAGGTTCGGCGGCTGATATGTCGACTGGCGCGGGTATTTCTGATGGGCAAGATGTCCAGCGTGCCTCTTCAACTGACGATGAAGAGGCGGCAGATCAGCCGAGCGGAAGACGTTCGCTAGGCTAGGTGTCGATAGTCGGTCTTGCCGGTTTCCTGGCGATGTATCTGGCCGCTGATTACGGAGAGTTACTGCAATCTTTCGTACCGCTTGCTTCTCCTTGCATCTCTCCTTGCAACGCAACTCAAGTCCCGATTCAGCCCGCCAGGAATTGTCAACTAGCAACCAGCTGGTATATGTTTGCTGACTAAATATACTTACCCCAGCGGAAGGGCTGGCATCCATGGCACAGAAGGTGAAGGTGACGGTCGTCTGCGACCTTCCTCACGATGGTGAGGTCGAGGGTCAGGAGACAGTTCAGTTCTCCTTTGACGGCAGCGCCTACGAGATCGACGTGTGCTCCAAGCACGCGAAGGAACTGCGTGAGAAGGTTGGCCAGTATGCGGATCACGCCCGCAAGGCCAACGCAGGTGGTCGGCGTCGCCGGTCACGCAGTGGTCCGGGCCGTGAGCGGAGTGGAGAAATCCGGGCTTGGGCGAAGCAGCGCGGATACAAGGTGAGTGAGCGGGGTCGTATTCCCGCCACCATCATTTCTGAGTACGAAGCCTCGCACTAGGCCAGAGTATGAGGCGCCGCACAGAGCGGCCGCCGCGACTAGCAGATGCAGCGCGCGGCAGCCATTGCGCCCTTCCGGGCGGACGGTGGCCTCATCGGGGATCAGTGGCCCGCCCCTCGGCCCTGATGGCCAGTTTGCGTCGTTAAGAGTGGCTGTTGCGCGGCCCGCCCCCGTAAGGGAGGCGGGCCGTTCGCTTGCGGCGTAGTCGGAACACAGCGGGCCGCTTCGGGGGTTGGATGGGGTGAAGGCCCCGTGTCGGGGAAAGTCTTCATCGTGCGATGCCGCACGAGCGGCATCCCCCCGGCACCCGGCTAGCATGCGGATAAGGACGGGTTCGGACGTCCCGTGCCCACCTGACCCGCTCTGTGAGGAGCGCGAGATGTTCGAGAGATTTACCGACCGGGCCCGGCGGGTTGTGGTCCTGGCGCAAGAAGAGGCCAGGATGCTCAACCACAACTACATCGGTACCGAGCACATCCTGCTGGGCCTGATTCATGAGGGCGAGGGTGTGGCGGCCAAGGCGCTGGAGTCGCTGGGGATCAGCCTGGAGGCGGTGCGCCAGCAGGTCGAGGAGATCATCGGGCAGGGCCAGCAGGCGCCGTCGGGG
>DASXZD010000111.1:0-23168 GCA_036502085.1 Streptosporangiaceae bacterium
CTACGCCGCGCTATGGTGCCCGCATGGCCCAGCTCAGCCTTGGAGTACTGGCACACTCGCGCAAGCAGGACGAGCGGCGGCTGGCCATCCACCCGCAACATGTGGAGCGGATCGAGGTCGGCCTGCGGCAGCGGATCTATCTCGAGCACGGCTACGGCGAGCGGTTCGGCGTGCCCGATGAGCAGCTGGCGGGCCTGGTCGCCGGGCTGCGCAGCCGGGCGGACCTGGTGGCCGGCTGCGACGTCATCCTGCTGCCCAAGCCGCTGCCGCCCGACCTCGCCGGGCTGCGCGAGGGCCAGGTGCTCTGGGGCTGGCCGCACTGCGTTCAGGGCGAGGAGATCACTCAGCTGGCCATTGACCGGCGGCTGACCCTGATCGCGTTCGAGGCGATGAACCACCGGTCCGACGACGGCTCGTTCAGCCTGCACGTCTTCCACAAGAACAACGAGCTGGCTGGCTACAGCTCGGTACTGCACGCCATGCAGCTGATCGGCATCACCGGCGATTATGGCCGCCCGCTGCGCGCGGCGGTGATCAGCTTCGGCGCGACCGGCCGCGGCGCGGTGACCGCGCTCAACGCCACCGGCGTCAGCGACGTGCACATTCTCACCAGCCGGGACGTGGCCGCCGTGAGCGCGCCGATCCGGTCGGCCCGCATCATGCGGTTCGAGCGTGATCCCGGTAACCCGGGCCGGTGCCGGCTGCTGTCCGACGACGGCCCGGTGCCGCTGGCGGCCTACCTCGCCGGGTTTGACATCGTGGTCAACTGCGTGTTCCAGCAGCCCGACGCGCCGCTGATGTTCCTCACTGGCGACGACCTGGCCGCGTTCTCGCCCGGCAGCCTGATCGTCGACGTGTCGTGCGACGAGGGGATGGGCTTCAGCTGGGCGCGGCCCACGTCGTTCGCCGACCCGATGTTCACCGTCGGCGACAACATCGGCTACTACGCCGTCGACCACAGCCCCTCGCTGCTGTGGAACTCGGCCAGCTGGGAGATCAGCGAAGCGCTCATGCCGTACCTGGCCACGGTGCTCGACGGCCCGCAGGCCTGGGACGCCGATCCGGTGATCAGGCGGGCCGTCGAGATCCGCGACGGCGTGATCCGGAACCCGGAGATCCTCTCCTTCCAGCACCGCGCCCCGCAGTACCCGCATGCGCGGCTGCCCTAACGCGACTGCCGTAACGCGGCCGCCGGGCTACGCGACGGCGAACACGGCGCTGGCCTTGGCGACCGGCCGGCCGGCCACGTCAACGCGCCCGTCGGCGAAGGCCAGCGTGCGGCCAACCCGCATCACGGTCGCGCTCGCCTCGAGCCAGTCGCCGTCACGCGCGGCCGCCAGGTAATCGACGGTCAGGCTGACCGTGAGCAGGTTTGGAGTCGACGGCGTGCGGGCGCCGCAGTTGCGCCCGCAGACCACGTCGAGCAGCGCCGTCAGCACCGCGGCGTGCACGATGCCGCGGGCGTTGCAGTGCTCGGTGCGAGCCCGCAGCCCCAGCAGGATGCCGCGCTCGCCGGTCATCGTGTAAACCGGCCCGATCAGGTCGAAGAACGGCCCGGTCCGTTCCGAAGGCTCGAACCCGGCCGGGACGGCTGTGCCCGTCGCGGCCGGGCTAGTCGCGTCGGTGCTGCTCACGTCGGGGTTCATCAGGCCAGTATGCCGCCGCGGTCTCGCGGGCACTGCCTGGGCCGCGGCCCTGCTGCCTGCCGCCCTGCTGGCCGCCCGGCGGGACCCGTAGCCTGGCGGGTGTGCAGGTTCATGTGATCCACGAGAACCCGGACTGGTACGCGCCGCTGGCGGGCGCGTTCGACGCCGCGGGCGTGCCGCACCGCGAATGGCGGCTGGGCACCGGCCTGCTCGACCTGGACGAGCGGCCGCCGGACGGCGTGTTCTGGTCGCGGATGAGCGCGTCCTCGCACACCCGGGGGCATCCGCACGCCAAGGACCAGGCGCGCGGCGTGCTGACCTGGCTGGAGAGCCACGGCCGCCGGGTGGTCAACGGTCGCCGCGTGCTCGAGCTGGAGGTGAGCAAGGCCGAGCAGCTGTCGCTGCTGCGCGCGGCCGGCTTCGACGTGCCGCGCACGCTGGCCGTGGCCGGCGCCGCCGGCCTGCATGCCGCCGCGCGCCGGCTGCCGGCCCCGTTCATCGGCAAGCACAACCAGGGCGGCAAGGGCGCCTCCGTGCGGCTGTTCGCCAGCCACGACGAGTTCGACGCCTACCTGTCCTCGCCGGAGTACCTCGCCCCGGTGGACGGCATCACGCTGCTACAGGAGTACCTGCGGGCCGCGCAGCCTCGTATCACCAGGGTCGAGATCGTCGGCGGCGAGTTCGTCTACGCGATCACCGCGGACACCGCGCGGGGCGGCTTCGAGCTGTGCCCGGCCGAGGCCTGCGCGGTGCCCCCCGGCGGCCCGGGTGACGGGGGGAGCGCCAGCGGCCAGGATGACGGCGAACTGTTCGCGATCAGGGCCGGCTTCGACCATCCGGTCATCGGGCGGTACCTGGACTTCGCCCGGCGGCATGGCATCGAGATCGCCGGCTTCGAGTTCATTGAGACGGCGGACGGCCGGCTCGTCACCTACGACATCAACACCACCACGAACTACAACCCCGCGGTCGAAGCCGCGGCGGTCCAGCCCGCGCTGCTCGCGGTCGCCCGGTTCTTCCGGGGCCTGCTGGCTACCGAAACGCGGCGACAGGAAAGGACGGCGGGCTAATGCGGTTTGGCTACTGGATGCCGATCTTCGGCGGCTGGCTGCGCAACGTGCCGGACGAGGACATGCCGGTCTCCTGGCCGTACCTTCGCGACCTCACGGTGGCCAGCGAGCGGCACGGCTTCGACCTCACGCTCATCGCCGAGCTCAGCCTCAACGACATCAAGGGCCACCATGCCCCGTCGATGGACTGCTGGACGCTGGCCCCGGCGCTGGCCGCCGTCACCGAGCGCGTCGAGCTGATGCTGGCGGTCCGGCCCAACTATCATGCCCCGGCGCTGACCGCCAAGGCGCTGTCTACCCTGGACACGATCGCGCCGGGCCGGGTCTCGCTCAACGTCGTGTCCTCCTGGTGGCGTGACGAGGCGGCCCAGTACGGGGCGCCGTTCGACGAGCACGACGCCAGGTACGCCCGCACCCAGGAGTGGCTGGAGGTCATCGCGCGGCTGCTGCGCGAGGACACGGTCACGCACGACGGCGCGCTCTACCAGCTGGCGGGCACCGTGCTCGAACCCAAGCCCAGCCAGATCCCGCCGGTCTACATGGGCGGCGAGTCACCCAAGGCGAAACAGATCATCAGCAGCCTCGCCGACGCGTACGTCATGCACGGCGACCCGCCGGACGTCATCGCGGGCAAGATCGCCGAGCTGAGCGCCCTGCGCGCCGAAACGGGCCGCCCGCCGCTGAGGTTCGGCGTGGCCGGCTACGTGATCTGCCGCGACACCGCCGCCGAGGCGGAGGCCGAGCTGGCCCGCATCCTGGACGTCCGCTCCTCGCCCGAGGCCTACGCCTCCTATCAGGACTTCATCGCGGGCTCTCAGCTCGAGTCGCGCGTTTCGATCGAGGAATACAGCGTCTCCAACCGCGGCCTGCGCACCGGCCTGGTCGGCACGCCGGACCAGATCATCGACCGCCTGCGAGCCTACGAGCAGGCCGGAGTCGACCTGATGCTGCTCCAGTTCTCCCCCCAGCACGAAGAAATGGCCCGCTTCGGCCGCACCGTAATCAGCCGCTACTGACCCTGCTGACGCTGCCGTCGAGGTCGGCGGGCCATGATCCCGAAGACTTAGGTGTGCTAGCACGCACCTTTCGCTTCGCGATAATCGCGCCGGTCGGGGAGACTGGCGGCATGGAGGTTGATCCAACTGCAGAAGCGGTGATCGCCCTGGCCGCCGAAGGGATGCGGTACGAGGGAGATGGCGATGTCGCCGGGGCCATGGCTATCTATGAGCGTGCGCTGGCTCTCGCCGAGGGCGATCATGCGCAGTGCGTCGCTGCTCATTTCATGGCCCGGCATCGCCTGGACCCGGCCGAGGAGCTCAGCTGGAACCTGCGGGCGCTGGAACTCGCCCGCGCGGTGGGAGACGACCGGGTGGCCGAGTACTTCGCCAGCTTCCTGGGCTGCGTAGGGCTTTCGTATGAACGCCTGGGCGAGCCCGCGCAGGCTAGACCGTATCTGGAGGAAGCGCGGCTGTGGCTGACCGATGTCCGCCCTGGTGAGTACCGGGACGGCGTGGAGAAGGACATCGTGGAGGCACTCGGCCGGGTGTCCCGCTGACGGCGGCGCAATTGCGTGAGACGTTCCCGCGGAAGCGCGTAGCCGTTATGACGTCGCTGACGGACTCCCGCCTCGGCGGCCGGACTAGCTGACCAGGCGCGTCACTCCCTATGCGCAGCTTCCCGGCCGCGCCGGGGTGGTGGTCATCCAGCTATGGCTTGCCAGCCCTCCGCCAGGGTTCCCAGGGGCTGGTAGCCGACCGCCTGGCAGCTGGCGGCCGCCGGGCAGGAGACGCCGAGCAGGTCATTGCTGGCCGTGCCGGCCGGGTTCGGGGCGCTCTGGATCGTATGGCGGAGGGCGCTCTCAGTCGGCCGGCCCGGCGAGTGCGGGGTCGGCGGCCGGGTCCGCCGCGGGCGGATCGGCCTGGCCGGCGTTCATCCCGTCGATGATCGCCCGGATGAGGCCCGGCCGCCACAGCGCGGTGACCGCCATGATCACCAGCAGCAGGCCGGCCGCGCCCGCGGTGGTCGCGCCGATTCCGATCTGGTCGATGACCGGTCCCTGGACGAGCGACCCGACCGGATAGGCCACGCCGAGCGCGACCAGGAAGAAGCTGAGCACCCGGCCCCGGTACGCGGCCGGGGCCCGCAACTGGACGACGGTCGACAGCCCGGACAGCACGCCGATGTAGATCAGCCCGACGGCGAACAGCGTGACCGCGCCCGCCCATGGCGCCTGCGAGGCGCTGTAGACGACCAGCGTCACCGGAAGCAGGGCCAGGCTGCCGGCCAGCAGCCGGCCGCGGCCCAGCCAGGTCGCCAGCGGGGCGATGCACAGCGCGCCGGTCACCGCGCCCGCGCCCTGGGCCGTGGTGAGCAGGGCCGTCGTCTGCGCGACCGCCCGCGCGCCGCCGTGCGTCAGGTGGTGGGCCATCACCGGGACCAGCGCGATGAACGGCGAGGCGGTCAGGGCGACGACCGCGATCGTGACGATGGCCGCCCAGCAGGACCGCTCGCGCCTGGCTGCCGTGAAGCCCGAGCGCAGCGAGGCGAGCAGCCTGTCCGACTTGCCGCTCGGCGGCGCCAGGCGCACGAAGGCCAGAGCCAGCACGATCGCGAGGAACGACACGGCGTTGGCCGCGAACGCCGCCGGGTACCCGAACGCGGCCACTGCCGCACCGGCCAGCGCCGGCCCGACGATGCGGCCCAGGTTGAACTGCGCCGAGTTCAGCGAGATCGCGGCCAGGAACTCAGGCTCGGGCACCAGATCCGGCAGGATCGCCTGCTGGAACGGCCCGATCAGGGCCGAGGCCGAGCCCTGCAGGGTAACCAGCGCCACCAGCGCGCCCGGGTTGTCGTGGCCGGCCGCTACCAGCACGCCGATCACGGCCGCGGCCGCCGCGGCGACCAGGTTGCCGAGCGCGAGCACCGGCCGGCGCGGCAGCCGGTCTGCCAGCGCCCCGCCCACCGGCGACAGCACGCCGATCGGCAGGAACGCGCCGGCGGCGACGAGCACCGCCCAGGTCGCGTTGCCGGTGTCGGAGATGACCAGCGCGCCGACGGCGACCGTCTGCATCCAGGATCCGACGGTGGAGACCAGCCCCGCGGTCCACAGCAGCGCGAAGCTGCGGTGCCGGAACGGCTGCAGTGAGGCCAGGCCGCGGACTTGTTGTGCGGTGATCAGCCCTCCCCGACGCCTGCGCGCGCACTGCTGGCGGCGCTCCAAAAGGTATCAAGTCCGCGGATGCCGGTAATATTGCCGTGGTCGTGCTTGCGCCCCTCACCAGACCGCTGGCGAGCACGACCCAGACGGCCAGGGCGCCGCATCAAAGGACCCCGATGGCCGAAGCCGTGCTCGCAGTCGCCGCCTCATCCTGGGGCGTGCTGATGGGAATCGCGCCGATCCTGCAGATCCGCCGGATGCTCCGCGAACGGTCATCCCGCGACGTGTCCGTGGGCTACTTCCTGATCCTGCTGGCCGGATTCGTGCTCTGGGCCTGCTACGGCGTGGCCGCGGGGAATCTGGCGCTGGTGATCCCCAACGTCGTCTCGCTGATCGTCGGGACCGCGGCGGTCATCGTCACCATCAGGCTGCGCCGCTGACGGAGTAACGTGTGGCCGCGTGGCAACCGAACCCGCAGTGCGGCCGAGGCGGCGCATCAACCTGACCTGGGTGCTGGGCCTGGCGGCGGCCGGCCTGCTGACGTCGGCGTGCGGCGCGGGCAGCGCGGCGCCCGCCCAGGCAGCGGACCCGCACCAGACGCCGGCCCGGCACCAGAGTACGGTGGCGGCGCGCCCGGCCACGTCCGCTAGCACTAGGCCGGCCAGCACGGCCCCCAGCGCGCCGGTCCGGCCGCCGCTGGCCGGGGTCGTCGTCGGCATCGACCCTGGGCACAACGGCGGCAACTTCACCGATCCGTCCTTCCTCGGCCAGCAGATCTGGAACGGCCGGGAGGAGGAGGACTGCGACACCACCGGCACCGAGACCGACGGCGGCTACACCGAGGTGCAGTACAACTTCAACGTGGCCGGCTACCTGCGCGCCGACCTGCTGCGCGACGGCGCCAGGGTGGTGATGACGCGGACCAGCAACCGCGGTCTCGGGCCGTGCGTCAACCGGCGGGCCCAGATCATCGACGACGCGCACGCCAGCGTGGCCATCGACATCCACGCGGACGGCGCGCCGACCTCAGGACGCGGCTTCGCCGTGCTCGAGCCGGTCGCGGACGGGTCTAACGACCGGGTGATCACCTCGTCGGGGCGGCTCGGCGGCGACGTGCGGGCGGCCATGCTGGCCGGCACGCCGATGCCGGTCAGCAACTATGACGGGGTGGACGGGATCACCCATCGCGACGACCTCGCCGGGCTCAACCTCACCACCGTCCCCAAGGTGCTGATCGAGTGCGGCAACATGCGTAACCCCACCGACGCCCGGCTGCTGACCTCGGCCGGCTTCCAGCAGCAGGTGGCGCGGGCGCTGGCCGCCGCGATGATCCGCTTCCTGGGCCAGTAGCCGCGCCACGCTGGACTGTTAGCCGGCACTGTTAACCGGCACGGCTAGCCGGGCAGGTTGGCCTCGATGGCCGCGGTCAGGTCCGGGTCGTCGGGCGTAGTGCGGGGCCGGAACCGGGCGATCGGCTTGCCGTCGGGCGCGACCAGGAACTTCTCGAAGTTCCACTGCACGTCGCCGGCCTCGCCGCCGGCGTCGGCCAGCTCGGTCAGCTCCGCGTAGACCGGGTGTCGCCCCGGGCCGTTCACCTCGATCTTCTCGAACATCGGGAAGCTGACCCCGTAGGTCGTCGAGCAGAACTCCTGGATCTCCTCGGCGGTGCCGGGCTCCTGGCCGCCGAACTGGTTGCACGGGAACCCGACGACCGCGAACCCGCGGCCTGCGTACTGCTCGTGCAACTGCTCCAGCCCGGTGTACTGCGGCGTCAGCCCGCACTGCGAGGCGACATTGACCACGAGCAGCGTCTTGCCGGCCAGGTCGCCGAGCGATGCGGGCTGGCCGGCCAGCGTCTTGAGGGGGATGTCATGCACGGTCACGTCGGTGTTCCTCCGCGGTCAGATGGCGAACCTGGGCCCGGTCAGGTTACCTGGGCCGCCCGACCCGGATTCCACACGGGCTGGCCGAGATAGCCGCGGGCGACCATCGTGACGAACTGGTAGACCGCGTCCTCGTCCGGCGACAGCGGGCCGGGCACCGCGAGCGGCGAGGACAGCCCCCGCTGCACCGACTCGCACGCATGCCAGTCCTGCCGGTTGGTGATGTCCCAGAACTCGATCGCGTACGCCGGGTCGAAGCCGGGCTGGCGCAGCGCTTCCGGTGCGAACGACCAGCTGCACTCGATCCGGGTCCGGTCGGCGGCGACGGGCACGAGCCGGTGCACCATCACGTAGTCGGGATGCAGGCTGACCAGGACGTTCGGGAAGATGTGGACGTAGATGACGGTGCGCAGCCCGGCCGTGTCCAGCCCGCGCAGCGGCACGCCGTGGCTGCGCCCGTCCAGCGACATCGTTGCCATCCCGTCGCGCAGGTCCATCCAGCCGCCGACCCAGGTGCCCGGCACCGCGTAGTTCTCCCCGCTCTTCGGCGGGCTGACCAGGCACAGCTCCGGGTGGATCGTCGGGCAGTGGTAGCACTCGTGATAGTTCTCTGACAAGATCTTCCAGTTCGCGGCGGCGTCGTAGACGTGCTGCCCGGCCACCGCGAGCCGGCCCATCTCGTACGGCGCGAGCAGCTCGGCCAGCGTGCCCAGCGAGTCGGCCAGCGGCGCGGCGGTGCCGGACCCGTCCACGAACACCAGCCCGTTCCACTCGGTGACCGGCAGCTCGGCCAGGCCCCACTGCGAGGCGTCGAAACCAGGCCGGTTCTTGAACCCGGCCGCGGCCCGCAGCCCGCCGCTCAGCGAATACGTCCACGAGTGATACGGGCAGATGATGACCTTCCGCTGCGAGGTCTCGCCGCACGGCAGCAGCTCGTGACCGCGATGCCGGCAGGTGTTGGCGAAGGCCCGCAGCGCGCCGTCCTCGCCGCGGACGAGCAGCACGCTGCCGTCGCCCACGTTCTCGGCCCGCTGGTCGCCCGGCTCGGGCAGCTCCTCGCTGCGCCCGGCGCAGACCCATCCGCCGCCGAAGAAATGCCGCTGCTCCCACGCGAACACATCCCGGTCCACGTAGGCCGCGCGCGGCAGCATCCGGCTCTCGCCGAACGGCCGCAGCGACTGCGCCAGCGCGTCGGCGGCAACGGGAGCAGGCGGCACGGAACGCGCAGATTGACTGACCATACAGTCAAGGCTATGGGGGTCTCGGCCCCCTGTCCAGGCGCCTTCGCCCCCGCTCTGCCTCCCGCTCCGCTCCGCGTCCGGCTCGTGGGGCGCAGGCGGTGTGGACGGATTCGCGGAGGGGGCGGATGACGTTGCGGTTGCGGCCGAAGTGCACGTCGTTGGTGAGCAGGACGGCCCAGTGGCCGCTGACCGGGTCGCAGGCCAGGCTGGTGCCAGTGAACCCGGTGTGGCTGAGGCTGCTGGCCGGCCACCGGGTGCCGAGGAAGTCGGCGGGGTCGCCGCGCAGCATCCAGCCGAGCCCGCGCCTGCCGCCTAGCCCTTCGGTCTGGAGTCGGCCGGCCTCCAGGCGCGCGGCGGGGGAGAGGTAGTCGCCGCTTAGCCAGGCCAACTCCAGGTAGCGGACGAGATCGTCCACCGGCGCGAACAGGCCGGCGTGCCCGGCCACGCCGCCGAGGAAGCGCGCGTTCTCGTCGTGCACCACGGCGGCCAGGGCGGTCCCGTCGGGCTGAGGTTCCGTCGCGGCGGCGCCCCCGCTTGCGGCGTTAGGAATAAATCCGGTTTTCGTCATCGCGAGCGGTCCGGTGACGAGCTCGGCGACGGCGGCGTCGGGCGGCGCGTCGGCGATGGCCGCCACGATGTGGCCAAGCAGCATGAAGCCGAGGTCGGAGTAGGCGACGTGCCGCCCGGGCGGGTGCAGCAGCGCGGTGGTGAGCAGGGCGCGGCGGGCTTGCGCCGGGTCGCGGCAGGTGCGCCAGAACGGCAGCTCGGCGGGCAGTCCCGAGGTGTGCGCGAGCAGCTGCCTGACCGTCACCGACTCGCGCCCGCCGCCGCGGAAGCCGGGCAGGAAGCGGGCGGCCCGGTCGTCGAGCTCGAGCTCGCCGCGGTCGGCCAGCCGGAGCACGGCCGGCAGGGTCGCGACCACCTTGGTCAGCGACGCGAGGTCGAACAGCGTGCCGCGCTCCATCGCCCGGCGCGGGCCGCCGGTTACCTGGGCGTCGCCGGCGACGACCACCTCAGCGGGCCGGCCGGGGCCGCCCGCGGCGAAGACCGCGCCAGGAATCTGCCCGGCGCTGACCGCCCGGCGCAGCACCTCGCCGGCCGGCATGGTCGGCCCGGCCGCGGGGCTGTCGGCTCGGGACTCACCGCCTGCGCTCTGGTCGGCGGCAACAGCCGGGTGCCCGGCCGCGGGGCCGGTCATGGGTCGTCCGGGCTTGCGGCCAGCAGCGCAGCGCCGACCTGCGGCGAGGCGGCCGGCGGCACCGCTCCGGTGGCCCGGCCGAACTCCGCCCGCAGCGAGGCCAGGCCGAACACCCCGCCGACGCCGGCCACCGGAAGATCACCGAGCCGCCGCTGCAGCGCGAGCGCGTGCCCGGCCAGGGCCTGGGCGGCGTCGCTCACGATCGCGCCGGCGACCGGGTCCGGGTCGGGGCCTTCGGCGCAGCGGCCGACCAGCGGGGCGAGGCCGGCCAGGATCGTCCGGTCGGCGGGGGCACGGTGCACGCGCACCACGAGCTCGTCGAGTGCGGCGCCGGTCGCTTCGGCCAGCGCGTCGCCCAGCACGGTCGGCGGGCCGGCCCCCTCGGCCGCCGCGAGCGCCGCGCGCACCGCCCGGCGGCCGATCCAGTAGCCGCCGCCCTCGTCGCCGATCAGGAAGCCATGGCCGCCGATCCGCACCAGGGCGCCGGCTGATCCGCCGACCGCGCCCGAGCCGGTGCCGGCGATCACGACGATGCCGGGCTCGCCCAGGAACGCGCCGAGCCAGGCCGTCACCGAATCCGACGCGACCCGGACGGGCAGGCCGCCGCAGGCCGCGCTGACCGCCGCGGCGAACGCGCCGGCCGCCCCGCGCTGCCGGGCGATGCCGGGGATGCCGAGGCCGGCCGCGGCCGGGCCGGCGGCGCGGATCAGCGCCGCCATCTGGGCCACGCCGTCGTCGTGCAGCAGGAAGTTGAACGGGCCGGCGGTCAGGCTGCGCTGCGGCGCGCCGTCGATCACGAGGGCGGCGCGGGTCCCGGTGCCGCCGGCGTCGACGCCGAGCACCGGCCCGATCCGAGCCAGCGCGGCCGCGATGCGGGCCTGCGCGGGCGCCACCGCCCCGTCGCCTGCCCAGCTCATGACGGCGAAGGGTTAGGCATGCCCCGACCCTACTAAGTCTTCGCGATCACAGCCGTGACTCGCTGGCCGCCCGCTGCGCCAGCGCCGACTCGACGTGCCCGAGCATCCGGTTGAACGCAGTGCCGACCCGGCCAACCTCGGTCCGCGGGCTGGTGTCGGGCTTGGGCGCTCCGGTCAGGGCGCTCCGGCAGGAACGGGAAGGATCCTGGTCGCCAGAGCGACCAGGATCCTTCACCTTGCGGAACTAGGGGCTCGCGGGCCAGCCGGCGATCGTGCGGACGCGGCCGTCCAGGGTGACCAGGCGGGCGGGCAGCCGCAGCGCCGCCAGCCACTCCGGCGCGTGCCGGCCGCGGATCATCGCCGTCGCGGCGGCCGCGTTGGCGCCCGTGCAGCTGGCGGCGGCCACCGACACGGTGCGCCAGAATGGCGCCGCGGGCAGCCCGGTGCGCGGATCGCAGATGTACTGCTGCAGATCCGCGCCGCTGCGCCGGCGGCGGCGGGCGGCCGTGCTGGCGGTGGCCAGGCCGCCGTCGCGGATCGCCACCAGCGCGAACCGGCCGCGCGGCGGTTCCTCCGGGTGCCCGGTGACTTCCTGGACCCGGATCCGCCAGCCGCCACGAGGGACTTGCCCGGCCACCGCGATATCCCCGCCGATACCGACCAGCACTCCGCAGCCGAGCGTGCTGGCCAGGCTGGCCGCGCACCGGTCGGCGGCCCAGGCCCTGGCCGTGGCCCCGAGATCGAGGCGCAGGCCGACTGGCCTGCGCAGCAGCCGGGTCTTCGGGTCCAGGCGGACCTGATCCCATCGGGGCACCGGACCGAACAGCGCCGCCAGCGACGGCTGCTCCGGCTCGCCGACGGCACCGGCGGCGCCGCCTGCGGCCGGGTCGGCGGCCGCCTCCAGGGTGGGATCCACGTCACCGCCGGTCAGCCTGGCGGTCCGCAGCGCCACCGCGATCGCGTCGGCGAGCAGCGGGCTGAGCTGGACGGGGACGAGGGCCGGGCCTTCACCGGCTGGGCCTGCGCTAGCCGGGTCTCCGACGGCTGGGCGCGTGCTGGCTGGGCCCGTGCTGGCTAGTCCTGTGCTGTCTAGTCCTGTGCTGGCTGGGCCTGTGCTGGCTAGTTCCGCGCTGGCTAGTCCCGTGCTGGCTAGTCCTGTGCTGGCTAGTCCTGTGCTGGCCGGGTCTGGGTCCTGCTGCCGGTTCAGCGCGGCCAGCTCGGAGTCGGGCCGCTGCGCGTTGCAGGCCGCATCGGCCGCGGCCAGGCCCGCCGTCAGCATGGCGCGGCCCTTCTCCAGCCGGGCCGGGTCGGTGACCACCAGCTGAACCGGGGCGCCCAGTGCCGTCCAGCCGCCGGTGGCGGTGCCGCCGGACGGCGCGAACCGGCCTGCCGCGCCCCGGCTCATCACGAGCCGCCGGACGTGGCGTGGCTCGGCCCGGACGCGGCGACCGGCATGCTGGCCGGCGGTGCCAGCGCGGCTAGCGCGTGAACGCTGCCGCGCGCGCTCGTCGCGGCCGGCCGGGACGGCCAGACCGATCCGGCTCTCGCGGCCGTCGCGATGCTCGCGTGCGCGGCGGTCGGCATCGTGCCGGCCACCCCCGCGGCGGTTGTCGTGCCGAGCACGCACGCGGTGCCCACGGCGGTGGTCGCCGCGTGCAAGCGGGACCGGCGCCGTGGCCGCTCCGGCACGACCGCGGGCAGCTTGGCTGAGCCGTCCGGCCGGTTGTCCATCGTGTGGTCCTCCAGGCTGAGGCTGGGTCCCGTTATGCCTGAGAGCTTCCTCCGGGAGCCTGCGAGATTCCTCGGGGCAACCTCTGAGCTAGCTGTGAACGGCGATGCGCCGCGAACGGCGGGCAGGCGGGCGGATCAGGCCAGCGCCGCGGCCAGGCTGAACCCGGCCAGGGTCATCATCAGCGCGGCCGCGAGCCTGGTCACCAGCCGCACCGGCACCATCCGCAGCAGCCCGCGGCCGCCGATGATCGCGACGGCGGCCACCGTCGACATGGCCAGGTCGGCGGCGATGCCCACGGCGAACGGCTCGTGATACCTGGCCACCAGATTCGCGATCACGAACTGGGTCAGGTCGCCAAACTCCGCCAGCAGGATCACCAGGAACGCGGTGGCCGCGGCCGGCCAGAACTTCTCGGTGTTGCGGGTGGGCTCCGCGTGCTCCTCGGTGTGCGACCGGTGGAGCAGCAGGAACAGGGCACCGGCGAGGAACAGCGCGGAAACGACGATCTCGAGGGTGGTGCGCGGCAGCAGGCCGAGCAGGCTCCCGGCCACGACGGCCAGCA
Organism: Streptosporangiaceae bacterium; assembly: GCA_036502085.1. Classification (GTDB taxonomy): domain Bacteria; phylum Actinomycetota; class Actinomycetes; order Streptosporangiales; family Streptosporangiaceae; genus PALSA-505. The sequence continues at coordinate 13,407 of DASXZD010000111.1, forward strand.
CCACGTGCACGGTGAACGCCGCGACGATCCCGCAGAGCGCGGGAATCGGGGGATACTTCGTGCCGAGCATGAGACTGGCCAGCGCCGTCTTGTCGGGCAACTCCGCCAGCAGGATGATGGCATACGTGGCCGCGAAGACCACCAGGACCGTCACCCGGGCTCCTCTCCGCCGGCCCCGGGCGCCTGGCGGTCGCTCCGGCACGGCAGATCACTGCGGCCGAAGGTCTCGCCCAGCACTCTGCGGTGCCCCGGGGGCCGGGCCCTTGCGGGCCGTGATGACGGCGTCCCGACGATGGAGCTACTCCCCTTCGCGTGCTCCCACTATATCGGTTGGGCTCAGGTGCCGGGCGACGCGGACTACTCGTCGTCTTCGGACAGCGACTGCTCGAACCAGACGGCCTTGCCGTCGGCCGTCCGTCTGGTGCCCCAGCGGGCGGCTAGCTGGCTGACCACCTGAAGCCCGCGGCCGTTCTCGTCGCTGTCGTTGGCCAGCCTGAGCCTGGGCATGGCCGCCGCGTCGTCGAAGACCTCGCAGACCAGCGCTTCGTCCAGGATCAGGCGCAGCGAGACCGGCCCGGTGGAGTAGGCGATCGCGTTGGTAACCAGCTCGGAGACCAGCAGCTCGGTGGTGTGCGCCTGCCTGGCCAGCCCCCACTTGGCCATCTGCCTTCTGGTCAGGCTGCGGGCCTGGCGGACCGAGGTCGGCTTGTCCGGCAGTGCCCAGGACGCGTGATGATCCTCGGGGATCCGGCTGAGCCTGGCCATCAGGACGGCGATGTCGTCCCGCTGGTGATCCGCGTACACGCCGGCGAGCGTCGCCTTGCACAGGTCCTCGAGCGGCCGGGCCGCCGACTCCGGGCCGAATATCTTGCGCAGCCGGGTCAGCCCGTCATCGATGTCCTGACCGCGGTTCTCGACCAGCCCGTCGGTGTACAGCACGAAGAGGCTGCCGTCCTCGATCTTGAATTCCCGGCTCTCGATCGGCCCGCCGCCGATGCCCAGCGGCGGCGCAGGCGGCACGTCGAGGTACTCGCTGCTGCCGTCCGGCCGGACCAGCAGCGGCAGCAGGTGGCCGGCCGAGGCCACCTCGCAGCTTCCGCTCACCGCGTCGAACACGGCGTAGGCGCAGGTAGCGAAGTGCGGCTCGCGCACGCCCAGCGTCTGCATCAGCTCGTCGAGTTGCTGCAGCGCGTCCGCCGGGGCCAGTTCGAGCCCGGCCAGGGTGTGGATGGCGGCGCGCAGCCTGCCCATCGTGACGGCCGCGTGCACTCCGTGCCCGGCGACATCGCCGATGACCAGGGCGACCCTGGCGCCGGGCAGCGCGATCGACTCGTACCAGTCGCCGCCGATCTCCATCAGCTTGCTGCCCGGCAGGTAGCGGTGCCGCACCTCGACCGAGGAGGGCGCCGACAGCCCGGTGGGCAGCAGGCTGCGCTGCAGGGTGAGCGCGGTGGCGCGCTCCCGGCTGAAGCGGCGGGCGTTGTCGATGAAGATCGCGGCCCGGCCGGCGAACTCCATCCCGATCCCGATGTCGTACGGGTCGAACCTGCGGTTCTCCGGCTTGCGGATGCATATCAGCAGGCCGAGGGTCGTGTCCCTGGCGATCAGCGGCAGCAGCAGCATCGAGGTGTCGGACAGCAGCCCGGCGACGGGCTTGCGCCGCCAGGCATCGGCGATCTTCTGCGCGTCGCCGGCCGTGAGGTGCGGCTCGAGCACCGGCTCCGCGGTCTGCATGCACCGCACGTACGACGTTCCCGGCGGGTGCTGCAGCGCCTCGCCGGTGGGGAAGGCCGCGTCCCAGCCGGGGTCCTCGTCGTCGTAGCCGACGGCCAGCCTGCGCAGCAGGGGCGGCGCGTCCAGGAGGTCGGCCGGAATCTCGTCCTCGTCCGCCCCGACCAGGCTCTCCAGGATCAGGAGGTCGGACGCGTTGCAGAAGTGCGGGACCACGACGTCCATCAGCTCGCGGGCCATCTGGTCCACGTCGAGCGTGCTGCTGACCCGGGTAAACGAGTCGTCGAGCAGCGCGCGGCGCATGAGCGCCGGGTCGGTGAACCGCTCGCTGCTCGGCAGCGGCACGCGGACGATCGCGAGCGCGGTCAGGTCGGGGTCGGTGGCCGTCATCGGCTGCACGGTGACGACGGCCTCGGTGGCTCGGCCCTTCTCGGCGTTGATCGTGAGCATCACGGTGCTCTCGCGGCCGGAGCGCATCGCGTCGATGAGGCTGGTCAGTGCTTCCTTTTGCTCGGGGCCTTCCACCGTCAGGTCGCCGAGCTCGGCGCCGAGCAGCTCGCCGGGCGACCGCCCGAGCACCTTGGGCGCGTGCCGGTCGCATTGCAGGATCCGGCCGGAGATGTCGATCCCGAGTATGAGGGTCCGGGCGGCCGGGTTGGGCACGAGCGCAGCGCTCGTGCCCGCCGCCTCTGCCGTGTCGGACATGATCTGGTTGGCTCCCGTCAGCCCAGCGTGCCGGTACTACCCGCCCAATTATGTTCCACGTACTGTCTGCCCGACATGGAACACGCTTACGCGGTTTACTTCACTCCGACGTTTACCGACGGGTAGCCGCTGGCGCCGTTCGGCTCGGGCGGTTCGGCCAGCGCGGCCTGGGTGTAGCCGGTGCCGTCGGTGGCCCTGGCCTCAATCACGTGCTGTCCCGGGGTGGCGTCCCAGTACCAGACCCACTGCCGCCAGGTGTCGATGCCGGGGACGCCGGCCAGCTTGGCCTCGTTCCACGGGCCGCGGTCCACCCTGACGTGCACCGCGTCGATGCCGCGGTGCTGGGCCCAGGCGACCCCGGCGACCGGCGTCTGGCCCGCGGCCAGCGTGCTCCCGAAGGTCGGAACGTCGATCCTGGACTCGGTCTTGATCGGCGCCTGCTGCGACCAGCCGCGCTGTGCCCAGTACGCGCTCTGCGACGCGAACGTGGTGAGGTTGATGTCGGTGACCCACTTGGTAGCCGACACGTACCCGTACAGCCCCGGCACCACCATGCGGGCGGGGAACCCGTGCTCCACCGGCAGCGGCACGCCGTTCATCGCGATGGCCAGCAGCGCGTCCCGGCCGTCCAGGACGGTCTGCACCGGCGTGCCGCAGGTGAATCCGTCAGTCGAGGTGGACAGGATCTGATCGGCCCCGGCGCGGGGCCTGGCCTGTCTGATCAGGCTGGCCAGGCTGGTGCCGATCCACGAGGCGTTGCCGATGTACGGGCCGCTGACCGGGTCCGACACGCAGGTGAGCGTGACGTAGGCGTCGATCAGCGGGCGGCGGATCAGCTCGTCGAAAGTGATCTCGATCTCCCGCTCGACCATGCCGTGGATCCGCAGCGTCCAGCTGCCCGGCGGGACCTGCGGCAGCACCAGCGCGGTGTCCACCCGGTAGAAGCTCGAGTTCGGCGTGATGAACGAGGCGAGCCCCGGGATGCGCAGGTCCGTGTCGGCGGCCAGCCGCGGCAGCGGCTGCTTCGGCTTGGGGATGCGCAGGTCGGCCCGGGCCGCCGTGACGGCGCCCCGCTCGGCCAGCACCCGGCCCGCCAGGCCGCCGACCGCTGCCGCACCCAGCGCCACCGCGCTGGTGACCAGGAACCGCCTGCGCTGCTCCTCCGGTGTCGCCGGGCCATCCGGTGCGGGCTGCCGTGACGGGCGAGCGGCCCGCGACGATCCGGAGTCAGGCACCCAGCTGCCGCCGGGCGACCGGTCGCCGCGCGACCGGCTCGCGGGCGGCTGCTTCCCGGGCGGGCGCCCGCCGCCGGCCCCGCGCTCGTCATCGGCGGTCGCGGTGCCGCCGCCGGGAATGCTGCGCAGCAGCAGGACCATCGTGATCACGCTCGCCAGGGCCGCGACCACCGTGGGGACGAGGTACCCGGCGCCCGCACCCGGCCGGGTAGCCGCGGCCGCCAGCCCGATGCCGACGAACGCGGCCAGCCCGGCCAGCCCGTACGCCAGCCGCCTGGCACCCAGGATGCCGATCAGCGCGGCATACAGCGCCAGCAGGATCAGGATGCCGGTGAGCAGGGCCGTCTTGTCGTCCGAGCCGAACGTGGATATCGCGAAGTTCTTGACCGGCGGCGGCGTCAGCCCGATGGCCGCATCGCCGACGGCGATGATCGGGGAGCTGGCCTGCGCGCCCAGGCTCGCGACGAACTGGCCGATCCCCACCGCGACCGTGCCGGCCACTAGGCCGGCCGCCGCCCCGAGGAGAGGTCGCGTTCTGCCAGGCTCGTATGTCATGTTGGTAATTCGGTGCGGGCGGCTGGGCAGATTGCCCTGGTGGCCATGCCAAGCCAACCCTGCGTCGGGTCCGAATGAAGGGTATGGGCATGGCTGAGGAGTCCGCACACCGGGTCTGGCCGCACCGCGGCCCACATCCGGCCGGCCCAGATCCGGCCGGCCCACATCCGGCCAGCCCAGATCCGGCCGGCGCTGACCCGGCCGGCGCCGCGCCCCCTTCGCCTGCGAAGCTGAGGGCCGGCGCCTCCCCGTTCGGGAAAAAAAGCACTTCAGGCCACGACGATCTTGCCCTGCTTCTCAGCCGCGTGGGCCGCGGTGACGAGGAGGCCTTCGGGGTGGTTTACGAGTGGGTCGCGGGCACCGTGTTCGGCCTGGCGCAGCGGGTGGTGCGAGACCCGGCGCAGTCCGAGGAGGTCGGGCAGGAGGTCATGCTGGAGATCTGGCGCACGGCCTCGCGCTTCGATCCGGCCCAGGGCACCGCCCGGGCGTGGGTGGCGACGATCACGCACCGGCGCGCCGTCGATCGTGTCCGGTCTGCCCACGCCGCCGCGCGGCGCGACGACCGTGCGGCCGCCCATGAGCCGGTGTACGACGCCGTGGCCGAGGAGGTCGAGGCGAAGCTGGACCACGAGCGGGTCCGCCGCTGCCTGGGCACGCTGACCGAGTTGCAGCGCGAGTCGATCGTGCTGGCCTATTACGGCGGCTACACCTACCCGGAGGTGGCCAGCCTGCTGGGCATCGCCCTGGGCACCGCGAAGACGCGGATGCGGGACGGGCTGATCCGGTTGCGCGACTGCCTGGGGGTGACGTGATGCCATCCGGCCGGGCGGACCTGCATACGCTGGCGGGTCCGTACGCGCTCAATGCGCTGCCGCCGCGTGACTGCGCCCGCTTCGAGCGGCACCTGGCCGCCTGCGAGCCGTGCGCCCAGGAGGTGCGCGGCCTGCGCGAGACCGCGGCGCGGCTGGCTGCGGCCACCGCCGTGCCGCCCGCCCCGCAGCTTCGCGACCGGGTGCTGGCCCAGGTGGCGCGGACCAGGCAGCTGCCGCCGGCGCCCGCCCGGCCCGGAGCAGCGTGGCGGCGCGGCCTGGCTTGGCGGGCCCGTACGCGCCCGCTGGCCCTGGCCGCGTCGGCCGTCTTCGCGATCGCGGCGGTCCTGCTCGGCGCGCTGGTGCTGGTCAGCCAGCACAAGCTGAGCCAGGCCGAGATCCGTGACCACGTGCTGGCCGCGGTGCTGACCGCCCCGGACGCGAGGATGATGACGTCGCCGGTGGCCGGCGGCGGGACCGTGACTGTCGTGGTCTCCCGGATGAAGGGCGCGCTGGCCTTCAGCTCGGCCGGGCTGCCCGCGCTGCCGGGCAGCATGCGCTACGAGCTCTGGGTGATGGAACCGCAGCCGCATCCGGCCGCGATGCTGCCCGCGCCGCAGCACGGGATGACCTCGCCGGTGATGGCGACCGGGCTGCTGGCCGGCGAGAAGGTGGAGCTCACCGTGGAACCTTCGGGCGGCGCGGCGCGGCCGACCTCGTCGCCCCTGCTGATGATGACCGTGACCTGACCCGAGGGGCCCGGCCGGCCCCCGGGGCCGTGGCTCAGCCCCGCTCAGTCCTCGAAGATCCAGCGGGTCGGCGAGCCGGTGAAGTCACCGCTGCGCAGCCCGAACACCCGCCGCGGCCGCACCCGGATCGTCGCGTTCTTGGCCGGGTCGAGGAAGTCCACGCCGAACTCGGTCCCGTACTTGGCGTTCATCAGGTCGATCACTCGCTGCAGCAGCGGCGGGTCGGTGACGATGCGGGCGTTGCCCTCCAGCACGACCGGGTCGGCGGCATCTTCGGTGCTGACGCAGCACCGCGGGTCGGCGGCCAGGTTGCGGGCCTTGCGCGAGTCGGCGGCGCTGCTGAACCAGAGCACGGCGTCGTCCCACATGCCCCAGACCGGCATCGTGTGCGGGTGCCCGTCCGGCCAGACGCTCACCAGCCAGTAGTTGCGCGAGGCGGTCAGCCGCTCCGCCGCCCACGACCAGGGCAGCAGGCCGCCTCCCTCGGCTGGCCCGGCGATGCCGTACCCCGGCATGTGCGGGCGGCTGACGCGAGGAATCGTCATGGGCCCATGTTGTACCGCAGCCGCAGGTGTCACGGCCGGTACCTTGGCCGATCCGTGGATACCGATTTGGCGACGGCAGCCGGCCGTGGGGCGGGGCGGGTGCCGGGCAGGCTACGTTGGGACCCGTGAAGGCTTCTCCCGAGACGCAGCTGCGTCTGCTTGACCTGGCCGAGCTCGACACCGAGATCGGCAGGCTCGATCACCGGCGGCGCGGCGTCCCCGAGGTCGCCGAGGTGGAAAAGCTCGAAGCGCGCGACGCCGAGTTGCGCGACGCGATCATCATCGCCGAGACCACCGAAAAGGATCTTGCCCGCGAGCAGAGCAAAGCGGAGGCGGACGTCGATCAGGTGCGTGACCGGTCCGCCCGGGACCGCGCGCGGCTCGACGCGGGCCAGGTGTCCTCGCCGCGCGAGCTGGAGAACCTGCAGTCGGAGATAGCGTCGCTGCAGCGCAGGCAGTCCGCTCTCGAAGAGATCGTGCTCGACGTGATGGAACGCAGGGACGCCGCGCAGCAGACCCGCGACGCGCTGACCGCCGAGCGCGCCGAGCTGTCCGTCCGCCTGGCCGAGGCCACCGCCCGCCGCGACGAGTCGCTCGGCGAGCTGGGGGAGCAGCTCGCGAAGGTGTCGCAAAGCCGGGCCGGCCTGGCCAGCCAGATCCCCGGCGACCTGCTCGGGCTGTACGACCGGCTCCGTCAGCAGCACGGGGTGGGCGCGGCCGCGCTGCGCCGGGGCCGCTGCGAAGGCTGCCACCTGACGCTGAACACCGTCGACCTGAACGGGATCAAGGCCGCGGCGCAGGATGAGGTGCTGCGCTGCGAGGAGTGCCGCCGGATTCTCGTCCGGGTGCCAGAGTCCGGTCTGTGACCCTCCTGCCTTGATGGGTTCGCCGCCTCGCAGGCTCATCGTGGCCGCCGACGGCGGCTCGCGCGGCAACCCCGGCGTGGCAGGCTACGGCGCCGTCGTGCTGGACGCCGCGACCGGCGAGGTGCTGGCCGAGGTGCGCGACGGTATCGGCCATGCCACCAACAACGTCGCTGAGTACTCCGGCCTGATCGCGGGCCTGCGCGCCGCGGCGGATGTCGCGCCGGGCGCGGCGGTCGAGGTCAAGATGGACTCCAAGCTCGTCGTGGAGCAGATGTCAGGCCGGTGGAAGATCAAGCACCCCGACCTGCGCTCGCTTGCCGCAGCCGCGGATGAGGCGGCGGGCCGGCTGAGCAGGGTCCGGTACACCTGGGTGCCGCGAGCGCAGAATGCGCACGCCGACCGCCTCGCCAACGAGGCCATGGATTATTCCGAACGGGGAGTCGCTGGCGTTCGGCGTGAAGCCGGGCCTCCGCTCGCGGATCCCGTCCACCCCGCTGCTCCTGGATCGGTCGGCCACGCTGATCCTGCTCCCGGCCCGACGGCCGCTCTTGCTCCCGGCCCGTCGGCCGCCGGGGCTGCCTGGCGAACCGGCGGGGGAGTGCCGACGACCACGATCCTGCTCCGGCACGGTCAGACCCCGCTGTCCGCCGAAAAGCGCTTCGCCGGCTCAGGCGACTATCCGCTCACCGACGCCGGCCTCAGCCAGGCCCGAGCCGCTGCCGCCCGGCTCGCCGAGCGCGGCGGCATCGACCTGATCGTGACCTCGCCGCTGCGCCGGGCCCAGCAGACCGCCGCCGAAGCGGCCGCGACCACCGGCGCGCCCGTGCACGTCGAGGCGGGAATCAGGGAAACGGACTTCGGCGCGTGGGAAGGACTGAGCTTCGCCGAGGCGCACGCCGCATGGCCCGTAGAGCTGGCCGCCTGGCAGGCGGATCCGCACACGCCCCCGCCCGGCGGCGAGAGCCTCGCCGACACCGGCCGCCGGGCCGAGGCGGCGCTGGACGCATTGCTGGCCGCGCAGCCGGGCCGGACCATCCTGGTCGTCAGCCACGTCACGCCGATCAAGGTCCTGGTCGCCCGCGCGCTGCTCGCTCCGCCCGCCGCGCTGTACCGGATGTACCTGGGCGTGGCGGCGCTGTCCGAGATCGACTGGTACGCCGACGGCTCGGCCGTGCTGCGCTCCTTCAACGACACCGCACACCTGCGCGGCCTGTGATGCGCACCTGCGCGGGCTGTGATCGCCAGGCATATGATGGCGTGGCGGCGGGCGAGCCGGCCGGGCGGTCGCGCTGAGGGAAACTTCGGTGAGGAAGGTCCGGGCTCCACAGGGCAGGGTGGTCGGTAACACCGACCCGGGGTGACCCGCGGGACAGTGCCACAGAAATCAGACCGCCCCGGCACCGGGCATGGCCCGGCACCGAGGTAAGGGTGAAACGGTGGTGTAAGAGACCACCAGCGCCGCGGGTGACCGCGGCGGCTTGGTAAACCCCACCCGGAGCAAGGTTAAGAAGGTCAGCTTCGGCTGGCTGCGCGAGCGTTCGAGGGCGGCCCGCCCGATGCTCGCGGGTAAACCGCAGGAGGCTGCCGGCAACGGCAGTCCCAGATGGATGGCCGCCGGCCCGCGCGAGCGGGTGCACAGAACCCGGCCTACAGGCCAGCTCGCCCGCCGCCTGACCTGGCCAAACGTTGCATCGCGCACGCTCGTGCGGGATTCATTGCGGTGCGGCGGCGCGCGCCCGGGCCCTGTTGCTTATGTCCGTGGCGAAGCCCACCGGCTCGTGCTCTTGATCATGGTGGGGGAGTGCTGGAGGGCCGTCCGATGTCCCAGGAGCGATCAATTGGGGCCGCCCGGGGTGCCCATGAACACCTCCGCCTTGGCCGTCTGGCTGTCCGGTGGTGTCCGGCTGTGACCGTCGCTCTACGGCTGCCCACGGAGAATACGCGGAGAAGTTTTGATGCCTATCAGGGCTGTCCGGTACTGGGATCTTCAGGATGTCAGGCCGAGGGCGGCTTCGATGCGCCGCCTGGCGATCTCGTCCCGGCCGACGATGCACTTGGCATAGACCTGCAGGAGCACCTGGACGCTGTGCCCTGCCCAGGCGGCGACCAGAGTCGGGTCGACTCCGGCGTTGAGCCAGGTCGACACTGCGGCGTGCCGCAGGTCGTACGGGCGGCGCGCAAGCGCTGAGGCGGCCTCCGCGGGGATGAAGGCGGACTGGCGCGCGGCGCGCCAGATGTCGCCGTAGAGCTTGTCGCCGAGCAGGCCGCCCCGAGGGGCCAAGAACAGCCGCCCGTCGGGCGCGGTGCCGGACTCGCGCAGGTGCTGGCTGAGGATGACAGTTAGCGGCGGCGGGATGGGCACAACGCGCACGTCGCCTTTGGCGCGATGCTTGAGCTGGCGCCGGTCCCGCGATCGGCCCGTGTCTGACCACTTGGCCCCCGACAGCGGAGCCGATTCACGGAGGCGGAACTCTCCCCATCCCTCGGCCGGGAGCTGGATGGCGGTCCGGGCCAGCGGCACGGCTTCGCTCGGCCGCAGCGCGGAGTAGTACATGCAGCCGAAGAAG
>DASXZD010000112.1:0-12541 GCA_036502085.1 Streptosporangiaceae bacterium
CAGCCAGCCGAAGCTGGCCGAGCTGTCCGCCGGGTCGGACGGCTTGTACTCCAGGCCGACCCGGCCCCGGTAGCCGGACGTGGCGAGCTGGCGCAGCAGCGGCCCGAACGCCAGCTCGCCGGTGCCCGGCGCCCCTCGGCCCGGCAGGTCGGCGATCTGCACGTGGCCAAACCGGCCGACCTGCGCGGCGATCAGCCCGGCCAGATCCTCGCCCATCCGGGCCAGGTGATACAGGTCGGCGAGAAAGGCCAGACCGGCGACGCCCGTCTCGGCCCGCACCCGGTCGATCACGGCCAGCGCGGCACCGGACGAGGTCAGCGGGTAGCGGGGGTTCTCGTAGGAGTTGAGCGCCTCCACCAGGACGGTCGCGCCGATTCGGCTGGCTTCGCGACCCGCGAGCGCAAGATTCTTAACAGCAAGATTTTCCTGAACGGTGTGGTCCACTCCATTGGCCCGGTTGCCGTACAGCGCGTTCAACAAGGAGCAGCCTGCTCGCTCGGCGATCGCGACACAGGCCTGCACGTTGTCGCGGAACGCCGCAGCGCAGTCCGGCCGCGACGCCAGGCCGCGCTCGCCCGCAGCCATGTCCCCGGCGGCGAAGTTGAGGCTGACCAGGCTGACCCCGGCGTCACCGAGCGCGGTGAGGAACGCGTCCGCCTCCCGGTCGCCCGGCACCGGGCCGTCAAACGGCCACCAGAACTCGACGGCGTCGAAGCCCGCCGCCGCGGCGGCGGCCGGGCGCTGCAGCAGCGGCAGCTCGGTGAACAGGATCGAGCAGTTGACGTCGAAGCTGAGCCCTCCGGTGTCCATCACGTTCCGGACGATAGCCGCTTACGCTCGGAGGCGTGGAATTCACCGAAGTGATCAAGCGCCGCCGGAGTGGACGCCTATCGGGGCCATCGCGGTCGGCCACCCCGATTCGGGCGCCGAGCCCGCCTCGTCCGCGCAAGACGCGGTTGCGGACGTTCTGCTTCCGCAATAACCAGCACACTCCGCTGAATCCAGAGGGGCATGGCGGTCTGTCAGGTACCCGTGATGTGCTCGGGGCGGACCGGGATGCGGGGGAGCGGCAGGCCGGTGGCGGCGCGGATGGCCGCGACTATGGCCGGGGTGGATGAGATCGTCGGCGGCTCGCCGACGCCGCGCAGGCCGTAGGGGGCGCGCGGGTCGGCCAGCTCGAGCACGTCGAGCTGCATGGGCGGCATGTCCAGGATCGTGGGGATGAGGTAGTCGGTGAACGACGGGTTGCGCACCTTGCCGCCGGACACCTGGATCTCCTCCATCAGCGCCAGACCGAGGCCCTGCGCGGTGCCACCCTGGATCTGGCCTTCGACCGCCTGCGGGTTCATCGCCTTGCCGACGTCCTGCGCGCAAGCCAGCTCGACCACCTTGACCAGGCCCAGCTCCGTGTCCACGTCGACCACAGCCCGGTGCGCGGCGAAAGCGTACTGCACGTGTGCGTTGCCCTGGCCGGTCTGCGGGTCGAGCGGGCTGGTCGGGCGGTGGCGCCAGGTCACGGTGGCCTCGGCGGCCCCGTCCGGGCCGGCCAGCAGGTCGGCCAGGCCGGCCAGCACCTCGCCGTCGGCGGACAGCAGCTTGCCGCCGGCCAGGGTCAGGCCGTCGTGTCCGGGGAACCGGGCCCTGGCCCGGCCCAGCAGCCGCTCGCGGACCTGCTCGCAGGCCGCCTTGACCGCGCCGCCGGTCATGTAGCTCTGCCGGGAGGCCGAGGTGGATCCGCCGCTGCCGATCGTCGTGTCGGCCGGGGCGACGTGCACCGCTTCGACGCTGAGCTCGGTGCGGGCGATCTGCTCCTGCAGGGTGACCAGGCCCTGGCCTACCTCGGCCGCGGCGGTGTGCACCTCGGCGACCGGCGCGCCGCCGGCCAGCGCCAGCCGCACCCGGGCGGTGGAGTAGTCGTCGAAGCCCTCGGAGAAGCAGACGTTCTTGATCCCTACGCCGTAGCCGACGCCGCGCACCACCCCCTCGCCGTGCGTGGTGTTGGACACGCCGCCGGGCATGGCCCGCAGGTCAACGTGGCCGCCGTCGGGCGGCCCGGGGGGCAGCGGGCGGGCCGAGACCCGGCGCAGCAGCTCGGCGACCGGAGCGGCGGAGTCTACTACCTGGCCGGTCGGCAGCACGCTGCCCTCGCGCATGGCATTGCGGATCCGCAACTCCACCGGGTCGAGGCCGAGCCTGGCCGCCAGCTTGTCCATCTGCGACTCGTAGCCGAAGCATGCCTGCACCGCCCCGAAGCCTCGCATAGCCCCGCAGGGCGGATTGTTGGTGTACAAAGCACGGCAGTCCATGCTCACGTTCGGAACCTCGTAAGGTCCTATGCCCAGGGTGGCGGCGTTCGCGGCGACCGCGGTCGAGCTCGACGCGTACGCCCCTCCGTCGAGCACGATGTCGGCCCGCACGTAGATCAGCTTGCCGTCGGTGTCCGCGCCGTGCTCGTAGCGCATGGTCGCGGGGTGCCGGTGCACGTGGCCGAAGAACGATTCCTCGCGGGAGTAGACCATCTTGACCGGCCGGCCGGTGTGCAGGGCGAGCAGGCAGGCGTGCACCTGCATGGACAGGTCCTCGCGGGCGCCGAACGCGCCGCCCACCCCGGCCAGCGTGATCCGCACCTTGTCCTCGGGCAGGGCCAGGCTCGCCGCGACCTGGCCGCGGTCCACGTGCAGCCACTGGGTGGCCACGAACAGGTCCACGCCGCCGTCGTCGGCGGGCACAGCCAGCCCGGACTCCGGGCCGAGGAAGGCCTGATCCTGCATGCCGACCTGGTACTCGCCGCGGACCACCACCGGGGCGGCCGCGTCCGGATCGCCCTGGCGGATCCGGACGTGGCGCAGCACGTTGCCGGTGTCATGGACGCGCGGTGACGCCGGGTCGATCGCGGCGCGGGCGTCGGTCACCGGATCGAGCTCGGCGTACCTGACGTTGATCTTCGCGGCCGCGCGGCGCGCGGTCTCCGGGTGGTCGGCCGCCACGATCGCGACCGGCTCGCCCTGGTAGCGGACCTGGCCGGCGGCGAGCACGGGCTGGTCCGCGTGCTCGAGCCCGTAGGTCTTGCGGCCGGGCACGTCGGCGTGGGTCAGCACCGCGTGACAGCCGGGCAGCCGCAGCGCCTCGCTGATGTCCAGGCTCTCGATCACCGCCCGCGGGTGCGGGCTGCGCAGCGTGGCGCCCCAGGCCATCCCGTGCAGCCACAGGTCGGAGGAGTAGGCGAACTCGCCGGTGACCTTCTGCCTGGCATCCGGCCGGCCCGCGCTGCGCCCGACGCCTCCCGCCGGCGGCGAGACGCGCGAGCCCGCGTCGGTCAGCGTGCCGCCCGGGCGGGTCATGCCGGGCCGTCCGCGAAGAGCCGGCGGCGGCCGTCGCGGACCGCCCGGGCGGCGGCGGTCACGTCGGCGGTGCGCAGCTCGCCGTCGGTGACGACCGGCTTCCCGCCGACGAGCAGCAGCGCCAGCGGGGCGGGCGGCCCGAGCGCGAGAGCGGCTACCGGGTCGCCGCCAGGCCCGTGCGCGATCGCGTCGTGGGCGAGCGTGTCCAGCCTCCACAACGCCACGTCGGCCAGCGCGCCCGGCCGCAGCGCGCCGATCTCGTCGTCGCGGCCCAGGCACCTGGCCCCGCCCCTGGTGGCCAGCCACAGCGCCTGCCGCGCGGTCAGCGCCACAGCGCCGCCCTCATCGCGGCTGCGGGCCGCCAGCAGCGCCTGGCGGATCTCGCCGGCCAGCCGGGCGCCCTCGCTGGAGGCCGGGCCGTCCACGCCAAGCCCGACGCTCACGCCGGCCTGCAGCAGGCTGCGGACCGGGGCGATGCCGGCGCCGAGCCTGCCGTTGGAGCTGGGGCAGTGCGCGACGCCGGTCCCGGTGGCGCCCAGCCTGCCGATTGCGGCGTCGCTGAGGTGCACGCAGTGCGCGAGCCACACGTCGTCGCCGAGCCAGCCGAGCTCCTCGATGTATTCGGCGGGAGACAGGCCGGTCTGCTCACGGCAGTAGTCCTCCTCGTCGCGGGTCTCGGCCAGGTGGGTGTGCAGCCTCGTGCCGGTCCGGCGGGCCAGCGCGGCGGACTCGCGCATCAGCTCGGCGGTCGCGCTGAACGGCGAGCACGGGCCGACCGCGATCCGCAGCATGGCGCCGGGCGCCGGGTCGTGATGCGCGGCGATCGCCGCCTCGGTGGCGGCCAGCGCCGCCTCGGTGTCCTCCACTACCTCGTCGGGGGGCAGGCCGCCGGCCGAGGCGCCCAGATCCATCGAGCCGCGGCACGGGTGGAAGCGCAGGCCGACGGCGGCGGCCGCGGCGATCTCCGCGTCGAGCGGGTCGGGGTAGCCGGCGGCGGGGCCGCGGTCGCGCCGCGGGAACACGTAGTGGTGGTCGGTGCTGGTGCTGCAGCCAGACAGCGCCAGCCAGGCCAGCCCGGCGGTCGCCGCGGCCTGCACCTGGCCGCCGTCGATCCGCGCCCACACCGGGTACAGCTCGGTGAGCCAGCCGAACAGGCCCTGCTGCTGGGCCCGGCCCTGGGTCAGCCACTGGTACAGGTGATGGTGCGTGTTGACCAGTCCCGGCGTGGCCAGGCAGCCCGTCCCGTCGATCCGGACGGCGTCGTCGGTGCCCTGGGCGGCCGGCGCGGTCGGCGCGGGCCCCGGGCCGACCGCCGTGATCCGCCCGTCGGTCACGACCACGTGCCCGGTGCGGTACTCGGCGCCGGCGTCCCCTGGCCCGGTGCCGTCCATCGCGGCGATCGCGCAGCCGTCGATGGTGAGCGATGCGGGGCTCACGACTGTGCCTCCGTCTTCCTGACCTCGGTCTTGCGTTCCGCGGCCAGCCGGACCGCGTCGAGGATCTTCTCGTAGCCGGTGCAGCGGCACAGGTTGCCGGCCAGCGCCTCGCGGATTTCGGCGTCGGCTGGAGCGGGGCGGCCTGCGTCGACCGTGCCGCGCAGCAGGTCGTGCGCCTGCACGATCAGGCCGGGAGTGCAGAAGCCGCACTGAACGGCGCCCGCGTCGATGAACGCCTGCTGCACTGGGTCAAGCGCGCCCGCCTCGGTACCTCCTGCTGGCTCACCCAGGCCCTCGATCGTCACGACCTCGCGGCCGGCCGCCTGCCCGGCCGCGACCAGGCACGCGCACACCGGGAGGTCGTTGAGGTAGACCGTGCAGGACCCGCATTCGCCCTGCTCGCAGGCATTCTTGGAGCCTGGCAAGCCGAGCCGCTCGCGAAGCATGAACAGCAGGCTCTCGCCCTCCCACACGTCATCGGTGCTGACCGGCCGGCCGTTGACCCGCAGCATCACCCGCATCAGGCGGCCACCTTCCGGTAGGAGTCCCAGGCCCAGCCCGCGGTGCGGCGGGCGAGCACGGACAGGGCGTGCCGGCGGTAGCCCGCGGTGCCCCGCACGTCGTCGATCGGCCGCGCCGCGGCGGCCACCAGCTCGCCGAACCGGCCGGCCACCGATGCGGGCAGCGGCCGGCCCGACGCCCACAGCCCGCTGCTGGCCAGCTCGGCAGCGAGGAATTCCTCCGCGGCGGCGGCGGCCAGCGGGACCGGGCCGGCCGAGCCGATGCCCGTGCCTACGGTGCTCGCGGGGCCGGCCGCGCTCGCGGGCCTCGCGGGCCGGCCTTCGGGCCACAGCGCGAGGGCGAACGAGCAGACCGCGATCACCATCGCATTCCGCGTGCCGACCTTGGCGAACTGCTGCGGGCCGGCCGTCCGGGCGATCCGGATCGCGGTGATCAGCTCGTCCGGCTCCAGCACGCTGCGCTTGGGCCCGGTATAAAAGGCGGTCGCGGGGATCAGCCGGGTGCCGCGCACCGACGCGGCCTCGATCACCGCGTCGCAGGCCAGCAGCACCGGGTGCGTGTCGCCGGCCGGCGAGGCCGCGCCCAGGTTGCCGCCGACCGTGCCGCGGTTGCGGATCTGCGGCGAGCCGATCGTCCGCGCGGCCATGGCCAGGCCCGGCAGCAGGCCGCCGAGCCCGGCGATGATGCTGGCGTAGGGCACGCAGGCGCCGACGCGGACGATGTCACCGTCGCGGCCGAACTCGGTCAGCTCGCCGATCCGGTTCAGGTCGAGCAGCGCGTCAGGCCGCCGGACATCGAAGTTGATCTCCACCATCACGTCGGTGCCGCCGGCGATCGGCACGGCGGACGGGTGCTGCGCCTTGACGGCGAGCGCTTCGCCGAGTGTGGCCGGGCTGAGGAAGTCCACTATGGGTTCACCAGGCGAGGCCGGCCGGGGGCGCGTCATCGCGGATGACCGTGCCCTCGATCAGGCCGTAGGGCCGGTCCGCCGCATAGAACACCTCGTTGCGGTTCGGCAGGCCGAACGGTGCCAGGTCGACGGGGAAGTGATGCTTGTTCGGCAGCGAGAGCCTGATCTCCGCGATCTCAGGCCGTTCGGCCAGCACCCGGCGGCCCATCGCGTAGAGGGTCTGCTGCAGCGACCGGCTGCGGTGCCCGGCGAACGTCTCGACCAGCAGCCGCCGCGTCTGCGCGCGGGAGACATTCCAGCTCCCGGCCCCCTTCTCGGGCGGCACGGCAGTGTGCCTCCAGCGGGCGTTCACGTCAGTGGCCAGGATCCGGTCGCTGGTCTCGGCCAGCGTGGTGTAGCGGTCCTTGATGTAGCCGCGGAACTCCGAGCCCGCCGTGTTGAGCAGGGTCAGGCGGCTGAGCCCGCTGACGGCCCAGGCCGCGGTGCCGTCGTAGCTGACCGTCGCGGTGCTGGCCTCGCCGCCGCGGCGGGCGAACGAGTGGCCGCCGTCGCCGGTCCGGTCCCACGGCTGCTCGGCCACGCTGACCCGGGCCGTGCCGACGGCCGGCTGTGAGTCCACGAAGTGCCGGGCCAGCCTCAGCGCGAACGACTCGATATCGCCGACGCCGTGCTCGGCCGCGAACGCGAATACGGTGTTCTTCTGCGTGTCGGTGGGCAGCACGGCGGCGTTGTCGCCGGTCAGGTGCACCTCGGTCATGTCCCCGGTCAGCTCGACGCTGACCGTGAGATCCCTGATCTCGTCGCGGTCGGCGCCGCGATTGACCCGCACCAGGTGGATCTCCGCCTTGCCGTAGCGGTTGGGCCCGAGCACGATGGCCACGGCCTAGCTCCCTCGGTAGGTTGAGTAGGCGAACGGGCTGAGCAGCAGCGGCAGGTGGTAGTGCCCGGCCGCGTCATCGATGCGAAAGGTGACGACGACCTCCGGATAGAACGCGGTGACGCCGCGGCCGCCGAAGTACGCGCCGGTGTCGAACGTGAGGCGGTGCATGCCCGCGGCCAGCCCGCCATCGGGCAGCCAGTCGGCCAGCCGGCCGTCGGCTCCGGTGACTCCGGCCGCCACGGTGACCCAGTTACCCCCCTCGTGCCGTTCCAGCCGGACCGGGACGTCGGCTGCGGGCTGACCGAGCGCCGCGTCCAGCACGTGCGTAGACAGCGTCATGCGCCCAGCAGCTTCCTGATCCGCAGCTGGGTGATCTTCCGCAGTTCCTCGGCCACGATGCGCCGCTCGGCCGCCGCGTCGTTGGCCAGCCTGGCGCGCAGCGCGGCCAGCAACTGGTCCGCGGACAGGCCGCTGGCGCAGATCAGGAAGACCTGGCCGAACCGCTGCTGGTAGGCGGCGTTGCCTTCGGCGAGCGCGCGGCTGACGTCATCGGCCGCGGCCAGCGCCCCGGCCTGTTCGTCCCGGGACCAGCCGGACGCGGCAGGCTCGCCGATCCGCGGGTGCGCGGTCACGGCCTCGGCCAGGCCGTCGTCGTCCAGCCGGGCGAACGCGGCATCAACCGCTGCGCCGACCTCGCCGAGATCGGCGTAGGGGCGGCCGGCCACGATCTGCTGAACGAAGGCGCGGGCCGCGCAGCAGGCGGCGACATCGGCCGCGGCGACATCGCCGGGGGCCGCGTTGAAGGCCGCCAGCGCGGTCGTGCCGGACGTGAGCCGGGTCATTGCGGGCCGCCAGCCATGCCGTCCAGCCAACCAGCGTCGGCCGGCCGGCGCTAGCCGCAGATCCCATGAAAGGCCGGCACGGTCCGCGTTCGGGGTTGTATGTTCCTCCAAAGGCAGGCAGCTATGCTGCCGGTATGCCGCGCGATCTGGATCTGAGCCGCCGTGCGGGTCGCTGATCTCGCCGCGCTGCCCGGGCTGCGGCTGCGGCTGCTGACCGAGGCCGGCCTGCTGGACCAGGAGGTCCGCCGGGTCTACACCACCGACCTGCCCGACCCTGGCCGCTACCTGTCCGGCGGCGAGCTGGTGCTGACCGGGCTGATCTGGTGCCGCGAGCCGGGCGATGCCGGGCGGTTCGCCGCTGCGGTCGCGGCGGCCGGGGCTGCGGCGCTGGCCGCCGGCGAGGCGCTCGGCGAGGTGCCGCAGGAGCTGGTCAGCTGCTGCGCCCGGCTGGGGCTGCCGCTGTTCGCGGTGCCAGCCGAGACCTCCTTCGGCACGGTGACCGACGAGGTGATCCGCAGGCTGTCGGCCGACCGGGCCGGCGCGATGACCAGGGCGCTGGGCCGCCGCAGGCGGCTGCTCTCCGCAGTGACCGAAGGTGCCGGGATCGAGGCGCTGTTCCGGATGGTGGCCGACGACATCGGGCCCGGCTGCTGGCTGATCACCGCGGTCGGCCGGCTGCTGGCCGGCACCGGTGATCCGCTGCCCGCGCGCACGGCAGTCAGGCTCGCCGCCGAGTACCTGGCCGCGGGCGGGCGGCCGGCCGCGGTTAAGGCCGGGGGAGTGACGTACTCGCTGCTGCCCGCGGCCGGTCCGGCCGGCCTGACCGGCTGGTTCCTCGCCTGCACGGACGCCGGCCAGGACCGGGGCGCCGACCCGGACCGGGCGGACGAGGCTGGCGAGTCCATCGCTGAGCTCGCCGCCGACGTGGCCCTGGAGCGGGCCAGGCTCGACTCGGGGCTGCGCGGGGAGCGCAGGCTGGGCGAGCAGATCGTGGCCAGGCTGGCCGCCGGCGACGCCAGCCCGGCCGAGGTCACCGTCCTGCTGCGCGCCGCGGACCTGCCGCCGGACGGCCGCTACCTGGCCCTCGCCGCCGTCGCGGGCATCCCCGGGTCCGGCGCCGGCCCGGGTCCCGGCTTGGTCGAGGAACTGGTGCTGCCGTATGCGGGCCGGGCGGCCATTGCGGAGGTCGGGTCCGAGACGCTGGCCCTGGTGCCGGACCAGGAGCCGGCCGTGGCCGGCGACGCACTGCTGGCCCGGGTGCGCGAGGCCGAGCCCGCGCTGCGGGCCGGGCTGCGCGGCGGCCGGCTGACCATCGGGGTGAGCAGCCGGTGCAGCGGGGTCGACGGCCTCGCCGAGGCGCTGCGCGAGGCCCGCGGCGCCCGGCGGCTAGCCGAGCTCAGGCCGGGCAGCGTATGCGTGGTCACCGGCGACGAGCTGGGCACGCACGCGATGCTGCTGGCCAGCGTGCCCGGCGACGTGCTCCGCTCGTTCCGCGGGCGGCTGCTCGGGCCGCTGCTCGGCTACGACCGGCGGCGGCACGCCGAGCTGGTGCCGACGCTGGCCGAGTTCCTGGCCTGCTCCGGCTCCTGGAACGCCTGTGCGGCCCGGCTGCACGTGCACGTCAACACCCTGCGCTACCGGATCCGGCGGATCGAGGAGCTGACCGGCCGTGACCTGTCCACGCTGGACGATCAGGTGGACTTCTTCCTGGCGCTGGCCGGCCGGGAGCACGACCGGGATCGGTGACGGCCGGCTACCAGCCGCGGGCGCGCCACTCGGCCAGGTGCGGGCGCTCGGCGCCGAGGGTGGTGTCGCCGCCGTGCCCGGGGTAAACCCAGGTCTCGTCCGGCAGCGGGTCGAACAGCTTGGTGCTGACGTCGTGGATCAGCGAGGTGAACCGGCCGGGATCCTGCTGGGTGTTCCCGACGCCGCCGGGGAACAGGCAGTCACCGGTGATCAGGTGCGGCGGGCCAGCCGGGTCGCGGTAGAGCAGCGCGATCGAGCCGGGGGTGTGCCCGGCCAGGTGGATGGCGGTGAGCTCGATGTCGCCGACCCTGATGGTGTCACCGTCGTCCACCAGCACGTCGGTGGGCACCGGGATGCCCTCGGCGTCGTAGCGGCCGGCGTACGTGGTGGCCCCGGTGACGCCGACCACTGCCTCCAGCGCCTGCCAGTGATCACCATGCTGGTGCGTGGTGATCACCGCGGCCAGCTCGCCGCCGATCAGGTCCAGCAGCGCGTCGGCGTCGTTAGCCGCGTCCACGAGCACCTGCTGGCCAGTGCTCGTGCAGCGCAGCAGGTAGGCATTGTTGTCCATCGGGCCGACGGCCAGCTTGGTCACGGTCAGCCCCGGCAACTGACGGCTGTCAGGCGGCCCGCCCACGCTCACGTTCCCTGTGTAATCCACAGCGTCATCCTATGACCGCGCGCTTCCCGGGGCGTCCGGGGTAGTCGGGTATAGTTAGTTGGTATCAAGCAAGCAACTAACGGACGGATGCCAGAGAGCGGACGGGCTCATGCGGGTAAAGGCCGGCGGCGTCGCCGCGGGTGATCAGGCAGCGGTCAGGCGCGGGGACCGCGGACACGGTCCGCACTACAAGTGGATCGCCCTGTCGAATACCACGCTCGGCGTGCTGATGGCGACGATCAACCAGTCGATCGTGCTGATCGCGCTGCCCGACATCTTCCGCGGGATCAAGCTGAACCCGCTGGCCCCGGGCAACACCGGCTACCTGCTGTGGATGCTGATGGGCTTCCTGGTGGTGTCGGCCGTGCTGGTGGTGGCCTTCGGGCGGCTGGGCGACATGTTCGGCCGGGTCCGGATGTACAACCTGGGCTTCGCCGTCTTCACGGTCGCGTCCATCCTGCTCGCGGTGTCCTGGATGAACGGGGCGCCGGCCGCGCTGTGGCTGATCGGCTGGCGGGTCGTGCAGGGCATCGGCGGCGCGTTCCTGTTCGCGAACTCCACGGCCATCCTGACCGACGCGTTCCCGGCCAACCAGCGCGGCACCGCGCTCGGCATGAACGCGATCGCCGCCATCGCGGGCTCGTTCCTCGGCCTGCTGCTCGGCGGCGTGCTGGCCCCGCACAACTGGCACCTGGTGTTCCTGGTCTCCGTGCCGTTCGGCGTCTTCGGCACCGCCTGGGCGTACTTCATGCTGCGCGACCAGGGGATCAGGCAGCCGGCCCGGATGGACTGGTGGGGGAACCTGCTGTTCGCGGCCGGCCTGATCTCGATCCTGGTCGGCATCACCTACGGGCTCGAGCCGTACAAGACGCACACGATGGGCTGGACCAGCCCCTGGGTGCTGACCTTGCTGATCGGCGGCGCGATCGTCCTCGCGATCTTCATGGTGGTCGAGGTGAAGGTCGCCGAGCCGCTGTTCCGGCTGTCGCTATTCCGGATCAGGGCGTTCGCGGCGGGCAACTTCGCCAGCCTGCTGGTCGCGCTCGGCCGGGGCGGCATCCAGTTCATCCTGATCATCTGGCTGCAGGGCGTCTGGCTGCCGCTGCACGGCTACGACTTCGCGGTCACCCCGCTGTGGGCCGGCATCTACATGGTGCCGCTGACCATCGGCTTCCTGGTGTCGGCGCCGTTGTCCGGGGTCATCTCCGACCGGTTCGGGGCCAGGGCGTTCACTGTCGGCGGCGCGCTGCTGACGGCCGGCAGCTTCATTTGCCTGATCTTCACCCCGGTGGACTTCAGGTACCCGGTGTTCGCCGCCGTGCTGGTGATCAACGGGTTCGGCTCCGGGCTGTTCGCCTCGCCCAACCGGGCCGAGATCATGAACTCGGTGCCCGCCAGCCAGCGCGGCGTCGCCGGCGGCATGACCGCGACGTTCATGAACAGCGCGTTCGTGCTGTCGATCGGCATCTTCTTCTCGCTGATCGTCACCGGCCTGGCGCATTCGCTGCCGTCGGTGATGTACAGCGGGCTGACCGGGCAGGGGGTGCCGGCCGCGGCCGCGGCGCACGTCTCGCACCTGCCGCCGATCGCCCTGCTGTTCTCCGCCTTCCTCGGCTACAACCCGATGAAGCAGATCCTCGGCCCGCACGTGCTCGCTCACCTGCCGGCCGGGCACGCCAGCTACCTGACCAGCCGCAGCTTCTTCCCGCACCTCATGTCGGTCCCGTTCCACGACGGGCTGAGCGTGGCGTTCGCCTTCGCTATCGGCGCGAACGTGGTGGCGGCGCTGGCCTCCGCATTCACCACGAACCGCAGGCTCCGCGCCGCCACCGCAGGCGGGCCCGCCGAGCCGGTCGTCCCGGTCATCGACGTCGAGCCGGCCGCCGAGCCGACGGAGCCCGCAGGAGCCGCCGAGCCAACAAAGGCAGCGGAGGCGGGTCACCCCGGTTAGCTGGCGGGTTTCGTCGCGGGCTCGGGTGGATCCACGGCAGGCTCCCGGCTTGGCCGCGGCTTGGCGGCGGGACCGACCATGCCGGCCCTGGCGGCCACGGTGGACAGCAGTGCCACCGCGCCTATCCAGATCCATACCCAGCGGCCCTGGCTATCGAGCAGCCAGACCCCGACGATCGGGCCGATGGTCATGCCGAGGCCGAGCGCGCTTTGCATGGCACCGATATAGCGGCCCTGCATTCCCGGCGGGGCG
>DASXZD010000113.1:0-15956 GCA_036502085.1 Streptosporangiaceae bacterium
CGCGCGTGTCCGGCCCGATGTCCATGCCCTCCCGGTCCGCCGGGATCGCGTCGGCGGGCACGACGACCGACTGCGCGTCGGGGGCGAAGTGCGTCGCGGCCACGATGTCGGTCGGCAGCACGATCTCGACCCCGCGCCGCTCCGCCTCCGCCAGCACCCCGCGCACCGTGTCGATCTGGTCGGCCTCCAGCAGCGAGTTGCCCACCTCGTGCCCGAGCGCCGCGAGGAACGTGTACCCCATCCCGCCGCCGATGATCAGCCGGTCCGCGAGGCCGAGCAGGTTGCCGATCACGCCGAGCTTGTCCGACGGCTTCGCGCCGCCCAGCACCAGCACGTACGGCCGGCCCGGGTCTGTCGTCAGCCTGCGCAGCACCTCGACCTCGGCGAGCACGAGATCGCCGGCCGCGTGCGGCAGCAGCAATGGCAGGTCGTACACGCTGGCGTGCTTGCGGTGCACCGCGCCGAAGCCGTCGCCGACATACAGCGGCGTGCCGTCCCCCGCCTGCCCGGCCAGCGCTGCGAGCCTGGCCGCGAGCTCGCCCCGCTCCGCGTCGTCCTTGCTCGTCTCCGCGGGCTCGAACCTGACGTTCTCCAGCAGCGCGATCTCGCCGTCCCGCAGCGACGCCGCGATGGTCGTCGCGGACGGTCCGGTCACGTCCGTGGCGAATGCTACCGGGCGGCTGAGCAGTCGGGCCAGGTGGCGTGCGACTGGCTCTAGCGAGGGCCCGGCCGCGTACCGTTCGGGAAAATTATCTCCTCGGGGCCTGCCCAGGTGCGCGCATACGATCACCCGGGCGCCGCGGTCAGCCAGCTTCGTGATCGTGGGCAGGCTGGCCCGCACCCGGCCGTCGTCGGTGATCGCGGTGCCGTCGAGCGGCACGTTGAGGTCAGCCCGCAGCAGGACCGCCCGGCCCTTGACCTCCGCGGTGTCGATGGACCGCATTCAGGATCGAGGGCTGAGGGCCGAGGCCACCAGGCGGGTCAGGTCGGCCAGCCGGGAGGAGTAGCCCCACTCGTTGTCGTACCAGCCGAGCACCTTGACCTGGTCGCCCTCGGCCATGGTCAGCGAGGAGTCGAAGGTGCAGGAGGCGGGCGAGCCGACGATGTCGGAGGACACGATCGGGTCGCTGGTGTAGACAAGGTAGCCCTTGAGCGGGCCCTCGGCGGCGGCGCGGAAGGCCGCGTTGACCTCGTCCTTGGTGACCTCGCGGCCGAGCTGGGCCACCAGGTCGGTGATCGAGCCGACGGCCACGGGCACGCGCAGCGAGATGCCGTCCATCTTGCCCTTGAGCT
The DNA here is from genome assembly GCA_036502085.1 of Streptosporangiaceae bacterium. Taxonomy (GTDB): domain Bacteria; phylum Actinomycetota; class Actinomycetes; order Streptosporangiales; family Streptosporangiaceae; genus PALSA-505. The sequence goes on from DASXZD010000113.1 coordinate 1,294, forward strand.
TGGGCAGCACCAGCGAGGTGGCCTTGGCGGCACCGGTCGTGGTGGGGATGATGTTCAGCGCCGCGGCGCGGGCCCGGCGCAGGTCCCTGTGCACGCCGTCCTGCAGCACCTGGTCGCTTGTGTACGCGTGCACCGTGGTCATCATGCCGCGCACGATGCCGAAGCTGTCCAGCAGCACCTTGGCCATCGGCGTGACGCAGTTCGTGGTGCACGAGGCGTTCGAGATGATCTCGTGCGCGGCCGGGTCGTAGCGGTCGTCGTTGACGCCCATCACGATCGTGATGTCCTCGCCCTTGGCCGGCGCGGAGATGATTACCTTCCTGGCCCCCGCGGTGATGTGCTTGCGGGCGGCGTCGGCGTTGGTGAACAGGCCGGTCGACTCGAGCACCACGTCCACGCCCAGCTCGCGCCAGGGCAGCTGGGCCGGATCCCGCTCCGCGAGGATCTTGATCGGCTTGCCGCCGGCGACGATCGTGTCGCCGGACGAGGTCACCTCATGCGGCAGGTTGCCGAGCACGCTGTCGAACTTGAGCAGATGCGCCATCGTCGCGACATCGCCGAGATCGTTGGCCGCGACGATCTCGATCTCATCGGCCTGGCCGACAGCGCTGCCGCCGCCAGGCGAGGTGTTCACAGCACGCCAGAAGTTCCGCCCGATCCGGCCGAATCCGTTGATGCCTACCCGAATGGTCATCACAACCCTTTCTGTCGTCTTGCCACCCCGGGCTGTGGCGGTCCGCCTGTGCGGTTCCCGGCGAAACCTACAGTCGCCTCGTTACATCAGCATGTCCGGGGGCAGGCCCGCCTCGGTGCCCGGCAGGCCGAGCTCCTCTGCCCGCCGGTCCGCCATCGCGAGCAGCCGCCTGATCCGGCCGGCGATCGCGTCCTTGGTCATCGCCGGATCGGCGAGCTGGCCGAGTTCCTCCAGGCTCGCCTGCCGGTTCGCGATCCGCAGCCGGCCGGCGTCGGTCAGGTGCGACGGCGCGTCGTCGCCGAGTATCTCCAGCGCCCGTTCGACCCTGGCGCCCGCCGCGACCGCCGCGCGCGCGCTGCGGCGCAGGTTGGCGTCGTCGAAGTTGGCCAGCCGGTTGGCGGTGGCCCGCACCTCCCGGCGGACCCGCCGCTCCTCCCAGGCCAGCACGCTGTCGTGCGCGCCGAGCCTGGTCAGCAGCGCGCTGATCGCGTCACCGTCCTTGACCACCACCCGGTCCACCCCGCGGACGTCTCGTGCCTTTGCGTGGATCTTCAGCCGCCGGGCCGCGCCCACCAGCGCCAGCGCGGCCTCCGGGCCCGGGCAGGTGATCTCCAGCGACATCGACCGGCCCGGCTCGGTCAGCGAGCCGTGCGCCAGGAACGCGGCCCGCCAGGCCGACTCGCAGTCGCAGCTGCCCCCCGACACCACCTGCCGCGGCAGCCCGCGGACCGGGCGGCCGTAGCTGTCCACCAGGCCCGTCTGCCGGGCCAGGCTGTCGCCGTCCTTCTGCACCCGTACGACGTACCTGTTGCCCTTGCGCAGCCCGCTCGGCGCCAGCACGATCAGCTCGGACGCGTGCCCGAACACCTCGGCGACGTCCTTGCGCAGCCTGCGCGCGACCGCGCCGGTGTCAAGCTCGGCCTCGATCACGATCCGGCCGCTGCTCAGGTGCAGCCCCCCCGCGAACCGCAGCAGCGCGGACACCTCCGCCTTGCGGCAGCACGGCTTGACCACGCTGACCCGGCTGAGCTCGTCCTTCACCACGCCGGTCATCGCCATCTGCGTCACTCCCCCTCGAAGATTCGAGCGTATGCCCCCGCGAGGCGCACCGGGTCATGACGCGGGGATCCGTCCCGCATGGCTACGTCGGCGACGACCAGCCTGGCCCCGAGCATTTCCGCGGCCTTGCCCAGCTCGGCGGCCGAGGTGCCGGCCGCGGTCCTGGTGTCGGCGAGCACCACGTCCACGGTGAGCCCGGGCGCGTGATCGGCCACCACTTCCAGCTGGGCGCGCGGCGTGAACCCCTCGGTCTCCCGGTCCTGCGGGGCCACGTTGAGCACGATGACCCGGCGGGCGCTGGTGCCGAGCATGGCCTGCGCCAGCTCCGGCACCAGCAGGTGCGGCAGCACGCTGGTGAACCAGGAGCCGGGCCCGAGCATCACCCAGTCCGCCGCCAGGACGGCGCTGACCGCCTCGGGGCACGCGGCCGGGGCGGCAGGGACGAGCGCGATCGACCGGATCTGCCCGGCGGTGGTCGCGCACGCGACCTGGCCGTGTACCGTGCTCAGCTCGTAGGGCCGCGCCGGGTCGGCCCCTTCCACCTGGGCGGTGATGTCGAGCGGCACCGAGGCCATCGGCAGCACCCGGCCGTGCGCGCCGAGCAGCCTGCCCACCCAGTCCAGCCCCTGCACCGGGTCGCCGAGCAGCTCCCACAGCGCGACGATGAGCAGGTTCCCCGCCGCGTGCCCGGCCAGCTCGCCGTCCCCGCCAAACCTGTGCTGCACCACCCGGCTCCAGGTCGTACCCCAGTCGTCGTCGCCGCACAGCGCGGCCAGCGCCATCCGCAGGTCACCCGGCGGCAGCACGCCGAATTCGCGCCGCAGCCTGCCGCTGGACCCGCCGTCGTCGGCCACCGTCACCACGGCAGTCGGCGCGTCGGCCACCCGGCGCAGCGCGGACAGCGAAGCGAACAGGCCGTGCCCGCCGCCGAGCGCCACGACCTTCGGTCTCGATGCGCTCATTCGCGTCCCAGGTCCCTGTGCACCACCTGGATGACCGCGCCGCTGCCGGCCAGCCGGGCGGCCAGCTGGTCGGCTATCGCCACGCTGCGGTGCTTGCCGCCGGTGCACCCGACGGCGAGGGTCAGGAACCGCTTTCCCTCATGCTCGAAGCCGGCCAGCGTCGCCTGCAGCGCCTCGACGAACGCGTCCAGGAACTCCTTGGCGCCCGCCTGGCCCAGGACGAAGTCGCGAACCCGCGGATCCTGCCCGGTCAGCGGGGCCAGCTCTTCGATCCAGTGCGGGTTGGGCAGGAATCTGCAGTCGACCACGATGTCCGCATCGACCGGCAACCCGTATTTATGTCCGAACGAGACCACGCTGACCCGCAGCCCCGCGCTGCCTTCCCCGCCGAAGGCCCTCTGCATCCTGGCCCGCAGCTCGTGCACGTTCAGCGCGGAGGTGTCCAGCACCAGGTCCGCTTCGCCGCGCACCACCCGCAGCAGCTCCCGTTCGGCGGCGATGCCCTCGGTGACGCCGCCGTCGCGCTGCAGCGGGTGCGGCCGCCGCACGCTGTCGAACCTGCGGACCAGGGTGTCGTCGGCGGCCTCCAGGAACACCACCCGGGGCGCCGCGCCGCGCACCGCGAGCACACTGGTCGCCGCGTTCAGGTCGGTGGTGAAGGCCCGGCTGCGCACGTCGACGACGGCGGCCACCCTGGGCACCGCGCCCGCCGACCGAGCGGCCAGCTCGACCATGGTCGGCAGCAGGGCCGGCGGGAGGTTGTCCACCACGAACCAGCCGAGATCCTCCAGCGCCTTGGCGGCCGTGCTGCGGCCGGCGCCCGACATTCCGGTGATGATCACAATGTCCGGCGGGGCGCCGGGGGCGCCGACCGCGCCGTGGCCGGCCCCCTCGCCCGGTTCTTCCCTCATGCCTGTCCCCCGTCCTTGGCCCGGTCCTCGGCCCCATCCCCTGGCCGCAGCGTGGCGAGGACCGACGCGGCGACGCTGGGCCCGATGCCGGGCAGCCCGGCGATCTCCGCCTCGCTGGCCGCCGAGATGTTGCGCACCGAGCCGAAGTGACGCAGCAGCGTCGCCCGCCTGGCCGGCCCGAGCCCGGGCACTCCGTCCAGCTCGCTGGCGGTCAGCGCCTTCGACCTCTTCGCCCGGTGGTAGGTGATCGCGAACCGGTGCGCCTCGTCACGCACCCGCTGCAGCAGGTACAGCCCCTCGCTCGTGCGGGACAGGATAACCGGTGCGTCCTCGCCGGGCAGCCACACTTCCTCGAGCCGCTTGGCCAGCCCGCAGACGGCCACGTCGTCGATGCCGAGATCGGCGAGGGCCCGCATGGCCGCTGCCGCCTGGCCGGGACCGCCGTCTACCACCACGAGGTTGGGCGGGTAGGCGAACTTCTTCTTCTGGGCCGGGTCGCCGGCCGCGTCGTCGGCACCGCCGGTGTCGCCGTTGCCGTCTGGGCCGCGGGCGTGGTCGCCGAGCGTGTCGAGCTCGCCCGGGGGGGCCGGGGGCGGCTCCCCCGGGAAAAGCAGAGCCTCCCGCTCTTCCAGGTACCGGCGGAACCGGCGGGTGATCACCTCGTGGATCGCGGCGATGTCGTCGGTGCCGTCCAGGCCGCGGATGCTGAACCTGCGGTACTCGCTCTTGCGGGCCAGCCCGTCCTCGAACACCACCATCGAGGCCACCACGTGCGTTCCCTGCAGGTTCGATACGTCGTAGCACTCGATCCGCAGCGGCGCGTCGTCCAGGCCGAGCCCTTCCTGGATCTCGTGCATCGCCTGGCTGCGGGTGGTCAGGTCGCTCGCCCGCCGGGTCTTGTGCAGGGCCAGTGACTGGCCGGCGTTCCTGGCCACCGTCTCCAGCAGCGCCTTCTTGTCGCCGCGCTGCGGCACCCGCAGATCCACCTTGCCGCCGGGGCGCGCGGCCCGCAGGGCCAGCCAGTCGCGCATGGCGTCGGCTCCCGGCGGCAGCACCGGCACCAGCACCTCGCGCGGCACGCCGGTGCGGCCGGCCGCGTCGGGCGCTCCGGCGGCGGGCCCGGCGCCGGCCCGCGCCTCGCCGTACACCTGGCCGAGGAACTGCTCCACCAGATCGGCCGTGCTGACGTCCTCGACCTTGTCCACCACCCAGCCGCGCTGGCCGCGGATCCGGCCGCCGCGCACGTAGAACACCTGCACCGCCGCTTCCAGCTGGTCCTCGGCCAGCGCGATGACGTCGCAGTCGGTGCCGTCGCCGAGCACCACCGCCTGCTTCTCCATTGCCCGCTGCAGCGCCTTGATGTCGTCGCGCAGCCGCGCCGCGCGCTCGAACTCCTCGGCGCCGGCCGCCTGCCGCATCTCGCCCTCGAGCGCGCGGATGAAGCGGCCGGTCTGGCCCGCCATGAAGTCGCAGAAGTCCTCGGCCAGCAGCCGGTGCTCGGCCTGGTTCACCTGCCCCACGCAAGGCGCCGAGCACTTTCCGATGTAGCCGAGCAGGCACGGGCGGCCGATCTGGCCGGCCCGCTTGAACACCCCGGCCGAGCAGGTCCGCACCGGGAACACGCGCAGCAGCGTGTCCACCGTCTCCCTGATCGCCCAGGCGTGCGAGTACGGGCCGAAGTACCGCGTGCCGCGCCGCTTCGCCCCGCGCATGACCATGACCCGCGGGTACTCCTCATCCAGGGTGACCGCAAGATAGGGGTAGCTCTTGTCGTCCCGGTACCTGACGTTGAACCTGGGGTCGAACTCCTTGATCCAGGAGTACTCGAGCTGCAGCGCCTCGACCTCGGTGCCGACGACGGTCCAGTCCACCTTCGCGGCCGCGCGCAGCATGCCCTGGGTCCTGGGGTGCAGCGAGGCGAAGTCAGCGAAGTAGGAGTTCAGCCTGGACCGCAGCGACTTGGCCTTGCCCACGTAGATCACCCGGCCGTGATCGTCGCGGAAGCGGTAGACGCCGGGAGATTCGGGGATCGAGCCGGGGGCCGGACGGTAGCTGTGCGGATCTGCCACGAGACAACCTTATGCAGTGAAAGCCTGCCGGCCCTGCCGCTCGCGGGCGCCGTCTGCGCAGCAACCCAGAAGTTACCCGCGCGATACGCCCGCGATGAAGGCTGCCGCATGCGGCGGGGCAGCATGCCCCCGCTTGCCGGGCCGAGGTCAGACTGCCCTGGCCTGGTCAGCATGCCCCGCCGTCAACATCTGCTGGAGAGGTGGAGGGTAAACATGATCAGCATCGCACGCAGAAGGGTCGCCAGGGTCGTCGCACTGCCGGGGGCAGCCCTGGCGCTGGTTGCGTGGCTCGGCGTCCAGCCCGCCTTGGCTTCGTCGTCTCAGGTCTGCGGGAACGGCGGGACCGGCTACTGCCTCAACGACTGGGGCGGGGCGGGCCAGTCCGGTGATGCCGTCAAGATGTACTACGGCGGGACCACGAATGACGACTTCTATGTCCAGGAGGTCAACTGGTGCAGCGGCCACGATACGGTCCAGTCCACGGCCGCCCCCCACCATGACAGCACGAACTGCCCGTTCGCGAACACCAACTGGGACGCTAACCTGGCGGGCGACCCCATCGTCCAGGTCACGTACATCAACAACACGACCCAGTGCGTCGCGACCACATCGTCGCCCAAAGCGGTGCTGGGCTCGTGCGCCAATCCGCTGTCCGGCTCCGGCGGTGCTAACGGCGTAATCAATGTCCTGTGGAATCAAAGTTGCGGCGCTTACTTCATGAACCGCTACTGGACCGACGCCAACAGCGGGAACGACACATTCCTGGCTTCGGGCAATGCGCCTGGAAACCAGGCGCAGTTCACCGTCGGCGGCGGCACCTGCTGGGGAGGCTTCAATTTGTTCGCCCCCTGACCGCAGCGTTGCCGCCGACATCAGGTTCGTCGCCGTCGCGCTGGCCCTGCAGCTGCAGGGCCAGCGCGATCCGGCATTCACCCGCTCTTGCGGCCAGGTGTCTCGAATGCCACCGTCGCTACGCAGTCGCTACGCAGTGAAAGCCTGCCGGCCTTGCCGCTCGCGGGCGTCGTAAGCAACCCGCGCGGCGTCGATCTCGGCCAGGTGCTCGTGCGCCCACCCGATCAGCGTGCCGGCCGCGTCGAGCAGCGTGTGGCCCATCGGGGTCAGCGCGTAGTCGACCCGCGGCGGCATGACCGGGTACATGGTCCTGGTGATGATCCCGTCCCGCTCCAGCCCGCGCAGGGTCACCGTCAGCATCCGCTGGCTGATCCCGTCGATGCCGCGCTTGAGGTCGGTAAAACGCCGGGCGCCGTCGCCCAGGCAGAAGATCACCTGCAGCGACCACTTGTCCCCGACCCGGCCGAGCACCTCGCTGGCCCGGCAGGTCTCGCCCGGAGCCAAAGGGCCGACGTCCACGGTTACCTCCAGGTGACCAGGGCACCTGCGTGTGCCGGCCTTGCGCCCGCACCGGTGCAGGCACAATACTAAACTGGGTTCCTCTTCAGAACCAAGACACTATCCGGTACTTTCATACTTCTCGAAACTTTCAAACTCGCACGAAGGAGACACCGTGAGCACTGTTGAGATTCCCGGTTACGTAGCCGGCAAGTGGACGATCGACACCGTCCACTCCCACGTCGGGTTTGTCGTCCGGCACATGATGGTCAGCAAGGTGCGCGGGAACTTCAAGATCTTCGACGGCGAGTTCGTCACCGCCGAAAACCCGCTGGAGTCCAGCGTCACCGCGAAGATCGACCTGCGGTCGATCGACACCGACAACGAGCAGCGCGACAACCACATCCGGTCAGCCGACTTCTTCGAGGTCGAGACGCACCCGGAGATGACCTACCGGTCCACCGGCATCAGGCAGGACGGCGTGAGCTTCATCCTCGACGGCGACCTCACGCTCCGGGGGGTAACCCGCCCGGTCTCGCTGACCCTGGAGATCGAAGGCTTCGGGCCCGACCCGTTCGGCGGCACCAGGGCCGGCTTCTCGGCGATCGGCGAGATCAACCGGTCGGACTTCGGCGTCAGCTACAACGGCCCCATCCCCGGCGGCGGCACGATCATCAGCGAGAAGGTCCAGCTCGTCCTGGACATCGAGGCCGTCCTGCAGCCCTGACCCGGTGCGGTCGGCGGGTGCTCCCGGCCAGGACCTGGCCGGGAGCACCGCGGGCCGGTATCAGCCGGTGACCGTGCGGACCCGGCTGTTGCGGGTGTCGGCGATCACCACGTTCCCGGCGTTGTCCACCATCACGCCGCCCGGGAAGTCGAACTCCGCGCCGACGGCCGGGCCGCCGTCCCCCGAGTAGCCCTGGACACCATCGCCGGCGATCGTGTAGATGTTCCTGGCGGTCATCGCCAGGCCGTAGAACGTGCCAGTGCTCTCGGCCACCACCCGGATCCGGCCGTCGCCGGTGTCGGCGATCACCAGGTTCCCTGCGGAGTCCACCGCCACACCGCCGGGCTGGGCGAGCCGGGCGCTGACGGCCGGGCCGCCGTCGCCCGGGCCGCCGGTCCCGCCACCGGCCAGCCGGTAGATGTCGCCGACGATCATCGCCCGGCCATAGAAGGTGCCGGTGCTGGCCGCCACCACCCGGATCCGGTCGTTGACGGTGTCGGCGATCAGCAGGTTCCCTGCGCTGTCCACCGCCAGCCCTGCCGGGCCGAACAGGCTGGCGGCGGTGGCCGGCCCGCCCGCACCGGCCAGGCCCTCGTTCCCGTCACCGGCGATGGTGTAGATGTGGCCGGCCGTCATCGGCTGCCCGAAAAACGTGCCGGTGCTCCCGGCCACCATCCGGATCCGCTCGTTGAGCGCGTCGGCGATCAGCAGGTTGCCCGCGCCGTCGACCACCACGCCGTCCGGGTTGGCGAGCGAGGCGCTGGTGGCCGGGCCGCCGTCGCCGGCGAACTCCTCGATGCCGTTCCCGGCCACGGTGTAGATATCCCCGGCCGTCATCGGCTGACCATAGAAGGTGCCGGTGCTCCCGGCCACCACCCGGACCCGCGCATTGACCCTGTCCACGATCACCGCGTTGCCGTGCGCGTCGATCGCCACGCCATGCGGGTCGGCGAGCTCGGCGCTGCGGCCGGGGCCGCCGTCTCCGGAGAACCCCCCGATGCCGTCCCCGGCGATGGTGTAGATGTCCCCGGCGGTCATCGCCCGCCCGTAAAACGTGCCGGTGCTGGCCGCTGCCACCCGGACCCGGTTGTCGGCATCGGCGATCACCAGGTTGCCATGCCCGTCGGCCGCCACGCCTTGCGGGCCGTTGAGCTGGGCCCTGACGGCCGGGCCGCCGTCACCGGAGAACTCAATGTGCCCGTTCCCAGCGATCGTGTAGATGTCGTCAGCCGTCATCGGCTGCCTGTAGAAGGTGCCAGTCTGCCTGGCCACCACCAGGACGCGTTCTTCGCAGCCGCCCGCGATCACCAGGTTGCCCGCGCCGTCCGCCGCCACACCCGTCGGGCCGCACAGGCGGCTCCCGGCGGCCGGGATGCCATTCCCTGAGGAACCGGGCCTGCCCGTACCGGCGACGGTGTAGATGTCCCCGGCCGTCATCGGCTGCCCGTAAAACGTGCCGGTGCCGGCCGCCACGACCCGGACCCGGTTGTTGTCGGTGTCGGCGATCAGCAGGTTGCCCGCGCTGTCCGCCGATACGCCGCCCGGGATACTGAGCTCGGCGCCGCCCGCCGGGCCGCCGTCACCCGAATGGCCGCGTGTGCCGTTCCCGGCCACGGTGTAGATATCCCCGGCGGTCATGACCTGCCCGTAGAACGTGCCGGTGCTGACCGCCACCACCCGGACCCGGCTGTTGAAGGAGTCGGCGATGACGAGGTTGCCCGCGCCGTCGACCGCCACGCCCTCCGCCTCATTCAGCTCGGCCGCGACGGCCGGGCCGCCGTCTCCGGAGAACCCCCCGATGCCGTTCCCGGCCACGGTGTAGATGTCGCCCTTGGTCATCGCCTGCCCGTAGAAGGTGCCGGTCCTCCCGGCCACCACCCGGACCCGGGAGTTGAAGCTGTCGATGAACACCAGGTTGCCCGCGCCGTCCACCGCTAGACCAAGCGGGTTATCCAGCTCAGCCGCGGCAGCCGGGCCGCCATCGCCGGAAAACCCCCTCGTGCCGTTCCCGGCCACTGAATAGATGTCCCCGGCCGTCATCGCCTTCCCGTAAAAGCGGCCGGTCCGGCGCGCCACCACCCGGATCCGGTTGTGGCCCGAGTCAGCGATCACCAGGCTGCCCGAATGATCCGCCGCGATCCCGCAGCCGGCGACCTGAGGAGGGATGCCGACACTCGCCGCGGCCGCCGGACCGCCATCGCCGAGCGGCCCAGGGGAACCGGTGCCCGCGCTCGTGCTCAGCCGGCCAGTCTGCGAGGCCACCCTCCGCACCGAACCGGTGTCGGCGACATACACGCCGCCAGCACCGACGGACACACCGCAGGGGACGAAAACGGCCACCTTGGTGCCCGCGGCCGGGCCGCCGACACCGCCCGCCACGGTCGAGATCACCGCGGCCGCGCCCGGCAGCCTCCCCCCGCTGCCGGCCAGCGCCACCGCCGGCACTGGCACCTGGCCGGCCAGCAGCACCGCCGGCACCAGCATGGTCGTCAGCCCTCGCCGCATCGCCCTCACCGGAACTCTCCCCGTCACCGCCGCGAGATCACCCGCATACCGGCAGATCATCTCTCACTGGTGCGAGTATGACCGAGTGATGGACATCACGGTGCGGCGTATTGATTTCGGCTACTTCGTCCGGCCTGTCGAGGAAACCGGGACCAGCAGCCCCAGAGTCGAGCCGTGCCTGGGTTATGTCGTCGATCACCCTGAAGGAATGATCCTCTTCGACACCGGCATGGGCTCTCATCCCAAGGTTGACGTCCACTACCGGCCCCGCAGGATCGAGCTGCACAGCGCGCTGGCGGCCATCGGGACGACGCTGTCTGACATCAGGCTCGCCGCGAACTGCCACCTGCATTTCGACCACTGCGGCGGCAACCCGGCTCTAGGTCAGATCCCGATCTTCGTTCAGGAAACCGAGCTCGACACCGCCCGGCAGACGGAGGACTACACGCTCCCCGAGCTCATCGAGGGCGGCCGCTACGAACGAGTGACGGGACAGGCTGAGCTGCTGCCAGGGGTCTTCGTCATGCCGACGCCAGGTCATACCGAGGGTCACCAGTCCCTTGTCGTCCGCCGGCCGGACGGGATGGTGATCGTGGCGGGGCAAAGCCATGACACGGCGTCGCAGTACGCGGCCGACCAACTCGCGTGGCGAGCCCATCGCGATGCCCATGGTGAGCCGCTGCCCGGCATCCCCGACTGGATCGATGCCCTCCAGCAACTCGATCCCCGTACGGTCTACTTCGCGCACGACCGCTCCGTCTGGGTGCCCTGATCGGTTACCCCGTTTGCGCGACTGCGGCCGCAGTCATTCCTCGGGCAGGTCTCCGCCGTCCATGCCGGTCGCGTCCCTGAACCGCTCGCGGAAGCTTTCCTGCAGGTCGCTCCCCCAGGCGTAACCCGACGGCACCCGGACCGCCTGGGCCAGCACGTCCCGCAGCTCCCTCGTCCGCGCGCCGCCGCGGGCAAGCGGCACCGCGGCCAGGGCGTACATGTGATCGAGGGCACCGAATACCTCGTTGGCGAGCAGGGGCAGCGTGCCGTGGCAGACCGCGGACTCCACGAACCCCTCCCACCAGGACGGACCCGTCTCGTCACTGCCGAACGAGCGGCGCAGCCGTTCCCGCACCGCCGCGGCGACAGCGGGATCCAGGTGTTCCAGCCCCTGCCGCCAGGCCAGCGCGGACTCCTCGTCGCGCTCGCACAGCGGCAGCGTCCTGGCCAGCAGCTCGATGGCCAGCGGCGCGACTTCGGCATCCGCCGAGCCCGCCGCCTCGGTGAACGCGTCAATCGCCCGTTCCAGGAACGCGATCCCGTCCGCGACTCGCGCCGCGGCGGTCTGCGTGCTCACGGTCTGCCCTGGTTCACCCTCTGCGGCCATGCCGGAAGCGTAGAGCGAATCCTCACGCCCTGCCAGGCAGTCCGCCTGTGCCAGTCGGTGATCATTTGCTAGCGGAGCAGGCGGACACGTATGGGCAGGTCGAGGTCGGCCCACGCCCGGTCAGCGGTCAGGACCTCCGCGGGCGTGCTGCGAATGGTCAGAGCGAGGCAGCAGCGATCGCCCAGCGACAGCGCGCGCCCGCCGACCAGGGTGCGCATGGCGCCGGCCAGTTCGGCGTCCTCGGCGAGGACAGGCTCGATCGTGACGCCGACGGCCGCGAGGAGTTCACGAATCCGGCTGGCGTCGATGCCGGCGTCGACAAGCTTCCCGATGACCTCGGCTAGATTCGCCGCGCCCAGAGTCGCGGAGTTCAGTTGATCCGCAACAAGGTCGGCACCGGGCTCGTCATGAATGAGAGCCAGGACGGCGGACGCGTCAAGCACCGTCATTCTGAAGCTGCGGCGAGGCGGCGTTCGGCTAGCAGCTCATCCACGAGCGAGCGAGCCGCCGGGATGCTCTCCCCCAGGCCGCGCAGCTCAGCCACAGCATCTTGCGGTCGCTCGATTACGAGCCGCGGGCCGGCTACGTGCAGGTGCAGATGATCGCCAGGAGCAAGGCCCAGCGCTGCCCGGACGTCCGCCGGAATGACAAGCCGACCCTGCTGACCAAGCACCAATGTGGCATCCATAACTCAATTGTGCCACGGTAGACAACGAGAGTGCCACATCCCAGTTCCATACAGACCGCGCCGGTTCAGGGTGGGTTACACGCTGGCCAGGCTGGACCTGCTGCTGCACCGGATCGGCTGGAGCGTGCAGGTGCCAGCCCCGGCGCGCCGCCGAGCGGGATGAGGCGGCGATCGCTGCCTGGCGGGATGAGGTGTGGCCGGTGGTAAAAGGACGGCGGCGGACCTGGGCGCCTGGCTGGTCTTCGAAGACGAGTCCGGCCAGGGCCTGAGGCCGCCGAAGGGGCGTACCTGGGGCCGCCGCGGCCACACCCCGGTGGTGACAGTAACCGGCGGCAGTAACAAGCGGGTGTCGCTGGCCGCGCTGATCGCCGTCAAGCCCGGCTGCGCGCCGCGGCTGGTCTACCGCGTCCACGCCACCCGCAAACGCCGTAACGACCCGCGCAAAGGCTTCACCGAGATTGAGTATGCCCGGCTGCTGGATGCTGCCCACCAGCAACTGGGCGGCCCCATCGTGGCCGTGTGGGATAACTTGAACACCCATGTCAGTGCCGCGATGGCCGAGCTGATCGCGGCCCGGGACTGGCTGACCATCTGCCGGCTGCCGGCTTATGCGCATGAGCTGAATCCGGTCGAGCAGGTGTGGTCACACCTCAAACGGTCCGTGGCTAACCTGGCCAAACGCGACCTCGCCCAGCTCACGGCACTGGTCAAAACCCGGCTGAGGCGGATGCAGTACCGGCCCGCCCTGCTCGGCGGCTTCCTCGCCAGCACCAGGCTCGATCTCACACCTTTTCTAACCCCAACTATTAAGAAACGTTACTCGCTCGGCTGCCTACTGTATGAGCTGCTCACCGGTGACGTGCCGTTCCATGGGACAGCGGACCTGCCGTTGCGGAGCCATCACCTCAATTCGCTCGCCCCCTCCGTGCGGGCCCGGCGTGCTGGCATCCCCGCGGCCGTAGACGAACTCGTGTCCTCGATGCTGGCGAAGGAGCCGCAGGCGCGCCCGTCAGCGGAGACGGTGTACGAGGCCCTCCTGCCGCTGACGGCAACAGCGGCCGGCCCAGCAGATGACGGCGAGATCCCCGACCCGACGCGCCCGTTCCGCTGGCCGCTGCTCGCCCCGCCCAGGCGCCGCGAGCAGGCCGGCAACCATGACCCGCTCACCGAGGCCGGAGCCGAACTGCTGATAGGCAATGTCCGTGCGCTGCTGGACCACGAGCGGCTGTCCGAGGCGATCGGTCTCCTTGAGGACGGCACTGAACGGGCCGGCTCCGGCTCTGTCATGGAGCTGCGGTTGCGCCACATGCTCGGCGCCACGCTCTTCTACGCCGGGGAATACACGCGCGCCGCAGCGCTACTGGACGGCGCCGGGCGCGATTTTCGCAAGTACCTGCCGCCGGACGACTCATTCGTCCTCGACTGCTCTTACTATGCGGGCCACAGCTACGCGGAGATCGGCAAGCCGGACAAGGCCCTGCCACATCTGCGGTTCTACGTGCACAACGCCGACGCCTCGGCGGGCTCGGACGAGAAGGACAAGGTGCTCGGCTCCCGCTTCGTGATTGCCCAGATGCTCGCGACCGGCGGGCATACCGATGAAGCGCTAGCCGAGCTCGAAGCCATCCGCCCACTGCTGGCTGACGCCTTCGGCGCCGACTCGACCCAGATACGCAACCTCGACAAGCAAATCAACCGGATGAAGTCAGCCTGATCGCGGGCGTCGCTGAGCTGCTGCCCGCAGAGGACAATGATCAACGCCGGATGCGGACGGCGGCGACAAACGGTACGCTATCTGGTACCACTATCGAGAGCTGGCTGTCATGTCGATTACCGCGAGCGAGGCGCGCAAGGGACTCTTCCCGCTGATCAAGAAGGTCAACGAGGACCACGACGCCATCGAGATCGTTTCCAGGCACGGCAATGCCGTCCTGGTTGCGGCCGAGGACTACGCCGCCCTCCGCGAAGGCGCCTACCTGCTGCGCTCGCCGGCGAACGCCCGTCGGCTTCTCAAAGCCTACGAGAACGCCTTGAACGGTATTCACGTGGCCGAGCACGATCTTGTCGATCCCAGCGCGGCGGACGCCAGGTAGCGCCGGTGCGGCTGGTATTCGAAGACCAGGGCTGGGAGGATTACACGTCCTGGCTCAAGGCCGACCGCAAGATGCTCGCGCGGATCAACAGGCTGATCGAGGACGTCCAGCGAGACCCCTTCGGGGGCATCGGCAAGCCCGAGCCGCTCAAGTATCACCTGCCCGGGACTTGGTCGCGGCGGATCGACGACGAGCACCGCCTCGTCTACCTCGTCACAGACGCAGAG
>DASXZD010000114.1:0-60332 GCA_036502085.1 Streptosporangiaceae bacterium
TGCCCGGGCCGTGTTGACGAGTCTGCGTCGGATGGATACTGTTCGGAACTGGCACTCACTCGTGTAGAGTGCTAATGCGACGAACGTAGGCCTGACACCCGCGACGGCAGGCCGCCGTGGTCGCCCTCTCTATCCACTCATCAACCTTTCCGGAGGGGGAGGTCAGATCGTGACGACCGCCACCAAGGTTGTTCTCAAGCCGCTCGAAGACAGGATTGTGGTTCGTACGCTCGAAGCTGAGCAGACCACAGCGTCCGGCCTGGTGATCCCGGACACCGCGAAGGAGAAGCCCCAGGAGGGCGAAGTCCTTGCGGTGGGCCCAGGCCGTTTTGACGACGCCGGCGCCAAGCGCGTGCCGATGGATGTCAAGGTCGGCGACGTGGTGCTGTACAGCAAGTACGGCGGCACTGAGGTGAAGTACAGCGGGGAAGAGTACCTCGTGCTCTCTGCCCGTGACGTGCTCGCCATCATTGAGAAGTAACCAGCTAAGCGCGGCGGGGCAGCGTCCGGTTTGCGGGCGTTAGCCGATCCGCCTGAACCGCCCCGGGCTGTCCCGCGGACCTGGAAGTGATCATTTCTGGGACCACGGGCGGCCCGGGGCGGTCGCGCAACCGGTTTGCTCCCCCGGCAGCAGCGCGCTTAACGAAAGAGCACTCCTGTTACAACTCGATTCGATCGGAGCCGAAGGCTTTCATGGCCAAGATCATGGAATTTGATGCGGAAGCGCGCCGCTCGCTCGAGCGCGGTGTGAACCGCCTTGCCAATACCGTCAAGGTGACGCTGGGGCCGCGCGGGCGCAACGTTGTCATCGACAAGAAGTGGGGCGCCCCGACCATCACCAACGACGGCGTGACCGTCGCTCGTGAGGTGGATCTGGAGGACCCCTACGAGAATCTTGGCGCGCAGCTCGCCAAGGAAGTAGCGACCAAGACCAACGACGTGGCCGGCGACGGCACCACGACGGCGACCGTGCTCGCCCAGGCGATGGTCCATGAAGGACTGCGTTCGGTGACCGCAGGCGCCAGCCCGACCGCGCTGAAGCGCGGCATGGACGCGGCCGCCGAGGCTGTGTCCGAGCGGCTGCTCAAGGCCGCCCGTGACGTGACCGAGCAGCGCGACATCGCGCACGTTGCGACGATCTCGGCCCAGGACCAGCGCATCGGCGACCTGATCGCCGAGGCGTTCGACAAGGTCGGCAAGGACGGTGTCATCACCGTCGAGGAATCGCAGACGATGGGCCTGGAGCTGGAGTTCACCGAGGGACTCCAGTTCGACAAGGGCTACATCTCCCCGTACTTCGTCACCGACCAGGAGCGGATGGAGTCGGTCCTCGAGGACGCCTACGTGCTGCTGCACGCCGGCAAGATCTCCTCGATGACGGACTTCCTGCCCATCTTGGAGAAGGTGGCCCAGGCCAAGAAGCCGATGCTGGTCGTCGCCGAGGACGTGGACGGCGAGGCCCTTTCCACCCTCGTCGTGAACAAGATCCGCGGCCTGCTCAACGTCGTCGCGGTGAAGGCGCCTGGGTTCGGTGACCGCCGCAAGTCCATGCTCGGCGACATGGCCGTGCTGACCGGCAGCGAGGTCGTCAGCGAGGAGCTGGGTCTCTCGCTCGACCGGGTCACCGTGGACATGCTGGGCAGCGCCCGCCGGATCGTGGTGGCCAAGGACACAACCACGCTCATCGATGGCGCGGGCGACGCTGGAGCGATCCAGGACCGGATCCGCCAGATCCGCACCGAGATCGACAGCACCGACTCCGACTGGGACAAGGAGAAGCTGCAGGAGCGGCTGGCCAAGCTGTCCGGCGGCGTGTGCGTGCTGCGGGCCGGCGCGGCGACCGAGGTGGAGCTGAAGGAGAAGAAGCACCGCCTCGAGGACGCCATCTCCGCGACCAGGGCCGCGATCGAGGAGGGCATCATCGCCGGCGGCGGCAGCACGCTCGTGCAGACCGCGGCCGACCTCGGTGACCTGGGCATGACCGGGGACGAGGCGACGGGCGTGCGCGTCGTGCGCAACGCGCTGAGCGAGCCCTGCAAGTGGATCGCGCAGAACGCCGGGGCCGAGGGCGCCGTCGTGGTGGCCAAGGTAGCCGAGCTGGGTGCTGGCCACGGCTTCAACGCGGCCACCGGCGAGTACGGTGACCTGCTGGCTCAGGGCGTCCTTGACCCGGTCAAGGTGACCCGCTCGGCCGTGCAGAACGCCGCTTCCATCGCCGGCATGCTGCTCACCACCGAGGTGCTGATCGTGGACAAGCCCGAGGAGGAGCCCGCCGACGCGGCCGGCCACTCCCACGGCGGCCACGGCCACTCGCACTAGAACCGCACACGGCGGCTCGTTGAGCCGCGCGGCTTGGCATGACAAGGCCAGGCAGCTACCTTGGGTAGCCGCCTGGCCTTGTGCTTTTCGTGGTGAGTGACATCACTAGGACCTTGTAATTTGTCGGCTGCGGAGAGGTACTCCGGCGTCGACCTGGGCATTATGCATTCGTGACGGAGGGATGCATCGCCGGGCGCGCGCTCCCGGGGGAGATGCCCGCAGGACGGGTGGCGTACGAGCTGCTCGGCCTGCGAGACCTAGCGGAGCTGGCCATACGCGGGCAGCCCGATGCCATCGAGAGCCTGCTCGAGCAGGTGCGGCCGATGGTGGTCAAATACTGCCGGACACGGCTGGGCCGGATCTCCGGCCACTACCACGCCGCCGACGACGTGGCGCAGGAGGTCTGCATAGCAGTGCTCTCCGCGCTGCCGCGCTACAGGGACATGGGCCGGCCGTTCGCGTCGTTCGTGTTCGGCATCGCCTCGCACAAGGTCGCGGACGCGGTGCGCAGCGCCACCCGGTCGGCCGTGCCGACCGAGGACCTGCCCGACGGCCCGGACGACCATCCGGGCCCCGAAGAGATGGCCGTGGCCTACGTGGAGGCCCAGCGCGCCAGGGATCTGCTCGCCCGGCTCCCCGGGCACCTTCGCGAGCTGCTGCTGCTGCGCGTGGTTACCGGCCTGACCGCCGAGGAGACCGGTAATGTGCTCGGCATGTCACCGGGGGCGGTCCGCGTTGCACAGCACCGCGCGCTGGCCCGGCTCAGGGCGATCGCGGTAGCGGAGCCGATGGCGTGACCGCAGCGGGTGGCCCGAAGGGGCCGGGTGGCCCGCAGGGTTCAGCGGGCCGGGACGGTCCGGTGCCGCCCGGCGGGACCCAGCGAGATCAGGCCCCGCCGCGGCCGCAGGCCGGCCACGCCGCCCAGATCGTCAGCCTGGAGGACATCCGGCGGGCCGAGGAGATCATTTCCGCGCTGGCCGGGCGTCGCGGCCTTTCGCCCGGCGGGCGAGCCGACCCGGCCGCGCAGCTGCTGGCCGCGCTCTGCGCCGACGTGGACGCCGGCCTCGGCCTGGACATCGGCACTGCCGCATGCGCCGGCCCGCGGAGCGCGACGGGCTTCGGATCCGAGGGCCGTGCTGTCCCCAGCCTCGCGCTGGCGGCGGCGAGCGCCAAGTGGAACCGGGACGCGCCGCCCGACGATGTGGCCGGCTCGGGGTCACCGCGCCGCGTGCCGCGGTTGCGCCGCGTGCGCGCGCCTGGCCTGACCGGTGCGGGAGCGGCGTCGGGGCGTACGTCACGTGCGCCTGGCCTGACCGGTGCGGGAGCGGCGTCGGGGCGGTTGTCGCACGCAGGCCGCAAGGCCCCGGTGCGGGCGCTGGCCGCTGGCCTGGCCGCGGCCGCCGCGGTGGTCACGATCGCCGTGCTGGCCCGCCCGGCCGGAAGTCACGACGCGACGGCGCCGCTGGCCGGCCCGCTGCAGCCCGCCGGACGAAGCGAGACGGTGACATCCGCCGGTCATCACGGCGGCCCGCTGGCCGGCCCGCCGAAGGGGACTTCCGGCCTTATCCCGCGAGCTCCTGGCCTGTCGTCACCCGGCCAGCGGGCGCGCGGCGTCTCTGGCGGTCCGGCCGTGTCACCCGGCGCCGCCGGGAGCACAGCGAAACCGCGCCCCGCGGTGGGCCCCAGCGGAGGCGGTACCCAGCGCAGCGCCGG
The DNA here is from genome assembly GCA_036502085.1 of Streptosporangiaceae bacterium. GTDB lineage: Bacteria > Actinomycetota > Actinomycetes > Streptosporangiales > Streptosporangiaceae > PALSA-505. The sequence continues at coordinate 4,033 of DASXZD010000114.1, forward strand.
CACCGCGAATCCGGATGCCAGTCAGCCGGCCGCCGAGGCCCACACCGGCGTGGCGGGCCGCGATCCTGTCACGCGGGCAGGCGCCGCCACTGCGCGCAGCGGCTCCGTGAGCAGGATCCCGGCCGGTCAGCCGACGGTCACCTCACCGGCTGCGGCGTCACGGGCCGCGGCGTCACGGCCCGGCGCGGCGCGGTCCAGAGCCTCCCGAGTCGCGCCGGATGCCGGCCGCCCCCGCCACTCCAAGCCGGCGCGGCGAACCGAACCCCAGCCGTGGCAGTTCTGGCTGGCCGGGCCAGGTCACGCGCCGCGCCACAGCACCGCCCGGCCGTAAGCCGGTTCATCGTTCTTACCGCGCAGGTTCGCTGCCGGAGGCCGCGACGGGTTCATAGCCGAGCAGATCACCGGGCTGGCACTGCAGCGCTTCGCACAGCCTGGCCATGGTGGAGAACCGGATGGCCCGCGCCCGGCCGTTCTTGAGTATGGACAGGTTGACGACCGTGACGTCGACCCGCGCCGACAACTCGGTCAGCGTCATCCCGCGCTTGCTGAGCAGCTCGTCGAGGCGCACCCGGATCGTGGCCGCATCGTCGGCTGGCGCATCACCAGCCAGCCCATCGTCGGCCCGTGCCTCGCCGTTACCGGCCGCGGGATCGGCTCGCCGCCTGGTCACACGGTTCCCCTGATCTCGTCCTGCATGTCCGCGCCGGCCCGGATGATCCGTGCGAAGGTCAGCAGCGCCACCCCGGCCAGCACGGGTACCGGCAGGACATGGATCGCCGCCGTGAGCGGATCGCCGACGTGATCCCCCCTGAGCATGGTGTTCAGCAGTTGGTCGAGGGCGAACCCTTGCACCACGGCGGCGCCAATGCTGCCGACGATGATGAACCAGCCCAGCCGCTGCAGTGCCATGGCGACCGGCCCGGTGAACGGCCCGGCCCGGTCCGCGGTTCCGATGACGAGCCAGAGCAGGGCGATCACGCCTATCCATACCAACTGCCCGGGCAGGCTCGTGAGGGTGTACAGGACCCGCTGGCCGATCCCTGGCCGGTCGGCACATGCCTGGAGTGTGCCGTTGATGCTGATCGACGTGCCGGGCCTTGTGGCGATGCCCAGATGGTCGGTCCATCCGCTGCCGCCGTACGTGGTATTCGGCTGAGTGGCGCAAATCGTCCCGTGGCCGAACCCTCCCAGTGATCCCGAGCCGAACACGGTGAAAACTACGACGGCGATCAGGCCGAGCAGGAGCAGTCCGCCGAACACGGTGGTGACGGTCCTCAGCGGCTCGGTCAGCCTGGTGCGTTCTGTTGTCATCATCGGTCCGGTCCCTCGCCTCGCGCTGGTCGGCCTGGGGCGCTGCGGCCATCCGACCCGCCTCGCCGTCGTATCGATAATCGATAATAACGAAAAACGATATGCTCCTGTCAAGGCCGGCGGCTGAAGCCGTTCAGGATGACCCCTGCTTCGCCTGGGCCCCGCGCTCCGTGTCGATATGCCGTTGCGGGTCCCGGCCCAGGCTGGCACCATCCCTCGGATGAACCAGGCACACGGCGGGCGCATCGGCTGGCGCGATCTTCCGGACACGGTCCGCCGTGGCGTGCAGGACATCCTGGGCGGACAGGTCGCCGAGGCCGTCTCACAGCCGGGCGGCTTCTCCCCGGGAACGGCCGACCGGATCCGAACGGCAGACGGGCGGCGGGCCTTCGTGAAGGCGGTGAGCCCGGCGCAGAACGAGCACTCGCCGGTACTGCACCGGCGCGAAGGGCGGATAACCGCCGCGCTGCCGCCGGTGCCCATGGTGCCGCGACTGCTCGGCGTCTTCGACGACGGCTACTGGGTCGCGCTGGTCCTGGAGGACATCGCCGGATGCCACCCGGCCACGCCCTGGGCGGCAGGGCAGATCGCCGTCGTCGCCCGCACGCTGCGTGCTCTTGCTGCCGAGCTGACCCCCTGCCCGGTCCCGGATCTGCCTGCCGCAGCGGAGTCCTTCGCCAATGACTTCGCGGGCTGGCGCCGTATCTGCGATGATCCGCCCGGCACCCTCGATCCCTGGGCTGCGGCCCACCTGGAGTTGCTGTGCGAGCTCGCTGACGGCGGGCTAGCCGCCCTGGCCGGCGACACCGTCGTGCACAGCGACATACGCGCCGACAACCTGCTGATACAGCCCGACGGAACGGTCGCCGTGGTCGACTGGCCGTGGGCCTGCCGCGGGCCCGCCTGGCTCGACACCCTGCTGCTCGCCGCGAACGTGCGCCTGCACGGCGGTCACGACACCGACGCCCTGCTCGATGCGCACACCGCCGCCGACAGCGCCCAGCTGACCGCCGTCATCGCCGGACTCGCCGGCTACTTCACCGACGCCGCGCGACTGCCGCCTCAGCCCGGCCTGCCGACCGTGCTGGCCCTGCAGCGCGACTACGCTCGCGCTCTGCTGCCCTGGCTGCGGACCCGGCTCGCCGCCTGACGGCCGCTGCCGCCAGCCGCGTAGCGCTAAGAAGCTGGCACGACCGAAGCGTTGCAGGCTACGCCCGCTCGTCCGGCGCCTGCCGCGTCCAGTCGGCCCTGTCCAGCGCGTATTCGACGTCGCCCAGCTCGCGGCCGTCAATCCGGTAGGGCCAGGGCTGGTGGAACGTCCGGACCAGCGTCAGGCCCGCCTTCTCCATCACCCGCCGCGAAGCGGTGTTCACTGCCATCGTCTCCGCGACTACGCGCTGCACGCCAAGCTCGGCGAAACCCTTGTCGATCAGCGCGCGCGAACATTCGGTGGCGTACCCGTTGCCCCAGGCTGACTTGCGCAGCCGGTAGCCGAGGTCGACCTCCCCCGGGCCGGAGTCCGCACCCGGCCGGAAGTGGAACCAGCCGAGAAACTCCCCGGTCGCCTTCTCGATTGCCGCCCAGAACCCGTAGCCCTCGAAACGCTCGTAGTAGCCAAGGAATGCCGGCAGGATGTCCTGCTCGATCTCCTCGCGAGCGGTCGGCACGCCGCCGGTGATGAACCGCATCACGTCGGGATCGGCGTCCAGTTCGGTCAGATTGTCAACGTCGGCCACCGTGAACCGCCGAAGCACCAGCCGCTCAGTCTCCAGGAATACCTGCATCCCGGCTCCTTCCCCCGGCCACGCTACCCGCCCGTTCCGGCTCGCCTCCGCCTTCTCTGCCCCCGCGTCCCGCGCTGGCGGCCCCTTCATTTCACGCGTTCTGTGCCCACAGAACGGGACAAACTGGGTCACGAAATGGCCAGAACGCGTGAAAAGACGATCGGGCCAGGAGCTGCGCACGCCGCGGCCAGGGACGCGGCCAGGGACGCGGCCAGGGACGGGTACGCCGCCTACCGGGCGGGCGGCCGCCCGGCCCGGCTGACCGGGCCGGCTGACCGGGGCCGCCGAGTCCGCTGACCGGGGCCGCCGAGTCCGCTGAGAACCGGGCGCGCTCCCGGAAGCGGATGGACAGATACTCCGCCAGCCCGTGACCCTGGCCCGGATCGACCGCCTCCTGGACCTCATCACCCGGTAAGCCCGGCAAGGGCCGGCAAGACGCCAGCAAGGCACCGCCGCCAGCAAAGGCCATCGAGATTCCGGCGACTGCTAGCCGATGAGCTCGGAGATCTCTAGCCAGCGGGTCTCCAGCTTGGCGACTTCGGCCTGCAGCGCGTCGAGGTCGCTGGTCTTCTCGGTCAGGCCCAGGTAGTCGCTCTGGTCGTGCGCCGCGATCGCGGCGTGAGCCGCGTCGATCCGGTCGGCGAGCTTGGCCAGCTTCCGGTCGATGGCGGCGATCTCCTTGTGCGCCGCGCGCAGGTCGGCGCCCGACAGTCCCGTCCCGGATTCCCCGTCGCCCTCCGCCCCCGCGTCCCCGGCCCTGCCTCCCGCCTGGACCGTCCCGCCAACCGGCGGCGAGCCCGACACCCCCGCAGCCCGCTCCGCCTGGATCGCAAGGTACTGGTCCACACCGCCGGGCAGGTGCCGCAAGTGCCCGTCGATGATCGCGTACTGCTGGTCGGTGACCCGCTCCAGAAAGTAGCGGTCGTGCGACACGGCCAGCAGCGTGCCCGGCCAGGAGTCCAGCAGATCCTCGAAGGCCGCCAGCATGTCGACGTCCATGTCGTTGGTCGGCTCGTCGAGGATGAGCACGTTGGGCTCATCGAGCAGGACCAGCAGCAGCTGCAGGCGACGTCGCTGCCCGCCGGACAGGTCACCGGCCGGCGTGGACAGCTGGGCGCTGGTGAAGCCGAGGCGCTCCAGCAGCTGCCCGGGCGTCAGCTCCTTCCCGCCGGCGACATACGTCGTGCGCCTGCGGCCGATGATCTCGCTGACCCGGTCGCCGCCGAAGTCCTCCAGCGCCGCCAGCTGCTGATCGAGGGCCGCGACCCGGATGGTCTTGCCGCGCTTGACCCGCCCCGCGGTCGGCGCCAGCTCCCCGGTCACCAGCGCCAGCAGGGTGGACTTGCCGGCCCCGTTGACCCCCAGGATGCCGGACCGCTCACCCGGGCCGATCCGCCACTCGACATCGCGCAGCACCTGCTTGTCGCCGAACGACACTGACACGCCGAGCAGGTCCACCACGTCCTTGCCGAGCCGCGCCATCGCCATGCTGGCCAGCTCGACCTGGTTACGCGGCGGCGGCTCGTTCGCGATCAGCGCGGTGGCCGCCTCGATACGGAACTTCGGCTTCGACGTGCGGGCCGGCGGCCCGCGGCGCAGCCAGGCGAGCTCCTTGCGCATCAGGTTCTGCCGTCTCGCCTCGCTCGCCGCGGCGATCCGGTCCCGTTCGACGCGCTGCAGCACGTAGGCCGCGTACCCGCCGTCGAACGGCTCGACCATCCGGTCGTGGACTTCCCAGGTCGTCGTGCACACCGCATCGAGAAACCACCGGTCGTGCGTCACCACCAGCAGGCCGCCGGCGCTGGCCGGCCAGCGCGCCTGCAAGTGCCCGGCCAGCCAGCTGATGCCCTCCACGTCGAGGTGGTTGGTCGGCTCGTCCAGGGCCAGCACGTCCCAGGCGCCGACCAGCAGCCGGGCCAGGGCGACCCGCCGCCGCTGACCGCCGCTCAGCTCGCCCACCAGCGTCTGCCATCCGATGTCCCTGACCAGCCCGCCGATCACGTCACGGATGCGCGCATCGCCGGCCCACTCGTAGTCCGGCCGGCCGCCGACGATCGTGCCCGCGACGGTCAGCGAGGGATCGAGCGTGTCGCCCTGGTCGAGCACGCCCATCGTCACGCCGCTTCGCGCCATCACCCGGCCGGCGTCCGGCTCCAGCCGCCCGGAAAGCATCGCCAGCAGGCTCGACTTGCCGTCACCGTTGCGGCCCACGATGCCGACCCGGTCGCCCTCGTTGACCCCGACGGTCACCGAGTCGAACACGACCTTCGCCGGGAACTCCAGATGCAGGGACTCAGCCCCGAGCAGATGCGCCACCAAGCAAGCCTAGGCGGCATCCGGCCCTAGGATGGATGGCATCCACGCTCACCGCCAGGGAGGCATCATGGCCGACGACGTCAAGTTCGCCCCCCCCGGCCTGACCTTCGACGATGTGCTGCTGCTGCCCGCGCACACCACGGTGATGCCCAGCGAGGCCGAGCTGACCGCGCGGCTCACCCGCAGGCTCTCGCTGCGCATCCCGCTGATCTCCTCGGCCATGGATACCGTCACCGAGTCCCGGATGGCCGTGGCGATGGCCCGGCAGGGCGGCGCCGGCGTGCTGCACCGCAACCTGTCCGTCGAGGAGCAGGCGCAGCAGGTGGACATGGTCAAGCGGTCCGAGGCCGGCATGATCACCGATCCGGTCACCTGCGGCCCCGGCGCCACTGTCGCCGACGTGGAAGCACTCTGCGCCAAATATCGCATCTCCGGCGTGCCGGTCACCGGTGACGACGGCATCCTGCTCGGCATCGTCACCAACCGGGACATCCGCTTCGAGAGCGACCACGGCCGCCGGGTGACCGAGGTCATGACCCCGATGCCGCTGGTCACCGCCCCGGTCGGCGCGGCCCCCGAGGACGCGCTGGCGCTGCTCAAGCAGCACAAGGTGGAAAAGCTTCCGCTCGTCGACCAAAGCGGCAGGCTGCGCGGGCTGATCACCGTGAAGGACTTCACCAAGAGCGAGAAGTTCCCGCTCGCCACCAAGGACGCCAAGGGCCGCCTGGTGGTCGGCGGGTCGATCGGGGTGGGCGAGGACGCCAAGCGCAGGGCCGAGGCGCTGATCGAGGCCGGGGTGGACTTCCTCGTGGTGGACACCGCGCACGGTCATGCGCAGCCGGTGCTGGACATGGTCGCCCAGATCAAGGCGAACACCAGCGTGGACGTGATCGGCGGGAACGTGGCCACCCGGGCCGGCGCGCAAGCGCTGATCGAGGCCGGCGCGGACGCGGTGAAGGTCGGCGTCGGGCCCGGCTCGATCTGCACCACGCGGGTGGTGGCCGGGGTCGGGGTCCCGCAGGTAACCGCGATCTACGAGGCGGCCAGGGCGGCGCGCGAGGCCGGCCTGCCGGTGATCGGCGACGGCGGCCTGCAGTACTCCGGTGACATCGCCAAGGCGATCGCGGCCGGGGCCGACACGGTGATGCTCGGCGGCCTGCTGGCCGGCTGCGAGGAGAGCCCGGGCGAGCGGGTATTCGTCGGCGGCAAGCAGTTCAAGATGTACCGGGGCATGGGATCACTGGGCGCCCTGCGCGGCCGTGCGGGCGGCCGGTCCTACTCCAAGGACCGGTACTTCCAGGACGACGTGCTGTCCGAGGACAAGCTCGTTCCCGAGGGCGTCGAGGGCCAGGTGCCCTACCGCGGCCCGCTGGCCGCCGTGGCCACCCAGCTGACCGGCGGCCTGCGGGCGGCCATGGGCTACTGCGGCGCCCGGACCATCGCCGAGCTGCAGCAGGCGAGCTTCATCCAGATCACCTCGGCCGGCCTGACCGAGAGCCACCCGCATGACATCCACATGACCGTCGAAGCGCCCAACTACGGCGGGCGGCACCAGTGAAAGAGGCGCAGTGACCCAGGTAGAGATCGGCCGCGGCAAGAGCGGCAGGCGCGCCTACTCGCTGGACGAGATCGGCCTGGTGCCGTCCCGCCGCACCCGGGATCCCGAGGATGTCTCGATCGCCTGGCAGATCGACGCCTACCGGTTCGAGCTGCCGCTGGTGGTCTGCCCGATGGACAGCGTGGTCTCGCCGCAGACCGCGATCGAGATCGGCAAGCTGGGCGGCCTGGCCGTGCTCGACCTGGAGGGACTGTGGACCAGGTACGAGGACCCGGATCCGCTGCTGGCCGAGATCGCCGAGCTGGACGAGCCGGCCGCTACCCGGCGGCTGCAGGCGATCTACACCGCGCCGATCAAGGACGACCTGATCGGCCGCCGGATCGAGGAGATCCGGGCGGCGGGCATCACCACGGCGGCCCGGCTGTCACCGCAGCGCACGGTCCAGTACTACAAGGCGGTCATCGACGCGGGCGCGGACATCTTCGTGATCCGCGGCACCACGGTGTCGGCCGAGCACGTCTCCGGCCAGGCTGAGCCGCTCAACCTCAAGCGCTTCATCTACGAGCTTGACGTCCCCGTCATCGTCGGCGGCTGCGCCACCTACACGGCCGCGCTGCACCTGATGCGGACCGGCGCGGCCGGGGTGCTGGCGGGCTTCGGCGGCGGCTCGGGCCACACGACCGCGGCGGTGCTCGGCGTGGCGGTGCCGATGGCCACCGTGATCGCCGACGTGGCCGCGGCCCGCCGGGACTACCTCGACGAGTCCGGCGGCCGGTACGTGCACGTGCTGGCCGACGGCGGCATGTCCCGCAGCGGCGACATCACCAAGGCCATCGCCTGCGGCGCCGACGCCGTGATGGTCGGGTCGCCGTTCGCCCGGGCCACCCAGTCGCCCGGCCGCGGGTACCACTGGGGCAGCGAAGCCCATCACCCCGAGCTGCCGCGCGGGGCCAGAGTGCGGGTCGGCACGATCGGTTCGCTCGAGCAAATCCTGCACGGCCCGTCAACAGCCGCGGACGGCTCGATGAATTTGATGGGCGCGCTGCGCCGCTCGATGGCGACCGCGGGATACTCCGACCTCAAGGAATTCCAGCGTGTCGAGGTGGTGGTCGCGCCCGGCGGCCGGTCCGCATAGCCCCAAGGCCGGCTCTCACCGCAGCGCCGCGCGCGATACCGTTCGGAATGTGATGTCAGGGGGACGAGAGGCAGCCGCGCCGGGACCTGGAGAGGTAACGGCGCTCGGCGCCGACCGCCGGGCCGCGGCGCTCGGCGACGGGGAACGGACCGCCGCGCTGGCGGCGATGGCCGGGCAGGAACATCAGGTTCTCGTGGTCGGCGGCGGCGTGGTCGGGGCCGGCGTCGCGCTGGACGCGGCCACCAGGGGACTGTCGGTGGGGCTGGTGGAGGCCAGGGATTTTGCCTCCGGCACCTCTTCGCGGTCGAGCAAGCTCATCCACGGCGGGCTGCGCTACCTGGAGCAGATGAACTTCTCACTGGTCCGGGAGGCGCTGACCGAGCGGGCGCTGCTGCTGCAGCGGATCGCCCCGCACCTGGTGCGGCCGGTCTCGTTCCTGTTCCCGCTGACCCACCGCGGCTGGGAGCGCGCCTACCTGGGCAGCGGGGTGCGGCTGTACGACATGCTCGGCTTCTCCATGGGCCAGTCCCGCGGCCTGCCCGGGCACAAGCAGCTGACCAGGAACGCGGCCCTCGAGCTGGCGCCCGGGCTGAAGCGGTCCGCGGTGCACGGCGCGATCAGGTACTGGGACGCGCAGGTGGACGACGCCCGGTACGTCATCGGCGTGCTGCGCACCGCCGCCAGCTACGGCGCGCGGATCGCGTCGCGGACCCAGGTGACCGGGTTCCTGCGCGAGGGCGAGCGGGTTACCGGCGTGCGGGCCACCGACCTGGAGACCGGCACCGAGCTGGAGATCCGCGCCCAGCAGGTGGTGAACGCGACCGGCGTGTGGACCGACGACATCCAGGCCATGGTCGGCGGCCGCGGCATCATCAACGTGCGCGCGTCCAAGGGAATTCACCTGGTGGTGCCCAAGGACCGGATCCACTCGGGCACCGGGATCATCGTCCGGACGCCGCTCAGCGTGCTGTTCGTGATCCCGTGGGGACGGCACTGGATCATCGGCACGACCGACACCGACTGGTCGCTGGACAAGGCGCACCCGGCCGCCAGCCGGTCCGACATCGACTACGTGCTGGACCAGGTCAACCGGGTGCTGCGGGTCCCGCTGACCAGGGACGACGTGGAGGGCGTGTACGCGGGCCTGCGGCCGCTGCTGTCCGGTGAGTCGGACCAGACGTCCAAGCTGTCCCGCGAGCACACGGTCGCGCACCCGGTGCCAGGCCTGGTGATGATCGCCGGCGGCAAGTACACCACCTACCGGCTGATGGCCAGGGACGCCGTGGACGCGGTCGCGTACGGGCTGGACGGCCGGGTGCCGCGATCCTGCACGCACGAGATACCGCTGGTCGGCGCGGAGGGCTACCAGGCGCTGTGGAACGCCCGCTACCGGCTGGCCCGCGCGTCGGCCCTTCACGTGGCCAGGATCGAGCACCTGCTGCAGCGGTACGGCACGCTGATCGGCGAGGTGCTCACCCTGATCGAGGCCGATCCCGGACTGGGCAAGCCGCTGACCGGCGCGGATGACTACCTGCGGGCCGAGATCGTCTACGGTGCCTCGCACGAGGGCGCCCGGCACCTCTACGACGCGCTGGCCCGGCGCACGCACATCTCCATCGAGACCTGGGACCACGGGGTATCGGTCGCCACCGAGGCGGCCGGCCTGATGGCCGGCCAGCTCGGCTGGGACTGGCGGCAGACGGCGCGAGAGGTCGAGCATTATCAGGCAAGAATTTTTGCCGAACGTGCTTCGCAGGACGAAAACGACGACACGGCTGCTGATGCCATCCGGCTCGGGGCCCCGGGCATTGTCCCGCTGGACACCGCAGCAGCCGCCGGCGGCAGCTGACGACCCGTCCGCCCCTACAATCGGCGCATGACCCAGCCCACCGGGCCCTCGGGGCCGCCCGAGTCGCCCCAGTCGTCGCGGCCGCGCGTGCTGTCCGGCATCCAGCCCACCGCTGACTCGTTCCACCTGGGAAACTACCTGGGCGCCGTGCGGCAGTGGGTGGCCATGCAGGACAGCCGCGACGCCTTCTACTGCGTGGTGGACCTGCACGCGATCACGGTGCCGCACGACCCGGCGCTGCTGCGCCGCCGGACCAGGATCGCCGCCGCCCAGCTGTTCGCGGCCGGCCTCGATCCTGACCGCTGCACGGTGTTCGTGCAGAGCCACGTGGCCGAGCACACCGAGCTGGCCTGGGTGCTCGGCTGCATCACCGGGTTCGGCGAGGCGAGCCGGATGATCCAGTTCAAGGACAAGTCGGCCAAGGGCGGCGTGGAGCAGGCCAGCGTCGGCCTGTTCACCTACCCGGTCCTGCAGGCCGCGGACATCCTGCTGTACCAGGCCGACCAGGTACCGGTCGGCGAGGACCAGCGGCAGCACCTGGAGCTGACCAGGGACCTGGCGCAGCGGTTCAACCATAGGTTCGGTCAGGTCTTCACCGTGCCCGGGCCGTACATCCTGGCCGACGTGGCCAAGATCAACGACCTGCAGGACCCGTCGGCGAAGATGAGCAAGTCGTCGTCCTCGCCGCAGGGCATCGTGGACGTGCTGGATGAGCCGGGCGCGATCCGCAAGAAGATCGCCAGGGCGGTCACCGACGCCGACGGCGAGATCCGGGCCGACGAGGCGGCCAAGCCGGGCATCACCAACCTGCTGCGGATCCACTCCGCGCTGTCCGGGGTGAGCGTGCCGGATCTGGTGACCGGTCACGCGGGCGCGGGCTACGGCACGTTCAAGAAGGAACTGGCCGAGCTGGTGGTGGGCGCGCTCGCGCCGATCAGGGAGCGGACCGAGAAAATGCTCGCCGACGAGGCCGAGCTCGACCGGCTGCTGGCCCGCGGCGCGGCGCGCGCCAGCCGGGTCGCCGGACAGACCATGGACCTGGTCCGGGACCGGATCGGCCTGCTGCCCGGCGGCTCAGGCCGCGCCGGAACGACCGCCTGACCAGGCCGGCGGCGGCACGCCGCGCTCAGGTCTGCGGCCGTGACGGGCCGGGCGCGCGAGCCTGGCGGCTACGCTGGCCGAGCCGGATCTGGTGTCGGCGCCAGGCCACGAAGCCGGCCACGATGAGCCCGGCGAACAGCAGGAAGAGCTCGCCGACGACGGCCGGGGCGGCCAGCGAGCTGCCGCGGCTGGCCACGGTGCCGTCCGCGCGGTGGACGGCGGTCTTGGCGGCGGGGTTACTGGCCGGCTGAGGTGGCAGCGGGCTGACCAGCGTGCCGACCGGCGCAACCTTGCCGTTCTCGGCGAAGCCCCAGTTCAGCAGGCGGGCGGCGGAGCTGAACTCGGTCAGCGCCGGGCAGTGCAGCAGCGCGACGATCAGCGTCACGCCGTCGCGCTCGGCCATGCCCACGTAGGTGGCGCCCGCGGCCGCGGTCCAGCCGAGCTTGCCGCCGATGTCGCCGCGGTAGCCGGTCAGCATCAGGTTCTGGTTGACCAGCGTGACCCAGCGCCGGGGCTTGCGCTCGAACCGCGCCGCCTTGGTCTGGTCGTAGCGCAAGAAGGCCGGCATGGCCAGCGCGCGCCTGGCGATCAGCGCCTCGTCGTAGGCCGAGGTGTGCTGGCCCGGCGCGTCCAGCCCGTTGGGCTCCTCGGCCACGGTGTCGTCGGCCCGCAGCTGGTGCGCTTCGGCGTTGATCATCGCCATGCCCGTGCGCAGCGATCCGGTCGCCTGGGCCAGCGCGACCGCGGCGTCGTTGGCCGAGATGGTCAGCAGCGCGGTGAACAGGCCGGAGATCGGGTAGCTGCGGCCGGCGATCAGGCCCACGTCGTTCGGCTCGACGGTGGCGGCCTGATGCGAGGCCACCGTGGTCGCGTCCGGATTGAGCTGCGGGATGAGCGAGACCGCGGTGAGCACCTTGAGCGTGCTGGCGGGCCGGTACCAGCCATGCGGGTCCCTGGCCGCGAGCACCTGCCCGTTGCCGGCGTTGGCCACGATGAACGCCGAGGCCTTCACCTTCGGCAGCTGGTCGGCCTTGTCCGGCCGGCCGGACGGGTAGCTGACCACGGTGCCCCGGCTGGCGAGCTGCGGGCCGCCCTGGGTCCAGTCGCCGCCGGCCGGCGATGCGGGCAGGCCCATCGCGCTGACGCACGCCGCGGCTGCGGTGGCGGCCGCCCCGGCCGCCAGGCCGCGGAGCCGGCTCTGCCCTTTCCCGGGCCTGTGCCCCCGCCTCTTCCCCGGTCCCCGCCGACCGCGCATGACCGGCCTCCTCATCCAGGTCGTGGCACCGGGTGCCACCTCAGCCACTCCGCGTGTGCGAGCGTGTCCACCAACCGTACTGCGGCGGACGCGTGGCCGACGTCACTGCGTAGCGCGCGGCGCGCGGCCGTAGCCTTGGCACATGACGCGCGAGTCGGAGTCAGGGCTGCCGGTCCAGACCGTGTACGGCCCCGAGCAGCTCAAGGATTTCAATCCCGCAGAGAAGCTGGGCCAGCCGGGCGAGTACCCGTTTACCCGCGGGGTCTACCCCACGATGTACACGACCCGGCCGTGGACGATGCGGCAGTACGCCGGCTTCGCGACGGCCGCGGATTCCAACCGCCGCTATCACCAGCTGATCGCGGCCGGCACCACCGGGCTCTCGGTCGCCTTCGACCTGCCCACCCAGATGGGCTACGACTCCGATGCCCCGGCGGCGCACGGCGAGGTGGGCCGGGTCGGCGTGGCCATCGACTCCATCGACGACATGCGCACGCTGCTGGACGGGATCCCGCTGGACAAGGTGTCCACGTCGATGACGATCAACGCCCCGGCGGCCGTCCTGCTGCTGCTTTACCAGCTGGTGGCGCAAGAGCAGGGGATCAGCCCGGCCAGCCTCAACGGGACCATCCAGAACGACATACTCAAGGAGTACATCGCCCGCGGCACCTACATTTACCCGCCGCAGCAGTCGCTCCGCCTCGCCGCCGACACGTTCGCGTACTGCCAGGCCGAGATCCCGCGGTGGAACACGATCTCCATCTCCGGCTATCACATGGCCGAAGCCGGCGCGACGCCGGTGCAGGAGATCGCGTTCACGCTGGCCAACGGCAAGGAGTACGTCCGCGCGGCGCTCGGGGCCGGGCTCGCCGTGGACGATTTCGCCCCGCGGCTGTCGTTCTTTTTCGTGTCGCGGACCACGCTGCTCGAGGAGATCGCGAAGTTCCGCGCCGCCCGCCGGCTGTGGTCGCGGATCATGCGCGACGAGTTCGGCGCGGTCAACCCGAAGTCGCAGATGCTGCGGTTCCACACCCAGACGGCCGGGGTGCAGCTCACCGCGCAGCAGCCCGAGGTGAACATGGTCAGGGTCACCATCCAGGCGCTCGCGGCCGTGCTGGGCGGCACCCAGTCGCTGCACACCAACTCCTTCGACGAGGCGATCGGGCTGCCCAGCCAGAAGGCCGCCACCCTCGCGCTGCGCACCCAGCAGGTGATCGCCTACGAGAGCGACCTGACCGCGACCGCCGACCCGTTCGCCGGCTCCTATGCGATCGAGTCGATGACCGGCGACATCGAGGACGCCGCCCGGGAGCTGATCGATCAGGTCGAGCAGGCCGGCGGCGCGGTCGCCGCGATCGAGCGCGGCTTCCAGAAGAACGAGATCGAGCGCTCGGCCTACCAGATCGCCACCCAGGTGGAGGCGGGCGACCGGGTGGTGGTCGGGGTCAACAGGTTCCAGTCCGACACCGAGGAGCCGCAGGAAGCCTGGCGCGTCAACCTGGAGATCGAGAAGGAGCAGGCCAAATCCCTGGCGGAGCTGCGCGGCTCCAGGCCGGCCGGCGAGCACCTGCGCGCGCTCAGCGAACTCAAGCGCGCGGCGCAGGGAACGCAGAACGTGCTCTACCCGCTGCGCGCGGCGCTGCGCGCCCGGGCCACCGTGGGCGAGGTCTGCGACGCGCTGCGCGAGGCGTGGGGCGTCTATCAGCCATCGGATATGGCTTAGCGGGACATAACGGCCAACCGGACCTAAGGCTCTCGGATGTCGCCGCATACACCCGGCTGAGCTGGAAAGATTGCGGATGGAGGTCATCGGTGGTCATCGACTGGAACGCATCGCGTGGCGCGACGCTGGGCGTGGAGTGGGAACTGCAGCTCGTTGACGCCCAGACCAGGATGCTGCGCCAGGACGCCCGCGACGTGCTCGGGGAGCTTCCCGACCTAGGCGAGGGCGCCGAGCGGCCCAAGATCCGCTATGAGCTCATGCAGTCCCAGCTCGAGCTGTCCACCGGGATCTGCAGCACGGTGGCCGAGGCCAAGGCCGACCTGGCCGCGACAATCGCGCAGCTTAAGCAGGTAACCCGGCCGCGCGATATGATGCTGACCTGCGCAGGAACGCATCCCTTCAGTGACTGGCGGGACGCGAAGATGGCACCGGTGCAGCGGTACGCCGAGCTTGTCGAGCAAATGCAGTGGCTGGCCCGCAGAATCCAGCTCTTCAGCGTCCAGGTTCACGTCGGTCTCGCCGACGGCAACAGGGCAATCCCGATTATCAACGCACTGGCCAGGTACCTGCCGCATTTCCTCGCGCTGACCGCGTCCAGCCCGTACTGGAACGGGGAGGACACGGGGCTGGCATCCACCCGCTCGATCATCTTCGGCGGGCTGCCGACCTCGGGACCGCCGCACCGGCTGTCCAACTGGAGTGAGTTCGAAGAGTACATGGACACGCTGCTCCGGGCCGGCACGATCCGGAGCATCAAGGAGGTGTGGTGGGACATCCGCCCGCATCCAGATTTCGGCACGATCGAGGTTCGCATGTGCGACGGCGTTCCTACCTTGCGTGAGATCGGCATGGTAGCGGCGCTTTCGCAATGCCTGGTCCAGCTCTTCAGCTTCCAGCTGGACCGGGGCTATCAGCTGCCGAGCCCGGCGACTTGGGTCGTTCGGGACAATAAGTGGCGCGCGACCAGGTACGGTCTTGACGCAACAGTGATCACCGACGATGCGGGCGCGACTGCGCCGATGCGTGACGAGCTTTACGAGCTAGTGCGCGAGCTCGAGCCGGTCGCTGACCGGCTTGGCTGCAGCGCGGAGCTGAGCGTTGTGTCCGATGTGCTCGACCAAGGAGCGTCATACGAGCGTCAGCGCGCTGTTATCGCCGATGGCGGCGGGCTGATTGAGGTGGTGGATGCCTTGGTCACGGAATTCGCCGAAGACCGGTTCTTGTGCCCTGGGGAGGCAGCGCATGCCGGGAGATGATCTGACGGGGGAACTCAGCACCTTCCTCGCCGAGCACTCGGGCGAGCTGATCGAGTTCCGCCGTGACCTGCATGCTCACCCCGAGATCGGCTATCACGAGCACCGGACCACCCGGCGGATCGCGCTGCGGCTGGCCGCGGCCGGGCTGCGGCCGATGCTGCTGCCCAAGGGCACCGGCCTCACCGTCGACGTGGGCGCCGCGTCCGCGGGCCCGGTGGTCGCGCTGCGCGCCGACATCGACGCGCTGCCCTTCGCCGACGAGAAGGCGGTGCCGTACCGGTCCACGGTGCCCAACGTCTGCCACGCGTGCGGGCACGACGTGCACACCGCGATCCTGCTCGGCACCGGTCTGTTCCTGCAGCGGCAGGCGGCGGCCGGGGCGCTGCCCGGCCGGGTCCGGCTGATCTTCCAGCCGGCCGAGGAGATTCCCGGCGGCGCGCTCGACGTGCTCGCCGCCGGCGGCATCGCCGACGTGGAGCGGATCTTCGCGCTGCACTGCGACCCGCGGCTTGACGTGGGGAAGATCGGGATCCGCAGCGGGCCGATCACCGCCGCGTGCGACAAGATCTCCGTTAAGGTCACCGGCCCCGGCGGTCACACCGCCCGGCCGCACCTGACCGCCGACGTGGTGTACGCGCTCGGCAAGATCGTGACCGAGCTGCCGGCCGCGCTGACCCGCCGGGTGGATCCCCGCTCCAGCCTGAGCCTGGTCTGGGGACGGGTGAGCGCGGGCACCGCGGCCAACGCGATCCCCAACGGCGGCATCGCCGAGGGCACCGTGCGCTGCCTCGACGACGAGGCCTGGCACGCCGCGCCCGACTTGCTGAAGGCGCTGATCGAGTCGGTGGCGGGCGCCTACGGGGTGATCGCCGAGCTCAGCTACCAGCGGAACGTGCCGCCGACTATCAACGACGCGGACAGCGCGGCGATGCTCACCACCGCCGCGCAGCAGGGGCTCGGCCCCGAGTCGGTGGCGGGCACTCCGCAGAGCCTGGGCGGCGAGGACTTCGCCTGGTACCTGGAGTCGATTCCCGGCGCGCTGGCCCGGCTCGGCGTCCGCACTCCCGGCTCGGAGAGCCTCGACATCCACCAGGCCACGTTCGACGCCGACGAGCGGGCCATCGGGATCGGCGTCAGGCTGTTCGCCGAGACCGCGTTCACCGCGCTGCGCAGCGCCGGCGGCACGGCGGCCATCGACAGCCTGCCCGCGCACGTCTGATCTATCCGTGTCTTAACAGACACGTGCTCGTGGCCGGCCGGGCCGTGCGAAACGCTTACAGTGGTGGACGGCGGAATGCCATGCGGGCGTCCGCTGTCGTCCCCGACCGCGCGGAGTCCAGCACCGTGTCAGCATCCGAGGGAATACCCAGCCCGGCCGATCAGACTGGCCAGAACGCCCAGGCAAGCGCGGCGGGCGCGGCGAGCGCGGCCAGCCAGAATGGCCAGGCGGCGGCTGCGCCCGCGGCCGCCAAGCCGGAGTTGTTCCGGTCGCCGATGGCGCTGGTGATCTGGTGGGTGTGGGCCGTGTTCGCGGCGGCGAACCTGATCGACATCGCCGTGCAGGGGCGGGACCATTTCTCGGCCGTGGTCGCGGCCGTCCTGATCCTGATCACCGGCGTGACCTACGTCGCGGCCTTCCGTCCCCGGGTGCTGGCCGATGCCCTCAGCCTGCGGATCGTGAACCCGCTGCGTAACCACCAGATCCCGTGGGCCGCGGTGGACCGGATGGACCTGGGCGACTCGCTCGAGGTGCACTGCTCGTGGCAGGAGGCAGGCGCCCCCAAGAGCAAGAAGCTGTACGGCTGGGCGGTGCACTCGCCGCGCCGCAGCCGGCTCAAGGCGGAGCTTCGCGCCCAGCGCGGCCAGCGCGGCAGGATCAGGCCGGGCCAGCCGGCCGGGTACGCGCGGATGCCCGAGCAGGCCCAGGCCGTGCTCGGCCGGACGGACGCCGAGAACATCGTCGCGATGCTGGAGAAGTACACCGCCAGGCTCCCGGCGGATGGCGCCCCGGCCGGGCCGCCGGTGTCCAGCTGGCACTGGCCGTCGGTTGCCGCGCTCCTGCTGCCCGCCGTGCTGCTCACGGTGCTCGCGCTGACCTGAACCAGCCGCTCGCCCTCGTCTTCGACGACCGTCGCCAGGGCGCCTTCCCAGCCGAGATCCTCGCCGCCGAAGGTGCCAGAATGAGGCATCGTGAGCCAGTCACGAGTGCGCATCGCGATCATCGGCGGCGGACCAGGCGGATATGAGGCGGCCCTGGTCGCCGCGCAGCTCGGCGCCGCGGTCACCGTGGCCGACACCGACGGGCTGGGCGGCGCGTGCGTGCTGACCGACTGCGTTCCGTCCAAGACCCTGATCGAGACGGCCGGCGTGATGGCCGCCCTGGACTCCTCCGGTGACTTCGGCATCGGGGCGGGCGGCGGCGTCGGCCGCGCGAGCGTGGACGCCCCGCGGCTGTACGCCAGGATCAAGGAGCTCGCCCGGGCCCAGTCCGCCGACGTGGCCAGGCGGCTGGCCGCCGAAGGCGTCGAGGTGATCAGCGGCCCCGGCCGGCTGGCTGGGCCGCGGACCGTTGTCGCGGGCGGCCGGGAGATAACCGCCGACGCCGTCCTCATCGCCACCGGCGCCAAGCCGCGGATCCTCGCGGGCGCGGTGCCGGACGGCGAGCGCATCCTGAACTGGCGGCAGATCTACGACCTTGACGAGCTGCCGGAGGAGCTGATCGTGGTCGGCTCCGGGGTCACCGGGGCCGAGTTCGCGGGCGGCTACCAGGCGCTCGGCTCGCGGGTGACGCTGGTCTCCTCGCGCGAGCGGGTGCTGCCGCACGAGGACGCCGACGCGGCCCTAGTGATCGAAGAGGTGTTCCGCCGCAACGGGATGACGGTGCTGAGCCGGTCGCGGGCGGCCGGGGTGAAGCGGACCGGCCACGGCGTCGTGGTCACGCTCGAGGATGGCCGGACCGTAGCCGGGTCGCACTGCCTGCTCACCGTGGGCATGACCCCCGGCACCAGGGGGCTGGGGCTGGAGCAGGCGGGCGTCGAGCTCGACCCGCACGGCTTCGTTCAGGTGGACCGGGTGTCCCGTACGTCGGTCCCCGGCGTGTACGCCGCCGGTGACTGCACCGGCGTGATGATGCTCGCCTCGGTCGCGGCCATGCAGGGCCGGATCGCGATGTGGCACGCGCTCGGCGAGGCGGTGCACCCGATCAGGCTCAGCCACGTGGCCGCGACGATCTTCACCAACCCGGAGATCGCCACCGTCGGCGTGACCCACGCGGCGGTGCGCACCGGCGACGTGGCCGCCCACGTGGTCAAGCTGCCGCTGGCCACCAACGCCCGGGCCAAGATGGCCGGGCTGCACGACGGCTTCATCAAGCTGTTCGCGCGGCCGGGCACCGGGATCGTGCTCGGCGGGGTGGTGGTCGCCGCGCGGGCGAGCGAGCTGATCCTGCCAGTGTCAATCGCGGTGGAGCAGCCGCTCACCGTCGACCAGGTCGCCCACACGTTCGCCGTCTACCCGTCGCTGTCCGGCAGCATCACCGAGGCCGCCCGCCTGCTCATGCCCTCATCCGCCGAGGCAGACTGACCGCGACCCGCTGACAGCGGCCCGCCAGGTCGGCTGGCGCCACTGGCTGTTCCGTGCCAGGGTGACCGGCACCCGGCTGGTCAGTGGGTCGGGCGGCCGAGGTCGGGGTCGTCGGGCACCGGGAGCTTGTGCTGGCGCAGCCGGGCCACCCTGATGTCGTCCGCGTAGGCGGTCACCGTGAACAGGCTGCCGGCCAGGGCGAGCGCGGGCACCATCACGCGCAGCCAGACCGGACCGGGCAGCAGCGCGAGGAGCAGGCATACCGGGACCATCACGGTCAGGTGCCTGGCGATCACCCTGGTCCGCCAGCCGGCGTCGGTCAGTTCGTGCCGCACCCAGTCATGGTGCTCGGCCGCCATCCTGAACCCGGCGGAGAACAGCAGCTTGCCGGCCACGCTGGGATCACCTGGCAGCCTGGTCACTGCGGTCTCCGGAGTCTAGTGATGGGAGGATCCTGAGGGACGACGCCCTGCGGTCAGTCGGCCACCTGGACGATCATCTCAACCTCGACCGGGGAGCCGAGCGGCAGCTCGGCCACGCCGATGGCGCTGCGTGCGTGCCTCCCCGCCTCGCCGAACACCTCTGCGAAGAGGTCGCTGGCCCCGTTGATCACGCCCGGCTGCGCGGTGAAGCCAGGAGCCGACGCGACGAAGCCGACCACCTTCACCACGCGTACCACGCTGGCCAGGCCGACCGCGGAATCGACGGCGGCCAGCGCGCAGATCGCGCACTGCCGGGCGAGTTCCTTCGCCCGCTCGGGTGTCACCTCGGCGCCGACCTTGCCGGTGGCGACGAGCTTGCCGTCGGCCACCGGCACCTGGCCCGACACGTACACGTAGTCGCCGCTGCGCAGGGCGGGGACGTACGAGCCCTGCGGCGGGCTGACGGCTGGGAGCTGGATGCCGAGTTCGGCGAGCCTGGCGTGCACATCAGTTGACGACATAGGGGGCATCGTACTCACCCGCCGCCGGGGCCGCCCGGCCCGGCTGGATGAAGGGGCGGCCGGGTGCCGCCTTCGGCCGCCGTGGCCAGCAGACGGCGGCCAGCATGACGAGCAGCGGGCCGGTGCTGACGTCGGTGGCCTGGCCGGTGAGCACGCCGCCGAAGTTCTCGCCCGCCACCCAGCAGGCCAGGCCGGCCACGATCGCGAGCAGCAGGGCGGGGCGCGCCGTCGCGGGGAAGGCGGCCCCGGCCGCGATGAACACGAAGGCGGCGGCGAGCGCGATGCAGATCGCCGTGCCGTGCGATCCGGCCGCGGTCGCGACCGCGCGGTCCAGGCCGGCCAGCCAGCCCGGCTGGCCGGCGGCGCCGCCGGCGATCGCGTCGTGCAGCGCGCGCGGCGCCCTGACCGGGCCTTGCAGGATCAGGTAGGCGAAGCTGCCCCACAGCAGCACCCAGGCCGCCCGCGCCCGCCAACTGCCGCCCAGCTCGGCCGCGAAGCCGGCCTGGGCCTGGCCGCCGGGGCGGGCGGCTCCGCGGGAGCGGCGGGGCCAGACGAGGACGGCGACCAGGGCGTACAGGATGACGGCGCCCGGTGCCCCGGTGACCGGCGAGGCGGTTCCGGTCAGCACGCCGCCCAGCCCCTCGCCAAGCCACCACACGGCCAGCGACCAGAGGACGGACGCGGCCAGCGCGGCCCGCACGGCGGGCCGCCACAGCAGTCCAACCGCGATGACCAGTTGGATCACGGCGAACGCCGCGTTCCAGGCGGCCACGTCGTGCAGGATCAGCCGACTGGCCCACATGGCCGGGCTGGCGATGACGGCGGGATTGCCCATGGCGGTCGGCTCAAGCTGCCGGGTGACGAAGGCGGACCCGAACATGTACGGCTGGAACTGCAGGATCGCGTCGACCAGCCAGACCAGCCCGAGCGCGACCTGCAGCCTGCGCCTGGCCCCGGTCGACTCCAGGTCGGCGGCCCAGCTCGCAACGCCGCTCCAGATCGCGTCGGCGCGGACCAGCGCGGCTGGCCTAGGCCGCGGGCCTGCCGACGGCAGCGCGGCCGACGAGGCCGGCAGGAACAGCGTGCCGAACGCGAGCAGCGCACCGGCCGCGGTCACCCACAGGCCAGGCCCGCCCCTGGCGATCACCATCGAGTTGCCGCCGAGGGTGTTCATCGTGGCGGTCAGCCGGACGAGCAGGTAGCCGGAGAAACCGAGCGCGGCGAACCCGCCGACGCCGACCAGCCAGCGTGACTTCGGCCCGCCGCTGACCGCGTGATACAGCCCGGCCGCGGCGAGCAGGACGCCTGCGACGTCCAGGGTCCGCCCGTTGCTGCCGCGCAAGCCGGAGATCTGGATCAGCCCGGCAAAGGCCTGCACCCAGGGCAGGAAGGCGCCGGCCACGATGGCGGCACCGGCCGCCACGCCGACCAGGCCGGCCGCCAGCCGCCAGGTGCGCAGCGGCACCTGCCTTGGCTGGCGGACCGCCTGGATTGACGTGCTGCTCATGATGAGGGCTACTTCTTGTTCAGGACGGCGAAGTACAGGAACAGATTCGTGGTGATGTTCCCGGTGACTTCCTTGCTGTTGTGCCGCTGCAGGTGCTGCAGCTCTACGTCGCTCTTGGCGTTCACGATCTTGTCCCAGGCCCAGAGCGTCTTGACCCCGACCACGTCCACGTTCCACCACTCGGCCTGGTGGCCGGCCGCCGTCGCGACGATGTGGCTGTGCGCGGGCAGCGGCAGGTCCGAGGTGCCGCTGCCGAGCACCGCGGACAGGTCGATCGTGTTGGGGTGGTCGATGCAGTGGCCGGTCACCGGGCACTGCAGGGTCCACTTCGGCGGGGTGAAGCCGAGCGGTACCACCACGTACAGCGGGTCGAACATGCTCGCAGGCGTCTGCGTGTAGTTGGTCCCGGCCTCGCACCTCGACCCCGCGGCGTTCATCGGCGGGGTGTGGCAGAAGTAGTTGAGCTTGTACAGGAACGTCACGGTCTGCCCGTTGAGCCAGCCGTCGGTCGTGCCGACGGCGTCGGACGATGCGTGGGCCGATGCGCTCATCCCGCTCATGCCGGGCATGCTCGGCTGCGACGAGCCGGACGACGACGCGAACGCTGTGCCCGATGCGATGGCGATCACGGCTCCGAGCACGCCGGTGAGCGCAAGTCCTGCTCGCCGCGTGCCCGTCATGCGACCTCGTATTGTTCCGGCCACTAGTTCCCTCCCAGGGATCTCGGTCACGCCTGCTGGCGTGCCATTGGCCGGGCATTCGCAGCCGTGCGGGTCAGCGGTTCACTTCACTCCTGTTTCTGACGGCGTGCTCAGGCTGCTCACGGTGAACGTGATCGCCAGGCGCTGCCAGGTGCGGTACCGCAGCAGCATGGCGTGCGTGTCCGGGCTGACCGGCACCCAGCTCACTGGCTGGGTCACCGCGCGGGCCCGTTCGGCGAAGGCGCGCGAGGCCCGCGGCGAGGTCACCCGGTCCCGGGTGCCGTGCGCGACCAGGAGCCGGCGTCCGGCCAGTTGGCCGATGGGCTCGCCGTCGGGCAGCCACGGGGCGAACGCGATCACGGCCCGCACCGAGGGAGCGCCAGCCGCCCGCAGCGCGGCTCGGCCGCCCATCGAGTGGCCGAGCAGGACGACCGGCACGTCACCGTGGCGACGCTCCACCTCGCCCAGCGCCCAGCCGATGTCGGCCAGCGGGCTGGCCTGCTCGCCGTTCCAGCCCTGGTACCGGTAGTGCAGCGTCCACGCGGCCATCCCGATCCGGCGCCCGGCCCGGTGCAGTCCGCGGGCGAAGGGAAGCATCCGCAGCGCGGGCAGCCCCGCCCGCGAGGTGGGCGCCAGGCTGTCCGCCGTGCCGCCGGGCAGCACCAGCACCACCGCCCGGGTCACCCGGCCGGAGGGTTCGCGAATGCTCAGGGCTGCGTCCAGCGGGATCTCACCTCCCGTGCGCTGCTTGCGCCGGTGCCTATCGCGTCTGTGCCGTGCGCGTCCGTGCTTTCGCGGCAGCGCCGCCAGCCCTACCCCCTGGAGCACCAACGGCCGGGCCGAGCCGGCCGGGTGTCAGTCCTTGATCTCGCAGATGACGCCGCCGGCCGAGACCGTCTGGCCGAGTTGCACGGCCAGGCCGGTTACCGTCCCGTCCTTGTGCGCGGTGAGCGGCTGCTCCATCTTCATGGCCTCGAGCACGACGACCGTATCCCCGGCCGTGACGTGCTGCCCTTCCTCGGCCGCGATCTTGGCGATGGTGCCCTGCATCGGGCTGACCAGGGCATCGCCGCCGGTCGCCGGCGCCCTGCTCCGGGCGCGGCCGCCCGGACGGTGCTCCCGGCCGCGGCTGGGAGCAGCCGGGCCGGCGGCCTGGCCGGTCCCGGCCAGGCCGGCGGGCAGCACCCCCGCGAGCCGTTTGCCGCCCACCTCCACGGTGATCCGCTCGCGCTCGGCCTGCGCCTGCGCTGCGGCCGCCTCGCCGGAGAACGCGGGGGTGCCGCCGCTGAACTCGGTTTCGATCCACCGCGTGTGCACGGTGAACGGCTCGCTGATGAACGCGGGGTCGCTGACCACGGCGCGGTGAAACGGCAGCACGGTCGGCAGCCCGGTGATCTCGAACTCCGCCAGCGCCCGTCGCGACCTGGCCAGCGCCTCCCGGCGGTCGCGGCCGGTCACGATCAGCTTGGCGATCAGCGAATCGAACGCCTGCGGGATCGTCATGCCGGCCGCGTACCCGGCGTCAAGCCGGACGCCCGGTCCCGACGGCGGGCGCATGGCCGCGATCGTTCCCGGCGCGGGCAGGAAGTTCCGGCCCGGGTCCTCGGCGTTGATCCGGAACTCGATCGAGTGACCGCGGGCCGGCGGGTCGTCGTAGCCGAGCGACTCGCCCTCGGCGATCCGGAACATCTCGAGGACCAGGTCGATGCCGCTGACCTCTTCGGTGACCGGGTGCTCGACCTGCAGCCTGGTGTTCACCTCCAGGAAGGACACGGTGCCGTCCTGGCCGACGAGGAACTCGCACGTCCCGGCGCCCACGTAGCCGGCCCGGCGCAGGATCTCCTTGGACGACCGGCGAAGCTGCTCTTCCTGCTCGCCGGTCAGGAACGGCGCCGGGGCCTCCTCGACTAGCTTCTGGTGGCGGCGCTGCAGCGAGCAGTCACGGGTGGACACCACGACCACGTTGCCGTGGCTGTCGGCCAGGCACTGCGTCTCCACGTGCCGCGGCCGGTCCAGGTACCGCTCGACGAAGCACTCGCCGCGGCCGAACGACGCGACCGCCTCCCTGACCGCCGAGGCGTAAAGTTCCTCGATCTCGCCGGCCGAACGCGCGACCTTCAGCCCGCGGCCGCCGCCGCCGTAGGCGGCCTTGATCGCGATCGGCAGTCCGTGCTCGCGGGCGAACGCGAGAACCTCCTCGGCGCCGGACACCGGCCCCGGCGTGCCCGGCGCCAGCGGCGCACCCGCCTCGGCGGCGATGGCACGGGCGCTCACCTTGTCGCCGAGCGCCTCGATCGCCTCGGGCGGCGGGCCGATCCAGGTCAGCCCGGCCGCGATCACCGCGCGGGCGAAGTCGGCGTTCTCGGCGAGGAATCCGTACCCCGGATGCACGGCATCGGCGCCGGACTCGGCGGCCGCCTTGAGTATCCGGTCGATGTCCAGGTAGCTGTCGGCGGCGCTCTGCCCGCCCAGCGCGAACGCCTCATCCACCATCGAGACGTGCAGCGCGTCGAGGTCGGGTTGCGCGTAGACGCCGACGCTGGCCAGCCCGGCGTCGCGACAAGCCCGGGCGATACGTATTGCGATCTCGCCGCGATTCGCGATCAGGACCTTGCGCAAGAAATCCCCTCCTGTCGGCTCAGAGGAGTCTAGTGGCCTGGCTGCTGGTTTCCCGGCCCGGTACGGTCAGAGACGATCGTCCCCCATCCGCGGTCGTCAGCGAATACTCGGTGCTGCTGTCTGCGGGCCCGGCCACCACGGCGCCGGCCGGTCGTCACGACGTGCCTGGGGGCGTCGGCGGCGCGCCGCGGAGCACGAGGTCCACGTCCGCTATCGCGGGCTGATGGCCGGCGGCGCAGGTCAGCGTGGCCCGTACCGGCTGCCCGCACTCGTGATGACGCAGTTCCACCCCGGCCGGGCCGAGCCACCGCTCGCCCCACTGCATCAGCGCGACGAGAGCAGGGAACAGGTCAGCGCCCTTGTCGGTCAACCGGTATTCCATCCGGGTTCGCTGGCCCGGCTCCTGGTACGGCACGCGCTCGACCAGGCCGTGGTCGGCAAGCTCGCGCAGCCTGGCCGCCGCCACCGGCTCGCTGATCCCCACCCGCTCGGCGAAATCAGCGAACCGGGTGGTCCCGTAGAAGGCCTCCCGCAGCAGCAGCAGCGCGGAGCGGGTGCCCACCAGGTCCAGCGTCCGGGCGATCGGGCAGTTCGCCGCCGCCCAGCCGCCGCGCGGATCGAGCGGCCCGGTCAGCCTGATCGTTGACGTCTGCACGGCAATCAACCTCCTCTGGCTTGTATTCACTTTAGCTAGATGGTTAAAGTGTGGCTATGGTTAGCTTAAGCCAGCAGTCGGGAAGTCAGGCCGGACCGGGTCAGCAGGCCGGGTCGGCCAGCCCCGCCCAAGTGCTGATCATCGTGTGCGCCGGCGTCGTGCTGGCCAGCCTGGACCTGTTCATCGTGAACGTGGCGCTGCCGGCCATCGCCCGTGACTTCCACCAGGCCGACCTGAGCGAGCTGTCCTGGGTACTCAACGGCTACGCGATCGTCTACGCGTCGCTGCTCGTGCTCTTCGGCCGGCTCGCCGACCGTTACCGTCGCGACTACGGCTTCCTGGTCGGCGTGGCGATCTTCACTCTGGCCTCCGCCGCCTGCGCGGCCGCCACCAGCGTGGGCATGCTGGTGGCGTTCAGGCTCGTGCAGGCGGCCGGGGCGGCGCTGGTGACCCCGACCTCGCTGGGCCTGGTGCTGGCCTCGTACCCAGCCGAACGCCGTGGTGGCGCGGTCCGCGCCTGGACGGCGGCCGGCGGGCTGGCCGCTGCGTTCGGCCCGGTGGCCGGGGGCTTGCTCGTCTCGGCCAGCTGGCGCTGGGTTTTCCTGGTCAACGTCCCGGTCGGCATAGCGGCGCTGGTGGCCGGCTGGCGCAAGCTGCCGCACATCCCCGGCCACCCCGGGCCGAGGCCGGACACGCTGGCGGCGCTGCTGATCACCGCCGGAGTGGGGGCGCTCAGCTTCGGGCTGGTCAAGGGCGGCGGCTGGGGCTGGAGCTCGCCCGGCATCGTGACGATCATGGCGGCGTCGGTTGTCCTGCTCGCGCTCTTTGTGCTGCGCTGCGCCCGCCATCACAATCCGCTGATCGAGCTGGCGCTGTTCCGGACCCGCGGATTTTCCGGTGCCTCGGCGGTCGCGTTCCTGTTCTCCGCTGCGTTCGGCGCGATGCTGCTGTCGATCGTGCTGTGGGCGCAGAACAACTGGGGCTGGTCGGCGCTGCGGACGGGCCTGGCCATCGCGCCCGGCCCGCTGATGGTCCCGCTCTTCTCCTTCCTCGTCGCGGGCCGGGTCATCGCCAGGTTTGGCGAGGCGGTCGCGATCTCGGCAGGCTCCGCCATCTTTGCCGCGGGGCTGGCCTGGTGGGCGCTCGCCGTGGGAGTTCAACCGGACTATCCCGGGGGCGCGCTCGGCGGGATGCTGCTGACCGGCGTCGGCGTCGGCCTCACCCTGCCGACGGTCATGTCCACCGCGGCCGCCGCGCTGCCGCCCCGGTCCTTCGCCACCGGCTCAGCGGTGATCAACATGATCCGGCAGATCGGCCTGGCCGTCGGCGTGGCCCTGCTGGTAGCCGTGCTCGGCACCCCGGTCGGCCCGGCCGCGCACCTGGCGGCCTTCCGGCACGGCTGGTGGGTCGCTGTCGGCATCGCCGCGGCCGGCATCATCCCGGCCGTCACCCTGCTCACCCGCCGGCGGGCCGGCTCAGACGGCGAGGGCGGCGCCTGAGGGATCGCGGTCGTTCGCGGCCTCGTCGTCGAACCACAGGCCGCCCTCGGCCAGGTAGCGGAAGTGCAGCCTGCTGCCGGCCGGGATCTTGACCACGGCGCTGCGGGTGCCGTTGCTACGGCGGCGCAGCGGATGAGCGAACGGGTCCCAGTCGTTGAAGTTGCCGACGACGGAGACGGCGCCGGCCGGCTGATCGGCCGGCAGCACGAACGTGACACGGACGACGTCGTCGTGGTCAGGCCTGCTTTTCTTGATCAACTTCGCCCCCCGAAGCGATGGGTCTTTCCAGGTGAGTGGACATCATTGCACGCCCGCGTGACCGCAACGTGTCCGGACCATGACGGTTGGTTAACTGTCTGGTTCGTCGCAATAAGTCCGGCTCGCCGGCGGCGGGTGACGGGTGCGAAACGGCGCGGCGGGCTAGCCGGGCCGGCCGCTGGCTCGCCAGGCGCCGGGGCCGTGGCTGAGCGGCTTGCGCAGCAGCGCCGAACGATCGCTCCACCCCCGGCCGGGACCGGCATCAGCACTGGAGCCGTCCCGCCCGGCGGCAGCAGCCGCAGCGGCCTGACGAGCGGCGAGCACGACCACCAGCGCGGCGATTTCGGTCGCGGAGGCGTCGCCCTTGACCACGGTCAGCACCGGCGGCGAGCCAGCGGAGCCGGCCGCGTCAGCCGCGCCGGGTAGGTCAGCCGAGCCGGGGGGGCCGGCCGAGCCAGCCGGGCCGGGGGAGCCAGGCAGGTCAGGCGGGGAACCGCCGGGGGATGACATCAGGCGCCTGACTTTCCGACGCTGATGCCAAACTGGCGGTGTACCCGCGCCCAGAATGCGTCCCGCAGCCATTCCCTGGCCTCCTGGTAGGGCCGCAGCGACAGGCCGAGTTCCTTCTCGGCCTCCACCAGGAGCTCTTTGTCGATCACCAGCGGCAGGATCGGTCCGGGCAGCAGGTCCCTGATGTTGTCCTCGCCGCGGGTGAGGATCCACTTCTGCGCCACGTGCTCGCCGGCTTCCTCGACCCGCTCCCGGTCCGGCCCGAGCTTGCTCGCCGCCGCGATGCCCAGCTGCCCCGGCTGACCATGCGGCGCCGGGCGCCCCGGCGGCCGTGGCGCCGTCCGCTCGCCGAATAGCTGCGCAGGCGACGGCACCGCCGTCGACGCCGAAGCTGCGTCGGCCGCAGCAACAGACGCAGCAGCCGACGTGTCCAGCCGCGGCGGCTCCGCCTCGGGGACCGGATGGCCGGTGAAGTACGGCTTGACGAACGCCGCGTCGAGCACCTCGACGGTGTCGGACTCCCAGACCAGCCGTTCGGCCTGGTTGGTGCCGTACGGCGGCTCGATTCCCCACAGGTGCACCCGCACCCCGTAGGCCTGCGCCGCCTCCACCGCGGGCACCATGTCCTCGTCGCCGGCCACCAGCACCGCGTCGGTGATCGCCCGGTGCCGGGCCAGCGCCTCCATGTCCGCGCGGATCTGCGCGTCCACGCCCTTCTGCTGGCCGCGCGCGTTCAGGTTGCCGAGCCGCAGCTTGACCCAGGGCATCTGGGCGATGACGCGCTGGTCGATCGTGGGCACCCGGTCCCTCGCGGCGTCGTACCAGTACACCCGGAGCAGTTCGCCGCGGATCTGCTCCTCGGCGTTCTTGGTGAGCGCCTGGATTAGGTTGGCGGCATCCACCCGGTAGTCCCGGCGCGAGCTCGCACCCAGCAGCAGCTCGCCCGCGGCGGCATAGATGTACCCGACATCGATCATGACCGCATAGCGGGCCAGGATCGGCAGCGAACTCGAGTACTCGGTCATCGTGCTCACGACTCTAAGGCAGCCGGCCGCCTGGCGCGTCCGGGACCTTGCTGTGTGTCCGCCCAGACCGTCCTGCTATGGGCGGCCGGAGCCGGCCCCAGGGCTTCGGCGCGGCGGAGCCGCGCCCGCGCGTAGGGCGTCTTTCCGCGCCCGCGCGTAGGGCGTCTTTCCGCGCCCGCGCGTAGGGCGTCTTTCCGCGCCAGTAAATTAGAGTAAATTAGAGCGGAATGTTTCCGTGCTTCTTGGGCGGCAGGGTCTGCCGCTTGGTGCGCAGCGCCCGCAGCGCGACGGTGACCTGCCCGCGCGTCTCGGCGGGGTGGATCACGGCGTCGACGTAGCCGCGTTCGGCGGCGATGTAGGGATTGGCGAGCCGGTCTTCGTATTCGGTCACCCGCTCGGCGCGCAGCGCGGCCGGGTCATCGGCGGCCGCCAGCTCGCGCCGGTACAGGATGTTCACCGCGCCCTGCGCGCCCATCACGGCGATCTGCGCGGTCGGCCAGGCCAGGTTGATGTCGGCCCGCAGGTGCTTGGAGCCCATCACGTCGTACGCGCCGCCGTACGCCTTGCGGGTGATCACCGTGATCTTGGGCACGGTCGCTTCCGAATACGCGTAGATGAGCTTGGCGCCGCGCCGGATGATGCCGCCCCACTCCTGGGCCGTGCCGGGCAGGAAGCCGGGCACGTCCACGAACGTCAGGATCGGGATGTTGAACGCGTCGCAGGTCCGGACGAAGCGCGCCGCCTTCTCCGACGCGTCGATGTCCAGGCACCCGGCGAAGTGCAGCGGCTGGTTGGCCACCACTCCGACCGGCGAGCCCTCCACCCGGCCGAATCCCACGATGATGTTCGCGGCGAACAGCTGGTGCACTTCGAGGAACTCGCCGTTGTCCACGACGTGCGCGATCACCTCGTGCATGTCGTACGGCTGGTTCGGCGAATCGGGGATCAGGGTGTCGAGCTCGGCGTCCGCAGGCGTCGGCTCGGGGGCGCCATCGTAAGGGCTGCCAAGGGGCTGACCTTGAACAGGAAGCCGCGGCGGGTCGTCCATATTGTTGGACGGCAGGTAGGACAGCAGCTCGCGGGCGAAGTCGAGGCAGTCATCCTCGTCGCTGGCCTGGAAGTGCGCCACCCCCGACTTGACGTTGTGCGCGTGCGCGCCGCCGAGTTCCTCGAAGCTGACCTCCTCGCCGGTCACTGTCTTGATCACGTCGGGACCGGTGATGAACATGTGCGAGGTCCCCTCGACCATCAGCGTGAAGTCGGTGATGGCCGGGGAGTAGACCGCGCCGCCGGCGCACGGTCCCATGATCAGCGAGATCTGCGGGATCACCCCGGACGCGATCACGTTCCGGTAGAAGATCTCGGCGAACAGGCCGAGCGCGACCACGCCTTCCTGGATCCGCGCGCCGCCGCCGTCGTTGATGCCGATCACCGGGCAGCCGGTCTTCAGCGCGTGATCCATCACCTTGACGATCTTCTCGCCGTAGACCTCGCCGAGCGAGCCGCCGAACACGGTGAAGTCCTGGCTGAACACGCAGACCGGGCGGCTGTCGATGGTGCCCTGGCCGGTGACGACGCCGTCGCTGTAGGGCCGGTTCGCCTCAATGCCGAAGTCATGCGCCCGGTGCCGGGCCAGCTGGTCGAACTCGACGAAAGAGCCGGGGTCGAGCAGCTTGTCGATCCGCTCGCGCGCCGTCATCTTGCCGCGGGCGTGCTGGGTCTGCACGGCGCGTTCGGAGCCGGCGTGGATCGCCTCGTACCTGCGCCGCTCGAGGTCGGCGAGCTTGCCCGCCGTGGTGTGCGGATCCGGCGCACCCCCGTCGGCCTGGTCGTGCGCCGGCGTCTGGACTGTCTGTGCGGCCGCTGAAGCTTCGCTGCTCATGCGGACAGGGTAGCGGCGGCCTCGCGCGGCAGGTCGATACGCTGGCCGCCGTGAGCAGAGCCAGCAGCGGGGGCGAGAGCGGGGGCGAGAGCGGGGCCGTGAGCGGGGGCGAGAGCGGGGCCGTGAGCCGGGAGGCCGATCGCCAGCGGAGCCCCGAGGCCATGCGGCGCGACGTCAGGCTGCTGGGCACACTGCTCGGCGAAGTGCTCGCCGAGTCCGAAGGCGAGGACCTGTTCGACGACGTCGAGCGGCTGCGCCGCGCGGTGATCGACGTGCGGGCCGGACAGCCTGGCGCGTCCGGCGATGACGTCGCCGCGCTGGTGGCCGCGTGGCCGGTGGGCCGTGCCGAGCTGGTCGCCCGCGCCTTCACCGTCTACTTTCACCTGGCCAACCTGGCCGAGGAGCATCAGCGGATCCGCACCCTGCGCGAGCGGGCGCGCGGCGGCGCGCCGGTGCGCGAGTCGCTGCCGCAGGCCGTGGCGCGCAGCCGGGCCAGCCTGCCGCCGGGCGGCCTGGACGGCCTGCTCGCCAGGCTGCGGGTGCACCCGGTGTTCACCGCGCACCCGACCGAGGCGCGGCGCCGCGCGGTGACCACCGCCCTGCGCCGGATCAGCTGGCTGCTCGATGTGCTCGATGACGGACCGGGCGCGGACGCGCCGGCCGAGACCCGGCGCCGGCTGCGCGAGGAAATCGACCTGCTCTGGCGGACGTCCCAGCTGCGGGTCAAGGCGATGACCCCGCTAGACGAGGTGCGCACCGTGATGGCGGCGTTCGACGAGACGCTGTTCCGCATCGTCCCGCTGCTCTACCGGTCGCTTGATCACGTGCTCAACGGCGAGGACAGCGGCCGGGTGCCTGCCGCCGCGCCGGCGTTCCTGCGGTTCGGCAGCTGGGTCGGCGCCGACCGGGACGGCAACCCGTTCGTGACCGCGCAGGTGACCAGGGACACCGTGCTGATCCAGGCCGATCACGCGCTGCGCGCGCTGGAGAACGCCACCACCAGGCTCGGCCGCGCGCTGACCGTGAACGCGATCCGCACCCCGCCGTCGGCCGGCCTGACCCGCGCCCTGGCGACAGCGCAGGCGGCCCACCCCGAGCTGATGGCCGAGATCTCGGCTCGGGCCCCGCAGGAGCCTTACCGTACGTACCTTCTTTTTCTTTCCGAACGGCTCCGCGCCACGCGACTGCGAGACGCAGATCTGGCGTACAAGACTCCAGTGGAGTACCTGGCTGACCTGCGACTGGTCCAGGAAGCGCTCGTCGTCGGCGGCGCCCCCCGGCAGGCGTTCGGCGCGCTGCAGCACCTGATCTGGCAGGCCGAGACGTTCGGCTTTCACCTGGCCGGGCTGGAGATCAGGCAGCACAGCGCGGTGCACGCCCGCGCGCTGGGCGAGGTGGCAGGCGGCGGCCCCTTCTCGGCCGAAACCCAGCTATCAGCCGAAACGCAGGAGGTGCTGGCCACGCTCCGGGTGATCGCCTGGATCCAGGGCCGGTTCGGCCCGGCGGCGTGCTCCCGGTACGTGGTGAGCTTCACCCGGTCGGCCGCCGACATCGCCGCCGTGCACGAGCTGGCCCGGCTGGCCGCGCCGGCCGGGCCGCCGCCAGTGCTCGACGTGATCCCGCTGTTCGAGACCGGCGCCGACCTGGACAACGCGGTCGCTGTGCTGGACGACATGCTGGCGCTCGAACCGGTGGCGGCCAGGCTGGCGGCATCCGGGCGGCGGCTCGAGGTGATGCTCGGCTACTCCGACTCCGCGAAGGATCTCGGTCCGGTTAGTGCGACCTTGCGGCTATTCAGGGCGCAGGGACGGCTGGCGGCGTGGGCGCTGGCCAACGACGTTCGGCTGACGCTGTTTCACGGCCGCGGCGGGGCGCTGGGCCGCGGCGGGGGTCCGGCCGGCCGGGCCGTGCTGGCCCAGGCGCCCGGCTCGGTGAACGGCCGGTTCAAGGTGACCGAGCAGGGCGAGGTCATCTTCGCCAGGTACGGCCACATGGCGATCGCGCACCGGCACCTGGAGCAGGTCACCTCCGCGGTCCTGCTGGCGTCCCTCCCGCCGGCCCGGGGCCGGTCTAACGCGGCCGCCGAAGGCCTGCCTGGCGCCGAGGCCGGCGGCTCGGTCGCTGGAGCTGCGGTGGAGGCAGGTGCGGCGGTGGGCGGTGCTGGCGCGGGTTCGGCGGATGCTGGGCCGGTGGCGCCGTGGATCGCGGCGATCGCGGACCGGATCGAGGCGGCCGCGCTGGCCGCCTACAGGGGCCTGGTGCAGGCCGACGGGTTCGCCGCCTGGTTCGCTAGGATCAGCCCGCTGGAGGAGATCAGCGGGCTGCGGATCGGATCCCGGCCGGCCCGCCGCGGCGCGGTCACCGGGGCGGCCGGGCTCGATGACCTGCGGGCGATTCCCTGGGTGTTCGCCTGGGCGCAGACCCGGGTGAACCTGCCCGGCTGGTTCGGCCTGGGCAGCGGGCTGGCCGCGGTCGCCGGCGACGACGCTGGCCTCAGCGAGCTCCGGCGGGTCTACCGGGAGTGGCCGCTGCTCGCGGTGCTGCTGGACAACGCCGAGATGAGCCTGGCTAAGACCGACCGCCAGATCGCCGCGCGCTACCTCGCGCTCGGCGGGCGCGCCGACCTGACCGCGCTCGTGCTCGCCGAATACGACCTGACCAGAAGGCTCGTGCTGGAGGTCACCGAGCACGACCGCCTGCTGGCCGACCGGCCGGTGCTGTCGCGCGCCGTGGCGCTCCGCGATCCCTACGTGGACGCGCTGTCGCACCTGCAACTGCGGGCACTCACGGCGCTGCGCGACGTCGGCTCGATTGACCCCGACGATCGCGAGCGCCTGGAGCGCCTCCTGCTGCTCACGGTGAGCGGGGTCGCCGCAGGCCTGCAGAACACCGGCTGATCGGTCGATATGACCGGGCGTCGCACACGTTACCGCGAGGCAGGGACGATATTCGGGACATGACAGCCGAGCACGCCGGCCCGGTCAGGGCCCCGCTTTCCGAGTCGGCGCTGACGCGCGCCCTGATCCGGCCGGGCGGGTTCTGGAGCGAGATGCGGGTCGTCCAGCGCACCGGCTCGACCAACGCCGACCTGCTGGCCCAGGCCGCCGACGGTGCCCCGGAGGGCAGCGTGCTGGTCGCTGAAGCACAGACGGCCGGCCGGGGGCGGCTAGGCCGGACCTGGGTGAGCCCGCCGCGGGCCGCGCTGACGTTCTCCGTGCTGCTGCGCCCGGGCGCGGTGCCGCCCGCGAGGTGCGGCTGGATACCGCTGCTGGCCGGGCTGGCTGTCGCGGCCGCGGTCCGCGACGTGACCGGCCTGGACGCGCGCCTCAAGTGGCCCAACGACGTGCTTATCGGCGGCCGCAAGCTGGCCGGCATCCTCGCCGAGCGGTCGGCCGCCGCGGTCGTCGTCGGCGCCGGGATCAACGTCACTACCAGCCGGGCCGAGCTGCCGGTCGAGACGGCGACCTCGCTCGCGATCGAAGGCGCTGCAGGCGGCACAGGTGCGAACTGGGCAGGCGGCGTGGTGGCGGGCGGGATGGGCAGTGCGACTGACGGCTCGGCCCAGGATGACCGGCACCGGCTGCTGTGCGCCGTGCTCGGCGAGCTGGAGCGGCGCTACCTGGCCTGGACCGGCACCCCGAGCCCGGGCGACCCCGAAGCCAGCGGGCTGGCTCCTGAGTACCGGCGCCGCTGCCACACGCTGGGCCGGCCCGTTCGCGCCGAGCTCCCAGGCCGCGAGGCCATCTGGGGCACGGCCACCGACATCGACTCCGAGGGACGCCTGCTCCTGCGCACCGCCGACGGCCAACTCGCGGTCAGCGCCGCCGACATCATCCACCTGCGGCCCAGCTAGAACGATAGCGCGAAGACCTAGTAGCGCTCTGACACACCTAATGCTTCATCATCCTGGCCGACCGTCGCGGATGGAGCCCGGCCGGCCTGCCGCGGGTGGCCTCGGCGCGGGGGGAGGCGGTCGGCCTGGGGGATGATGGCGGGCATGGCTCTGCGCGACTATGCCGCCTGGCATGACGACTACGACCAGCCGGGATCGGCCCTGCACCTGCGCCTGCTGGTGGTCCAGGACCTGATCGCGGCGGCGCTGGACGAGCTGCCGCCCGGGCCGGTGCGGGTGATCAGCATGTGCGCCGGGCAGGGCAGGGACGTGATCGGCGTCGCCCGCCGGCACCGGCGTGGCGGCGATCTCGCCGGGCTGCTGGTCGAGGCCGATCCGCGCAACGCCGCGGCGGCGAGGAGCGCGATCGCCCAGGCCGGCCTGGGCGGGCTCACGGTCATCAAGGGCGACGCCGGACGCGCCGGGGTCTACGCCGGCGCGGTGCCCGCCGACCTGGTCGTGGCCTGCGGCATCTTCGGCAACGTGAGCGACGAGGACGTGCAGCGGACGATCGGGTTCCTGCCGTCGCTGTGCGCGCCGGGCGCGTGGGTCTTGTGGACCAGGCACCCGCGGGACGACGGGATCGTGCCGGTCATCCAGGGCTGGTTCGAGCAGGCGGGCTTGCAGGCTCGCGCGCTTGTCGTGCCCGAGGGGGATCTGTTCGGCGTCGGTGCCGCCCGCCTGGCCGGATCGCCCCGGCCGTTCTCGCCCGAGGGCACGCTGTTCACCTTCCTGCACTGACACAGCCGCAGTGACACAGCCGGACTGACAGCACTGACCGGGCGCAGCGGAACGTTACGTGCCACGATGTGCGTCATGGCAAACGACGGGACCCTGTCGCAGGACGAGCGGAGCGTGCTTGAGCTGCACCCGCACTGGAAGACGGTACTGGGCCCGATGGTCCTCCTGGTGATCACGGTGGCCGCGGCGCTGACCGGGATCATCCTGATACCGGCCGGGACCGCGGCCAAGTGGGAGCGGCTGGCCATCGGCGTGGTCGCCATCGCCATCTTGCTGCGCTGGGTCCTCGTCCCGATCCTGCGCTGGCGCACGACGACGTATCAGCTGACCAACCGCAGGCTGCGGCTGCGCGAGGGGATCCTGTCCCGCAAGGGCCGGGACTTCCCGCTGATCAGGATCAGCGACGTCTCGTTCCAGCACGGGCTGATCGACCGGCTGCTCGGCTGCGGCCGGCTGGTGGTGGAGTCCTCGGGCGAGCACGGGCAGCTGGTGCTGACCGAGATTCCCGGCGTGGAGCGGGTCCAGGCCACCCTGTTCCAGCTAGTCGAGGACGAGCACTCGCGGCTGTCGGGCGAGGAGCACACCCAGCCCTGATCAGGCTCGCAACGCGTAGCCCTCAGGCCGGTTGGCTGACCGGTCGGGTGAGGAGCACACCTAGCCCTGATCAGGGCCGCCGGGCGTAGCCCTCAGGCCGGTTGGCTGACCGGAACGTTGCGCTGGCCCGCTGGCTTGACCGCTGGTTTCCCGGCTGGGACTGCCGGGGCGGCTCGCCGACCGCGACTCGGGAGCCAGGCTGCCCGGCCGGGCGCGGGCCGGACCGGCGGACAGGCTAGCCTGCAACTCGTGGATGGGGTGAGCCTGCGCAGCGGCGGCGACGCCGCGCCTGGCGTGGCCGAGATCGTGCTGGACCGGCCGGCCGCGATGAACGCCCTGGACACCGCCATGGCCAGGCGGCTGGCCGCGGTGTGCGCCGAGCTAGCCGCCGACCCGGCCGTCCGGGTGGTCGTGCTCAGCGGGGCCGGGCCGCGGGCGTTCTGCGTCGGCGCCGACCTCAAGGAGCGCGGTCGGCTCGACGACGCCGGGTTTCTCCGCCAGCGGCGGGTCTTCCGTGCGGCGTTCGGCGGGGTGCTCGGCCTACCGCAGCCTGCCGTGGCCGCGGTGCACGGCTACGCGCTGGGCGGCGGCTGCGAGCTGGCGCTCAGCTGCGACCTGATCGTGGCCGACGAGACCGCCGTGTTCGGCCTGCCTGAGGCCACCGTGGGGCTGGTGCCCGGCGGCGGCGGGACGCAGCTCACGATGCGCAGGCTAGGCCCCGGCCGGGCCGCCGACCTGATCTTGACCGGCCGCAAGCTGGACGCGGCCGAGGCGCACAGGATCGGGCTGGCCGATCGCCTGGTACCAGCGGGAACGTCAGTTGACCACGCCGTGGCGCTGGCCGCCGTCATCGCCGGGAATTCCCCCGTCTCCGTTAAGGCTGCTAAAAGGGCTATCAGGAACGGCTGGGGAACGGGCCTTACGGCGGGACTGGAGATCGAGGATGCCGCCTGGCGGACGGCCGCACTGTCCGCGGACCGCCGGGAGGGCATCGCGGCGTTCAACGAGAAGCGGGAGCCACGGTGGCCCGGCGAGTAATACGGCGTGCAACACGAGGGAGGCAATCGGAGTGAGTGACCTTCCCGGGCGGATATCGCTGCGCGAGGTCGGGCCGCGCGACGGCCTGCAGAACGAGGATCCGGTGTCCACCGGCGCCAAGGTCGCGCTGATCGACACGCTGTCCCGTACCGGGGTGCAGCGGATCGAGGCCGTGTCGTTCGTGCATCCGAAGGCGATCCCGCAGATGGCCGACGCGGATGAGGTGTGGCAGCAGATCGAGCGGGCGTCCGGCGTCAGGTACTCCGCCCTGGTACCCAACTCGCGCGGCGCGGCCCGCGCGCTCGGCGCCGGCTTCGCCGAGCTTGAGGCGGTCGTGTCCGCGTCCGACACGCACAACCGCAAGAACGTGAACCGCAGCACCTCCGAGTCGCTGGACGACATCGCGGTCATCATCGACGCGGCGCACCAGGCCGGCGCGACCTGCCAGGTGATCGTCTCGACCGCCTGGGGCTGCCCGTACGAGGGCGACGTGCCGGTCGAGCGGACGGTCGAGGTGGCGAGCCGCGCGGTGGCCGACGGGGCCGACTCGGTCTCGTTCGGGGATACCACCGGGATGGCCACACCGGGGCGGGTCACCGCGCTGGTCGGCAAGTTTCGCTCGCGTCACCCGCAGATCGCGCTCAACCTGCACTTCCACAACACGCGCGGGACCGGGCTGGCCAACGTGCTGGCCGCGCTCGAGTTGGGCGTGGCCGACTTCGACGCCTCGGTGGGCGGCCTCGGCGGCTGCCCGTACGCGCCGGGCGCGACCGGGAACATCGCCACCGAAGAGCTGATCTACATGGTCGAGGACATGGGAGTGTCTACGGGCGTCGACCTGGAGGCGATGATCGAGGCGGCGGCGGAAGCGGAGCGGATCGTCGGCCGGACGCTGTCCTCGCAGGTGCTGCGGGCGGGCCCGCGCACCAGGACCATCGCGGTCTGAGTCAGGGATTCGTGTACGCCGCCGTCACCACCGCGCCGCCGTCGCCCGAGCCCTGGCCGTAATTAACGTGGTCTTTGCCATGCGGCCGGGCCGACGGCACACCGACGGCGACCAGCACCCTGTTGGCCGGGAACGGGCGCCTAGTAACCTCGCCAGCGTGGACGCACATGATGAGCTGGACGCGCTCAGGAGCCGGATCGAGCAGGGCGGGGCGGCCCGTTACCACGAGGTCGCCGCGGCCAAGGGCAAGCTGTTCGCCCGCGACCGGATCGCGCTGCTCACCGACAAGGGCAGCTTCACCGAGGACGGCCGCTACGCCAACGCCCTTGCCGACGGGCTGC
The DNA here is from genome assembly GCA_036502085.1 of Streptosporangiaceae bacterium. Taxonomy (GTDB): domain Bacteria; phylum Actinomycetota; class Actinomycetes; order Streptosporangiales; family Streptosporangiaceae; genus PALSA-505. The sequence continues at coordinate 42,054 of DASXZD010000114.1, forward strand.
CCGCGGACGGGGTGATCACCGGCACTGCGACGATCGACGGCAGGCCGGTCGCGCTGATGGCCAACGACTCCACGATCAAGGCGGGCTCCTGGGGAGCGCGCACCGTGGAGAAGATCATCCGGATCATCGAGAAGGCGTATGCCACCGGCGTCCCCATGATCTACCTGGTGGATTCGGCCGGGGCCAGGATCACCGACCAGGTCGAGATGTTCCCCGGCCGCCGCGGCACCGGGAAGATCTTCCACACCCAGGTGCGGGCGTCCGGCTCGATCCCGCAGGTCTGCGCGCTGTTCGGGCCGTCGGCGGCCGGCGGGGCGTACATCCCGGCGTTCTGCGACTTCGTGGCCATGGTGGACGGCAACGCCTCGATGTACCTGGGCAGCCCGCGGATGGTCGAGATGGTGGTGAAGGAGCAGACCACGCTGGAGGAGATGGGCGGCGCGCGGATGCACTGCACGGTCTCCGGCTGCGGGCACTTCCTGGCCGACTCCGAGCGCGCGGCCCTGGACGCCGTGCGCGGCTACCTGTCCTACCTGCCGTCCAACTGGCGGCAGCCGCCGCCCGCCGCGACGGCGGCCGAGCCCAAGCCGGCCGACGCGGAAAGGCTGCGCACGCTGGTGCCGCAGAGCGAGCGGCAGGCGTTCGACATGCGCCGCTACCTGCGCGGCGTGCTGGACGCCGACTCGCTGTTCGAGGTGCACGCGCTGTGGGCGCGCGAGCTTGTCGTCGGATTCGGCCGGCTGGACGGCCAGCCGGTCGGCGTGCTGGCCAACAACCCGATGTTCAAGGGCGGCGTGCTGTTCGTGGACTCGGCCGACAAGGCGGCCAGGTTCATCCAGCTCTGCGACGCGTTCAACGTGCCGCTGCTGTTCCTGGCCGACGTTCCCGGGTTCATGGTCGGCACGGCGGTGGAGCGGCAGGGCATCATCAGGCACGGCGCCAAGATGATCAGCGCGGTGTCCGAGGCGACCGTGCCGCAGATCTGCGTGGTCGTGCGCAAGGCTTACGGTGCCGGCCTGTACGCGATGGCGGGCCCGGGTTTCGAGCCGGATGCGACGCTGGCCCTGCCGTCCGCCAAGATCGCCGTGATGGGCGCGGAAGCGGCGGTCAACGCGGTCTATTACAACAAGCTGGCCGAGATTTCCGACCCCGAAGCGCGCGCCGCGGAGACCGAGCGGCTGCGCCGCGAGTACGACACGGACATCGATATCGTCAGGCTGGCCGGCGAGCTTGTCGTGGACGACATGGTCCAGCCGGAGGAGCTCCGGGCGGAGCTCATCAAGAGGTTCGCGGCGGCGCGCGGCAAGGATCGGGCGTTCTCCCGGCGGCGTCATGGGGTAACACCGGTCTGATTCAGGCGAATAAGAAAGTACGATCTGCCCATGACCAGCGTTTTGCTCGCCGAAGATGACCCCTCCATCTCTGAGCCGCTCGCCCGCGCGCTGCGCCGGGAGGGCTACGACGTTGACGTGTCGGCCGACGGTCCCGACACGCTTGGCCGCGCCCTGGGCAGCGGCATCGACCTGATCGTGCTCGACCTCGGGCTGCCCGAGCTTGACGGCCTTGAGGTCTGCAGGCGGCTGCGGTCCGAGGGCCGGGCCACACCGGTGCTCGTGCTGACCGCGCGGGCCGATGAGGTAGACACCGTGATCGGCCTGGATGCCGGCGCCGATGACTACGTCACCAAGCCGTTCCGGCTGGCCGAGTTGCTGGCCAGGGTCCGCGCCCTGCTGCGGCGGGGCAGCTCCGAGACCCAAGTCGTGCAGGGCGTGCGGATCGATCCGGAGGCCCGCCGCGCCTGGAGTGGCGACGAGGAGCTCGAGCTCACCACCAAGGAGTTCGACCTGCTCTGGGCCCTGATCAGGGACGTGGGCAAGGTGGTGACCCGAGAGCAGCTGATGCGCGATGTCTGGGGCGCGAAATGGTGGGCATCCACCAAGACCCTGGACATGCACGTCTCCTGGCTGCGCCGCAAGCTCGGTGACGACGCGCACAGCTCCACCTACATCACCACTGTGCGCGGCGTCGGCTTCAGGTTCGAACGCGGGAGCTAGACCGTGCGCGGCGTCGGGTACCGGTTCGGGCGCAGGGGCTGACCCGTGCGCAGGCGGCTGTTGATCTCCACCCTGGTGGTGGCGGTGACCGCTGTCCTGCTGCTCGGCGTGCCGCTGGCGGTCGTGATGAGCCGCCTGGTGAACGACGAGTCGGCCCGGCAGCTGCAGCGGGACTCGACCCTGGCCGCGACGGAGCTGCAGTACCGGGCGAGCAAGAACCAGCAGGAAGACTACGGCGAGATCGCCCAGTCACTGTCCGGCGACTACGTCATCATCGCCAGGAACGGCCGCACCGTGGCCACGTTCGGGACGGCACCGCCGGAGCACCGGGTGCGGCTGGGGCAGGACACCGACGGTGCCTACACGGTCACCGTGGAGACGAACAGCTCGGGGGTTGTCGGCCGGGTGGCGGGCGCGCTCGGCCTGGTCGCGGGGCTGGCCCTGCTCGCGATCGGCGGGGCGGTCGGCCTGGCCATGCTGCAGGCCCAGCGGCTGATCCGCCCGCTCGAGGATCTGGCGGGCGCCGCCGCGCGGCTCGGCTCGGGTGACGCTCGGCCGCTCGGCCGCCGGTACGGCCTGCCCGAGCTCGACCAGGTGGCCGAGGGGCTGGACGGCTCGGCGCGGCGGGTATCGGACATGCTCACCGCCGAGCGGGAGTTCGCCTCCGACGCCTCGCACCAGCTACGCACCCCGCTGACCGCCCTGTCCATGCGGCTGGAGGAGATGATCGCGGCCGCCGACGAGCCCGAAGCGGTGCGGGCCGAGGGCGAGGCCGCGCTGACCCAGACCGAGCGGCTCGCCGAGGTGGTAAGCCAGCTTCTGGGCCGGACCAGGCGCAGCGGCGGCAACGCGCCCAGGTTCACCGGTATCGATGACATCCTCAGCCAGCAGATCGACGAATGGGAACCCGCGTTCCGCCGCGCCAACAGGAAACTGGAGCTGACCGGCGAGAAGGGCCTGAACGGCTACGTCACGCCCGGCGCGCTGGCCCAGGTGATCGCGACGCTGCTGGACAACGCGCTGGTTCACGGCGCGGGGACGGTCACGATCCGGACCTTGCAGACCCCCAGGTCAGTCATGATCGAGGTGCGCGATGAGGGCAAGGGCGTCCCCGACGAGCTCGTCCCGCGCATCTTCGAGCGGAACTTCAGCAGCCGCCCGCAGGGCACCGGGCTCGGGTTGGCGTTGGCCCGCACCGTGGCGGCGTCAGACGGCTGGCGGGTGGTGCTGGTCCGGCCGCAGCCGGCCGTGTTCGCCGTCTTCCTGCCCAGCCGGTCTCCGATCGGCTCCGAAGATGAGCCGGTGGTCAGCGGGCCGGCCTGACGAGCCTGCGTGCGGTACCCCGGCGGCGGGCAGTTCGACGGCCCGCCACCGGGGTACCGGCTTCGTTCAGGATCCTTTCGCGGCGGTGATCAGCCGTGGACGGTGAAGTCGGCGCTCAGGCTGGCGGGCGTGCCGATCTGCACCTGGTAGCCCCCCGTCTCCACCTGCGGGCTCGCGGTGCCGTCGATGTCGCCGGGCGTGACGGCCAGTGCCGAGACAGGGAAGCTGACCTGCACGGTCTTGGACTGCCCGGGATTCAGCGTCACCCGGGTGAATCCCACCAGCCGCTGGTTTGGCACCAGGACCAGGCTGACCGGCTGGTGAACGTACACCGGCACTATGTCGGTGCCCGCCACGCTGCCGGTGTTGGACACCGTGAAGCTGGCGGTCACCGTCCCGGTGCTGGACACGCTGCTGGTCGCCGACAGCCCGCTGGTGCCGAACGTGGTGTACGACAGCCCGTAGCCGAACGGGTAGAGCGGGTTGTAGCCGCTGCCCTGGCCGGAGCCGGTGTAGGAGAACTGGTCGAAGAACTTCGGCTCATCGCCGAGCGGTGACGGGGCGCCGGTGTTGAAGTCCCCGCCGGGTGCGGCCGCATCGGACGGCCACGTCACGGGCAGCTTGCCGCTCGGGTCGACCTTGCCGAAGATGACGTCGGCCACGGCCCGGCCTGCCTCGGTGCTGCCCTGGTAGGCCATCAGGATCGCACTGGCCTGCTCCGCAGGGCCGAGACCAAGCGGCCTGCCCGCGATCACCACGACGATCACCGGCTTGCCGGTCTTCTCCAGCGCGCTGACCAGGCTCTTCTGGGTCGGCGTGAGCTGCGGCGCGGGGTTGTCCCCGAGCCCTTCGGCGTACGCCTTCTCGCCGACGGCGACGATCACGGCGTCCGCCGACGCGGCGCCGGCGACCGCTGCCTGCTTGCTGGGGGCGTAGGTGACATTGCTGTCCTCGCTCCGCAGGCCCTTGAGCACCGTGGTACCGGGCGGAATCTGGTTGGGCGGGCCCTCGCAGCACACGTGGCCGCTGGTAAACGCGCCCTGCCAGGAAACGCTCCAGCCGCCGAGCTGGTAGGCCATGTTGTTCGCGTTCGGCCCGGTCACCACGAGCTTGCTCGACGGCGACAGCGGCAGGACGTTGCCCTGGTTGCGCAGCAGGGTGATCGACTCGCGCGCGGCCTGCAGGGTGTCATTGCGACCCGCATCCACGGCGGCGTCGGCCTTGCTCGCATCCACCATCGGGTGGTCGAAGAGCCCGAGCTGGAACTTCAGCGTGAGGATCCGCTGGACGGCCTGGTTAATCCGCGCCAGCGAGATGGCCCCGTTCGCCACGTCGTGCTGCACTGCGATCTGCCACTGGCCCGCGTTGAAGGGCAGCATGGCCACGTCGACGCCGGCGTTGATGGCCAGCGCGGCCGCGCCCGCCAGGCCGGAGGCCATGTGGTAGGTGGTGGCCAGCGCGGGCACGTCGCCGTAGTCGCTGATCACCACGCCCTTGAAGCCAAGCCGGTCGCGCAACTCGGTGGTGAGCAGGAAGTGCGATGCGGTGGCGGGAATCCCGTTGACCGAGCCGGAGTCCACCATGACCGTACCCGCCCCGGCGTCGATCGCGCCGGCGTATGAGGGCAGGAACTGGTCCTGCAGATAACGGATCGGCAGCTCAGCCTGTACCCGGTCGTGCCCGTTGATCGACTCGGAATACCCGGCGAAGTGCTTCACGGTGGCGGTGACCTTAAGGCCATTGCCGCCGACGCTCTGCAGCCCGCGCACGAACGCGCCGCCCATCGCGCCGGACAGCGCGGGCTCCTCGGCCCAAGTCTCGTAGTAGCGGCCCCAGCGGTTGTCCCGCGCCACGTCCTGGACCGGGGCGAAGACCCAGTTCCACCCGGTGGCGCGCACCGCGTTGCCGGTCACCTGGCCGCCCTCCATGGCGGCGGACGGATCCCAGGTGGCACCTATCCCGATGGACTGCGGGAACAGCGGCGCCTGCCACGGGTGGCCGAAGCCGTGCACAGCGTCGACGCCGAAGATGACCGGAATGTGCAGCCGCGAGTGCTGCATCGCGTAGGACTGCATGATGTTGTACTCGTTGGCCCAGTCCAGGCCGGTGTTGCCGACCCCGCCCTGACCGGTCGTGTCCGGCGCGACGTCGGTCCCGCCGGCCAGGATCGAGCCGGCGTCGTCGTTGATGAAGATCTTGTGCTCGCACACCGGGTTCGGCATGTTGAAGCCGCCGGTGCTCGTGCACGCGTTGGTCTTGTCGGTGACCTGCGTGGCCTCGATCTGCACCATCTGGCCGATCTTCTCCGGCAAGGTCATCTGGCTGAGCAGGTCACTCACCCGGGCCTGGACCGGCAAGTGCGGATTCAGGTAGGCCGGGCGGACAGCCGCCGACACCGGCCGGCCGGTCGCGGCCGAGGCGGATACGCCCGCGGCCAGCGCCACCGTCGCGGTAGCCGCGGTGAGGATCACGCGACGGGCTGGTCTGCGCCGGATCATGCTCCGGTGCCTCTGGCCGGGCTCTGATGTTCGCCGTCTCATCGCTCGCTCCTTCATCTCGCTGTGGCGACCTGAGGGAGCGCGCGGCACACGGATACCACCATGGCCGGGGAGCTGATCAGCGGCACCCGCGGCGTCGGCGGCCGGCAGTGCTTTCAATTAAAAGGTCTCTCAGGAAGGTCCGTGTACCGGCGCCCTCTGAGCTGTAACGTATGGCCTCATTTATCAATGAAATGTAAAAATTTCATGCCCGGCGTCAATAATCCGTGAATGGGGCATTGATCAGCCCCGGCGTGATTCCCGGGACGACGCCAGCTCGGCTATCTGCTCAGGCAGGTCGCCCAGGCCAGGCTCGGCCGCCAGGAACACCCACTTCTTGTACGACCAGTACCTGAACACGGTGCCGAGCCCGGTGCCGGCCACGCTGGCGAGGTTGTACGCCAGGTGCCCGTGGAAACCGAGCGCATAGTAGGTGAACCCGATCGTGGCCTCGGCGATCGCAAGACCGAACAGGTTCAGCGTAAGGAAGGAAATCCACTCTCGGAACAGCGCATGGTTGGCCCGGTGCCGGAAGGTCCAGAACCGGTTGCCGAGGTAAGAGACCACCGTCGCCACGGCCACCGCGATGGCCTTGGAGGTCAGCGGCCCGAGGCCGACGACCCCGTTCAGGTACCCGGCACCGCCGAGGTCTACGATCGCCGCGAACGCGCCGACCAAGCCGAACTTGCCGATCTCCGCGATCAGCCCGGCAAAGCGGCGATACATCCCAGTGATCAGGCTCCCCATGCGGCCCGGTCCTCTCTCGGATCTGCATGCCAGCAGACATCAAGGGCGACAGAACGTGCCGGTGGCCCGCCTATAGCCGTCCATACCTGCCGATGGTCGGCAGAAGCTGACAGGCTACCCGGTAAGGCGGCCACGCTGCGGTCACTTTACCCGGAACATGGGATACTCCCAGCCTGGCGGCTGCGGTTAGGAATTTCGGGCCGCTGGCGAGCGGCTGTCCGCGCAGCCCGGGAGCGGGTCTCCGCGCGGCTGCCAGGCGCGGCCGTGAGCTGCCGGGCGCGGCCGCGAGCGGCTAGCGGACTGTCGCGGCCGGCCGCAATCTGCGCTCGACCGCGTGCCAGCCGAGGTAGATCACGGTGGTCAGCAGGAAGCCCGCCTCGAAGGTCAGGTCGCCGGCCGAGGGCACGTGCGTCGGCACGATCCCGACGTACTCCGTCTGGTTGGAGAACAGCCAGATCGATATGCCGATGCCGGCCAGCATCGCGACCGGGCCGGCCCAGTTGGTGTGCCTGGTGTCATAGAGCAACTCGTCGACCGGCCCTCGGCGCAGCAACTGGTCGCAGAACACGACGGCCAGCCACGGCGCGATCCAGTACGCGATGACCAGCAGGAAGTTCTCGTACTTGGTGCCGGCGTCGTGCAGTCCGGTCAGCGCAACGATGAAGCCGATGATGCCGAAGCTCACCGCCACGATCGCGCGCCGCAGCCGCAGCGGCAGCCTGATGCCGAGCGCGGTGAAGGAGAGCGCGCCTGAGTAGATGTTCAGCACGTTCGCGGCCACGGCGCCCAGGGCGATGGCCAGCAGGGTCGCGTCGGCCAGCGCAGTGGGCAGGTGGCCGGTGAAGGCGCCGGTCGGGTTGCCGCCGATCGCGCTGGCCCCGCTCAGCGTCGCGGACGCCGCACCGACGATCTCCAGGACGACGCAGGACACGAACACGCCGAGGCCGGACCAGAGGGCGACGGCCCGCTTGCTCGAATCCGGCGGCATGTACCTGGTGTAGTCGGCCGCGTAGGGATTCCAGCCGACCGCGTAGCCGAACGCCGCGCCGGCGGTGAGCAGGAACCCGCCGGTCGTCCCGGCGAAGCCGGCCGGGATGTGCGCCCCCGGATGCGACTTGGCCAGCAGCACGACCGTGGTGATCACGAAGATGACGGCCAGCACGGGGAAGGCGTACCGCTCGAAGGCGTGCACCAGGTTGTGGCCGAAGAACGCGATCACGACCTGCGCGACCACGATGATCACCAGGCAGGCCGGCTTGGCCAGGTGCGTGAGCGTATTCAGCGCGAACGCGCCGCTCACGCTGTTGACCGCGAACCAGCCGATGCCCGCGGTGAGCGCGTTCAGCCCGGCGGGCAGCACATTGCCCCAGTAGCCGAAGCCGAGCCTGCTCAGCACCATCTGCGGCACGCCGTGCAACGGCCCGCGGGCCGACAGCAGGCCCTGGGTGACCGAGCCGGCCGCCGTGCCGATCACGACCGCCAGCGAGGCGAGCCAGAAGTTCAGGCCGAACAGCGCCACCCCGAGCACGCCCACGAAGATCGTGGCGAACTCCAGGTTGGGCGAGGTCCAGGTCCAGAAGAGCTGCAGCGGGCGGCCGTGCCGCTCGTTCAGCGGGATGAATTCCGCGCCGCCCGGCTCGACGGCGACTACCTTGTCGCCGTAGCTGCCCTCGCGCACGACCATAGCGACCCCGCCCGCCTGAGGCGGGGCTTGCTTGTCCGAAGTCGCCATCGCCCACCAGCTCCTTGACCGATTTGCGCAGGTATAGCCGTCGTGATGATAGAGCGCCTCGCGGTGGCGCGCTAGATCAACTGCGTCGGGTTCGTGGTACCAGTATGTGAAGTTTGCCCGGTCAGGGATAGCCCGACGCGCCGTCGGCCTGGGCCGGCCTGACCCGGCGGCTTGCCGCGGCTTTGCCGTAGGCTACGCGCGTGGCTGAGCAGGGCAATCCCGTGGTGGGCATGGTGGGGGCGGGCCAGCTGGCCCGGATGACCGCCCAGGCGGCGATCCCGCTCGGCATCACGTTCCGCGTGCTCGCCGGCTCGGGCGCGGACAGCGCCGCCCAGGTCTGCGCGGGCACCCGGGTCGGCGACTACCGGTCGCTCGACGACCTGCTCGCCTTCTCCGGCGGCTGCGACGCCGTGACCTTCGATCATGAGCACGTGCCGGCCGAGCACCTGGACGCGCTGGAGAAGGCGTCGGTGCCGATCCGCCCCGGCGGCCCGGCGCTCCGCTACGCGAAGGACAAGCTGGCGATGCGGGAGCGGCTCGGCGGGCTTGGCGTCCCCTGTCCCGGCTTTGCCCCGGTGACCACCCTCGCAGACGTCACGAGTTTTTCCGAACGGTACGGGGGGTGGCCCGTAGTGCTCAAGGCGATAAGCGGCGGGTACGACGGCAAGGGCGTATGGGTGTGCGAGTCTGCCGCGCAGGCCGCCGGGGTGCTCGCGCACGGGATCGCCCTGATCGCCGAGGAGCATGTGGAGTTCACCGCCGAGCTGGCCGCCCTGGTGGCCCGCTCCCCGTACGGTCAGGGGGTCGCGTACCCGGTGGTGCAGACCGTCCAGCGCGACGGCATCTGCCGCGAGGTGCTGGCGCCGGCCCCCGGGCTGCCGGCCGGACTCGCGATCGAGGCGCAGTCGCTGGCGCTGCGGCTGGCGGCCGAGCTGGACGTGACCGGGCTGCTCGCCGTGGAACTGTTCCACGCCGGAGGCGGGCTGCTGGTCAACGAGCTGGCGATGCGCCCGCACAATTGCGGACACTGGACCATCGAGGGCGCGCGTACCTCGCAGTTCGAGCAGCATCTGCGGGCGGTACTCGACATGCCGTTCGGCGCGCCGGAACTGACCGCGCCGCAGGTCGTGATGGTCAACGTGCTGGGCGGCGACGACGGTGACCTGTACGCCCGGCTGCACCACGTGCTGGCCGCCGACCCGGCGCTGCGGGTGCACCTGTACGGCAAGCCGGCCAGGCCCGGCCGCAAGATCGGTCACGTCACCGCGCTCGGCACCGACCTGGCGGAGTTGCGGGACCGTGCCGTCAGCGCGGCCAGCTACCTGCGCTGGGGTACCGCCGAAGAACCAGCCGATCCGCCGGCCCGGCCGTCCGGGGGCGATGCCTCGTGACCCCCCAGCCGCTGGTTGCCGTCGTGTCGGCTGGTCCGCCGGCCCGGCCGTCCGGGGGTGACGCCTCGTGACGTCCCAGCCGCTGGTTGCCGTCGTGATGGGCAGCGACTCGGACTGGCCGGTGATGCGGGCCTCCGCCGAGGTGCTGGACGAATTCGGCGTCGGCTACGAGGCCGACGTGGTGTCCGCGCACCGGATGCCGCACGACATGATCGGCTACGGATCCGCAGCCGCGCAGCGCGGCCTGCGGGTGATCATCGCCGGCGCCGGCGGCGCGGCGCACCTGCCCGGCATGCTCGCCTCGGTCACGCCGCTGCCGGTGATCGGCGTGCCGGTGCCGCTCGCCCACCTGGACGGCCTGGACTCGCTGCTGTCCATCGTCCAGATGCCGGCCGGCATACCGGTCGCGACGATGGCGGTCGGCGGCGCCCGCAACGCCGGCCTGCTCGCCGTCCGCATCCTCGGCGCCGCCGATCCCGCTCTGCGCGAGGCGATGACTCGGTTCCAGGAGCGCCTCGGCGACCAGGCCCGCGCCAAGGGCGCCGCGCTTCGCGCGCTGCGCGCGCCGGGCGCCACCCTGGCCGGCGACGACCCGCCCGGCGAGGCGGGCCGTCAGTAAACCTTGGCGAAACGGCCAGTCCTGCGGTAACGCCGGCTCCCCGGTACCGCCGGACCCCGCTCGGCCATGAACCCTCCTCATGATCATGAAGACGTAAGCGCGTGATGACGCTGCAAAGTCTTCGTGATCATGGAAATCGTTTCGCCAAGCCCCATCAGCCGTCGGCGACGAGTTCGACTTCGAAGTCGTCGGTGTTGCTCAGGTAGCCGGCGTAGTGCTCCTGGCCCCCCGCGTACGGGTGGGCCTCAGCGAACAGCAGCGTCCAGCCGCGCGCGGGTGCCGCCGCGACGAGGGCATCGACGCTGGCCCGGCTGCCCGCGTGGAAGGCGAGATGGTTCAGCCCGGGCCGGAGCCGGTCGTGGCCGCCGCCGGTCAGGGCCGGCGACTGCTCGACGACGAGGTACGTGCCGCCCAGCTGCCAGCTCCGGCCGTGCTCCCAGTCCTGAAACTGCGTGTAGCCAAGCTCACCGAGAAGCCAGCCCCACTGGTCGCGGGCGCGGGCCAGGTCGGGTACCCACAGCTCGACGTGATGCAGGCTCCCGCGAGGCGTAGACATCTCCTTCTCCAGATCCTTGTGCAGCGGTGACCTGGACGGCCCGCGGGCGACGACACGGTGACCTACCAGTCCTACGCCAACCCGCACTGCTCGTTTACCGTACGTGAGGCGGCGACCTGCACGCCGCCTACAACATCAGCGGCTGCACGGGGATCTTCAGCACGGGTGATCCCGTGACCCTGTCCGCTACCTTCGAGGACGACTCCCTGACCCTACAAGTCCTTGAGCGGGTGCCTCGGCAGCGGCCCGGTGCTCAGGCCGGGCCGCGCTTTACCCTGGCCGCAAGGCCGGCTTCTACCATCGAGCCATGAGCCTCGACTTTCCCGCCTTCGCCCTGGCCGACGAGCACGTTGCCCTGCGCGAGTCCGTGCGGGCGCTCGCCGACGACAAGATCGCCCCTCGCGCGGCCGAAGTGGACCAGACGGCCGAGTTCCCCTGGGACGTGTACGAAGTCCTGGCCCAGGCGGACTTGCAGGCGGTGCACATCCCCGAGGCCTACGGCGGCGCGGGTGCCGACGCGATCGCAACGGTGATCGTGATCGAAGAGGTGGCGCGGGCGTGCGCCTCCTCCTCGCTGATCCCCGCGGTGAACAAGCTCGGCACGGTGCCGCTGCTGCTATCCGCTTCCGAAGATCTCAAGCAGCGGTACCTGCCGCAGGTCGCTCGCGGCGAGGGGATGTTCAGCTACGCGCTGTCCGAGCCGGAGGCCGGCTCCGACGCGGCGTCGATGAAGACCCGCGCGGCGCGCGACGGCGACACCTACGTGCTGAACGGGACCAAGCGGTGGATCACCAACGCCGGGGTGGCGAAGTTCTACACGGTGATGGCGGTGACCGATCCGTCCGCCGGAGCCGGCGGCATCTCGGCGTTCGTCGTGGAGAAGGAGGATCCCGGGTTCAGCTTCGGCGCGCCGGAGCACAAGCTCGGCATCAAGGGCTCGCCCACCAGGGAGCTGTACTTCGACAACTGCGTGATCCCCGCCGACCGGATCATCGGCGCGGAGGGAACCGGGCTCCGCACCGCACTGGCCACCCTGGACCACACCAGGATCACGATCGCCGCGCAGGCGCTCGGCATCGCCCAGGGGGCGCTGGACTACGCGCTGTCCTACGTGCAGGAGCGGCAGCAGTTCGGCAAGCCGGTCGCGGAGTTCCAGGGCGTCCAGTTCATGCTGGCCGACATGGCGATGAAGCTGGCAGCCGCCCGGCAGCTCACCTACGCCGCCGCTGCGAAGTCCGAGCGGGCCATGGCCGGCCAGCCCGACGCCGACCTGACGTTCTTCTCCTCGGCCTGCAAGTGCATGGCCTCCGACGCGGCGATGGAGGTCACCACGGATGCGGTGCAGCTCCTCGGCGGCTACGGCTGCGTCAGCGACTACCCGGTCGAGCGGATGATGCGCGACGCCAAGATCACCCAGATCTACGAAGGCACCAACCAAATCCAGCGCGTGGTGATGGCCCGGCAGCTGCTCAAGGGTTGATGCTGGGGGTTGACCTGCGGTTTCTTGTATCGTTCTCCCGATCGAACCGGCCATCAGATCCTGAGTGTGGCGACCTGTTCTCGTGCTCGGATTGTCCGGTTAGTCCCCGTTGTTTCCCGTCGTTTCCGGACCCCGTGCTGAATCGGTGCTGACCGCTGGCGATGCTGCGGAGGCATCTCGGCCGAGGAGGTAGCTGATCTCGAACTCGTCGCCGTTCATGCGCGTGTCGTTGACTTCCAGGGGCCGGCCGCCCGGGCTGGTGGCCAGCCGCACGATCCGCAAGAGCGCCACGCCCGGGGCCAGTCCAAGCCTGCTGGCTTCTGCGGGTGAGGGAGGGCGGGTGGTGATGGCCTCGGTCCACCGGATCGGGCCGAGCCCGGCTTCTTCCATGCGGTCGTAGATGCCGCCAGGTCCGGTGTCACGCGCGGCGAGAACCGGCAGTTCCGTAGCCAAGTCGGCTGGGATGTATGAGGTGGCGAGCTGGGTCGGCCGGCCTGTCTCCGGATCGCCCATGATCCGGTCGCGGATCACGGCTTCATCGCCTGGTTCCACGCCAAGCTGTGTGGCGACGTCGAAGGGCGCGGGTCCTCGGGAAACAGACGGTGGCGCGAGCGGACGCCAGCCCTGTGCTGCCTGGTCGAAGTAATAGCCGAGATCATCGCGGTACACCAGCCGGGAGCGCGCGATCGGCCGACGGGCTGGGCGGGCGCGGACAACCGTGCCGCGCCGCCGGACGGGTTCCACCAGTCCCTCGGCGGTGAGCTGGATGACGGCTCGCCGCACGGTTTCGCGCCCCGCGCCGTGCGCGGCCATCAGCTCTTTTTCTTTCGGGATGGTGGTCCCAGGCGGGTACTCGCCGCGGGTTATCGCCTCGCGGAGCGCGTCAGCGATGTCTTGCCACATGGCCATGGCCGCTCCTCCTCCCGTGCGCGAAGTAATACATCCGGATGTATTGACACACGACGCAGGCCGGGCGCACGCTCATTACATCCGGACCTATTTAGATGATCAGCAAGCATACGACGGTACGGAGCAGACCGCCGCACCCTCATCACAGGAGGTAAATCATGGCGCTACAGTTCCTTGGCAAGGACCCTGAGTCGGAGTACAACGGCTCACCCACGGTGTGGGATGACGGCGACTGCTACGTGATCCAGGGATGGCGTATCACCGACCCCGGCACGCTGGCCCAGATCGGAACGGTACCCGGTCACGAGACGGTGCTCCGGCTTCCCAAGCGGATGATGCAGTTCTTCAAGGAGGTCAGCAATGGCGGAACCGCCGGACTTTGACCGGCTGTTCCATTCCGTCACCCGGTCAGCGGTCCACCTGGAGATGCGCGACGACTACAGCGGCAGTTCGCCGGCGTTCGCCGCATGGCGCGAGCGTCGGCCGTATGACCGGAGCGGACCCGATGCGGCATGGCATGCGTTCGTCGGCAGCGCCATCCGGCGTGGCGTAACGGTGCGGCGGGCCCGGATCATCAGCGAGCCTGTCAGCGACTACATCAGATTCGAGTACGAGGTGACCCCGGCCGCGAACCTGGCGGCCGGAGAGCACGTGCGCTGGCTACCTCGGCCGAAGGCCTCGGACCTGTCGCTGCCCGGCAACGACTTCTGGCTGTTCGATGACACCGCTGTCCTGTTCAACTACTTCAGCGGCGATGGCGCGCCAGCAGGCACTGAGGTGCGAGACGATCCGGCCGTCGTCAAATTGTGCGCTGCGGCGTTCGAGGCGGTGTGGGATCGTGCCGTTCCGCACGAGCAACACCAGCTCGCCTAGCGGGAGACTCCCTCAGTGCCGGTTCGCTCAGCCACTACACAGCAGGCGCTCGACGCGCTCGCTGTGCGGCTACGGGAAATCCGCAAGGACGCGGAACTTACGGCCAGGCAGGTCGCACAGGCAGCCGGCTGGCACGAATCCAAGTGCTCGCGGATCGAGCACGCCCGTAGCACGCCCTCACCGGCAGACATCCGGACGTGGTGCGCCATCTGCGGCGTTCCGGATCAGGCCGCCGACCTCATGGCGGCCCTGCGCAGCATCGAGTCGATGTACGTCGAGTGGCGCCGGATGATCCGCGCGGGCCTGCGCAGGCTGCAAGAGGCGCCGCTGCCGCTGTACGAGCGGACCCGGCGGTTCCGCATCTACGAGCCTGGTGTCATCCCCGGGTTGTTCCAGACCGCTGAATACGCCAGGGCCAGGATGGGGCGGATCGTCGAGTTCAACGGCATCCCTGATGACCTCGATAGCGCTGTTGCCGCCCGACTGGAACGACAGCGTGTCCTGCGTCGCGGTGATCACCGGTTCGCGGTCGTGCTGGAGGAGTGGGCGCTGCGATCACGGATCGGCAGTACCGAGATGATGGCCGTCCAGCTCGCACATCTATGGCAGGCATCGACTCTGCCGACTGTGCGACTCGGGATCATCCCGGTTGACGCGGAGCGCACCATGTGGTCGAGCCCGGGTTTCTGGATTTTCGACGAGTCACGGGTGCTGATCGAAACTCCCGCCGCTGAACTGGCCATCACTCAGTCCCGGCAGATCGCCGTTTACCTGCGCACCTTTGCCGACCTGGAGGGCATGGCCGTGTACGGAAGCCATGCCAGGAAACTCATCAACCGCGCAGTAGCTGACTTCCGCTAAATCCGCGCACACTCTCGCAAGTCGCTGTACCCGGCGGCCACGCGCTACCTAGCGTGACGTACAGAATCCCGCTTGCCACCCGCAGAAGCGGGCGGGCGTCGCGGAAGCGACTCCGTAACCCTTCCAGAGCACCCTGCACCATCGAAGGACCCTCATGACCGTGAGCACCGTGGCGAGGAGCCGGACCATGCCCTACCGGCCACGGTCGCCGCATCCGGCGCGTCAGCCCTCGCGTGCGGTCCTCGACCTGGGCGCGGTGCCAACCGCCCCGGGTTGTGCTCGCGCCTGGACCCGGCAGGTCCTGTGGGAATGGCGGCTGGCCGGATTTTCGGACACGGCCGATCTCGTCGTGTCGGAGCTGACCACCAACGCGATGCTCACTTCCCGCCAGGAGGGTCAACCCTTCGTCCGGCTGATCCTCACCCTCGACCAGGGCGAGCTGGCCATTCTCGTCCGTGACTTCTGCCCCGGCACCCCCGAGCCCGGCAACGCCGGAGCCGACGATGAGAACGGCCGGGGCCTGTTCCTTGTCCAGTCCATGAGCGACCGATTCGGCTGGTGCCCGGCCGACGACGGCAGCCCAGGCAAGGTCGTCTGGGCCGTTATCTGCCCTCAGTGAGAACTTCGCACGAGGAAGGAGCCGGAATCGATGATCATCCGAAACGAGTCGGGAGCCCGGTGGCTACCAACGCGGATTGCCGACTTCGAGAAGTGGCAGGCGAGCCTTCTCGAAGAGTCTGCTAGGCGCCTGGGCGCTGTCCCGGAGCCTGGAGGTCGCGTCCACCGCTATGCCTTTGCCGGATCACCGGTCATGTTCCGAGGTCAGCGCGCATGGCTGCGGGTCAGCCCGTTTCTTGAGCACGAAATGAGCCACAAAGCATGGCTGGGCACTTCGGAAGCTGCGGCAATCCCTGGGGTCAGCAAGCCGTCGCTGCTGCACCGGATCGAGTGGCGCGCCGACGGGCCGGAACCCGTCCCTATCAGCGCCGAAGTCCTCACCCTCGTCACTGAACCCATCGCCTCCTGCGATCGCTTCCTGCGGACCGCTCCGGACTTGCCGTCTGATTGGTTCGCCGATCTGAGCGCGTCGCTGGCGGCGCTGCGTGCGTATCCCACGGATCGGCGGTTTCCGGTCCACGATGCCGAGGAGTACGGCTGCCTGCTTAGCGCGACCTATCGCCGTCCGATCCCGGTCGGCTGCGTTCCGGTCTTCGGGACCGAGCACATCGACCTGAACTGGAAAAACATCACCGCCCCGCGTTTCCAGATTCTCGACATGGAGCACTGGTGCGTGGCCGCCACCGGCTACGGTGCCGCCTACCTCTACCTCACGGCGCTCGAAGTCCCAGCCGTGGCAGATCGCGTCTACGAAGTGCTGGCCGACGTGCTGGATACCCCGAGCGGCAGGTACGCCCAGATGGTCGCCGCCGCGCTGATCATCAGGAACCTCACCCGGCTGCCCGACCCGGGCGGCCTGGCAGCCAGGCTCCACAAGCACGCCGACACGCTGCTCGCCTGACCCGCGCACCCTCACCCCGGAGACGCTCATGCCCCATCAGCCCATCGTCAGCCCTTACCCCGAGGGGCACGTTGTCGTCCGGCCCGGATATGACGGCGCAATCCGGATCGGGGCCGCGCGGTACGCCGAACTGCGCGACGCACCCACCGACGCACAGATCCCGGCCTGGCTCGTCGGGGCTGTCCGGGGCGGATGGGGCGAAGATCTGGCCGGCCGCCTCATCCGCCACACGCTCTTGGTCCGTCCGGAAACCGCCTACGGGTACGCTCGCGCCAGCTATGAGCTGAACCTCGGCTGCAACTACGACTGCGAGCACTGCTACCTCGGAGAAAAGGCATTCGCAGGCATGGACTGGCCAGGCCGGGAACGACTGCTCCAGGTGATGGCCGACGCCGGGGTCTTGTGGCTTCAGCTCACGGGCGGCGAGCCGCTGATCGATCCGCTGTTTGCCGAAACACACGCCACCGCCTGGGACATGGGCATGATGATCCAGGTTTCCTCCAACGGATCACGGCTGGACCAGCCCAGAACGCTCGACCTGCTGACCAAGCGCCGACCGTACCGGCTAACGCTGAGCCTGTACGGGGCCACCGAGGAGTCCTACGACGGGATGACCCGGCGCAGGGGGGCGTTCCGCCGGTTCATGCGAGGACTCGCAGCCGCCCACGAAGCAGAGCTGCCGATGCGGATCAACATCGTCGTGTCCAACCACAACGCGCACGAGATACCCCAGATGAGAGCCATTGCTGACCGCTACGGCATCCCGTCCTTTGAGTACACGAACATCAGCCCCACCATCCACGGCGGCGGAGAGGTACTGCCCAGCCAGGCCAGGGAAATGCTCCGCAAGCGCAAGCCCTACACCGGATGCAACGCCGGTATCACCCACTTCCACGCCGACCCGCATGGCAGAGCATCCATCTGCAAGGTCGGCCGCGACCCTCAAGTCGACCTGATCGCCGAAGGCATGGACGGTCTGCGTAGGCTCGCGGCTGCCGCCGACTCACTGCTCACCCGGCGCGGCGGCTGCTCCGGCTGCACCCTCCAGAAGACCTGCGGCACCTGTATGCCGCTGGCCAGCCTCTACCGGCAAGCTAAGGCCCCGCTCGAAGTGTTCTGCCAGCACGGAGGGAGGTAAGGGAGCCCGTCACTCGTCCGTGAAAGGAGGTGAAACGCTCATGACCGCAGTCGCCGTGGAACTGCTCACCCGAGGCAACCCGTTCAACTGGCGTACGCCTATTGACTCCGGTTGATCTCTACGCGGGCATTCTGTTATCCGCGGCACCGCCGGTCCCTTGAGACGACAAGCACTGTGGAAGTCAAGATGGCGCGAGCCGCGCGATCATGGGCCACCTACCGCCAGGGCGCCTCAAGGTAGATCTGACCGGGGTGGGTGCTTGGACGGACTCAGGCATGCAGGGCGGGCCGGTAGATGAGCTCTTGGGTGTTGCCGTCGAGCGTCCGGCTCTCGATCAGCTCTAGGTCGAAGTCGGCCGCACCCCCGAAGATCGGCTCTAGCCCAGTCTGACCGGTGATCACGGGGAAGAGCGTCACCTGGACGCGGTCGACCAGGCCGGCGGCCATCAGCGCCCGGTTCATCGACAGGCTGCCGTGCGAGCGCAACGGCACCTCGGACTCCTCCTTGAGCCGGGCGACGACGTCGACGGCGTCACCGCGC
>DASXZD010000115.1:0-45108 GCA_036502085.1 Streptosporangiaceae bacterium
CCCGGCCACAGCCTGCTCGCCGAGGTCCTCGCCCGGCTGCGAGCCCTCCCCGCGATCCCCTGACCGACCCGGCCCGCCCGGCCCCGACCAGAACCCCCGGAAACCGCGAACCCGGCGCGACACCCCGGGTATCCGGGCCGCACACCGAAAACAACGCTCCAGAAGACCAGTAACAACCCTGAAGATCAACTCCGCGCACTACTCGCGGATTCGGGTCAGAGCCGGTGCTTCAAGGCGTTTTCACCGGCGAACTCGCCGTTGGTGAAGCGGGGCTCGCGGCAGTCCGGGGCGCCCACCAGGCTGCGGGCATGTCCTGAGGCCCGAGGAGATGCAGGGGCAGAGCCTCCAAGGCGCCACTGTAGATGATGTGTATCATCTACAGTGGGTGAAGGGCTGACCGCCAACCTTGCCTGAGGGTGGCTGTGCAGCCCGCTGAACCGGATCCGCACTGGTCAGCTTCCGGGCGCCAGGCCCAGGGGACCAGATGACGTGAAGGAGCAGATCATGCCATCGCAGAAGCCGAGCATCGTGTTCGCGCACGGGCTCTGGGCCGACGGGTCGTGCTTCAGCAAGCTCATTCCCGCGCTCTAGGCCGAGGGGCATGAGGTGTTCGCCTCGCAGCACGGCCTCAACTCGCTCGAGAGCGACGTCGCGTGCGTCAACTTCACGATCGACCATGTCCCGGGCCCGGTCGTGCTCGTCGGTCACTCCTACGGAGGGACCCTGATCACCAAGGCGGGCACCCACGACCGGGTCGGCGCGCTGGTGTACATCGCGGCGCTCGGCCCGGACGAGAACGAGACATCGCAGCAGGAGCAGGACCAGTTCGCCCGCACGCCCGTCTTCGACCACATCGAGGTCGCCGGCGGCCGGATCTGGCTGAAGGCCTCGGGGGTCCCGGACTTCTGCGGCGACCTGCCCGAAGCCGAGCAGAAATTCCTCCTCGCGGTCGGCGCCGTGCCGACCGCGGATCTGTTTAACCAGCAGGTCCCCGGCACCGCCTGGAAGACCAAGCCGAGCTGGTACATCGTCGCCAACAACGACAGCACCGTGAACCCTGACCTGGAACGCGCCGCCGCCAAGCGCATGGGCGCCAAGACCTACGACATCGACAGCAGTCACGTCCCGATGCTGTCGCATCCGGAGTTCGTCCTCGACGTGATCGGCGACGCAGCCAAGTCCATCGAAGCGTAGGCCGCGCCGACAGTCACCGTCACAGGGCCTCGTACCGAGGCGGTCCTGATCAGGCGGAGCCGCCTCGGTACGTCGAACTGCCTGGGGAAGACCGGCGATCACGAGGAGAAGGCGCGCCATCCCGCTTCCCGTGTCGAGATGGCGCGCGGTTGCGGAGGTGCCCGCTTGTCCGTGCGCACGGGAGGGCTGTAAGCCGGTACAAGCACAGGTCAGCGTTGTATATGCACCTCAGATGTACCCACGACGGAGTGGAGGACGAGTGAAAGGATCCACCGGTCCGCAGCGGCTTCCCAACATGCGCTGATCCTTTTGGGCAGCGTGCGGCTGCCGGCCCGAAACCGTTGCTCATCTCGGACAGCGCGTGCTGGATCCGTGCTGATACCACGAAGGTCAACAGGCCACTGACCTGCGGAAACTGCCCCGTAGTCCAAGATCTTCACCATCTTCGAGGGCACCTCCGAGATCCAGCGCATGCTCATCGGCCGCGCCGTCACCGGCCTCCCCGTCCGCTAGCCTGACCTGCGGTTTTACGGGTCCGGTGCACGGAAGGCGGGCCGCCGGGCTCGGGAGTGGGGCGGCCTGTTCTCGTGCCCGCATTGTCCGAAACGTGCTGGTTATTTCCCGTCGTTTCCGGACCGTGTGCTGAATCCGTGCTGGTACCTGCGTAGCATAGGTCTAGACCAATCAGCGCCGCACGTGCCGTTTTAGCGGCCACCCGGCTAACTCAAACCATCTGTTTCCTCGCTGACGCTAGGCGGAGCCAGCTGCCCCGGAATCGGCTATCTGACTACTGTGGCGCTGTGAGCGAGGTATCCGAGCCGGGTATGCGCCTGCTGGCCGAGATCGTTCAGCACTGGCTCGACGGCCCGCGGATCTTGTACGACGGGTGGGTCGCCGGAGAGGTCTCCGACCGGGATCTTCGCGGGCTCATCCCCGATACCTGGCTTTACGTGGACTGGCCTGAGCGCATAATCGGCGCTAGCAAGTGGGTCCGGATGTTCCGGTACCGGACGTGATCAAGAACCCCAAACCGACACGCCGGGTGGTCCCATCACTGGCAGCCAGGTGGTCCCATGCTCGTGGCAGAAAACCCCTCAGGGTGGTCCCATGCTCGTGGCAGGCGACACTGGGCCCCTGCGCTGCGGCCAGGTCAGTTCGGGGCGCCCTGGCATCCGGTTTCCATTTTGAGCGGCTCAGCTGTGCCGGACGGGCTTTAGGCTCACCTGCCCGGCGACCGCAGCCCGGAGCCACTATGGCTATGGTCATCACGCGTCGGCACGGATGCTGATGCGGTGAATCGCAGCTGGCAGGCGTTCCTGCGCCGCTTCGATATCGAACACACGTTCAGGTTCTTCAAGCAGGTCCTCGGCTGGACCCGGCCCAGGCTGCGCGACCCGGCCGCCGCCGACCGGTGGACCTGGCTGATCATCGCCTGCTACGCCCAGCTCCGCCTCGCCCGCCAGCTTGCCGCCGACCTGCGCCTGCCCAGGCAGCAACCATGCCAGCCAGGTCGGCTGCCCCCGCCCGGGTCCGCCGCGGGTTCCGGAACATCCGCCAGATCCTGTCGGACCTGGCCAGCGCGCCGAAACCCGGCAAACCCGGCCCCGGCCGACCGCCAGGATCAAAGAACCGCCGCCCGGCCACCCGCCACGACGTGGGCAAGACCGCCAAGCGAGCCGAAACCAAGAAAACCGCCCGCAAGCAGGCAGGTTAAATAACAAGCTTACAGGGCGGGAAGTCGTGCGGCAGCAGGTGCCACGCGCATCCGGCGCGGTTGATGTACAAGATCGCGTTGACGATCTCCCGCAGCTCATGCACCGGCCCAGACAGCCCCGGGCCGGCCTCGGCCCGTCCGGCCCGCCAGGCGGACAGGGCCGGCTCGATCAGCGCCCACCGGGCATCGGACAGGTCGGTTGCATATGGCAGCCGGCTGGTCATGACGCTGACCAGTAGCACGAGATAGCGCCGGACTGTGCGATGCCGTAAGCAAAGCATCACTTTACGTAGCCGGAACTAGGGCACAGCTAGATGAGATGCCCTCTTAGATGCGGACCCGGCCGGGCCGCCAGCTAATCGTCAACACGCGGCGCTGCAGGATTGACAGGAAAATAATCTAGTGCTCTAGAATTTAATTCTGGACTACCTTGTGCGGTCGTCATGGCTCGCATGTACTCGGTGCGACATGGTCGTGCCTCCTAAGACACTGTGGCCGCCCAGCACGCTGCCGGTGCCTGAGCTAGGGAGGGTCTTTGGATTTCACCGAGAACGACGAGCACCGGCTCATCCGGGAGGCGGTCCGCCAGATCTGCGCTCAGTTCCCGGACGAGTACTGGGCCGAGCTTGATACCAGTCATACCTTCCCGTGGGCCTTCTACGACGAGATGGCGAAGGGCGGCTGGATCGGCATCGCGATCCCCGCGGAATACGGCGGCGGCGGCGCCGGTATCGCCGAGGCGTCGATCATACTGGAAGAGGTGGCTGCGTCCGGCGCGTGCATGAACGGTGCCAGTTCCATCCACCTGTCCATCTTCGGGATGCACCCTCTCGTCGCGCACGGCTCCGATGAGCTCAAACGGGCGTACCTGCCCAGGGTAGCCACCGGAGACCTGCACGTGGCCTTCGGCGTGACCGAGCCTGACGCCGGGCTTGACACTACGGCGATCCGGACCAGCGCCGTTCGCGCCGCGGGCGGCTACCGCGTCACCGGGCGCAAGGTATGGACGTCAAAGGCGCTGGAGTCCGAGCGCGTGCTCCTGCTCACCCGTACCACTCCGGCCGATCAGTGTGCCAGGCGCACCGAGGGGCTCACCCTGTTCCTGGCCAGGCTCAAGGACCCGGCCGTCGGCATCAGGCCCATCCCGAAGCTCGGCCGCAACGCTGTTGCGTCCTGCGAGGTCACCTACGACGGCCTGTTCGTCGAAGAGTCAGACCGCGTCGGCGAGGAGGGCAAGGGCTTCAGCTACCTGCTCGACGGCCTTAACGCCGAGCGCATCCTGGTCGCGTCCGAGGCCCTTGGCGTCGGCAAGGCGGCGCTCCGCCGTGCGGTGAGCTATGCCGGCCAGCGCATGGTCTTCGGCCGCCCGATCGGGAAGAACCAGGGCATATCGTTCCCGCTCGCGCAAGCTCACGCGCACCTCGCCGCCGCCGAGCTGGCGATCCGGCACGCATCGTGGCGGATCGATCAGGGACTGCCCTGCGGCGAGCAGGCGAACCTGGCGAAGTTTCTCGCCGCCGACGCCGGGTTCGCTGCGGCCGATGCCGCCGTGCAGGTGCACGGCGGATTCGGTTACGCCAGCGAATACCACGTCGAGCGTTACTGGCGCGAGGCACGGCTGATGCGCATCGCGCCGGTCCCGCAGGAAATGGTTCTCAACTACCTCGCTGAGCACGTACTCGGCCTGCCGCGCTCGTATTAGGGAGGCCGGCTCACTGGTCGGCCTGCACGGCACGATGGCCACCCTCACCGCCTGGGACAGCGCGCGGCAGCGTTAGCGCATGAACTGCGCCCGGATCTTTTCCAGGGCTTCAGGGAAACCAGGGTCACGGGTGGCGAATGCCTGCCCGCGCCCCTCAACCTCTAGCGCCGTATACAGCGACGGCGCGTCCAGATTCGCCTGCAGCGCACGCTTGGACAGGGTCATGCCAAAGGGCGAGAACTCCGCGATCGCCCGCGCCATCGCGCGGGCCTCCGGCAGCAGCGCCTGTCCCGGTACGACCCTGTTGGTGAGCCCGATGCGCACGGCCTCGTCCGCGTCGATGGTCTTGCCGGTGAACATCAGCTCTGCCGCATGGCCGGTGCCGACGATCCGCGGCAGATGCCAGGAGCAGCCCATGTCGCCAGCGGACAGGCCCAGCCGGACGAAAGCGGCACTGAACCGGGCTGCCGGTGATGCGATCCGCACGTCGGCGGCCAGGGCCAGCGACAGCCCGCCGCCGATCGCCGGGCCATTGACCGCGGCGATGACCGGCTGGCGGGCCTGACGCAGGGCGAGGACCGACGCGGCGGCAAGATCCTGTCGCGCGAGCATCCCGGCCGGGGACAGCTGGGCAAGCTCGCGCGCCTCGTCAAGGTCGTACCCGGCGCAGAACCCGCGGCCCTCGCCGGTCAGCACGATCGCGTTGACCGACTCATCGGCCTGCAGCTGGTCGCATGCGGTCCTGATGTCTGCGAACATCGCCGCGACGAGCGCGTTCAGCTGCGCGGGACGGTGCAGGCAGAGGATCGCGACGCCCGGCTCAGGGCGATCGATGCGGACGGTGCCTAGCTCGGTCATCGGTCCCCCTAGTGCTGGCGCAGCTGGCGTCCGGCGTGGTTGCATGACAGAATACTCTGAGACTCGATGATTGTGTATTAGATAACTTCACCTCCGATGTGTGAGGCAACCGTGCGGGAACCGGGGGTGCCGGTGTGAGAAAGATCAATTTTTTCCCGAACGGTTCCACCCCTGCCCTCGCGGCTATGTCAGCCAGGCGCATTGGCGGGTTCGCCGCTCTCCCGGCCGAGCGCCCGGATAGGCCAGGCTGATGGCGACGCGCGGCGTCGCGATCCTGCGCGGCGGCGTTGCCGAGGCGGCCGCTACCGCCGCGACCGCTGAGCGGCTCGGCTATCACAGCGCGTGGAGCCCGGAGTTCTATACCCGGTCAGCGGTGGTCAGCCTGGCCGCGATGGCACAGACCACGTCGTCCGCGCGGATCGGCAGCTCGATTGCCTACGCCACCGGCCGTACCCCGCTGGTGCTGGCGACCGAGGCACGCAGCCTCGACGAGCTGTCCGGCGGCCGGCTCGCCTACGGGCTGGGTACCGGCACCACCAGGATGATGGCGGACTGGCACGGCGTGGATCCGGCCGGCCCAGCGTCGCGGATGGAGGAGCTGCTGCCCTTGCTGCGGCGGCTCTGGCGGCTGCACGAGGGCCCGGTCCGCCACCACGGCCGTTTCTACCACGTCGACGTCACGCCCACCGCGGAGATGACCGCGCCGGCACGCGCCGAGATCCCGCTGTTCACCGCGGGCGTGAACAGCCGGATGGTCCAGGTGGCGGGGCGGGTCGCCGACGGTTTCCTCGGCCATCCGCTGTTCACGCTCCGTTACTACGACAAGGTCGTCCGCCCGGCTATCGAGGCCGGTGCCGCGAGGGCCGGCCGCGCGGCGTCGCGGGTCGAGATCGCGGCGCTGGTGATCTGCTCGGCGGCCGAGGACGAGACGCAGGCGCGGCGCGAGGCGGCGGCCCAGATTTCGTTCTACGCGGCGCCGCGCACGTACGCGACCGTGCTTGACGTGGCCGGGTTCGCCGCCGCGGGCGAGCGGATCAGGGCAGCATTCGGCGCGCGTGATTTCGGCGCCATGGCCGCGGCGGTCCCTGACGAGATGATCGATGCG
Source organism: Streptosporangiaceae bacterium (assembly GCA_036502085.1). Classification (GTDB taxonomy): domain Bacteria; phylum Actinomycetota; class Actinomycetes; order Streptosporangiales; family Streptosporangiaceae; genus PALSA-505. Next base: position 6,574 of record DASXZD010000115.1, read on the forward strand.
ATGAGTGCCGCCGGGACGGCGTCCCAGGTGGCCGCCAAGTTGGCCGCCTTCGGGCGGCACGTTGATCACCTGATCGTGTACCCGGCCAGCTTCGGCATGACCGATGAGCGCAGCCGCCAGGTGACCGCCGACCTGCTGCGCGCCGCCGCCCCCGCCGCCAGCTGACTGCTACCGGCAGGCGTCCAGGAAATCGAGGATGTGGCCGAACACGTCGAGCGCGGCGCCGCGGCCGATGACCGGATCGACGTGCCCGTAACCGGGAATCTCCCGGTAGCTGACGTCCAGCTGCGGGTAGCGGCGGGACAGGATGTCGTAGCACAGCTCGTTGGAGTCCATCCAGATCTTGTTCTCGCTGCCCGCCAGCAGCAGCAGCGGGCAGTCGATCTGGCCGGCGCTGTCGACCGCGTTCACCGGCAGCCGCGCGTAACGGCGGTCGCTGGTGTTCCACCGCATGACGGTGTGCGCCAGTTCCATCCGCCGCATGTGCGGCAGCACCCACAGCGGCACCGCGCCGAACAGCTCGGCCAGCCGGTCGTGGGTGCGGCCGTGCAGGTTGTCGTGCTCGAACAGGGACCCGCCCATGCCCCAGGCTGAGTTCTGCAGGATCTGGCAGGTGGGGTCCTTGCAGTCGGCGCCCCGGCCGGCCCAGGCGAAGACCGGCGTGTAACGCGACCTGAGACCGACCTGGGAGAAGTCCACCGGGAGGTGCGCCCACCGGGTGCGGAGGAACTCGCCGCCGACGTGCATGAGCAGGCGGGTCTTGGCCGACGCCTTCGGCGTCAGGAAGACGCCCTGCGCCACCACGCCGGCCAGATCGGGCACCAGGCCGCCGGTGAGGCTGAGCGACAGGCACAGGGCGCCGATGCAATGCGCGACCACGAACAGCTTCCGGTCGCCGGCCTGGTCGCGGATGACCGCCACTGCCTCCGGGATGTCGTAGAGCGCCACGTCGTCGTAGGTGTACCGGGTCCGGCCCTCGTTATAGGGCAGCCGGCAGCTTCCCCGCCAGTCGAGCAGCCACGGTTCGTACCCCCCGTCGAGCAGCGCGTCCACCAGGTTGCGGATCTCCGGCAGCAGGAACATCTCCGAGGAGGCGGTGTGCCCGTGCAGCAGCAGGACGGCCGGTGCGTCCGGCGGCAGGTCACCGTGCACCCGGGTCAGGCCGAGCCGGGTGCCGTCCGAGGCGATCAGCGGGACCGATTCGCACGTGACGCGCGGGCGGGCGCGCAGCGGCCTGAGTGTCATTGCAGCTGCTTCCTGTCCTTGACCAGCTTCTTGACCTTTCGCCTGAGCCTGTCCTTGTCCCGGTCGATGGCATCGCCGCGCAAGTCGAGCAGGTCGGCGGCGGCCCGGAAGGATGGCTCCAGCAGACCCAGCCCCATCTGCTGGCCGAACCAGGCCAGCCACGCCAGCTTGGCCTGCCGCTGCTCGCGCGCGGATAGCCGCGGGTTGACACCGATGCCGTCGATCTGCTGCTTCACGTAGCTCTTGCCGGGCACCGTGACTACGCCGGCGAACGTGGCCGGCTCACCTTCGCGGCCGATCTCGACCGTGAGCCGCCGCGCCTGCTTCCAGAGGTCGCGTCCCGCGCGGGAGGACTTCCACCCCTCGAGCCACCATCGCTGCCCGTCGGCGTCGCGGAGCACCAGCTGATAGCGCAGCAGGGGATGGACCACGCCGTGGCTCAGCGGCACGCCCTCATCGGGCCGGACCCAGATGTCGCCGGCTTCGATCTCCAGCGGCTGCTCGTGCAGTCGCGAACAGCTGAGCACGCCGCGGACGTGAATCGTGCGCTTCCTGACGAGCTGGTACATGCTCGCGATGGACAGCGTCATCTTCATCCGGCAGGGCATGTCGCGGATGCCGCCGACCGGTCCGAGCTTGCCCTTCATGGTCTCCGGGAACCACAGGTAGGGCGGATCCTCGCGCCCGGGGATGTGGATCAGGCCGGTCCGCGCCATCCGCTCGTAGTTGCGCAGCCCGGCCCGGGCGTCGTAGCGGGCGGCGGGCGCCAGGTCGTGCCTGGCGATGAATTCCTCGGTCCGCTCCCCGGTGGCGGCCGGGCCGTGCAGCTGTGCCTCGCACAGCGCCACCGCCGTGGCGCTGCGCATGACCCGCACCAGGAAGTCCAGCTCAGGTACCGGATCGGCCTCGGCTTTGGCCAGGAAGTCCGCTCGCCACTCGTCCCAGCCCAGCACCTCGACGTTCAGTCCCGACAGCTCCATGTCCTTGACCAGCTCCGGCAGGGTGTTCGGCCGGCCGGCCAGGTTGTAGTTCTGGCCCCACGCGTCCGGGTCGCAGATCACCGCGGCCGCGGTCTTGCTCACCCAGTCCACCGGCGCGACGTTGAGGAAGCGGAACGCCGGCACGGTCCGGTACCGGGAGAAGGCCGACAGGAAGCCGCAGCTCAGGTCCTGGGGGTTATACACGCCGGTGACCGTGTGCCCGGCGATTCCGCCCGGGCGCAGGAAGGTCGAGATTAGCCCGTGCTCGCGGGCCCGGCGCAGCGCCGCCTCCGTCGCCCACTTGGTCTTGTCATAACCTGCGGCCAGCCGGTCGACGTGGGCGACCGGGTCGTCCTCGCCCATCAAGGCCACCCCGATCTCGTTGAATACGGCGATCGACGAGATATGGTGCAGCGGCGCCGGACGTCCGGTCATGGCCAGCTCGGCGAGCGTCAGCGGGCCGAGTACGTTTGTCTGGCGCAGCGAGGCGTAGCCGCGCAGGAAGTCCACTGCGGCGCCGACGCTGATGATCGAGTCGACCTCGTGCGCCAGGGTGTTCCACTGCTCGTCGGTCAGCCCGAGCCGCGGCTCGCGCAGGTCGCCGGCCAGCACGGTGACCCGGCGCCTGACCTCGGCCGACCAGGGCACGTCGAAGCTGGCCAGCGCCTCGCCGAGGCGGCGCTCGGCGTCGCGGTCGTCGGTGCCGCGGACCAGGCAGACGGCATGGGCGTCGCTGCGCCGCAGCAGGTCCATCAGCAGGTGGCTGCCGAGGAAGCCGTTCGCGCCCGTGATCAGGAACCGGCTCGGCGCGACCGGCTCCGGCTCGCCTACCCACGGCAGCGCGTCGGCGCGCGCCAGGTCGGCCGTGATCAGGGCGAGTTCCTCGGCGTCGGGGACGGGCAGCCGGGCTGAGGTCGTCGCCAGGTCGCGTCCGGCCGGGCTCGCCAGGGCCACCCCGGCCGGGCCGGCCTGGGCGAGCCATCGCTGCGCGAGACGGCGGGGTCGCGCATCGGCGAAGACGTCGTCCAGGGTCAGCCCGAGGCCGAGGTCCCGGTTCAGCGCGGCGACGAGCTCGACCGCGTGCACCGACGTGCCGCCGGCGTCGAAGAAGTCGCTTTCCGGGTCGAACGGCCGGCTGCCCAGGAACTGCGCGGCCAGGGCCGTGATCGCCGCGGACAGTTCCGCTGGCTCCATCGACTCCGCTGGCTCCATCGACGACGCGCCGCCGCCGGCCGGGGCCGGCCGGGCGGGCGGGCGCCGGACCCGGTCCAGCAGCCCGGCGACCGTGTCAGGCTCGACCGCCCAGCCGTCGATCTGCTCGCCTTCGTGCCGCCGGTCGGCGTGCGCGCCGTGGCCAGGCTCAGCCATGACCGGCTCCGGCGGCGTCAGCCACGGCGTTCTGCCAGGACGAGAACGACCGGAGCGCGGCGGGCTCGGCCAGCACCTCCAGGTGCGGCGCGTCGACGTCTCCGCCGCCGAGCGCGCTCACCAGCCGCCGGGCGGGCACGTTGCGCGGTGTCCGTTCGGCGGCGAGCCGCACGCCGGAGCAGCCGAGCGCCTCGGCGCGCCCGGCCAGCCACTGCAGCAGCCGTTCCTCGACCCCGCGGCCGAGGGCCCGGCAGCTCAGCATCCAGGCCGCCACCTCGAGCGTCGCGCCCTGGCATCGCAGCACGAGCAGCCCGACCTGGCCGTAGTCGCCGAACCGGTCCCGCGCGGTGGCGGTCCAGACTTCGCCGTCTTGCTGCCAGCGGGTCAGCGCCGCCTCGTCCAGATCCAGCGGGCGGAGGTTGAACTGGCTCGTCCGGCGGCTTAGCTGCACCGAGCGGGTGAGCGTGCCGGCCGACAGCGGGCTGACCTCGACGTGCAGATCCAGCCGGCGCAGGAACTCGGCGAAATCCGTCTGCTGCCGTTCGGCATCGCGCAGCCGCTCGACCTGGTAGAACTCCGCTCGCGCGGCGTCTTCGCTAGTCACGGCCCGGGGTACGGCGGGCCACAGCCGCCGCAGGAAGGCGTCAAGCTGGCCGGCCGGCGGGCAGGTCACGCAGAGCACTTCAGGCAGCGCGGACCGGACGGCGGCGATCTCGACCGGATTGTCGTCAAGGAAGAGGAAGCTGTCCAGGCCGAGTCCGAGCTGCCGCGCCGCCGCCTGCAGGCGCGCCGGCTTCGGTTCCCATCCGGGCGAGATGACGCTGAAGTGCCCGGCGCGCAGCAGGCTGTCCGGCCGCGCCAGCACGTCGAGCACGGTGGCCTCGTCGTTGTTCGTCGTCAAGGCGAGCAGCGCGCCGGCCTCGCGCCAGGCGAGCAGGCGGCGGGCCAGCGTCTCGCGCCCGCCGTTCAGCTCGACGCCGGCCGCGCCGAGCTCGCCCGCGACACCGCTCCACAAGGTGTTGTCGCCGTCCACGGCGATCACCTTGGGCGGCTTGCGGCACAGCGCCCGCAGCACGGCGGCGAGAGCGAGGGCCGCGGCCGCCTGGAACTCGGGCCGGAACGGGAGATGGGCGGCGGCGTCCGTCTCGGCGTCGAAGCGCTCGCCGCCGGGATGGTCGCCGATCCAGTCGCCGGGGCCGAGAACAGTCAGGCCCGGGTGGTCTTCGAGCCGGGCGGCAACGTCCCGCTCCCACTGGCGCAGCCGGTCATCCTGAGCCTGCGCCCGGTCCGGCAGGAAGCCCAGGACGAGCGGCGCTGCCGTCCGGCCGGCCAGCGCACGCAGAGCCGCGGGGTACTCCTCGGCCAGCTCCGCGAGCAGCTCGTCGGAAACCGGGCCGAAGCGGGCCAGGTCTCCGGCTCGCAGCAGCACCACGCCCGCCGCCGTCGCCTGGCTGAGCACGCCGGACGGATCGTGCAGGCTCGCCAGCACCTGGTGGTAAGGCGCCTCGAGCACGGGCGTCCCGTCGTCAAGCGCCGCACTGAGCATCGCGGGCAGGTCGCCGAGCGCGAACGTAGCCGCCAGCGCGACTCCGTCCTGTCCGGCCAGCCGGGCCGAGCCGGGTCCGGCCGGCAGCGCCGGCGCGTCCGCCGCGGCACCGTCGATGATCCCGGCCAGCAGGCTGAGGTAGTCGCGGGCCAAGCCGGCGCAGCCCGGCTCGTCGATGATGTCGGTATTGTAATCCAGCCAGACCTGGCCCAGGTCGGGGGCGACGGTGACCATCAGATCCAGGTCGGACCAGCCCGTTCCCACCCGGACCGGCTGCACGGTGCCGGAAAGGATCCCGGGTGCGCGCAGGTAGTTGAAGTACACCTCGACCAGCGGCGCGCCGTCCCGGTGCAGGCCCTCCTCGACCAGTGCCGTCATCGCGTCCACGAACGAGACGCCGCGGCTGAGCACCCGGACAAGCCGCCCGTCGGTGCGCCGCAGCACGTCGGCGACCGGCTCGCCGTCGCGCACCTCGGCCGGGAACGGGATCGGCACGCCGAAGTACCCGAGCGCGCCGAACGCGTCCGCGTGCATGCGGGTGTCCACCGGCACCGCCAGCACGAACCGCGAGTGCCGCCGGAGCCGGGCGAGCAGGACCGTGAGCGTGCCCAGGCAGACCGCGGCCGGCGTGACGCCCAGCTGCGCGGCGTAGGCGGAGAGCCTGGTGAACAGCCCCTCGGGCAGCTCAGCGGCCATGCTGCCGGCCCGATAGCTCCGCGTGGCCGGGCGCTGCGCTGCCGGGCCCCGTGCTGGCAGGTGCCGTGCTGGCAGGTGCTGGGCCGTCAGCATGAGGTCGAGCCGGCGGCTGCCCGTGAACTCCTCGCGCCAGTTCTCCTCCGCGTGGCTGTCCTCCGGCGGGGCCTGCGCCTGCACCAGGCGCTCGATGTCCTGGTTGGACAGCGCCCCGTCCAGCGGTGTCCCGCCCAGTTCGGCGCCCAGTTCGGCGCCCAGCTCGGCCATCACCAGCAGCAGGGAAGCGGCATCCGATACCGCGTGGTGGGCGCCGTAGATCAGGATCTGCTCACCGGAGGCGGATTCGAGCAGCTCGAAGCGCCACAGCGGCGGCCGCGACAGGTCGAACGGCGGCTCGAGCAGCCCGTGCAGCCGCTGCTGCACGTCCACGCCCTCCTCGACTGCCGACCAGGTCAGCAGCTCACCCGTTTCAGCGTGCGTCTCCAGCTGCATGTCATGCTCGGCGCCGGCCACGATCGCCGTGCGCAGCGCCGCGTGCCGGGCGGCGAGCCGGGCGAGGATCGCGGTCAGCCGGTCCCGCGTCGTCGGCTCGGCGAGCCGCAGGGCGAACCCGATGGCGTGGGTGGCCGGCGGCGTGGCGTGCTGTTCGGCGCGCAGCAGCCGGATGACGTCCCTGGTGGCCGGCCTGCGGGCCACCGGCGGTACGCCGGCGTCCGTCTCCCCGGACGGGACTGCCTGCCCGGCGGCGGCCGTGTCGGCCGGGGCCGCCAGGATGGTGTCGGCGAGGCTGCTGATATCCGGTGCGGCGAGGGCGGCCTGGCTCGGCAGAGCGACGGCCAGGTCACGGGCGATCGTGTTGTTGAGCGTGACGCGCATGAGGGAGTCGAGATCGAGGCTCTTCAGCGGCGTCGTGGCGGCTATGCCGGCCGCATCGGCGGCGGTGATGGCGGCGATGGTGGCGCGCAGGTAGGTCTCGATCAGTTCCCGGCGCTGGCCGGCGCTGGCCGCCGCGCGGATCTGGCCGGGCAGCTCGCTGGAGGCCGCGGGCGGGCCGGCGGCGCTGGCGAGGTCGGCGAGCATCGGGCGGGTGGCCAGCAGCCCGGGCTGCTGGCCTAGCTGGGCCCGGTCCAGCGCTATCGGCGCGAGCTGGCGCCGGGTCGATCCGAGGAGCCGGGCGAACAGCTCGCCGCCCTGGCCGGGCGAGAACTCGCCTAGCCCGAGCTGCCTGATGCCGGCGCGGTCCTGCGTCGCGGCGGCCATGCCGGTGCCGGACCAGGCGCCCCAGTCCAGGCTCAGCGCGGGCCGCCCGGCCGTGGCCAGATGGTGCGCCCACGCGTCCAGGAAGGCGTTCGCCGCGGAGTAGGCACTCTGTCCCGGCGATCCGATCAGGCTGGCCGCGGACGAGAACAGCACCAGGAAATCCGCATCCGGGATGAGCTCGGTCAACAGCGCAGTGCCCAGCACCTTGGGTGCCAGCACCCGGGCGATCTGCTCGGCGGTGACGTTCGTCAGCGTGGCGTCGTCAAGTACCCCGGCGGCGTGCACGACGCCGCCGATCGGCGGGGCGGCCTGGCGCAGGGTGTCGAGGGCGGCGGCCAGGCTCTCCCGGTCGGCTACGTCGCCGCGCAGGACGTGCACCGCGATGCCGCGGCTGTCCATCGCCTGCAGCCACTGCGCCGCTTCGCCGGACGGTGCGCTGCGGCCGAGCACGGCCAGATGCCGGGCGCCCAGGCCGGCCAGCTGGCCGGCGGCGGCCCGGCCGAGGCCGCCCAGGCCGCCGGTGACCAGGTAGGTGCGGTCGGCTCGCAGCGCTTCCGGCGCGGCGTCGGGACGGGTGCGGGCGAGGCGGGGCACCCGCCGGCCGCCGTCGCGCAGCGCGATCCACTGTTCGTCGTCGGCGTGCTCAAGTTCGTCGCACAGCGCCTCGAGCCCGCCCTCGGCGGGCAGATCGATGACCGTGGTGCGCAGCTGAGGGTGTTCCTGCGCGATCGCCGTGCCGAAACCCCAGGCCAGCGCCTGCTCCGGGCACGCCACCGCGCCGCTGCCGCCAGCCGCCTGGCTCGCGCGCGTGACGACGAACAGGCGGGGCGCCGTCGTCCACGGGCGGGCGGTCACCGACTGGACCACGCGAGCGAGCGTCGTGCAGGTGAGCCGGGCCGCGTCGGCGGCGGTGTCGGCCGAGCGGACCGGCGGCGCGTCCAGGGCGGACAGCACGACGATCCGCGCCGGGGGGACATCGCCGAACGCCTCGGTGAGCAGCCGTTCGAGGTGGGCCGGGTTCGCCGGGTCGATCCGGTAGCGGCCGTCCCTGGCGGTGAACCGGCGCCCGCGCCGCGCGATCACGTGCGGCGCGGCACCGAGCCGCACGCTGAGCCGCTGGCCGGCACCGGACTCATCAGCGAGGATCAGCCAGCTCCCGCTGACGGCCGGGCCTGCGGCGGCCGGGCGCGCCTTCCACCGCACCTCGTGCAGCGACCCGTCCTGCTGCGGCAGTTCGGTTACCTCGAACCCGTCTACCGCCAGGACGAGCCGTTCCTGCTCGTCAAACAGCCGCAGGTCCAGCGTGGCCCGCCCGTCCCGCAGCGACCGGAGGTAGCTGGCCGCCCACACCGGGCGGGTGCCGGCCCCGGTCAGCGTGACCCGGCCGGCCGCGGCGGGAACGAACGTGACGCCGGACGGCATGTCGAGGGGCAGCGCGGCCACATGGAAGGCGGCGTCAAGCAGCGCAGGATCGATCACCCCTCCGTACCCGACGGACGCCTGCGCGAGCTGGCCTACCGCCTCCCGCCGGTCCCGCCATCCCGCGGCCAGGAGCCGGAACGCCGGCCCGTACTGGATGCCCGCCGACCGCAGGCGCGCGTAGAAGGCCGGGACGTCGACCTGGTCGGCGCATCGCGCCCTGACCGCGGCCGGCGGCTCGGTTGCCGCCCCGGCGGTCGCGGGTTCGAGGCGGCCCGCGACATGCCGGACCCACGAGGTCGCGCCCGCCGCGCGGGCGGCGATGGTGAACCGGCGTCCGCCGTCGGCGCCGGGGGGCGCGATGACCATCTGCAGGCGGGCAGGCGCGCCGGCCTGCAGGGCCAGCGGCCGCTCGAAGCGGACGTCGGCCAGGGCGAGGCGCTCACCGGGCAGCAACTGGCTCGACGCCTCCAGTGCCATCTCCAGGTAGGCGGCGCCCGGCAGCAGCACCCCCCCGTCGATCTGGTGGTCCGCGAGCGCGGTGAAGCGGGGCTCGCGCAGGTCGACCTCGGCCTGCACGACATGCCGGCCCGGGTGGTCGCAGTCCTCGACGTGAGCCTGGACCAGCGGGGCGCCCGGCTGCCCCGCGGCCGGCCGCGCCGCAGGCTCGGACCAGAACCGCTGCCGCTCGAACGCGTACGTCGGCAGCTCGGCCCGGCTGCCCGCCGGGAACATCACCGACCAGTCCAGGTCGTAGCCCGCGGCGGTGAGCTGGGCCAGCTGGCCGAGCATGACGTCGGTGCCGCCCTCGTCACGGCGCAGCGACCCGGCGGTCACGACCGTCACGCCGGCCTCCTCGGCCACGGACCGGATCACCCCGCCCAGGCTGGGGTGCGCCGAGACCTCGACGAAGTACCGGAAGCCGTCCGCCAGCATCCGCCGCACCGTGGCGGCGAAGCGCACCTGGTCGCGCAGGTTCCTGGCCCAGTAGCCCGCGTCCAGCCCGTCACCGGGCACGGGCTCGCCGAGCACGGTCGAGTACATCGGGATCGCCGACGGCGCGCCGGTAACGGCCGCCAGCTTGCGGCGCAGATCCGCCGCGATCGGGTCCATCTGCGGGCTGTGCACGGCGAACGCGACCGGGACCGGCCGGGCGGCGACGCCGGCCGATGCGAGCTGGGCTTCCAGGACGGCGAGCGACTCCAGGTCGCCGGACACGGTGGTCGAGTGGCTGCCGTTGACGGCGGCGACGGTCAGCCGGCCGTCGAATGCCGCCAGCCGGCCCTCGATCTCGCCCGCCGCCTGCTGGACCGAGAGCGCCCCGCCCTGGCCTTCGGCCGGGCGCAAGGCCAGACCACGGGCGGCCGCGATGGCGGCCGCCTGCTCGAAGGTGAGCGCGCCGGCGATCTGGGCCGCCGCGATCTCGCCCAGGCTGTGCCCGATGACCGCGTCCGGCGTGACGCCGAACGAGCGCCACACTTCGGCCAGCGCCCAGTTCATGGTGAACAGCGCGGCGTGCGCTACCTCGACCCTGGCCGGGTCCGGTGCGCCGTCGGCTCCGCGCAGCACCGGGCCGACCGGCCAGCCGAGATGACGGGCGAACTCCGTCTCGCAGCGCGCGGCCGCCTCGGCGAACGCCGGCGAGCCGGCCAGCAGCCCGGCGCCCATCCCCGCCCATAGCGGGCTGTGGCCGGGCACCACGAATGCGAGCTTGCCGGTGACCGGCTCGCGGTCCGGGGGCGATATGACGCCCGCCGCCGTCCGTCCGGCCGCCAGGGCACCGAGCCCGGACGCGAGCTTGTCCCGGTCTCGCGCGATCACGGCGGCCCGGCGGCCGAAGTGCGTGCGGCCGCGGGCCAGCGCGGCGGCCACGTCGCCCAGCGCGGCGGTCGCGTCGCCGGCCAGGTGCTCGGCGAGCCGGGCGGCCTGCCTGCGCAGGGCGGCATCGTCGCGCCCCGAGACCAGGAACAGCTGCCCGCTTCCTGCCCCCGCCGCCGCCTGCTCACGGCGCGGCGAAGACGGTGCCTCTTCGACCACCACGTGCACGTTCGTCCCGCTGACCCCGAACGCGCTCACCCCCGCCCGGCGGGACCGCTCCCCGTGCGGCCATGGCGTCGGCTCGCGCACCAGCTGCAGGCCGCTGCCTTCCCAGCTGACGTGGCGGGTCGGCTCGGTGACATGCAGCGTGCGCGGCAGCTCTTCGTGTCCGAGCGCGAGGATCACCTTGACCAGGCTGGCCGCTCCCGCGGCGGCCTGGGTGTGGCCGATATTGGACTTGAGTGAGCCGAGGTAGAGCGGGCGTCCCGGCGGGCGGGTCGGGCCGAACACCCCGGACAGCGCGTTCGCCTCGATCGGGTCGCCCAGGGTGGTGCCGGTGCCGTGCGCCTCCAGGTAGTCGATGTCGGCCGGGGCCAGCGCCGACCGGGCCAGCGCCATCCGGATCACGTCTTGCTGGGCGGGGCCGAACGGGACGGACAGGCCCTGGCTGTGACCGTCCTGGTTGGCGGCGGTCCCGCGGATCAGGGCCAGGATGTCGTCTCCGTCGCGGCGGGCGTCGGAAAGCCGCTTGAGCACGAGCATGGCGGCGCCCTCGGCGAAGCCGGTGCCGTCGGCGTCGTCGGAGAAGGTCCGGCACCGCCCGCCGGGGGAGAGGCCGCGGAGCCGGCTGAACTCCACGAAGGTGCGCGGCGTGGTCATCACGGTGACCCCGCCGACGAGGGCGAGGTCGCACTCCCCGGCCCGCAGGCCGGACGCGGCCAGGTGCACGGCGAACAGCGAGGACGAGCAGGCGGTGTCGACGCTGACGGCGGGGCCGGTGAAGCCGAAGGTGTAGGCGAGCCGGCCGGACGCGACGCTCAGCGCCGAGCCGGTGGAGAAGTAGCCGTCGAGCTGTTCCAGGCCGGCCCCGGCCAGGTAGTCGCTGGCCATCACGCCGACGTACACGCCGGTGAGACTGCCGGCCAGCGAGCCCGGCACGATGCCGGCGCGTTCCATCGCCTCCCAGGCCGTCTCGAGCAGCAGCCGCTGCTGCGGATCCATCGAGAACGCCTCGCGGGGGGTGATCCCGAACAGCCGCGCGTCGAAGGCGTCGATCCCGGGGAGAAAGCCGCCCTCGCGGGCCGAGACCTTTCCTGCGGCCTCAGGGTCGGGGTCATACAGCGCGTCGACGTCCCAGCGATCCGCGGGGAAGGGCCCGATCGCGTCGCCGCCCTCGCGCAGCAGCTGCCAGAGCTGGCCGGGAGTGGCGATGCCGCCGGGCAGGCGGCAGGACATCGAGACCACGGCGATCGGCTCGTCCGGTGATCGGGTCGCCGCCGCGGGCTGGGAAGCAGGTGCGGGCTGCAGCCCCAGCGCGCTGGCGAGCAGGTACTGGCTCAGAGCCCGCGGGGTCGGGCAGTCGAAGAGCAGGGAGGAGGGCAGCTGCGTCCCGACGCGCGCGGCGATGCGGCTGCGCAGCTCGAGCGCCGTCACCGATTCCAGTCCGAGTTCGCCGAACCGCTGATCGGGCCGGACGTCACGCGCCGAGGGCAGCCCTAGCGCCTCGGCGGCCTCCTCGCTGACCAGCGCCAGCAGCCGGTCGGCACTGGGCAGCGCGCTGAAATCCGTCGGCTGGCTGGCGGCCTCGCTCGCCGGGCGGGCTGCGGGTGCCGGGAGCAGCGTCCGCCACAGGGGCGGGACGCCGCCGGGGTGTGAGCGCCGGACGCGCTCCGCGTCCACGGCCAGCGCGACGCTGCTGGGTGCGCCGCGGAGCACCGCGAGCTCGAACAGATCGATGCCGCGCTCCGGCGCCAACGGCGGGAAGCCGGCGCTGGCCAGCGCGTCCGCCGCCGCGGGCCCGGCGCCCGGCCATCCGCCGAAGGCGACCGACGTGGCCGCCCGGCCGCCGGCGCACCGCCTGGCCGCGAGCTGGTCCAGGAACGCGCTGGCCGCCGCCTGGGCGCCCTGGCCGGCCAGGCCGAGGCCGCCGGCCGCCGAGGACACCAGCGCGAACATGTCCACCGGCAGGGCGCGGGTCAGGAGATCCAGGTGGCACGCCCCGTCTACCTGCGCGCGCAGCGCTTTGTCCAGGCGCTCCGGGGTCAGCTCGGTGATCGCGCCGTCGTCGGCGGCGCCCGCGCAGTGCACGACGCCGCGCAGCGGCGCGGCCGGGTCGATGCCGGCCAGCAGCGCGCGCAGCCCGGCGGCGTCGGCGACGTCACAGGCGGCGACGTCGGCGCGGGCCCCGAGCGTGCCGAGGGCGGCAACCGCGTCGGCACTGCGCGGGTCATCCGCGCCGCGGTGCGACACGAGCAGCAGCCGCTTGACGCCGAGCCCGGCCAGCCGCCGGGCAATGCGGGCGCCGGCCTCGCCGAGACCGCCGGTGATGAGCACGGTGCCGTCGCCGAGGCTCAGCGACCTGCCGATCGGAATACCGGCCGCGCGGACGAGCCGCGGCACGAGGACGTCCTCGCCGCGCACCGCGACCTCAGGCTCACTGTCCTGGGTCACGGCCGCCAGCAGGCTGGACGGCGCGAGTTCGTCGTCTGCGTCGACGATCTGCAGCGCGAGGCCGGGATGCTCGGCCCGCGCGACGCGGGCCAGGCCCCACATCGCGGACTGCGCGATTCCGGTGACCGGGTCGGCCGGGCCGACGGCGACAGCGTTGCTGGTCACCCAGACGAGGCGCGAGGTTCCTGACGCGGCGGCGCGGGCCGCCAGCTCGGCCAGCTCGGCCGCGGCGAGCTGCCGGGTCGCCCGGGCCAGATCCGCGCCCGGCGGCGGAGCCGGCAGGCAGCGGACCACAGTATCGGCGCTGCCCGGCTCCGCGACCAGGCGCGCGCCGGCCTCGTGCAGCGCCTGGCGCACCGCGACGGCGGCCGGCCCGTCGCCATCCACCGCCCAGGTCCCCGGGCCGGCCCCGGCCGGCCTGCGGGCCGGCGTCCAGCGCACGGCATACAGGTCTTGCGCCGCCTCGATCGCCTGGCGCAGCACGTATTTCTTTACCTTGCCGGTGGCGGTGACCGGCCAGCCGGCCGCGATCTCGAGCTGCTCGGGGATCTTCCACACGGCCATCCCGCGCTCGTTGCCGAGGTAGTCGCGCAACCGGGCGAGAGTGGGCGGTTCGTGTTCGCTGGCCGGCTGGATGACCGCGCACACCCGCTCCCCGACGGCGGGGTCGGGCAGGCCCACCACCGCGATGTTCCTGATCTCGGGCAGCACCAGCAGGGCGTCCTCTACCTCGCGGGCGCTGATGTTGAAGCCGCCGCGGATGATGATGTCCTTGATGCGGCCGGTGACTCGCAGGTAGCCGCGGTCGTCCAGCCGGCCGACGTCGCCGGTGCGCCACCAGCCTTCGGAATCGATGCACGCGGCGGTCAGATCAGGCCGGGCCCAGTACTCGAGCAGGCGGCCGGGCCCTCGGTAGCGGATCTCCCCGTCGACGCCGGCCGGGACGGTCTTGCCGTCCGCCACGATCCGCAGCTCGACGCCTGGCACCAGGGCGCCGTCGGTGTTGGCGACCCGTTCGACTGGGTCCTCGGGCCGGCACGCCGTCGCGATCGTCACCTCACTCGAGCCGTAGGCGCTTACCACCCGGCAGCCGGTGAACCGGTCCGCGGCGTCCTCGACCAGGCTCGCCGGGATCGGCGCTCCGGCCGTGAGCCAGAAGCGCAGCCGGGATACGTCATGCAGGCCCGGGTCGTAGGCGTCGAGCATCATGCGCAGGAACGGCGCCGGGCTGGCGGTCCCGGTGCAGCGGTGCTCGGCGATGCGTTCCAGCGCGGCCTGAGGATCGAAGACGTCCATCAGGTGCGCGGACGCGCCGGCCAGGGTGGGCGCCATGACGGCGAGGGTCAGCCCGAGAGCATGCGTCACCGGCAACGGCATGAACATGGTGTCGTCACGGTTCATGCCCATAGCCGGGATGGCCTGCTTGGCCAGGAACGAGCTGGTATTCCACGTGTGCAGGCAGCCCTTCGACCGGGCCTCGGTGCCGGAGCTGTACAGGATGATGTGCCGGTCGTCTGCCGACGGAGGCTCGGGCAGTGATCGCCGCGCCGGGCCGGCGGTCAGCAGGTCGCCGAACGCCAGCGCTCCGTCTCGCGGCTCGCCGCGCACGACGATCTGCGTCACCTGGTGGCCGGCCGCGTCGACGATCTCCGCGGCCATCGCGGCATGGTCGAAGCCGTTGAACTCGCCGCAGCTGACCAGCGCCGTAGCGCCGGAGTTCTCGACGATGAACCCGACTTCGTCCTTGCGGTACACCGGGACGACCGGGACGATGATCGCGCCCAGCCGTGCGCAGGCGGCATAGCCGAGGAAGAACTCGTTCCAGTTCGGGAGCTGGACCGCGACGCGGTCACCGGGGCCGATGCCGAGCGCGGCGAGGTTCGCCGCCAGCGTCCACGCCTGCTCGCGTGCCTGCCCGTAGGTCAGGGACGAGGTCCCGTCCGACACGTAGCGGCGGTCTGGGTCTTCGTCGGCCCACCGGTTGATCACGTCGGGGAGGGTCTCGTCACCCCAGAAGCCGGACCGGTGAAATTCAGCGGCACGCAGGAACTGATCGGACGGCATGGCTGGCCCTCCAGTGCGCTGTCAGCCGGCTGCGCTCGGCGCGGCCTGAGCGCCGGCGACCCGGTCGTCGAGCCAGCCCACCATGGCCGCGATGATCTCGTCCCTGTTGATCTCGTTGAAGATCTCGTGCCGGGCTTCCGGCCAGACCCGGACGGTGACGTCGCGGAGCCCGGCCGCCCTGTAGCCGTCGGCGAGCGCGGTGACCAGGGCCAGCTGGCCGTTGACCGGGTCCATTTCCCCCACGGTGATGTAGACAGGAAGATCCTTGCGCATCCCGGCCAGCCGCTCCGGGTCGCCCGCCTCCCTGGCGCCGGCGAACAGTGCCTTCCCGCCCTCGGTGTCGAGGCCGAACCCGCACAGCGGATCGGCTATGTACTTGTCGACCTCGGCATCGTCGCGGGAGAGCCAGTCGAAATCGGTACGCGGCGGGTCGAACGCGGCGTTGAACGCCTCAAGCTCCATCGGCTCGTCCAGGTTCATCGCCGGCTCGAGCAGGGTGAGCGCGGCGGTCCCCGACATCGCGACGGCGTCGTAGTCCTCACTGTGATCAAGCAGCAGCTGCTGGCTCGCGAACGAGCCGAGGCTGTGCGCGACGAGGACGAGCGGCAAGCCCGGATGCGCGGCACGCGCTCGCTGGCCGACGCGGCCGACGTCGGCGACCAGCTCGGTCCAGCCGGCCGCGCCGGTGGCGCCGAGTTCATCGGCGGACCGTGCCGTAGCGCCGTGATTGCGGTGGTCATGCGAGTACACGACGTAGCCCGCGGCGGTCAGCGCCGTGGCCACGTGGTCATAGCGGCGGGCGTGCTCGCCGACGCCGTGGGCGATCTGCGCCATGGCCTTGGGCGGGCCGGCCGGGTCCCACCGGTAGGCGGCGAGGGTCAGTCCATCGGCGGAGTCGAAGTCGACTCGGGCAGGCTCGTGATTCATGAGATCTTCCCCTAAATAGTCGCGCTCTCGACTATAGGGAACAAGATAAATGATGTCTAGATTACAGCGGACATCCGGTCAGCCTGCGTCGTCTATGCGGGCCCGCGCCTCGCGCAGCACGTCCACCAGCTGCACCGAGAGGCCCTCGCTGACCCCGGTGAGTCCGAACTCAACGTCGGCCAGCGCCTTCGTGGCCTTGTCCAGCAGCGCTGTCCCGGCCGGGGTGAGGGAGGCGAGCACGGTGCGCCGGTCGGTGGGATGCGGCGTCCGGGTGACCAGCTCCCGCTTCTCGAGCTGGTCGACCACGAGGGTGACCGTCGTCGGGTGCACCATGAGGTGCTTGCCGAGCTGCCCGAGCGGGCGGGTGCGGTCGCGGGACATCATCAGCGTGGTCATCAGCAGGTAGCCGGTGCGGGTCAGGTCGTGGGTACGCAGCGCCGCGTCGATGATCGCGCACATGGCCTGATGCGTGCGCAGCACGGCGGCCATGGCGCTGAACTGCTCGGGCAGCGGCTGCTCCTGCTCGATCCACCGCTGCCTGGACCACTCGACCGGATCGTGCGCTGAACTCGCCAAGGTGCGTCCCAACCTTCGCCCGCAGGAGATCCGACCTTTCCGAGTCTAGGCGGGCGGCCTGACCACCTGGCTATTCGAGTCCCCCGGTCAGCGCAGCGGCGGGAGCCAGCAATTCACTGACGCGAGCGCGAACGTCGCCGGTCGCCAGGCCGCGCACCGTCAGGCTGGTGCGGCGCCTGAGCACGTCGTCGACCGTGCAGGCCCATTCGGCGTCCCTGGCGTAGGTCACCTGAGCCCAGATATCGGGGCCGCCGGGATGTATCCGCTCACCGAGCGCCGGGTCGGCATCGACGATGCGCGCGATGTCGAGGGCGAGCGTCCCGTAGTGGCTGGCCAGATGCCGGGCGACCGCCGGGTCCAGGCCCATCCCGTCGCGGGCGGCGCTGAGCCTGCGGGCGACCGCCCCCGGCGCAGCCAGGCCCGGCAGCGGCACGGCGCGCGGCGGCTGCGTCAGGTGCGCGACCGGCGACGGCGTCTGCAGCCGCGCGAGCCTCTCCAGCACGTGCCGCCCGATGCGCCGGTAGGTGGTCCATTTCCCGCCGGCCACCGACAGCATGCCGCCGCTGCCCTCAGTGACGACAGTCTCGCGCTTAGCGGCGCTGCTGGGGCCCTCTCCCGACGGCAGCACGCGCAGCCCGGCGAACGCGTAGACGATGTCCTCGCGGCGCAGTTGACCGGCTTCGATCCCGTGTCCCGCCTCGAACAGGATCTGGTCGGTATCGGCCTGGGTGACCGCCACGGTCCCGGGGTCGGCGCGGAACTCGTCATCGGTGGTGCCGAGGAGCAGGTGGTCCTCCCACGGGATGGCGAACGATACCCGGTACCTGTCGACCGGGATGGTCAGCGCGGCCTGCCACGGCTGGCGCTGCCGCATGACCAGGTGGGCGCCCTTGGACAGGCGCGTGACCGGCCGGGCTGACGGATCCTCCATCCGCCGGACGGTGTCCAGCCACGGCCCGGTCGCGTTGAGCACCAGCCTGGCGCTGATCTCGAAGTCGGTGCCACTGCGCTGATCCCGGACGTGCGCGCCGCACACCTTGCCCTGCGCCATCCGCAGCCCCGTAACCGCGGCGTGGTTGAGCACCGTGGCGCCTGCGTCGGCGGCGGCGCGCACCGTCATGATCGCCATCCGGGAATCGTTCATCTGATGATCGGCGTAGACGGCGACCGCCCGCAGCCCGTCGGCGCGGAGCGCGGGCACGCGACGAGCCGCCTGGGCCGGCGTGATGACCCGGCCCACCCCGTCGCCGAAGGCGGACAGCGCCGAGTACAGGAACACGCCGGCCCCGAGCTTCGCCGCTCCGTGCGGACCGCGGCGCCGGACCGGAATGAGAAACGGCAGCGGCGTGACCAGGTGTGGCGCGATGGCCTGGGCGAGCGCGCGCCGCTCGCGGTGGTTCTCGGCGACCAGCCGCAGGTTGCCGGTCTGGAGGTAGCGCAGGCCGCCGTGCACGAGCTTCGACGAGGCGCTGGACGTGGCCGAGGCGAAGTCGCCCGCGTCCACCATCGCGACCCGCAGGCCCGCCTGCGCCGCCGTCCAGGCCACGGAGATTCCGAGGATGCCGCCGCCGATGACGAGCAGGTCGAACGAACCTCTGGCTAGCTCGGCGATGGTTTCGGCCCGTTGCGATGCGGATGTCGATGTGGCGGACAACGCGTGGCGCTCCTTCGGTGGCACGGCGGGATGGCCAGGTTTCTCCCATTCTGGGGATTGACACCAAAATTATCTAGTGCTCTAGTGTTGAGCACTCGAGTATGTATCCAGGCTGCGGTCCCTGACGGCCGCGCCCTGACGCCTACCCCCGCGCTGATCTTCGAGGAGAACCGATGGATCCGATCACCGCGCGCCCGCACCGCAGACGCGCTCGCCGCCGGCTCTTGATCGGCGCGGTCGCGGTCGCCCTGCTCGCCTCGGCGTGCAGTTCGTCCGCGTCCCCGGCGCACAAGGCTTCGCTGAGCGGCGCCAGCTCCACCTCCAGCGAGGTGCAGAAGGCCACCGCCTTCATCAAGCCCTACCTGACCCCCCCGGCGAAGATTCCGCTCAGCGTTCCGCTGACCTCGCCGGCCCCGCGGGGCAAGACGATCGTCTTCCTGCAGTGCGAGCTGGCGCAGTGCCAGGTGATCGGCGCCAGCGTCAAGCAGGCGGCGGCCGTGGTCGGCTGGACGTACAAGGTGATCCCCTACCAGTCCACCAACCCGTCGACGCTCGCGGCCGCGCTCACCCAGGCCCTACAGTACCACCCGGTGGCGGTCGGCTTCACCAGCCCGCCGTACGCGCTCTGGTCCCAGGAGGTGGCCGCGTACAAGGCGGCGGGAGTCGCCCTGATCCCTTCCTTCACCGGAACGGTCCCGCTGGGCCCCACCATCGTCGCGAACCCGGCGAGCGCCGGATTCGCCGGCCTCAACGGCCAGATCCTGGGGAACTGGTTCATCGCCGATTCCGGCGCCAAGGGCAACGTGCTGTCCGTCAACATCCCTGACTTCCCCTACCTGGGCGACGTCTCCGACCAGTTCGATGCCACGGTGGCCAGCGACTGTCCCGGCTGCAAGGTGACCGACCTGAACGTCGGCATCCCTGACGTCGACAGCGGCGCGATCACCGGCATCGTGGTGTCCGCGCTGCGCAGGAACCCGGCGATCAAGTACGTGGTCGCTTCCGACTCGGCCTTCATGGAAGCGCTCCCGGCCGCGCTGCAGGCCGCCGGGCTCGGCGGCAAGGTCCAGGTGGCCGGATGCTGCGGAGTCGCGGCGGTCGAGACCGGCCTGACGACGGGCGCCTTCTCGGCGATCACCGGCGTGAACGGAACCTACGCGGGCTTCCTCACCATCGACGCTGCGCTGCGGGTGGCGGAGAAGCTGCCGATCCCGTCCACCGAGGGCGACCTACCGGTCGGCCTGCTGACCAGGCAGTCGCCGGGAACGCCGAGTAACTCCTACGACGAGCCCGCCGACTACGCGCAGCAGTTCGAGAAGCTGTGGAAGATCAGCTGAGCGTGCCCGCCCTGGAGTCCTCGCACCGCCATCCGGCGCTGGCGGTGCGAGGTGTCTCCAAGACGTTCTTCGGCAACCCGGCGGTGACGTCGTTCGACCTGACGATCGCCGCGGGCGAGATCCACGCGCTGCTCGGCGAGAACGGCTCGGGCAAGTCCACCGTCATCAAGATCCTGTCCGGATATCACCGCCCGGACCACGGCAGCGAGATCCTGATCAACGGGAAGGTTCTCGAACTCGGCTCGCCGGACTCGTCGTACGCGCTCGGGGCCCGTTTCGTGCACCAGGAACTGGGACTGATCCAGTCGCTGAGCATCGCGGACAACCTGGCGTTCATGGCCGGGTTTCCCTGCCGGCTGGGCACGGTGCGCCAGCCGGAGCTGCGCCGCGCGGCCCGCAGGGATCTCGCCAGGGTCGGCCTAGAGCTGGATCCGGAGACCAAGGTCGCCGCCCTCACGCCCGCCGAGCGGACCGGCGTGGCGGTGGCCCGCGCGCTGCGCGATGACCCGGCGTCGCCGGTCTCCCTGCTCGTTCTCGACGAGCCGACCGCGACCCTGCCCGAGGCCGAAGTCGAGCGCCTGCTGACGATCGTGCGGACGGTGGCCGCGGCCGGCGTGGGGGTGCTGTACGTGACCCACCGGCTGGAAGAGGTCTTCCAGGTGGCATCAGCGCTGACCGTCCTGCGCGACGGCATCCGCCAGGCTCAGGTCCCGGTCGCCGCGGTGGACCGGGCCGAGCTGATCGGCCTGCTGGTCGGCTCCGAATTCGATGACCTGCACGCCGCTTCCGTACGGCTTCCCCCGCAGCGCGCCGAGGCGGTGCTCGTCGCCGACCGGGTATCCGGCGGCCCGATCGGCGACGTCTCGCTGGAAGCTCACCCCGGTGATGTCATCGGCATCGCGGGCATCACCGGATCCGGTCGCGAGAGCCTGCTCGCGATGCTGTTCGGCGCGCAGCCCAGGCAGTCAGGCACGGTGCGCATCGCTGGCATACCGCTGGCCGCCTTCCGGCCGGATCTCGCGATGAAGGCGGGCCTGGCCTTCCTGCCCGCCGATCGCAAGTCGCAGGGCAGTTTTCCCGGCCTGACCACCCGCGAGAACATCAGCATCGGCGACCTGGCGCCGCTGTGGCGCTGGCCCGCCCTGTCGCGCCGGCGCGAGCAGGCCGAGGTCGGGCACTGGATGGAGCGGCTGAGCATCCGGCCCCGCTCCGCGGCCGGCCAGCCGCTGCTGACGCTGAGCGGCGGCAACCAGCAGAAGACCCTGTTCGCCAAGTGGCTGCGGCGCGAACCGCGGATCCTGCTGCTGGACGAGCCCACCCAGGGCGTGGACATCGGCGCGAAGGCCGACCTGCATAACGAGCTGCTCAGCGCGGCCCGCCGCGGCGCGGGCATCGTCGTCAGTTCCGCCGATACGGAAGAACTGGCCGCGCTGTGCCAACAGGTTCTCGTGCTGCGCGAAGGCCGGGTCGCCGCCCGGCTGACCGGCAGCCAGGTGACAGCGAGGTCAATCTCGCGGGCATGCCTCGGAGCTGACGAACGGAGCGCGCTATGACGGCGTGGGCACCCCGCCGGTTCGGGACCGGCCTGCAGACGTGCAGCGGCCTGTACCTATGGGCGGCGTTCATCGCGATTTTCGGCATCTGGAAGACGAACCTCTTCCTGACCTCGGCGACCCTGCATTCGGTCGCGTCGTCCCAGGCGGTCGGCGCGATGCTCGCGCTGGCCGTGCTCATCCCGATCACCGCCGGCCTGTACGACCTGTCGGTGGGGGCCGTCATCAACGCGGCGACGATCCTGGTCGTCGAGCTGCAGACTGTCGACCACCTGGGCATGTGGCCGGCGATGGCGGTAACCGTGCTGGCCTGCGCCGCGATCGGCCTGGTGAACGGCTTCATCGTGGTCAAGCTGAAGGTCAACTCGTTCGTCGCCACGCTCGGCATGGCGGCGGTCATCGCGGCGGTCCAGACGATCATTTCCGGCCAGGCCCAGCCGCTGCCGCCCACCTCATCGGCGTGGTTCACGCTGACCGAGCACTCGGTCTTCGGATTCCAGATCGTCGTCGTGTACCTGATCCTGCTGGCCCTGCTGATCTGGTGGATGCTCGACCACACGCCGGCCGGCCGCTACCTGCAGGCGATCGGCGGGAACCAGGAGGCGGCCAGGCTCACCGGCATCAGCGTCGGCCGCTGGTCGTGGCTCTCGCTCGCCGCCTCGTCCACGATCGCCGGAATCGCCGGCGTCTTCTACGCGTCGCTGTCCGGCCCCTCGCTCACCTACGGGCAGGGACTGCTGCTCCCGGCGTTCGCGGCGGTGTTCCTCGGCTCGACCCAGCTCAAGCCAGGGCGGTTCAACGTCTGGGGCACCCTGCTGGCCGTCTATGTGCTGGCCACCGGGGTACAGGGGCTGCAGTTCGTCACCGGCGTGCAATGGCTCAACGACATGTTCAACGGCATCGCCCTGATCGCCGCGGTCTCGTTCGCCGTGTGGCGGCAAGGCAAGACCGTGCGACGGCGACCCAGCCCCGATGCTCCGTGAGCTCGTGATCCAAGGAGGGAATCATGCGCCGTACGCTAAGCCGCTTCGCCGCCGCCCTGGCAGTGACGGTATCCGCCGCCGGGATGCTGGCCGGCCCCGCTCAGGCCGCCGGGAGTATCCGGTCAACTGGAACGTCACGCTGGCCACTGCCACCGGCGCGGCACTGAACGTCCCGCCCGCGGGCGCCAATGACACGTCCTGCCGGCCGAGCGCGGCGCACCCGCAGCCGGTCATCCTGCTGCACGGCATCTTCCAGGATCAGAACATGGCCTGGCAGGCCCTCGCGCCGACCCTGGCCAACGAGGGGTACTGCGTGTTCACGATGACCTACGGCCAGGTCTGGTACAGCGCCAATCTCGGCGGCATCGACAACCTGTCCGCCTCGGCGGCCGAGGTGTACACGTTCGTCAGCCAGGTTCTTTCCTGGACCGGCGCGGCTCAGGTGGATCTCGTCGGGTACTCCGAGGGCGGCTTCATCGCGCGGCTGTACATGAAGGATTACGGCGCCGCGCACGTCCGCCGCTACGTCGGGATTTCGCCGGTGAACATGGAGCCGGCCACGATCAGCGGCATCCTCACGCTCGCGTACCAGATCCCCGGCGCCGAGGCCGTCGTCGACGTGGCCTGCCCCGCCTGCTACGCGCTTTCGACGCCGCCCGCCTTCGATTCGCTGAACACGCCATCGGCAACGTTCCCGGCCGTGACCTACACCGACATTGCCACCAGCACCGATGAGGTGGCCACGCCCTACCAGCTCTCCTTCCTGCCGGCCGGGCCGAACGTCACCAACATCACCATCCAGAGCCTGTGCCCGGACGACCAGGTCGGGCACCTGGGCATGCCGTACGACACGACGACCGTGCAGCTGGCCCTGAACGCGCTGGATCCGGCGAACCCGCAGCCGGTGCCCTGCGACAGCGGGGTTCCGCTCTAGGAGGCGGCCGCGGGCGCGGTACAGTGGGCAGGATACTCTCAGATCCGATGATTGTGTCCTAGATAAATGTCTCCCCGTGAGCGAGGCCATCATGTGGGGAACCGAGGTCAGGCGCAGCGAGGGGCCGGTGCCGTTCCTGGTCTACGAACCGCGTCCGTGCCTGGTCACCGAGCTGCTCGACGACGCAGGCCGCTGGGCCGGCCGTGACCACCTGGTGCAGGGCCGCAGGCGCGTCACGTTCGCGCAGCTGGCCGCCGCCGCGGACCAGGTGGCCTGGCAGCTGCGCGAACGCGGGCTCAAGGTCGGCGACCGGCTGCTGCTGCTGGCCGGCAACTCGCCGGACTGGGTGATCTCGCTCTGGGCGGGCCTGCGCCTCGGCGCCGTGGTCGCGCCGGGTAACCGCTGGTGGAGCGCGGAGGAGATCTCCCATGCCATCGAGCTTGTCGCGCCCTCCGTCATCGTGGCCGACCCGAGAATGACCAGACTTCTTCCGAACGGTGCGGGTGCGGCCCTGGTGCTCACCGACGACATCCGCGGCTGGGCGCAGCCCGGCGCTGGCCCGCCGCCACTGCCGGCCGCGGCGGGCGGCGAGCAGGACCCGGCGCTGATCATCTTCACGGCCGGCACCACCGGCCAGGCCAAGGCGGCGGTGCTCGCGCACCGTTCGGTCATCGCCAACCTGCACAACCTGCTGCTGGTGTCCGGCCGGCTGCCGCACCAGCTCGATCCCGGCAGGCCGCCAGAGACGATGCTGCTCAGCGGCCCGCTGTTCCACATCGGCGGCGTCCAGGCGCTGCTGCTGGCCCTGATGGGCGGCAACACCGTGGTCTTCCTGGACGGCCGCTTCGACGCGGGCCAGGTGCTCGACGTCATCGAGCGCGAGCGCGTCACCGTGTGGGGCGCGGTGCCGACCATGGTCACCCGGGTGCTGGAAGACCCGACCCTGCCGGGCCGCGACCTGTCCACGGTGCGGTCGATCTCGCTCGGCGGCTCCCCGGTGACGCCGGAGCTGACCGACCGGCTGCGGGCCGCGTTCCCCTCGGTGCGCCGCGGCGTATCCACCGTCTACGGCATGACCGAAGCCGGCGGCACCGTCGCCGCCGCCTCCGGCGCCCTGATGGCCGACCACCCGCAGACCTCCGGCCGCCCCATGCCGATCGTCGAGGTGCGCATCGATGCCCAGGATGAGGCGGGCGCCGGCGAGATCGTGGTGCGCACGCCGTCGCAGATGCTCGGCTACTGGGCGCAGGCGGCGCCGGACGTCATCGACCCCGACGGCTGGCTGCACACCGGTGACCTCGGCTACATCGACGACGGCCTGCTCTACGTCACCGGGCGCGCCAAGGACGTCATCATCCGCGGCGGCGAGAACATCGCGGCCGCCCGCGTCGAGGAGGTGCTGCACCGCCACCCGGCGGTGGCCGCGGTCGCCGTCGTCGGCCTGCCCGATCCCGACCTCGGCGAGGTCGTCGGCGCCATCGTCCAGCCGCGCGGCCCGGTCACCGCCGGCGAGCTGGCCGAGTTCGCCGCCGCCAGCCTCGGCCGCTTCCAGGTCCCCGCCCGCTGGTGGCTGCACTCCGGCCCGCTGCCCATGACCGAAGCGGGCAAAGCCGACAAGCGCGCTCTGCGTGCCAGCTGGCTCGCGGCCGGCGTCCCGGATTCCGCCGCCGCCCCTCCCGCCGTCTGAAAGGCCCGCGCATCATGACCGAGCCCGCCGCGCCCGCCGCCGCCGTCACCTGGACAGCGGAGGGCCCCGCGTTCGTCGTATACCTGGACAACCCGCCGGCGAACCAGCTGGGCCAGGCGCTCATCGACGGGCTGGCCGCCGCGATCGGCGCGTTCGAGGACTCGGCGGCCCGCGTCCTGGTGATCTGCTCCGCGCTCGACGGATTCTTCGCCGCCGGCGCTGACATCAAGCTCATGGCGGCCGCGGACCGGGCGGCGCTGGCCGGCTACGGGGCATCGCTGCGCGCCGTCCTGGACCGCATCGCCGCCCAGGACCGGCCCTCGGTGGCCGCGATCGAGGGCCGGGCGCTGGGCGGCGGTCTCGAGCTGGCGCTCGCCTGCACGCTGCGGGTCGGCTCCGCCACGGCCAGGCTCGGCCTGCCCGAGCCCAGGCTTGGCCTGATCCCCGGGGCCGGCGGGACGCAGCGGCTGCCCCGGCTGGTCGGCCGGGGCCGGGCCCTGGACCTGCTGCTGACCGCCCGCGAGGTGGCGGCCGACGAGGCACAGGCCATCGGCCTGCTCGACCGTCTCACCGGCCCCGGCGGCGCGCTCGGCGGGGCGCTGGACCTGGCCGGCCAGCTGGCCGGCCTGTCCCGGCCCGCCCTCGCGGCCGTGCTGCGCTGCGTCGACGATGCGGCGCAGCTGCCGCTGGCCGAGGGAATGGCGCGCGAGGCCGCTCGCGTCGAGGACCTGTTCGACTCACCCGACGGCCGGGAAGGGCTCGCCGCGTTCGTCGCGAAGCGCCCGCCCAGGTTCGCCTGATGACAGTCAGCCCGCTGGCCTGCCCGCGACGCAAAGGAGTTCCGATGCCCGCAGTGAGCTGCGAAAGGCGCGGTGCGGTCGCCGCCGGGCGCCGGTGACGGCTGCCGTGCGGTTCGGCGTCAACCTGATGCCGAGCCTGTGGGACGGCGGGCCCGCGCAGGCCGGCCCTGAGCTGCTCGACCGCCGCCGCCGGCTGCTCGGCCGGATGACCGAGGCCGGCCTGGACCACGTCATGATCGGCGACCATGTCATGTTCGCGGGCGGACTCGGGAACGACGGCCTGGCCGACGCCGCATCGATCGTCACCGCCAATGACGCGCTCGACGTCTACCTCGGCGTGTACCTGCTGGTCCTGCGTCATCCGCTGCTGGTGGCCAGGCAGCTCGTCACCGTGGCGCAGCTGGCGCCGGGACGGCTGACGCTCGGCGTCGGCATCGGCGGTGACGACCGGCGCGAGGTCGCCGCGTGCGGGGTGGACCCCAGGACCCGCGGCCGCCGGATGGACGAGGCCCTCGTGGTGCTGCGGGGCCTGCTCACCGGGGCGGAGATCAGCCATTACGGCGAGTTCTTCTCGCTCGACCGCGCCGCCATCAGGCCCGTCCCGGCGAGCCCGGTCCCCATCGTGGTGGGCGGCCGCTCTGACGCCGCGCTGCGCCGGGCCGGGCGCCTCGGCGACGGCTGGCTGGGCATCTGGGTCTCCGCGCGGCGCTGCGCCGAGGCGATCGAGACGGTGGCCGCGCACGCTGCGGAGGCCGGGCGCCGCGATGCCGGCTGGCGGCACGGGATGACGTTCTGGTGCGGGTTCGGCGCGGCCAGGGCGCAGGCGCGCACCCGGGTGGCCGCGGTCATGGAGAGCTTCTACCGGGTGCCGTTCGACAACTTTGAGCCCTATGTCCCGCTGGGCTCGCCCGCCGAGGTGGCCGAGCAGGTCACCCCGTACATCGAGGCCGGGTGCGGCACGCTCAACTTCGTCCCGTTCGCCGGCAGTGCTGAGGAAGGGATCGACGCGGTGGCCGAGGTGCGGCAGATCCTGGACGGCCGCGGCTGATGACCGGCCTTCCCCCGGCTGCGCCGGCCCGGGCATTGACAACCAGATGCTCTAGAGACCTATTATCTAGTCGTGGAGAAATCTGTAGTAGTGGTCGCGGCTGTCCGCACCGCGATCGGCCGGCGGGACGGCGGCCTGTCGCAGGTGCATCCGGGCCGGCTGCTGGGAGCGGTGCAGCGCGCCGCGCTGGAGCGGGCCGGGCTCGATCCGGCGCTC
Organism: Streptosporangiaceae bacterium; assembly: GCA_036502085.1. Lineage (GTDB taxonomy): Bacteria > Actinomycetota > Actinomycetes > Streptosporangiales > Streptosporangiaceae > PALSA-505. The sequence goes on from DASXZD010000115.1 coordinate 33,352, forward strand.
GTGGGTCAGGTGATCGGCGGGGTCGTGAGCCAGGCGGGGGAGCAGGCGTACAACCTGACCCGGACGGCCTGGCTAGCCGAAGGCCTGCCGCCGGACGTGCCGGCCAGCACCGTCGACGCGCAGTGCGGTTCCTCGCAGCAGGCCCTCACCCTGGCTACCGGGCTGGTGGGCTCTGGCCTCGCCGATGTCGTCCTGGCGTGCGGCGTGGAGTCCATGAGCAGGATCCCGATCGGCTCGAACTACGGCAAGGCCCTGGGCCTCGGCCGCCCGGTGCCCAAGGCGTACCGCGCGCACTATGAGTTCCTCAACCAGTTCCAGGCCGCGGAGCGGATCGCCGAGCGATACGGCATCGACCGCGACCGCGCGGACCAGTTCGGCCTGCTGTCCCAGCAGCGGGCCGCGGCGGCCTGGGCGGACGGCCGCTTCGACAGCCAGGTCCTGACCGCGGCCGGCCCGACCGAGGACGGCGACCCGGTGTCCCTGGCCAGGGACGAGGGCCTGCGGGAGACCAGCGCGGAGAAGCTGGCCGGCCTCAAGCCCGTCATCCCCGGCGGCATCCATACCGCGGGGTCAGCGTCCCAGATTTCGGACGGCGCCAGCGCCGTCCTGCTGATGACCGAGGACCGCGCCGGGGAGCTTGGCCTGCCGCCGCTCGCGCGAGTGGCGGACTCGCTGCTGGTCGGCGTGGACCCGGTGCTGATGCTGCTCGGCCCGCACGCAGCGGTGCCGGCCCTGCTGCAGCGCAACGGCCTGACCCTCGACGACGTCGGCGTGATCGAGATCAACGAGGCGTTCGCCTCGATCGTGCTGTCGTTCGCCGATGAGCTGAAGGCCGACCCGGAGAAGATCAACCCGAACGGCGGCGCGATCGCGCTCGGTCATCCGCTGGGCGCGACCGGCTGCGTGCTGATCACCAAGGCGGCGCACGAGCTGACCCGGACCGGCAGCCGGTATGGCCTGGTCACGATGTGCTGCGGCGGCGGCCTGGGGACGGCGACCCTCCTCGAGCGGCTCTAGGCTGCCCCGCGTCCGGCCACGACGAGAAAGGCAGAGATGAGCTACCAGGATGTGCTGTACGAGGTCGAGGGTCACGCCGCGGTGATCACGATCAACCGGGAGGACCGGCTCAACGCGTTCCGCGGCAAGACGATCGAGGAGCTGATCCACGCCTTCAAGCGCGCCTGGGCGGACAAGTCGGTGCGCGGCGTGATCCTGACCGGTGCCGGCACCCGCGCGTTCTGCGTCGGCGGCGACGTCAAGCAGCGCGCCCTGACCGGTGACTACGGCCCGACCGAGAACGGCCTGTTCGAGGCGACCTATCTGCACCGCCTGATCCGGGACGTGCCCAAGCCGGTGATCGCCGCGGTGAACGGGCTGGCGATCGGCGGCGGCCACGTCCTGCACGTGCTGTGCGATCTGTCGATCGCGGCCGAGCACGCCACGTTCGGGCAGGCGGGCCCGCGGGTCGGATCGTTTGACGGCGGCTTCGGGTCGGCCTACCTGGCCCGGGTCGTGGGCGAGAAGCGCGCGCGGGAGATCTGGTTCCTGCTCGACCAGTACCCGGCTGAGCAGGCCGAGCGCTGGGGGCTGGTCAACAAGGTGGTGCCGGCCGATGAGCTGCTGCCGGCCGCCAAAGCGTGGGTCGAGAAGCTCGCTCAGTACAGCCCGACCGCGATCCGCTTCCTGAAGCACTCGTTCAACGCCGACACCGATCACCAGGGCGGCCTGTCCCAGCTCTCGATGGCCGGACTGGATGTCTTCGCGGTCACCGACGAGGCCAAGGAGGGCGCGGCCGCGTTCGCCGAGAAGCGCCCGCCTGACTTCACCACCCACCAGATCGCGCACTGACCCGGCCGGAGGAGCATGCCGTCATGAGTATCTCGATCGACCTGTCGGGCCAGGTGGCCGTGGTCACCGGCGGCGGCAGCGGCATCGGCGAGGCCATCGCCATGACGCTGGCCCGGGCCGGCGCCCCCGTCGGCATCGCCGACATCTCCGCCGAGGCGGGACAGCGGGTCGCCAAGCAGATCGAGACCGCCGGCGGCCGGGCCGTCGCGGTCGCGGTCGATATCAGCGACCGGGCCTCGATCGAGGCCGGCCTGGCGGCGATCAGGGCCGCGCTCGGCCCGGTCACGCACCTGGTGAACAACGCCGCCACCTGGGCCGTGAAGCCGTTCGCCGAGCACACGCCCGAGGAGATCGACCGCGTGCTCGGCGTCACGCTGACCGGCACGATCGCCGTCACCCAGGCCGCCCTGCCTGACGTCGTCGCGCAGCGCGGCAGCATCGTGGTGATCAGCTCGGACGGTGCCCGCATCGGCGAGCGGTACCTCAGCGTGTACGCCGCGGCCAAGGCCGGCCTGATCGGGCTGACCAAGAGCCTGGCCAGGGAGGTGGGCCGGGCCGGGGTCAACGTGAACTCGATCGCGCCAGGCACGACCAACACCCCCGGCGGGGCCGGGTTCATCGAGCAGGCCGGGGGAGCGGACAAGCTCGCCCGGGCCTACCCGCTGGGACGGATCGGCGAGCCCCAAGACATCGCCAACGCCGCCTTGTTCCTCGTCTCGCCGCTGTCGTCCTGGATGACCGGGCAGGTGCTGTCGGTCAGCGGCGGATTCACGATGGTGTGAGCATGACCGCGCTGCGCTTCGACGGGCAGGTCGCGCTGGTCACCGGCGCCGGCCGCGGGATCGGCCGCGGTCACGCGCTGGAACTCGCCCGCCGCGGCGCCCGGCTGGTCGTCAACGATCCCGGCGGATCGCTCGACGGCACTGCAGGCGGCGGCGATGACCCGGCCCTGGCCGTGGCCGAGGAGATCATCGCCGCTGGCGGCGATGCGGTGGCCAACCACGACACGGTCACCACCCCGGCCGGCGGGGCGGCCATGGTCGAGCAGGCGCTGCAAGCGTTCGGGCAGTTGGACATCGTGGTCAACAACGCGGGCATCCTGCGGGACAAGAGCTTCGGCAACCTCACGCCCGCGCTGGTCGACCCGGTGCTCGACGTGCACCTGCGCGGCGCTTTCCACGTGCTGATCCCGGCCTGGCGGCAGATGAAGCGGCGCGGCTACGGCCGGGTGGTCAACACCACCAGCGGGACCGGCCTGTTCGGCCACTACGGCCAGGCGAACTACGGCGCGGCCAAGGCCGGCCTGGTCGGGCTGACCCGGGTGCTGGCGGCGGAGGGCCGCAAGATCGGGATCAACGTCAACGCGATCGCTCCCGCCGCGGCCACCAGGATGAACGCCGGCCTGCTGGGCGACAGGGCCGCGCTGCTGTCACCGGACTCGATCGCGCCCGTGGTGGCCTTCCTGGCCCACCGCGACTGCACGCTGTCGGGCCAGATCCTGTCCGCGGGCGGCGGGCACGTCTCGGCGGTCCTGGTGTCGGTGACCCGCGGCATCACCGATCTGGAGCTGACCGCGGAAACGGTAAGGGACCGGCTGGGCGAGATCTTCGCCCCGGACGGGTCGGTGATCCCGCGGCACCTGGGCGATGAGCTGAAGCAGCTCATCGCCGCGCTCGAGGCCGTGCCGGGATGATCTGCTTCGAGTTCAGCGCCGAGCAGGAGGAGTTCCGCCGGGAACTGCGCCGGTTCGCCGAGGCCGAGCTGGCCCCCCGCTACCTCGACCGGGCGGGCCGGGCCGAGTTCCCCTGGGACGCGCACCGGCAGCTGGCCGGGCTGGGCGTGCTCGGCCTGGGCCTGCCGGCCAGGTTCGGCGGCAGCGGCGAGGCCGACCCGATCACGCTCGGCCTCGCCACCGAGGCGCTGGCCTACGGCGACGTGAACGTCGCCGCCGCCCCTGTCCAGGTCGGCCTGGTCGCGGCGCAGCTGGCCAGCCAGGGGCAGGACGAGATCGCCGAGCAGTACGTGCCGCGGCTGATCGCGGGCGAGATTGTCGCCGCGATCGCGGTGACCGAGCCGTCGGCCGGCTCGGACGCCGCGAGCCTGGCGACCGCCGCCCGGCCGGTCCCCGGCGGCTGGCGGCTGTCCGGCGAGAAGATCGCGATCACGCACGCCACCTGCGCGACGGTGGCGCTGGTGTACGCCCGGCAGCCGGGCAGCCAGGGGCACCGCGGGATCAGCTGCTTCGCCGTGGACCTCGGCTCGGCCGGCGTCAGCCGCAGCCCGATGCCGGGCATGGGTGCGCTGCCGCTGTGCTGGGGCAGCCTCGCCTTCGACGACGTGTTCATCCCGGCCGGCCATCTCGTCGGCGAGGAGGGACGCGGGTTCGCCGGCGCCATGCACCACTTCGACTTCAGCCGCCCGGCCCTGGGCCTGCTGTGCCTGGGCGCGGCGCAGGCCAGCCTCGACGAGGCGGTGCGCTGGGCCCAGGCACGCGAGGCCTTCGGCCGGCCGATCGCCGCCTACCAGGGAGTGTCGTTCCCGCTGGCCGAGCACGCGACCCAGATGGAAGCCGCCCGGTGGCTGTGCTACCGGGCGCTGTGGCTGCGGGCGGCCGGCCGCCCGCACACCGAGCTGGCGGCGATGGGCAAGTGGTGGCCCCCCCAGGTCGCCAAGGAGGCCATCGAGACCGCCTGGGTCACTCACGGCAACCTCGGCTACTCTGCTGAGTCGCCGCTGCAGCAGCGCTATCGCGACGTGGCCAGTTACCTGGTAGCAGACGGGACGGCGGCAATCCAGAAGCGCATCATCGCCACTACCCTGCTCGGCAAGGTCGCTGCCGGATGACCGGCCCGGCGTCTGGGATACTCGGATGACAGATAGTCCAGTGCCAGAGCTATTGCCCGGGCCGGGCGGGAAGCGCCGGCCGAGGCCGACGGCGAGCGGCGAGGAGGTTCTCATGCCGGCGAGCGAGCAGCCAGACTCGGTCGAGTGGATGCGGCAGCGGTGGATCGAGCACGACGCGCCCCGGCCCGAGCACTTTGCCGCGATGGCCTCGCTGCTGCGCACGGCGATCGTCATGACCGAGGAACTCGATCGTGTCCTGAAGGACTGCCAGCTCTCCCGCACCGGCTACCTGATTCTCATCACCCTGCAGATGAGCCGCGACATGACCCGGCCGCTCGGCCAGCTCAGCAAGGCCCTGCTGGTTCACCCCACGACGGTCACCATGGCCATCGACCAGCTCGAGAAGGCGCGGCTGGTGCGCCGGGTACCGCATCCTTCCGACCGGCGGACCATCCTGGCACTGCTGACGCCGCAGGGCCAGCGCATGGCCGAGAAGGCGAGCGCCGCGCTGGCCGAGGTCGGATTCGGGCTCAAGAACACGTCCGCGGCCACGGCGAACCGGGTCACCGCTGACCTCCGCAAGGTGCGCCAGGCTCTGGGCGACCTCGGCTGACCTGGCCGTTGCCGACTTAATTCCACCAGTCGATAATTGATGGCTAGACATTTTATGGCTAGAGATGTATAACGGGATGGCGGATGCCCTGTCTAGCTCGTGAGGTCGCAGATGACCGCCTACACCGTCCCCGGCCCGGGTGACGTTTACCACCAGGACGCGATCGCCCGTTTCCGGTCCGCCGGCTTCTGGCGGGACGAGGTGCTCAGCGCCTCGGTCGACCGGCTCGCGGCCGGGCAGCGGGACCAGGTGGTCGTCACGGACGGCTATGCCGCACTGACGGCGGGGCAGCTGCGGGCGCAGGCCTACCGGCTCGCGGCACGGCTGCTGGCGCTCGGCGTGCAGCCGGGGGACCGGGTACAGGTCCAGCTGCCGAACTGGAACGAGTTCGTCGTGGTCTACCTGGCGCTGGCCAGGATCGGGGCGGTGCTCGTGCCCACGATGCCGATCTACCGTCATGACGAGGTGCTGTACACCCTGCAGCACTCGGGGGCGAAGGTGTCGGTTGTGGCCGGCCAGTACCGCGGATTCGACTATCCCGCCATGCTCGAGGAGATCCGGGCCGAGGCACCCGGGCTGCGGCACGTGCTGACGGTCCGCTGCGACCCGCGGCCCGGCATGCTCCGCTTTGAGGATCTCGTGGCCGGCCAGGCCGTGCCGGAGGCTGCCCTGCTGGGCAGCCCGCCGTCGGCCGATGCGCCGCACTGCATCATCTACACCTCCGGCACCGAGTCCCGGCCCAAGGGCTGCCTGCACACCCTCAACACCCTCACCTTCACCGTGCACGCCCTGGGCGGTGACGTCATGGCGATGGGCCCCGGCGACGTGATGTTCATGCCGTCGCCGGTCACCCACGCCACCGGCCTGGCCATGGGCATCATCGCGCCGCTCATCCTGGGCGCGGGCATCCACCTGATGGACACCTGGGATGCCGCGGCGGCCCTCGAGCGCATCGCCGCCCACGGCTGCACGCTGAGCATGACCGCGACGCCGTTCGTGCAGATGACCCTCGATCAGGTGCTGGCCGACCCCGGGGCGGCGGTGCGGATGTCCTCGATGCGGTGCTGGGCCTGCGCCGGCGCGCCCATTCCCGAGGTCATGCTGCGCGGCTGGTCGCAGCGCGTTCCCGGCTGCGCGCTGCTGCCCGTGTACGGGCGGTCGGAGGGGCTGCTCGTCACGGCCTGCTCGGCCGGCGACTCCGCTGAGCATGTGCTGTCCTCCGACGGCCGGGCGTTCCCCGGCGTCGTGCTCGAGATCCGGGATGAGAGCGGGAAGCCCGTCCCGGCCGGGGCCGAGGGCGAGATCTGCCACGGCGGCCCCGGCCTCATGCTGGGCTACTGGCGGGACCCGGAGCTCACCGCGCGGTCGGTGGATGCCGGGGGAGTGTCCAGATCCGGCGACCTCGGGTGCGCCGATGAGGCCGGCTACCTGCGGGTGACCGGCCGGATCAAGGACATGATCATCCGCGGCGGGGTCAACATCTCCGCCGCCGAAATAGAGAACCACCTGCTGGCGCACCCGGGGGTCGCCGCCGTCGCCGTAGTGGCCGCGCCGGACACCCGGCTGGGGGAGAAGGCGTGCGCGTTCATCGTCGCGCGCGGCGAGCCCCCCAGCCTCGACGACCTCACCGGCTTCCTGCGCACGCAGCGGCGCATCGCGCCGCAGAAGATGCCGGAGATGCTCCAGGTCGTGGACTCGCTCCCGATGACCATGACCGGCAAGGTGCAGAAGTTCCTGCTGCGTGACCGCGCCCGGGCCCTGGCGGAGCAAAATGTCGGTCTCTGAACGGGAAGCGGTGATGCCGCAGGCGGTCATCACCGACGAGATGATCACCGCGATGGCGGCGAAGGCGGGCTCGGTGCTCCGCATCGATCACTCGGTGAACAACGAGCTGGCGTCGCGCATCGCGGTCACCAAGTTCGCCGGCGGGATCGGTGACATCAACCCGCTGTGGACCGACCAGGAGCATGCCCGCCGGTCACCGTATGCCGCGCCGGTGGCGCCCCCGTCCTTCGTGATCGGCTGCTTTTCCGGCATCCAGTTCGGCTGGCCGGGCCTCGGCTCGTTTCACTCCCAGTCCCACGTCACCTTCGAGCGGCCGGTGTACTGGGGCGACACGGTCAACGCGACCTGCGTCTACGAGGGCTTCGACGGGCCGTCGCCGAGCAGCTTCGCGGGGCGCGCCGTCACCGACAAGTTCTGCAATACCTATGCCAACCAGCACGGCGAGCAGATCGCGACGATCCGCTGGCAGGTCATCAACTTCGAGCGCGGGCAGGCGCAGGCCCGCCGCGGCGCCGCGGCCGGGGAGGCCAAGAGCGGACCGGCAGGGCCGGTGCTGCCGCACCCGTGGACCGAGGACGTGGTCGCCGCGATCGAGGCCAGGGTGCTGGCCGAGCGGCCCCGCGGGGCGCAGCCGCGGTACTGGGAGGACACGGCGCCGGGACAGGCGCTCGACGTGGTGACGAAGGGGCCGATCGGGCTGACCGACGAGATCGCGTTCGTGGCCGGCGGCGGCACGCCGATCCCGCGGCTCAAGGCGCACGCCGCCGCCCTGCACGACTACCGCGCGCACCCGGCCTGGGCCTTCCGCGACCCGGTTACCGGCGCCAGCGAGCCGATCTACTCGGTGCACTACAACCTGCAGGCGGCCAGGGCGATGAGCGTGGCGTTCCAGTACGACGTCGGCTTCCAGCGGCTGTGCTGGCAGATTCACCACCTGACCCACTGGGCCGGTGACCACGCGTGGATCAAGGAGACGCAGTCGCAGTACCGGAAGTTTGTCTACCTCTCCGACGTCGTCGAGCTGCGCGGCACCGTGACCGGCCTGCGGATCGACGACGCCGGCGACCACGTGGCTGACATCGCCACCGTGGCGGTCAACCAGCGGGGCGAGACCGTGATGCCCGGCCAGGCTGTGATCGCCCTGCCCAGCCGCGAGGCGGACGTCTCGCCTGCCGCCCGGCGGGCCAGGAGGCCCGCGTGAGCGATCCCCCGCTTGAGGACTTCCTGCGGCAGGCCGAGGGCTGGCTGGCGGCGCGGTACCTCGCTGCCGGCGACGGCGGGCAGCGCCGGTTCACCTGGGGCGAGGGCGACGATGAGGTCCGGGTGTTCCAGGAGCCTGATCCGGTGGCGGAGGCGGACGCGCTGCCGGCCATCAGGCGCTGGCGGCGCGAGCTCTGGGACCACGGCTACGGCTGGATCGATGGTCCGGCCGCCTGCGGCGGCGCCGGCCTGCCCGCCGCCTACGCGCGCGCATTCGAGCGGCTGACCCGCCGGTACCGGGTGCCCGGCGACGCGGCCCTGACGGTCAGCCTGGGCATGATCGCGCCGGCCATCCTGCGGCACGGCAGCCCCGGGCAGCGTCGGCATTGGCTGCCGCTGCTCTACAGCGGCCAGCAGATCGCCTGCCAGCTGTTCAGCGAGCCGGGCGCGGGCTCCGACCTGGCCGCGGTGAGCACCCGCGCGACCAGGGACGGCGACGCCTGGCGGATCACCGGGCAGAAGGTGTGGACCTCGGGCGCGCACCTGGCTGACATCGGCGAGATCATCTGCCGCACCTCCGGCGGGCCGAGGCATCACAACCTGACGGCGTTCCTGGTGGACATGCGCGCCCCCGGAGTGACCGTGCGCCCGCTGCGGCAGATGACCGGCGGGGCGTCCTTCAACGAGGTCTTCCTGGACGATGTCGCCGTGGCCGACGCCTGCCGGCTGGACGAGGAGGGCCGCGGCTGGCAGGTCGCGCTCACCACGCTGAGCTTCGAGCGCAACGCGATGGGTCACTCCGCCTTCGGCGGCGCCGGGATCCTGTCCACCGCGCGGCTGATCGGCCTGGTTCACGCGGCGGCCAAGCAGGCCGATCCGGTAACCCGCCAGGAGTTCGGCGAGCTGATCTCGCACCTGCGCGTCGCGCGCTACACCCAGGAGGTGCAGGCCGCCCAGGCCAGGGCAGGCGACGCGCCGGGCCTTGAGGTCGCGCTGAACAAGATCGCGCTGTCGGAGAACATGAAGCGGCTGGCCGGCTTCGCGGCCGGCGTGCTCGGCCCGGCGCTGATCGCCGACACCGGCGCCTGGGGGACTTACGCCTGGACCTCGGTGCTGCTCGGCGCGCCGGGCTACCGGCTGGGCGGCGGCACCGACGAGATCCTGAAGAACACCATCGCGCAGCGGGTGCTCGGCCTGCCGCGGGCCACCTGAGGACATCACCCATGACGATCAGGGACCGCCTCGCCCTCACCGATGACGAGCGCATGCTCCAGGCCACCCTGCGGGAATTCCTGACCGCCCGGCTGCCCTCGGCCGAGCTGCGGTCCGCCCTGGACAGCGACGCCGGCTACAGCATGACCCTGCATGCCCGCCTGATCAGCGAGCTCGGCGTCGGCGGGCTGACGATCCCGGAGGACTTCGGCGGGCTCGGGCTGAGCCAGGCCGAGGCGTGCGTCGTGCACGCCGAGCTCGGCCGCGCCCTCTACCCGGGGCCGTTCCTGCCCGGCTGCCTGGCCGCCGCCGCGCTCCTCGCGGCCGGCGATCTCGCGGCCTGCCAGGAGTGGCTGCCGCGGCTGGCCGACGGATCCGCGACCGGGACGGTTGCGCCCGCAGGCGAGAACGGCAGCTGGCAGGCCGGCCGCGCCCCCGTTCAGGCAGAAAAAGCGCCCGGGGGGTGGCGGCTACACGGCCGCAGCTGGTTTGTCCTGTCCGGCCAGGCCGCTGACATCATCATCGTCCCCGCCGCTGCCGCCTCGGCACCCGGCATGTTCCTGGTCGAGTCCGGGGCGCCGGGCCTCGCAGTGACGCCGATGACCGGTCTTGACCTCACCCGCCGCGCCGCCGCGCTGGCCTTCGACGCCGTTCCGGCCCGGCTGCTCGGCCGCGGCGGGGACGCGGCCGGCGTGCTGGAGCAGGTCGAGCGGCACTTCCTGCTCGCGACGGCCGCCGAGGCGTCCGGCGGGATCAGCTGGTGCCTGGATCTGGGCGTCGGGTACGCCAGGGACCGCGAGCAGTTCGGCCGCCCCATCGGCTCCTTCCAGGCCGTGGCCCACCAGTGCGCGGACATGCTCGCCGACCTGCAGTCGGCCGCCGCGGCGGCGCGGTATGCGGCGGTCGCCAGCGCGGCGGGCAGCGAGGATGCCGCGCTCGCGGCCAGGGTCGCCGCGCTGCGCGGCGGCGAGTCCTACCGGCGCGTGGCTGAGGCCGCCATCCACCTGCTCGGCGGAGTCGGGTTCACCTGGGAGCACGACGCCCACCTGTACTACCGCCGGGCGTGGTCCGCGCAGCAGCTGGCCGGCGGCCCGCAGGCGCACCGAGCCGCCATCGCCGACCTGGCGGGCCTGTGAGGATCCTGGGGGGACGATGCCCGTACTGACATCCAGCCTGGACACCGCCGACGAGACGTACCAGGCCAACCGGCGGGTCCAGCTCGCCGCGCTCGCGGCCCTCGAAGAGCAGCTTGACCTGGTCCGGGCCGGCGGGGGAGAGCGCTACGCGCGGCGCCACCACGACCGCGGCCGGCTGCTGGTCAGGGAGCGGCTTGAACTGCTGCTCGACCGCGACGCGCCCTTCCTTGAGCTGTCGTCGCTGGCGGCATGGGGGAGTGAGTTCACGGTCGGGGCCAGCATCCTCACCGGCATCGGCGTCGTGTCCGCGGTGGAGTGCGTGATCATCGCGCACGACCCCACCGTGCGCGGCGGCGCGATGAACCCTTACACGCTCAAGAAGAACCTGCGCGCGCTCGACATCGCCCGCGACAACCGGCTGCCCGTGGTCTACCTGGTCGAATCCGGCGGCGCTGACCTGCCCACCCAGTCCGAGCTGTTCGTCGAGGCCGGGCGGATCTTCGCCAAGCTGACCCGGCTCTCGGCCGCTGGCATCCCCACGATCGCGCTGGTCTTCGGCAACTCGACCGCGGGCGGGGCGTACGTGCCGGGCATGTGCGACTACGCGGTACTGGTGGACGGCCAGGCCAAGGTGTTCCTCGGCGGGCCGCCGCTGGTCAAGATGGCCACCGGGGAGGATGCCGACGACGAGCGGCTCGGCGGGGCCCGGATGCACTCGGAGACCTCCGGGCTCAGCGACCAGTTCGCCGCCGACGAGCACGACTGCCTCCGCATCGGCCGCCAGATCGTGGCCGACTTCGGCTGGCGCAAGCTCGGCCCGGCTCCGGCGCAGTTCCCTGAGCCGCCGCTGTATGACCCCGAGGAGCTCTTGGGGCTCACCCCGCAAGACTTCCGCGTCCCCGTCGACCCCCGCGAGATCCTGGCCCGCGTGGTCGACGGGTCGCGGTTCAGCGAGTACAAGGCCCGCTACGGCACCAGCCTGGTCACCGGCTGGGCGTCCGTCCACGGGTACCCGGTCGGCGTCCTCGCCAACCACCGGGGCGTGCTGTTCAGCGAGGAAGCGAAGAAGGCGGCCGAGTTCATCCTGCTGGCCAACCAGTCCGCCACCCCGCTGGTGTT
>DASXZD010000116.1:0-44757 GCA_036502085.1 Streptosporangiaceae bacterium
CGGGGCTCAGCCTCTCCGGGGCTCAGCGGTCTCGGGGCGACTGGCGGCCGGGCGGGACCAGCCGCCGCCCGCCACGTATTCGCGGACGATCTTGGCGGGTACGCCGGCGACCACGCAGTGATCGGGGACGTGGCCGCGGACCACCGAGCCCGCGGCGACCACCACGTTCCGGCCGATGGTCGCCCCCGGCAGGATGATCGCCCCGGCGCCAAGCCAGGTCCCGGGGCCGATCGCGACCGCGAGGTTGGAAGGGCACTGGCGGCCGATCGGCACCTCCGGATCGGCGTAGCCGTGATTCTGGTCGGTGATGTAGACGTACGGCCCGGTGTACACGTCGTCGCCGATGTCGATCGACTGATGAGCGACAATGTGGCTGCCCCGGCCGATGACGCAGCGGTCCCCGATCCGCAACACGGGCTCCGGGCCGAGATCCTGACCGGGAATCATGCCCGCGGACAAGGTTACGTGCATGCCGATCAGCGTGTCCTCGCCCACGACGATCCACCGTTCACCGTAGATGGCGCCGGCCGGGAAGGCCATCATGGCGCCCGGGCCGAACCTGGCGAATCTGCGTCCTGCGGCGGTGTCCGCCGTCACCACCGCGGTATTTTGCACGGCCTGCCAGGCTCGGTGAATCAGGGTCGACATGGCGGGGCGACACTGGCGGGCTACCGCGTGCTTCCAGGACATGGCCGTCAACGGTACCGGTCAGGCGGCCGACCGCTAACCAGAGGCAGCCAGCTAACTGCAGCTAACCAGACACGGCCGGCTAACTGGAGGCGGCCAGTTGGCCGCAGGCGCCGTCGATCTCACGGCCGCGGGTGTCCCGGACGGTGACGGGCACGCCTGCGGCCTCGAGCCGCCGGACGAACTCGTCCATGGCCTGCTGCGTCGAGGCGGTCCATTTCGATCCCGGCGTCGGGTTGAGCGGGATCAGGTTGACGTGCGCGAGCTGGCCCGCCAGCAGGGCGCCGAGCGCGTCGGCCCGCCAGGCCTGATCGTTGATGTCGCGGATCAGCGCGTACTCGATCGAGACCCGGCGGCCTGTCGCCGCGGCGTAATCCCATGCGCCGCTGAGTACCTCGGTCACCGGCCAGCGGCGGTTCACCGGAACGAGCTGGTCTCTGAGCTCGTCATCGGGGGCGTGCAGGGACACGGCGAGGGTGACAGCCAGCCCTTCGCCAGCTAGCCGGCGGATGGCGGGCAGCAGTCCCACGGTGGAAACGGTCACGTGCCGCTGCGAGAGCCCGAGGCCATGCGGCGCCGGGTCGGTGATGCGGCGGACGGCGGCCAGCACGCTGCGGTAGTTGGCCAGCGGCTCGCCCATCCCCATGAACACCACGTTGGAGACCCGGGCCGGGCCGTCGCCGACGGCGCCGGCCGCGACCTGGCGGGCGCCGGCCACGACCTGCTCGACGATCTCGGCCGTGGACAGGTTCCGGGTCAGGCCGGCCTGCCCGGTGGCGCAGAACGGGCAGCCCATCCCGCAGCCGGCCTGTGAGGATACGCACATGGTGACGCGGCCGGGGTAGCGCATCAGCACCGACTCGACCCTGGCGTTATCGAAGGTGCGCCACAAGGTCTTGCGGGTCATGCCGTCGTCGCAGCAGAGTTCGCGCTCGGATGTCAGCAACCGGGGCAGCAGGGCGGCGGCGAGCGAGTCCCTGACCGCAGCGGGCACATCGGTCATTTCGCCAGGTTTATCCGTAAGCCGGGCGAAATAGTGTCGAGATAGCTGATCGCCGCGAAATGGCGGTTCGCCGAGTTCTGCCACCGCCGCCCGCCGGGCGGCGCGATCAAGGTCCGCGAGATGGCGCGGCGGCCGGGTAGGCAGGTCACGGCGTGGGACCGCGGGCTGCGGGGACTGCACAAATACTCCGTTCTGCCTGCGGGGCAGTGGCTGATTCATGATAGGCCGTTGCGAACCGGAAACAATGTGGGCCTGAATGCGCGGCCGCCGGGCCAAGTTAGTAGATTTCGTTCATGCCGAAGATGCGCGGGCAGGCCGGTCAGCCGGAGCCAGAAATTCTGGTGGAGAGCACAAGCCCCTACGGAAGCCGCCGCATGCTCGTAGAGTACGACGGCATCACCACGGCAGCGTACCTGAACGATGAGGCGACCGCGATCGCCGCGACCTGGATCGCCAACCACCGGGCCGCCCCGCCGACCACGGATCTGAGCCGGCTCAACGCCGGCCGGGCGCCCGTCATGCCGGCCGCGCACACCAGGCACCCGTCCGGCCGCCCGCCGCTTGATCCCAGCTCGCTAACGGTGCTGTGGTTCGAGGAGGGAGACGGCGCGGCCCTGCTGGAGCATGATCAGCTTCTCGCGGTGATCCCCGGCTGGGCGGACATGACCAGGGGAATGCCGGGATACAGCCGCGACGTCATCGGGCAGACTCCGTTCGGATGGTCGCTGGATGACGCGCTGGAAGGACTGGGGCCGCGGACCGAGCAGGCGAGCGCGTTCTGGAAGTGGCGGGAGAGCTCTGGCTCGTGGGGCGGTTTCCAGCAGGCCATCCTGGGCCACCTGCTGACCAGGCTCGGGCCTGGGGCGCACTACTGGGACGCGGCCGCGGGCAAGCAGCCGGCCGTCGGGGTTTCCGAACGGCCGCCGACACCGGACCGCCCCTTTACCGTGCTGTCCACCGTCGGGATGAGCTGCCAGCGGATGCCCGTCGTCGAGCAGTTCGTCGAGGAATCGAGTGCCTACACCCGGATCGAGCTGGTGATGGCGACCTCGCTGCCCAGCCAGCAGGCGGCCAGGATCTTCCTCTGGCTGGCCCAGTACCCGTGGCGTGCCGTTACCTGGTTTGGCCCGGGTCACAGCGTCCGCTGGTATCACCAGCCGTCCACCTTCCCGCTCGGCGGCGGGAACGAGGCGGTGCTCCTGCTCGACGAGCCTGGCGGCCTGATGGGGCCGCAAGTGCCGGATCTAAGCGGGTTCTCGTTCGGCGGCGATCCGGTGCGCTGGCTTTGGGTCATTCCTATTTCCGAACGGCAACGCCTGCTGGCCAAGGAACGCGGCTCGGCCAGCCTGGTGAACGAGCTAGCAGCGCAGCGCCGTAGCTGGATCGTCGGCCCGTAGCACTGCCCGGCGGCCGAGGTCAGCCCGGCGGCCGTGGTCAGTGCGAGGCTCCGGTGGCTACCGGGATGAACGCCACCAGGAGCAGCCAGGTCACCGGTGCGGTCAGCAGCATCGCATCGATCCGGTCGGAAGCTCCGCCGTGACCTGGCAGGAGAGTCCCCATGTCCTTGATGCCCAGATCCCGCTTGATCATTGACTCGACAAGATCGCCGAGGGTCGCCGCCGTGACGACTGCCGCGCCGAGTAGAAGCCCCTGCCAGGCGTGACCGCTGAGCAGGACCGGAAGCAGGATGCCCCCGGCCGCCAGGCAGGCGAGCGCGGACCCGGCCAGGCCCTCCCAGGTCTTCTTCGGGCTGATCACGGGGGCCAGCGGATGCTTGCCGACCAGGATGCCGACGAAGTAGCCGCCCGTGTCGCTGCACACCGTGAGCACGAGGAACAGCAGGACCCGGTGTGCGCCGTCGGTCATGCTGAGCATGAAGGCCACGAAGACGCCGAGCAGCACCAGGTACGCAACGGCGAACAGGCTCCCCATGATGTCCCGCAGGTAGCCGTCGGCGCCGCCCGGCAGGCGCCAGACCATGACGGCGATCACGGTGAGCGCGAGCGCGGCGACCGCGTCCCGGTAGCCGAGCCAGTAGGCACACGCCCAGATCGCGGTGCCGCCCAGGTAGATAGGAGCCAGCGAGATCACGATCTCGCGCTCCCGCATGGTCCGGCTGAGCTCCTGCAACGCGAGCACTACCGCGACGCCGGTGAGGGCCAGGAAGGTGACCTTCACCGTGAGCATGGTGACGAGCGCCAGCCCGCCGAGGCCCAGGCCTACCGCGATCGCAATGGGGAGATTGCGGCCAGTCCGCCGAGTCCGTTCCGGCTTAGCGTCGTCGAGGTTCAAGCTAGACCTCGAGAAGCTCGGTTTCCTTGTGTTTCAGCAGCTCATCTACCTGCGTGACATAGGAATGCGTGAGCTCGTCGAGTTCGCGTACCGCACGGTGCACGTCATCCTCGCCCGCATCGCCATTCTTGGCGAGCTTGTCGAGCGCATCCTTGGAATGCCGCCTGATATTGCGGATGGCAACCCGGCCGTCTTCGGCCTTGTGCCGCGCGATCTTGACGTACTCCTTGCGGCGCTCCTCGGAGAGCTCGGGAAGGATCACCCGGATGATGACGCCGTCGTTCGACGGGTTCACGCCGAGATCGCTGTTGCGGATCGCCTTCTCGATCGCGCCCAGCGATGACTTGTCGAACGGCTGGATCACGATCATCCGGGGCTCAGGTATGTGGAACGAGGCGAGCTGGTTCACCGGAGTCTGCGCGCCGTAATACTCGGCCGTGATCTTGGCGAACATGGCGGGATGGGCCCGGCCTGTCCTGATGCCGGCGAACTCTTCCTTCGCCACCACGACGGCCTTCTCCATCTTCTCTTCGGCTTCGAAGAGTGTCTCCTCGATCACTTTCGGCTCCTTCAACGGCACGCCAACGTGCCGATCCAGGTGGAACGGCGGGCCGGAGCCGTCAGCTCTGGCCCACCTGGAACCGTGCAAAGTTGCGCACGGTCACACCATTCTCCTCGAGCAGCTTCTTGATCGTCTTCTTGGTGTCCTTGACGAAGGTCTGCTCGGTGAGTACGACCTCGCCGTAGAAGCGGTTCACCCGACCATCGACGATCTTGGCAATGATCTGCTCGGGCTTGCCCTCGTCCCGGGTGATCTGCTCGGCTATCCTGCGCTCGCTCTCGAGGACGTCGGCGGGCACCTCGTCGCGGCGCACGTACTGCGGGCGCATCGCGGCGACCTGCTGGGCGATGTCCCTGCCCACCTCGGCACCGTCCTTGCCGTCGGTGTCGAGCTGGACGAGCACGCCCAGGGTCGGCGGCAGCGCCGGGTCAGAGCGGTGCAGGTAGCTGGCCACGTAGCCACCGTCGAACCGGACGAACCTGCCGAGCTCAAGCTTCTCCTTGAGCGAGACGCCGGCTTCCTCGATGAGCTGCTGCACCGTGCTGCCCGGCTGTGACTCGGCGGACAGCAGGGCGAGCCGGTCGATCGGCTGGGCGGCAGACGCGGCGGTGGCGATGTCGGCCGCCAGCCGCTGGAACTTCTCGGTCTTGGCCACAAAGTCGGTCTCGCAGTTGAGCTCGAACATCAGGCCGGAGCTCGTGCCGTCCAGCACCGTGGTCACCAGGCCATTGGCCGCCGTCCGGTCGGCTCGCTTGCCCGCGTCCTTGACGCCCTTGATCCGCAGCGCCTCCACGGCGGCGGCGAAGTCGCCGTCCGACGCCTCCAGCGCCTTCTTGCAGTCGAGGATCCCTGCCCCGGTCTGCTCACGGAGCCGCTTGACATCCCCGGCGGGTACCTTGCTCATGTCCCCATCTCTCGTCTGGTATTTCGGTACTGGCTCTGCCTCAGGTTCCGGGTGCGGCCTCTGGCGTGTCGGCGTCGGCGTCGGCGACGCTCTCGGCCGGGGCCTCGGTCGCGGCCGGCTCGGCAGCCGGCGCCTCGGCCGCGGTCTCAGCGGCGGCCGGGGTCTCGGCAACCGGCTCGGCGGCCGGAGCGGCAGCGTCGTCCTGCCTGGTCAGGGTGGCTACCCCGCCGCCGACGGCGGCATCCGCGGTAGCTGAGGCATCCGCGGCGACGGCATCGTCAGCCGGGCGGCTGGGCAGCAGTTCCCGCTCCCACTCCGCCAGCGGTTCCGCCGCGGCGAGGTCAGCCGACGGCTTCTCGTCGCTGTCAGCGGCGCCGGCCCTGGCGATCAGGCCATCCGCGACCGCGTCGGCAATCACCCTGGTCAGCAGGGCAACGCTGCGGATGGCGTCGTCATTCCCCGGGATCGGGTAGGTGACCTCATCGGGGTCGCAGTTGGTGTCCAGGATCGCGATCACCGGGATGCCGAGCTTGCGCGCCTCAGCGACGGCTATGTGCTCCTTCTTGGTGTCCACGATCCAGACCGCGCTCGGCACGCGGGACATGTGCCGGATGCCGCCGAGCGAGCGGTCCAGCTTGTCGTGCTCCCGCTTGAGGTGAAGCAGTTCCTTCTTGGTCAGGGTCGAGCCGGCCACGTCATCGAAGTCGACCTCTTCCAGCTCCTTGAGCCGCTGCAGCCGCTTGAAGACCGTGCCGAAGTTGGTCAGCATGCCGCCGAGCCAGCGCTGGTTCACGAACGGCATGCCCACCCGGCGCGCCTGCTCGGCGATGGCCTCCTGGGCCTGCTTCTTGGTCCCGACGTACAGGATCGTGCCGCCGTGAGCGACCGTTTCCCTGATGAACTCGTACGCGCGGTCGATGTAGTCCAGCGACTGCTGCAGGTCGATGATGTAAATGCCGTTGCGCTCGGTGAAGATGAACCGCTTCATCTTCGGGTTCCACCGACGGGTCTGGTGCCCGAAGTGGACGCCGCTCTCCAGGAGCTGCCTCATGGTGACGACCGCGGTCATGGCGGTTGTCCCTTCTCTCGTGCGCCGCGCCACAGCGGGCGGGCGCGCTTCGGTTGTTGCCTGGCACCCGTGCGCACCCCGCCGCGGACCTCATCGTTCCGCGGACCGAAGGGCGCGCCCCGCCGGAAGCCCAACCGGTCCGGTCGGCGAAGCGGGCGCGCGAATTTGGCCAGTGAGCGCGCGGCAGTTGCCGCGCACTTCAGCGACCGAATCGCAGTCTACCGTCCGTCAGGCTCTCGGGTGTGCCTGACGGTAGCTGGAGCGCAGCCGCTCGATGGAGACGTGGGTGTAGACCTGCGTGGTCGCCAGCGACGAGTGGCCGAGAAACTCCTGGACGCTGCGCAGGTCGGCGCCGCCCTCCAGCAGGTGGGTGGCCGCGGTATGGCGCAGCGCGTGCGGTCCTCCGTCCGATCCGCCCGGCACGGCCGTCAGGCGCTGATGGACTATCCGGCGGGCGGCCCGCGGGTCCAGCCTGCCCCCGCGAGCCCCGAGGAAGAGCGCCTGCCCGCTGCGGTCGGTCGTCAGCAGCGGGCGCCCGTCCCGGCTCCAGCCGTCCAGCATGCGGTGCGCCGGAAGCCCCATCGGAACGGTGCGTTCCTTGCTGCCCTTGCCTAGCACCCGCAGGCAGCGGCGGCCGTGATCGATATCCCCGAGGTCGAGGCCGCACAGCTCGCTCACCCTGATGCCGGTCGCGTAGATCAGCTCGACGACAGCCAGGTCGCGCAGCGCGACGGCCAGCGCTTCGGGGCGGCCCTGGGCCGCCACCGCCCCGGCGTCGTCGCGGGCGGCCTCGAGCACGGTCCTCATCTCGTCCTGGCGCAGCACGTGCGGCAGCGTCCGGTGCGGCCTGGGCATGCCCAGCAGCGGGCCGGGATCGCGGGGTATCCAGCCGCGCCCGCCGGCGAAAGCGGTGAACGTTCTGGCCGCGGCGCCGCGGCGGGCTAGCGTGGCGCGGGCCTGGCCGGCTGATCGCTGGCAGGCGAGCCAGCTGCGCAGCACCCCGACGTCCAGCTCTGTGAGATCGCTGATCCCGCAGCGGTGAGCATGGTCCAGCAGCGAGCGGACATCGCCGAGGTAGGCCCGGACCGTATGCGGGGACAGGCCGCGTTCGGCCGCCAGGTGACGCCGGAACTCCGTCCACGCCCGCAACAGCGGGGCGGGAAGCTCTTCGGAGGTCATTTCCCCAGTCTCGCACCGAGGTCAGCAGGTTCGGCGGATTCGCCAGCCGCGGTCGTGGCGGTCTACGTAGCCGCCGGCCGCGAGCACGCCCAGGCAGCAGATCGCGGTGTCGGTGTCCACGCCGGCCGCGATGGCGATCTCGGCCGTGCTCAAGCCCGCCCGGGCGGGGACGGCCTCAAGGACCCGGGAGGTCAGCGGGTCAAGCTCATCCAATGGCAGGACGGGACCGCGGCGACGTTCGGAAAAAAAATCGCCCGTCATGGCCACTTGATCGAGCACGTCCCCGGCGTCTGTCACGCAGATCGCTCCCCATTCGCGGATGATCTCGTGACAGCCCGCTGAGGCGGCGGAGGTGACCGGGCCCGGCACCGCCATCAGCTGACGGCAGAGGTCGCGGGCGTGCCGCGCCGTGCTCAGCGCGCCGCTGCGCAGGCTGGCCTCGATCACCACGGTCCCCCGGGTGAGCGCGGCGATCACGCGGTTGCGGACCAGGAAGCCGTGCCGGGTCGGCATCGTGCCCGGCGGCCACTCGCTGACCAGCGCGCCGCGGGCGGTGATCGCGTCGAAGAGCGCGGCGTGCCCGGCGGGATAGCTGCGGTCGACCCCGCAGGCGAGCACCGCGATGGTCAGGCCTTCGGCGGCCAGCGCGCCGCGGTGTGCGCTGCCGTCGATGCCGTAAGCGCCGCCGGAAACGGTCGTCCAGCCGCGCTCGCCGAGTGCCGCCGCCATCCCGGTGGCGACATGAGAGCCATACGCTGTGGCCGCCCTGGAACCGACCAGCGATACCGAACGCAGACAGCTGAACCGAAGGTCAGCGCCGCCGCGCAGCCACAGAGCGTACGGGCCGGCGTCGCCCAGTGATTCGAGTTGCGTCGGCCACTCGGCGTCGCCCGGGCACAGCAGCCTGATGTCCCGGTTGCGCCACGCGGCGAGGTCGGCCGCCTCGGGCAGGTTGCCGGCCCTGGCCGCCCAGCGCTTGACGGCGCGGCCGAAGGCCCGGGCGCTGATCCCGTCGGGCGGGGCGGGCGGCGGCCCGGCGGTGATGGCCGCGACCACCTCGGCGGGCTCACGGTTGCGCAGCAGCGTCCCGAGCAGTTGGTCGCCGGGCTCGGCCAGGTAGGTCAGGGCGGCGCGCGCCAGCCGCTGCGCCGCCGCGTCGCCCGTCACGTGCTCACCCCCAGCCACAGGCCGAGCGCGTAGCAGGTGTCCTTGTCGTCCGGCCGCGGCTTGCCGGCCAGGTCGGCCAGCGTCCACGAGACCCGCAGCACGCGATCGACGCCGCGGGCGCTGATCTGGCCGAGTTCCATGGCGCGCTCGAGCGGGCGCAGGGCGGCCGGGGCCGGCGCGAAGTGGCGGCGCAGCTCGCTGCCGGGAAGCTGGGCGTTCAGCCGCCACGGGGTGCCGGCCAGCCGCGCCGCCGCGCGCTGGCGCGCGGCGGCCACCCGGCCAGCCACGACGCAGCTCGACTCGGCGGACCTGCCGTCGCTGAGCAACTCGGCCCGCCCCACCGGCAGCACCTCGACCTTCACGTCCACCCGGTCGAGCAGCGGACCGGACAGCCGGCCCATGTACCGGCGCTTGGCGATGGGCGTGCAGGTGCACGCGGCGCTGGCGCCCGCGCCGCTCGCGCACGGGCACGGGTTGGCCGCGAGCACTAGCGTGAACCTGGCCGGGAAGCGGGCCGTGACCCCGGACCTGGCCAGCACCACCTGGCCGGACTCGAGCGGCTGGCGGAGCGCGTCGAGCACGTCGCGGGCGAACTCCGGCGCCTCGTCGAGCAGCAGGATGCCCTTGTGCGCGAGGGAGGCCGCGCCGGGGCGGATCGTGCCGCTGCCGCCGCCGACGATCGCGGCCTTGGTCGCGGTGTGATGCGGGCCGCAGAACGGCGGGTCGCTGATCAGCGGGCAGCCGGGCGGCAGCGTGCCCGCGATCGAGTGGATCGAGGTCACCTCGAGGGCCTCGGCCCGGTCCAGGACCGGCAGGATCGTGGGGATGCGTTCGGCGATCATCGTCTTGCCCGCTCCCGGTGGACCGAGCAGCAGCAGGTGGTGGCCACCCGCGGCGCAGATCTCGGCGGCGCGCCTGGCCAGGGGCTGGCCGAGCACGTCGGCGAGGTCGATCGCGTTCCGGTCGGAGGCCGCGGGCGCGGGGCTGCTGGCGTTCGGGGGGAAGAGCCGGGCGGCATCCGGGCCTGCGGCGCACGTGTCGCCGCGGACCCAGCGCAGCGCGGCGGCCAGGCTGGGCGCGCCGATGACCCGCATGCGCGGCACGAGCGCCGCTTCCGGCGCGTTGGCCCACGGCACCATCACGGTGCCGAACCCGGCGGCGACCGCGGCGGACACCGCGGGCAGCACGCCGCGGATCGGGTGCAGCCGGCCGTCCAGGCCCAGCTCGCCGAGGAACACGGTCCGGTCGGAGGCGGCGGCCGGAACGACACCAGCCGCTGTCAGGATCGCGACCGCGATGCCCAGGTCGAATCCGCTGCCGCGCTTGGGCAGGCTGGCCGGCGACAGGCCCACGGTGATCCTGCGCTGCGGCCAGGCCTCTGCGCTGTTGACGATGGCCGCGCGGATCCTGTCCCTGGCCTCGCGCAGCGCGGTGTCGGGGAGCCCGACCAGCAGCAGCCCGACCAGGCCGTTGGCGATGTCGGCCTCGATTTCGACCTGGTGGCCTTCGACGCCCACGATGGCGACCGAGTGCGTGCGGGCGAACGGCATCAGCCCACCCCGCGAACGTGATCGATCGCGAAGCCGCCGCCTTGACGGCGGGTCAGGCCGATGATGTCGATCCGCACCTCGTCGAACAGGACGCCGTGCGCGGTGAGCCAGCGCACGGCGAGCCGCCGCAGCCTGCGCTGCTTCTGCCGGGTGATCGCCTCCAGGGGCGTCCCGCGTGTGGCGTCGGACCTGGTCTTCACCTCGCACACCACGAGCACCCTGCGCTCGGCGGCCACGATGTCGATCTCGCCCTCGGAGCAGCGCCAGTTGCGGGCGAGTATCCGCAGGCCGCTGCGCTCGAGATATTCGGCGGCCAGCTGTTCGCCCTGCTGGCCGAGTGCGTCCTTGGCGCGCATCGCCACCACCTCCGCCTTCGACGATGGCGGGTTCGGCGAGGCGGCGGGGCACGCGATGCGGAGCTGTGAAGAGCAGCGAGCCGTCAGCGGATATGTGGACAGGCACGAGGGATTGTCGGTGGCCGCTGCTTCAATGAGCGGGGAGAATCAGGCTTCGAATCCGGGCTTGTTCTCCGGCAGCTCCAGGTCGCTCTTGGCGAGTTCCTCGACGTTGACGTCCTTGAAGGTGACGACCCGGACGTTCTTGACGAACCGGGCTGGCCGGTACATGTCCCAGACCCAGGCGTCCTGCATGGTGACCTCGAAGAACACCTCGCCGTTCTCGGCGGTGCGGACGTTCAGCTCGACCTCGTTGGTCAGGTAGAACCGGCGTTCGGTCTCCACCACGTGGCTGAACAGCCCCACGACGTCCCGGTATTCGCGGTAAAGCTGCAGTTCCATCTCGGTCTCGTACTTTTCGAGATCTTCTGCGCTCATGATCACCACCCCCACCGCAGGTCCATTGTCCTCCCGTCAAACTACGCCGACCACGTCAGCGCTCGGTGCAGAGACATCGGGTGCAGAGACATCGGTAAACCGCCCGGCGGCGTGCGCCCGCTGCGCCTCGATCACGTTCACGTACGAGAACCGGTGCGACGGGCAGGGCCCGTGGTTCATCAGTGCCTCGGCGTGATCCGCGGTGCAGTAGCCCTTGTGCCGGGCAAAGCCGTACTCCGGATGGCGGCAGTCCAGGTCGGACATGATCCGGTCCCTGGTCACCTTGGCGAGGATCGACGCCGCGGCCACGCACCCCGCCACCTGGTCACCCTTCCACATGGCGAGCGAGGGAACACCGAGGCCACGGACCGGGAAGCCGTCGGTGAGCACGTATCCTGGCCGGCGCCGAAGGCCCGCCAGGGCGCGGCGCATGCCGGTGATGTTGCACACGTGCAGGCCGAGCCGGTCGATGTCCGCGGCCGGGATGACCACCACGTGCCAGGCGAACGCGGTCCGGACCAGGTGCCGGTAGACATCCTCCCGCGCGGCCGCGGTGAGCTCCTTGGAGTCGGCCAGGCCGGGCACTGGCGCCCGGCCGAGCACGGCGGCCGCCACCACCAGCGGGCCCGCGCACGCGCCGCGGCCCGCCTCATCGATCCCGGCCACCGGCGACAGCCCGGCCCGGGCCAGCACCCGCTCGTATCCGGCCAGCCCGGCAGAGCTGCGCGGCGTGTAGCCGGGAGGCCGGAGCACTGCTGTCATCAGGCAATTCGCAGGGGTTTAGGGAGGGTCAGGGTGAGCGGCGCCGGGTCATCCTGCGCCGGACGCTGCCGCGCAGCCGCCGCTGTCCCCAGGTCAGCGGCACGGCGCCGATGAGGCCCGCGGCGAGCGGCACGGCCGGGGTGACCGGAACGGCGGGAACCGCCGAGGCCGAGGTCAGCTGGGCCGCGGCCGCGGAGCCGGCCGCCTTGCTGGCGTTCAGGGCCGACTGCTCGAAGGTGGCCGGGATGGGCAGCACTCGCCACCTGCTCGGCGGCCAGACGATCCAGAACGCGCGGCCCACCACTTCGTTCTCCGGGATGGTCCCGCCGCCGGGGAAGCCGACGTGGTCCCGCGAGTCGTCGGACACTGCGCGGTGGTCGCCCATCACCCAGAGGCGGCCGGCCGGGACGGTGGTGCTGAACGGGGTGGCCGACGGCACGTTCCCCGGGTAGAGGTAGGACTTCTCGCTCAGCGGGACGCTGTTGACCGTGACCTGCCCTTGAGCGTTGCAGCATTGCACGTGGTCGCCGGGAACGCCGATGACGCGCTTGATGTAGTCGGTCTGGCCCGGCGCCGCGCCGAACAGGCCGATGATCGCGCGGTAGAGACGGTCGAACGGGTTGGGCGGCGGCGGCGCGTTCTGGTCCCAGGATCCTGCGCCGTTGAACACCACGATGTCACCGCGGTGAATCGACCGCAGGTGATAGACGATCTTGTTGACGAGAACCTTGTCGCCGATCGCCAGGGTGTTCTGCATCGAGCCGGACGGGATGAAGTACGCCTGGAACGCATAGGTCTTGATGATCAGCGCGAGGGCGAGGGCGATCACCACGAGGACGGGGAGCTCGCGCAGCAGCGACCCGCGCTTCTTGCCCTTGCCCTTGGCCCCTTCGAGCTTGGCGTCGTCGGACGCGCCCGGCTTGCCGTCATCGGCAGTGCCAGCGGCAGGATCGCTGGTCGCCGCATCCCCGTCCGCCTGCGGGATCTGACCGTCGTGCGGGGTAACGCCGTCGTCCACGGGAGCCTCCGGGAGCGCCGGGGAGGCCGCGCCCATGTCTTCGTCCATCATCGGTGTGAGCCTAGCGCCTATCCCTGCAGGGGCGCGCTCAGCGCCGGCTGCTCGAACGTGGCGGGGATCGGCACCACGCCCAGCTGTGACGGCGGCCAGACGATGGCGAACGCCCGCCCGACCACCGCGCCTTCGGGCACCGCCCCGCCGCCGGGGTCGTTCGCGTGGAACCTGGAGTCCGCCGAGTCGTCCCTGTGGTCGCCCATCACCCAGATGTGGCCGGGCGGCACGACCACGCTGAAGCGTTCGGCGGAAGGAAAGTTGCCCGGGTAAACGTAGGAAGCCTCGTTCAGCGGCACGCCGTTCACGCTCAGCCGGCCCCTGGCGTCGCAGCACGCCACGCGGTCGCCGGGCAGCCCGATGACGCGCTTGACGTAGTCGGTGCCGTTGCCCTCAAGCCCGACCGCGCGCAGCGTGTCCTGATACAGCCTGACCAGCGGGTCGCTGGACACCGGGGGCGACGACGGTCCCCACGAGCCCTGCCCGCCGAACACCACGATGTCGCCGCGGTGGATGCCGCGCAGGTGATACACGAGCTTGTTCACCAGGACGCGGTCGCCGACCAGCAGCGTGTCTTCCATGGATCCGGAGGGGATCCGGAAGGCTTGCACCATGAACGCCTTGAGCAGCAGCGCGAGCACGCCCGCGATCGTGACCATGACCAGCAGGTCCCTGGTCAGGTGCCGGCCGTTCTTCCCGGCCCGCCCGGCCGGCTCCGGTGCTGGTGACGTGGCAGGCTCGGCGGTCACGGCCTAACGCGGGTTGATGCGCCGTTCCTTGATCCTGGCGGCCTTGCCGCGCAGCTCGCGGAGGTAGTACAGCTTGGCCCGGCGGACCTTGCCGTGGGTGACAACCTCGATCTTGTCGATGGACGGGCTGTGCACCGGAAAGGTGCGCTCGACGCCGACGCCATAGCTGATCTTGCGCACGGTGAAGGTCTCACGCACGCTACCGCCCTGACGGCGGATGACCACGCCCTGGAAGACCTGGATCCGCGATCGGCTGCCTTCCTTGACGCGAACGTGCACCTTCAGGGTGTCGCCGGGACGGAATCCCGGGATGTCGTTGCGGACCTGAGCCAGCTCAAGGTCGGCGATCGCGGTGTCCATGGCGGCAATTCCTCAGTGATAGCTACGCGTGCGCGGGCGTGCCGCGGGCGGCGACGGTCGTATCGGGGCTCGAGACTTTCGTCCCAGCGTGCACCCCGGCGGGACTGCTACATGAGCTGCGTGAGCCAGGGGTCGTGCTTCAGTGTGCCATATCCTGGCCGTGGACAGTACCGCAAGGCGGCGGCTCGACCGCTTCCGCCCCGCTGGCCAGCCGTTCCATCAGATCCGGGCGGTTGGCCGCGGTCTGGCGTAGCGCCGCCTCCCTGCGCCAGCGGGCGATTTCCGCGTGATCTCCGGACAGCAGCACGGGCGGCACTTCGCGCCCCCGCCAGACGCGCGGCCGGGTATAGCGCGGCCCCTCCAGCAGTCCGGCCATCCCGCCGCTGCCGGATCCGCCGCCGAACGAGTCATCGACCGCCGATTCGGCGTTGCCCAGCACGCCGGGCAGCAGCCGGCAGACCGACTCGATCATGACGAGCGCGGCGGACTCGCCGCCGGCCAGCACGTAGTCGCCGATGCTCACCTCGTCGACCGGCACCCGGGTCCTGGCGTCCTCGATGACCCGGGAGTCGATCCCCTCGTAGCGCCCGCAGGCGAAGACCAGGTGAGCCTGCCGGGCGTAGTCGATCGCCAGGTCCTGGGTGAACAGCACGCCGCTGGGCACCGGCACCACGAGGCGCGCATGAGGCCCCAGCACCGCGTCGAGCGCCTCGCCCCACGGCTCCGGCTTCATCACCATCCCGGGACCGCCGCCGTAAGGAGTGTCGTCCACGGTGTGGTGAATATCGCGCGTCCAGGCCCGCAGATCGTGGATCGCGAACTCGATATCGCCGCGCTCGGCCGCCTTGCCGATCAGGGACACGCCGAGCGGCCCGAAGTAATCGGGGAAGATCGTGATGATGTCGATGCGCATCGCTGGTTACCGTCCGGCCGCCGGTCAGGGATCGAGCAGGCCGGGCGGCGGGTCGATCACCATCCGGCCTGCCGCCACGTCCACCTCGGGCACGAGCGGCGCGACGAACGGAACCAGCAGCTCCTCCAGGCCGTCCCGCTCGATCACGAGCAGATCCTGCCCGTGATGAAGCACGTCGGTGACCACGCCCAGCCGCTCGCCGCCGGCGCTGAACGCGGCCAGGCCGATCAGCTCGTGATCGTGGAACTCGTCCGGGTCGCCGGTCGGGCCGAGCTCGCTGGAGTCGAGCACCAGAAAGGTGCCGCGCAGCGCCTCGGCCGCCGTCCGGTCGGCAACTTCCGCGAAAGCGACGATCAGCAGCCCGGAATGAAGGCGTGACGATGCGACGGTCAGCGGACCGCGGTCGGCAGGGTCGGTGCACAGCTGCGCACCGGCGGCGAACCTACGGTCCGGCGTGTCCGTCCGTACCTCGACGAGCACGTCGCCGCGGATTCCGTGCGGCCGCGCGATCCGGCCGACGACCAGCTGCATGCCCGCTAGCGGATCTCGCTGGTGTCCAGGAGATCCACGCGCACGTAGTTGCGGCCCGCCAGCGAGCCGATCACCGTGCGCAGCGCCCGCGCGGTCCGGCCGCCGCGGCCGATGACCTTCCCGAGGTCGTCCGGATGCACCCGGACCTCGAGAACCCGGCCGCGGCGCAGCCCGCGACTGCCCACCTGGACGTCATCGGGGTGCTCGACGATTCCCTTGACCAGGTGCTCGAGGGCTTCCTCGAGCACGTTAGTCCCCGCTTCCCGACTCGGCAGCCGGCTCGGGCTCGGCAGCCGGCTCGGTAACGGTCTCGGCGGCCGGCTTAGCCTCAGCAGCGGCCTTGGCAGGCTTCTTCTTGGTGTCGCCCTTGGCGCTGGTCTTGGCGGCGGGCTTGGTGTCAGCCTTAGCCTCCTTGGCCTCGGCCTTGTCCGCGGAGTCGGCCTTGCGGGCCTTGCCCTTGGGGGCCGCGTCGACGCCCTTGTGCGCGCCCACGACCTCGGCGAAGATCTCGCTCTTGCTGGTCTTGGGCGCGGCCGTGCGCAGCGTTCCTTCGCTGCCGGGCTCGCCGCGGAACTTCTGCCAGTCGCCGGTGATCTCCAGCAGGCGGCGGACCGGGTCGGTCGGCTGAGCGCCCACCGAGAGCCAGTACTGAGCCCGCTCGGACTGCACCTCGATGAACGAGGGCTCAGCCTTCGGGTGGTACTTGCCGATCTCCTCGATCGCCCGGCCGTCCCGCTTGGTGCGGGAGTCGGCGACGACGATCCGGTAGTACGGCGCATGGATCTTGCCCAGGCGCTTCAGCTTGATCTTGACAGCCACGGGTGCGGTCTTCTCCCCAGAAACTCGGTGTGGTCGGCAGCCTTCGTGCCGGGTGGGGTCCGGCGGCGCTCGATGGTCAGGCCTGGCGAGGGAGAGAGGGCCCCGCGAGACCGTGCAGTCGCGAGCATAGTGTAGTGGGTGTTACCTCTTGTCGCCGCGCTTTGACCGGCGCAGGAACCCGGCGGGCAGGTTGCCGGGCGCCGGAGCGGCCGGATCGTCGCCCGACGGCAGGTTCAGCTTGCGCAGCAGGTCCGCGGGTGGCGGGCCGGGCAGCGCGGCAGGCCCGGTACCAGCCGTCGCCGGACCGGCGCCAGCGCCAGCCGAGCCTACGGCGTTCGGGCCGCGCCCTGGACTCCCGCCTGGCCGCCCGCCCTTGGGCTTCTTCTTCTTGGCCTGCTGCCTGCCCTTGGCCGACTTGGACGCGGCGCGCTTCATCCCCGGGATCGGCGGCATGCCCGGCATGCCGCCGCCCATCATCTGGCGCATCATCTTCTGGCCCTCGAAGAACTTCGTCACGAGGGAGTTCACTTCGCCGACGGTGACACCCGATCCCGCCGCGATCCTGGCCCGGCGCGAGCCGTTTATGATCTTGGGAGTACGGCGCTCCGCCGGGGTCATCGAATTGACGATGGCCGCCGCCCGGTCCAGATCCTTGTCCGAAATCTGGCTCAGCAGCTCACGGTTCTGCCCCGCGCCCGGCAGCATGCTGAGCAGGTTGCCGATCGGCCCCAGCTTGCGGACCATGTTCAGCTGCTCGACGAAATCCTCGAGGGTGAACCCCTCCCCCGACGCCAGCTTGCCGGCCATCGCGGCGGTCTGGTCGGCGTCGAAGGTGCGCTCGGCCTGCTCGATCAGGGTGAGCATGTCGCCCATGTCGAGGATGCGGGACGCCATCCGGTCGGGGTGGAAGAGGTCGAAGTCCTCGAGCTTCTCGCCGTTGGAGGCGAACATCACCGGCTGCCCGGTGAGCTGGGCGATCGACAGCGCCGCGCCACCGCGCGCGTCACCGTCGAGCTTGGTGAGCACCACCCCGTCGTAGCCGACGCCGTCCAGGAACGCCTGGGCGGTGATCACTGCGTCCTGGCCGATCATCGCGTCGACCACGAACAGGATCTCGTCCGGGTCGACCGCGTCCCTGATCGAGGCGGCCTGCCGCATCATCTCCTCGTCGACGCCGAGGCGCCCGGCCGTGTCGATGATGACCACGGTCTGCTGGCGGCGCCGGGCCTCCTCGACCGACTCCCGCGCCAAAGCGACCGGATCGCCGACGCCGTTGCCGGGCGAGGGGGCGAACACCGGCACGCCGGCCTGCTCGCCGAGCACTTGGAGCTGCTGCACCGCGTTGGGTCGCTGCAGGTCAGCGGCGACGAGCATCGGGGTGTTGCCCTGCTCGCGCAGCCAGCGGGCCAGCTTGGCCGCCAGCGTGGTCTTACCCGAACCCTGCAGCCCGGCCAGCATGATCACGGTGGGCGGGGTCTTGGCGAACCTGAGCCTGCGCTCCTCGCCGCCCAGGATCGTGATCAGCTCGTCGTGGACGATCTTGATCACTTGCTGGGCGGGGTTCAGCGCGGCGGATACCTCCTCGCCGCTTGCGCGCTCCTTCACCCGGGCGATGAACTGCCTGGCCACGGGCAGGGCGACATCCGCCTCGAGCAGGGCAATGCGGATCTCGCGGCAGGTCGCGTCGATGTCGGCCGGGGACAGCCGTCCTCTGCTGCGCAGCGACGAGAACGCCTGGCTTAGCCGGTCGGAGAGAGTTTCAAACACGCTCCCAGGCTATCCGGTCAGCGACTCCAGTATCCGCGCGGCAATCATCCCGCGCAGCCCCAGGTCGCGGACCGGCCGCCCGGATCCGTCCACGACGTAGAAGACATCCACGGCCTCGGCGAGTTGCGGCGCGCGGTAGAAGAAGATGATTCCGAACGGCTGCGGCCACGAGCTCCGCATCGACGGGACGCAATCCGATACGCCGGGCGACGATCCGGTACTCGGCGCCGAGGTAGACCTCAGCCCGGCTTGCGCGGTCGCGGAAAACGGTTCGGCGGGCGGCCGGGGTCCTGGCACAGTGATCTGCGTGGCTGACTTCGATCTCGTTACCGCCCAGGATGTGCAGCTCATGCAGGGCCTGGCGCAGCGCGTCACCGCCGTCCGTCCCGATCTGGTCAACACCGACGCGTCGTTCGGGGAGCTGGCCTGGATCTGGGGCAAGGGGCATGCCGCCGAAGGCCGGGCCTGGCCGCGCCGCCTGTGGTTTTCCGGCGGCGAGCTGATCGCGTGGGCGTGGACGTATCTGCCCCGCCGGGTGCGGCGAAGCGACGGGTCGGTGCGGGAGGTCACGCATGCCTACCTGGGATATCAGGTCCACCCCGGCCAGGCTGAAATGATTGACGAGGTGATCGGCTGGTACGACCGCGTCGCGGCGGGCCTGGAGCGCACGGTCATGCCGGGGATGGCCGACGGGTTCGCGCTGAAACGATGGGCGGCGCACGGATACCAGACCGACCCGGCATCGCTCGGCGCCACCGGGTCCTGGAGCCAGCTCAATGAGCGGGATCTTGCCGATGTCGAGCCGCCGGCGCTGCCGGATGGATTCCGGTTCCGCAACGCGAGCGAGGCCGGGCCGCGGGCCGCAGTGCGGGCGCACCTGGACGCCTGGGCTCCCTCGACGTACACGGCTGAGAGCTACGAAGGCGTCAGGCGGGCGGCGACGTACCGCGGCGACCTGCACATCCTGGTCGAGGCGCCGGACGGGACCATGGCCGCATCGACGATCATGTGGCTGGATGAGGCCAACAAGACCGCCGAGTTCGAGCCGGTCGGGACGCATCCGGGCTACCGGCGCCTGGGACTCGGCCGTGCGATGCTGCTGCACGGGATGCGCCGCGCGCGGGACGCCGGAGCCACGCACATGACCGTCGCTTGCCTGGGCGCGCCCGGGCATCCGAGCGCACGCGGGCTGTACTACGGAGTCGGGTTCCGCCCGCTCAGCCGGGACGTGCCGCTCATCAAGCCCGCGGTCTAGCGGCGGCCGGGGCTCGCCATCGCCGCGCACGTCTGCTGAGGCATAGCCGCCTGCCCGGCCTCAGCCGCCGATGATCGCGTCCACGAACGCGGCCGGCTCGAACGGCGCTATGTCGTCCGGGCCCTCGCCCAGGCCGACCAGCTTGACCGGCACGCCGAGCTCGCGCTGCACGGCGATCACGATGCCGCCCTTGGCGGTACCGTCCAGCTTGGTCAGCACGATGCCGGTGACGTCCACCACCTCGGCGAAGACCCTGGCCTGGCGCAGGCCGTTCTGGCCGGTGGTCGCGTCCAGGACGAGCAGCACCTCATCGACCGTAGTGTTCTTCTCGATCACCCGCTTGATCTTGCCGAGCTCGTCCATCAGCCCGGTCTTGGTGTGCAGCCGGCCGGCCGTGTCCACGATGACCGTGTCCACGTGCTCGTCGATCCCGGTTTTGACCGCCTCGAACGCGACGCTCGCCGGGTCCGCGCCCTCGCGGTCCGACCTGATCACCCGGGCGCCGACCCGGTTGCCCCAGGTCTGCAGCTGGTCGGCGGCCGCGGCGCGGAAGGTGTCGGCGGCGGCCAGCAGCACCGTGCCGCCGTCGCCGACGAGCGCGCGGGCCAGCTTGCCGCAGGCGGTGGTCTTGCCGGTGCCGTTGACGCCGACCATGAGCATGACGGCCGGGTGGCCGGCGTGCGGGGCCGACCGCAGCGACCGGTCGAGGTCGGGGCCGACCTGGGCGAGCAGTTCGGTGCGCAGCAGCGCGCGCGCCTCCTCGGCGCCGCGGCTGCCGAGCACCTTCACCTTGGTCTGCAGCTCATCGACGATCTGCCGGGACGGGGCCACCCCCACGTCGGCGGTGATCAGGGTGTCCTCGATCTCCTGCCAGGTGTCCTCGTCCAGGCGGTCGCGGGACAGCAGGGCGAGCAGGACCGAGCCGAGACCGGATTGCGACCGGGCCAGGCGGCTGCGCAGCGCGACGAGGCGCCCGGCGGACGGCGGCGGCCGCTCCAGCTCGACCGTGCCGGTTTGAGCCGGGCCGGCCTGAGCAGGCGCGGCTTGACCAGGCGCGGGCTGACCCACCTCCACGGCCCCCTGGCCCGCTGGCGCGGACGGGGCGGCAGGAGGCGCGGACCGCCGCAGAGCGGCGCGGCGGCGCGGCCGGAGCAGCAGTGCTCCGCCGCCGGCGAGGACGAAAACGACAACGACGATGATGAGAATCAGGTATGCCATGGCCCACCCAGTCTTGCAGACCCGGCTAGCGGATCAGGCCGGCTCACGTTCGCGCAGCCGCTGGCTCACCACCGCGGAGACGCCGTCACCCCGCATGCTGACGCCGTAGAGCGAGTCGGCGATCTCCATGGTCCGCTTCTGATGGGTGATGACGATCAGCTGAGAGGTCTCCCTGAGCTCCTCGAAGATCTGCAGCAGCCGCTGCAGGTTCGTGTCGTCGAGCGCGGCCTCGACCTCGTCGAGCACGTAGAAGGGAGACGGCCGGGCCTTGAAGATCGCGACCAGGTAGGCGATTGCGGTCAGCGACCGTTCGCCGCCTGACAGCAGCGACAGGCGCTTGACCCGCTTGCCCGGCGGCCTGGCCTCCACCTCGATGCCGGTGGTCAGCATGTCGTCGGGCTCGGTGAGCACGAGCCGGCCCTGGCCGCCGGGGAACAGCCGGGAGAAGATGTCTTCGAATTCCCGCGCGGTGTCCTCGTAGGCGGCCTCGAAGACCTGCTGGACGCGGTCGTCCACCTCTTTGATCACGGTGAGCAAGTCACGGCGGGTCTTCTTCAGGTCTTCGAGCTGGGTGCCGAGGAACGCGTGCCGTTCCTGCAGGGCGGAGAATTCCTCGAGCGCCAGCGGATTCACCTTGCCCAGCTGGGCGAGCTGGCGCTCGGCGACCTGCGCCCGGCGCTCCTGCTGGCCCCGGTCGTACGGGACGGGCATGGCGTCCGGCGCGTCGGGGTCGGTGCCGGGGACCGGCACCTGCGGTCCGTACTCGGCGACGAGCGCATCGGCGTCCACGCCGTACTCCTCGGCTGCCCGGCCGGCGATCTGCTCGAGCCGCATCCGGTGCTCGGCGGCCAGGATCTCGGCGCTATGCGCCCGGTCCACCAGCGCGTCAAGCTCGGCGGCGACCGCCGCCGTCTTGGCCCGCACGACGCTCAGTGCCTCGGCCCGGCCGGCGGTCGCCTGCTCGGCCTCCTGGCGCTGCACCTGCGCCACCTCGACGGACTCCTCGATCCGGTCGATCGCCAGCCTGGCGCCCTGCGCTACCGCCCGCGCGACCGTGGCCTGACGGCGGCGCAGCGCGAGCCTGGCGCTGGCCCGCTCCCGCGCCTGCCGCTCGGACGCGGCCGCCGTCGCGAGCGCGTCAGCCCGGCCGGTAATGGCCCGCAGCCGCTCCTCGGCCGTCCGCACCTCGAGCCTGGCCTCCATCTCGGCGGTCCTGGCAGCGGTGCAGCGCTGGCCGAGCAGGTGGGTGTCCTCGGCGGTGCCGCCGGCCGCGCCGAGCGCTTCCCGTGCGTCGTCCTCCTCGACCTCGGCCTTGGCCAGCCGCCGCTCCAGGTCCTCGAACTGGGCCAGGCCGGCGCCGTGGGCTCGCTGCGCCGAGTCCAGCGCGGCGGCCAGCCGCTGCGCTTCTTCCCTGGCCGCCCTGGCCGCGCCGGCCAGCATGCCCAGCCGGCCGGAGGTCTCCGCCGCCGCGGCGTCCGCCGCCTGCATGGCGGCGAGCGCCTTGGCCAGCACCTGGCGCGCGGCCTGCTCGGCCGCTACGGCCCCGGCCAGCTCGCGCTCGGCCCGCTCGCTGCGATCCTGCGCTGCGGCCAGCCCGGTCGCCGCCTCGTCGGCTGCGGCGCGCACCTCGATCAGGCTCGGGGCCTGCGCCGACCCGCCGCGCGCCCAGTGGGCGCCGAGCAGGTCGCCGTCCCTGGTGACCACCAGCAGCCTGGGCTCGGCCCGGGCCAGGTTGCGGGCCTGGGTGAGATCGCCGACCACCACGACGTCGGCGAGCAGCGCCCTGAGGGCCCCGGCCGCGGCGGGGGGCGCGCTGACCAGGTCGAGAGCCAGCTCCGCGCCCGGCGGCAGTGATCCGCGGTCGATCAGGCCGCTGCGGCCGCCCGCGACCGCGGGGTCGGCGATGACCAGCCCGGCGCAGCCTGCTCCCTCGCTGCGCAGCGCGGCCAGGATGGCCGCCGCCTCGTCCAGGCCGGCCACGGCCACCGCGTCGGCGGCCGCGCCGAGCGCGGCGGCGATCGCCTGCTGCGCGCCCTCCTGCACGGTCAGCATCGCGGCGAACGAGCCCAGCACACCGCCAAACCGGCCCGGGTGGCCGAGCAGGGCCGCCGACGCGTCGGCGCCGCGGCTGAGCGACTCTTCCAGTGCTTCCTTGCGGGCGCGCAGGGCCGCGCGCTCACCGCTGGCCCGGTGCTCCTCGGTGCGCAGCGCGGCCACCCGGTCGGCGGCCTGGCTGAGCGCCTCGGTCGCCTGCTGGTGAGCGGCCGCCAGCTCGGACCTGCCCTCGTCCCGGTCGGCGGCGAGCTCGCGGGCCGGGGCGTGCTCCCGCTCGGCCTGCTCGGCCCGGTCCCTTGCCTGCGCCACGGCGGCGGTCAGCCGGGTGATCTCCTCCTGGGCGGCCGTCCCGCGGCTGCGGGCCGCGCCGACCTGGCCGCGGAGCTTGGCCAGCCGCTCGGCGCGCGCGGCCTCCTCGCGCGCTCGCGCGGCGAGGAGGCGTTCCACCTCGGCCAACGCGGACTCGGACTCGGTCCGCGCGCGCATGGCGGCGGCCAGACGCTGCTGGCAGGCCTCGAGCCGCTCGGTGAGCGCGTCTTCCTCCGCGCGCAGCGCGGCCGCCTCGGCGTCCATCTGGTCGGGGTCGCGGCCCGGCCGGTCGGGCTCGGGGGCGGCCGACAGATGATGATGACGTTCCGCGGCCAGGCTGGCGATGCCGCGGAACCGCTCGGCCAGCGCGGCCAGCGCGAACCAGGTCTCCTGGGCCCGGGCGAGCCGGGGCGCGTGCTCGCGCGCGGCCCTCTCGAGCTCGGCCTCGGTGCCGCGGGCGGCGGCGAGCTCGGCGTCGAGCTGCGCCCGCCGGGCGGTGACCGCCGCCTCGGAGGCCCGTTCCTGGTCGAGCTCAGCGGCCAGCGTGACGTAGTCGTCGGCGTGCAGCCGCAGCCTGGCGTCGCGCAGATCCGCCTGGATGACCGCGGCCTTCCTGGCTATCTCCGCCTGCCGGCCGAGCGGCTTGAGCCTGCGGCCGAGCTCGGTGGTGAGGTCGACGAGCCTGGTCAGGTTGGCTTGCATGGCCTCAAGCTTGCGGAGCGCCTTCTCCTTGCGCTTGCGGTGCTTGAGTACCCCGGCCGCCTCTTCGATCAGCGCGCGCCTGGCCTCGGGTCCCGCGTGCAGCACCTCGTCGAGCTGGCCCTGGCCGACGATGACGTGCATCTCGCGGCCGAGCCCGGAGTCCGACAGCAGCTCGGCGATGTCGAGCAGCCTGCAGTGGTCGCCGTTGAGCGCGTACTCGCTCTGGCCCGACCTGAACAGCAGGCGGCTGATCGTCACCTCGGCGTACTCGATCGGCAGGGCGCCGTCGCTGTTGTCGATGGTCAGCGTGACCTCGGCCCGGCCGAGCGGCGCACGGGAAGTGGTCCCGGCGAAGACCACGTCTTCCATCTTGCCGCCGCGCAGCGACTTGACGCCCTGCTCGCCCATCACCCAGGAGAGCGCGTCCACGATGTTCGACTTGCCGGATCCGTTCGGCCCGACGACACAGGTGATACCCGGCTCGAAGCGGAGCGTGCTCGAGGACGCGAAGGACTTGAACCCACGCAGGGTGAGGCTTTTCAGGTACACCCGCGGGATCCCCTCCTTGGGTCGCTCCGCCCCCGGCCGCCGCTCTGCACTCCCGGCGATAGTGCGCCCGGCCATCGTGCGCCCGGCTACAGCACGCCCGGCTACAGCGCGCCCGTCGAGCGCCCGGCCCACAGTGCAGGCTTGACCGCACCTTACCCCGCAGCGCCGACACATCTGTGGATTGACGGAACCCCGCACGAACTGTCGTGATATGTCCCCGTAATTGGAAAACGAATAGGGACGCCGGAATCAGGCGTCCCTTCTTCGCCGTGCCTGCCGCGCGCGATGCTCAATGCTCCTTGAAAGCACCGGGCAGGGCGCCCGTCAGGCGAGCACTGGCTCGCGAGGCCGAACCAGCAGTTCCTGACTGATGTCCGACGTACTGATCTCCGCCGCGAGCGCGTCCTTCTCCTCCTGAAGCCGGACAAGCTCGGCTTCCAGGTCACGGACGCGCTGCTGAAGCCGACGCATCTCGGTGACCATACGGAGGTCAGGCCCGCCGACGTGGCCGAGTAGAGCCTTCGCCATTGTAAAAGGTCCTCCACACTGAGTGACCAGGGTGGGCGCACGCAGGTATAGGCATGGGTGCGCGCAATCAACACGTCTAGGGTCCCACCGGAAACGGACCAGGTCAAGTTGACCATCATCATCCGGCGTCATCCGGGCGGTTATCCACAACAGCGTGGCGTTTATTGACCTTTAAAATCGGATAGATCGCCTCTCGGCCGACTCCACTGCTGTGTGACACTCGTCACTTTACCGGGCGTGCGGGGCCCGCCGAGCAGGGCGAGCAGCTCGCGGCAGGCGCGCTCGGTACCTTCGGCGGTCACTTCCACGCGGCCGTCGGGGAGGTTCGTCGCGGCACCGCTCAGGCCGAGCCTGAGCGCGTGCCTGCGTACCCACCAGCGGAAGCCAACGCCCTGCACCAGGCCCTCGACCCAGGCGGTCAGCCTGACGGCCTGGTCATCGCCTGGCCCGCTCACCACCGGCCGCGGCGCGGCCGCGGCTGGCACCGCGGGCAGCTGAACGAGGACCGGTTCATGAACTGGTCCCTGCGCACCGGAGTACCGCACCGCCGGCACGGCTCGTCTTCCCGCCCGTACACCGCGAGCGACCGGTCGAAGTAGCCGCTCTCCCCGTTGACGTTGACGTACAAGCTGTCGAACGAGGTCCCGCCGGCGTCGAGCGCCTCCAGCAGGACCTCCCTGATCGCCGCCATCAGCCGGCTGATCTCCGGCCTGGTCATCGTCTCGGTGGGCCGGGCCCAGTGCAGCTGCGCCCGCCACAGCGCCTCGTCGGCGTAGATGTTGCCGACGCCGCTGACCAGCGACTGGTCCAGCAGCGCCCGCTTGATCCCGGTGCGGCGCCCGCGCAGCCTGGCCGCGAACGCGGCGGCGTCGAAGGCGGGCTCGAGCGGGTCGGGCGCGATGTGCGCGATCGGAGCGGGCAGCCCGGGCCCGCCGGGCGCGAGCATCAGGTGCCCGAACGTGCGCTGGTCGTTGAACCGCAGATCCGGGCCCTGGTCGCGGAACGTGAAGCGGATCCGGTCGTGCGGCCCGGCCGGCCGGCCGGGCTCGGCCACCAGGAACTGGCCGCTCATGCCGAGATGGGCGATCAGCGCGTCCTCGCCCACCGACAGCCACAGGTACTTCCCGCGGCGCTGCGCGCCCCCGATGACCTGGCCCGTCAGGGCCGCCTCGAAGTCGGCCGGGCCCGCCAGGTGCCGCCGGACCGCCCTGGGGTGCAGCACCTGGGCCTTCTCGATCGTGCGGCCGGCCGCGTGGCGCTCCAGGCCGCGCCGTACCGTCTCGACCTCGGGCAGCTCAGGCACGCTCGCCGACCGGCTCTCCCGGGCCGGCGGGCTCCCCGGAGCTGGCCTGCTCCGGGGCCTGCTCCGGGGCCTGCGGGTCCTGGCCCGCGTCCTGCAGCCGCGAGCGCCGCGATTCCCGGCTGATCGTGGTGTACGCCGCCTCGGCCGCCTGCTGCTCGGCCTCCTTCTTCGACCTGCCCTCTCCCGAGCCGAACGTGCGCCCGGCCACCCGGACGCTGGCCCGGAAGAACTTCTGGTGGTCGGGACCGCTCTCATCAACCCGGTACTCGGGCACGCCGAGCAGCTCGGCGGCAGTGAGCTCCTGCAGCGAGGTCTTCCAGTCCAGGCCGGCGCCCAGCCGCGCCGAGCTCGCTATGACCGGATCGAACAGCCGGTGCACCAGGTCGCCCACGCTGTCCAGGCCGCAGTCCAGGTAGACGGCGCCGATGACCGCCTCGAGCGTGTCGGCCAGGATGGACGGCTTGTCCCGCCCGCCGGTGCCCTCTTCGCCCCGGCCGAGCCGGATGTAGGTGCCGAGCCGCAGCCCGCGGGCGACGCCCGCCAGGGCCCGCATCTGGACCACCGCGGCCCGCAGCTTGGCGAGCTGGCCCTCCGGCAAATCGGGATGCCCGCGGTACAGCGTGTCCGTGACGATCAGGCCGAGCACCGAGTCGCCGAGGAACTCCAGCCGCTCGTTGGTGGGCAGCCCGCCGTTCTCGTAGGCGTATGACCTGTGCGTGAGCGCGCGTTCCAGCAGATCATGGCCGAGCGGTACATCGAGGGCATGCAGTAGCTTCGCCCGGTCGCGCTCGGCTCCGCCTTCATCCGGCGAAGCATGTGCTGTGCCCACGATGTCCTCCTCCCCAGCTCACGTGTCGGCCGCCGGCTAGGGCATGGTGACTCAGGAAGGCGTAATCACCTGTCGGCGCTTGTAGGTCCCGCATGTCGGGCAGGCCACGTGCGGCAGCTTGGGGCTGCGGCACTGCGGGCAGCTCATCAGGGCGGGCGCGGCGGCCTTCCACTGTGAGCGGCGGGACCTGGTGTTGCTCCGCGACATCCTCCGCTTGGGTACGGCCACGTCAGCTCTCCTGTCGATCTGCGGCGCGCGCGCCGGGCTGTCCTGATTCTCCTGTGCCGAGCTGGCGCAGCCGCGCCCACCTCGGGTCTGGTGCCGTGTCGTGGCCATGCTCCGGGCCGGCGGCCGCGAGGCGGACGCCGCATTCGGGGCACAGACCCTCGCAGTCCTCCCGGCACAGCGGCGCCAGCGGGAGCGCCAGCACCACGGCGTCCCTGAAGGCCGGCTCAAGGTCGAGCAGGTCTCCGTCGAGAAAGCGCCGGTCCGCATCCTCGCATTCGCCGGCCGCCCGATCTGCTGCCAACTCATACAGGTAGAGCTCACGGAAGCCGACCTCGACGGTCGAGGTGACCGGCTCCAGGCACCGGGCGCACTCGCCCGCTACCGGCGCCACCGCTTCCGCCGTGACCAGCACGCCCTCCGACACCGCTTCCAGCCTGACGTCTAGCGTGACCTCCGCGCCGGCCGGCACGCAGGCCAGCGCGACATGCAGATGCTCCGGGGCGGGGACGAGGCGAGTTTCGCTTCGTTCCGTTCCCGGCTGGCGCCCCAGTGCTCTGGTGTCGAACACGAGCGGGCTGCGCGGATTCGGGTGGGTTATCGAGTTACGTATCAGATGTGACATAAGGAATACCGGTGTCGGGCTGGACCGAAGGGTTAGCCTACCTGCGGCCTTGGCTAAAGCCCAACTCAGAGCGCTTAGTCGCCCCCGGTGCCGGGCCCCGCAGCCGCGAGCCGGTCGCGCAGCCGGTGCAGCACCATGCCGGGAACCAGCCCGCTGACGTCCCCTCCGTACCCGGCGATCTCCTTGACCAGGCTGGACCGCAGGAACGCATACAGCGGGTTCGTCGTCATGAACAGCGTCTCGACTCCGGCCAGGCTGTAGTTCATCTGGGACATCATCTGCTCGTACTCGAAGTCGCTGACCGCGCGCAGGCCCTTCACGATCGCCGAGATGTCGTTGGCCTTGCAGAAGTCGACGATCAGCCCGTGGAACCTGGCCACCCGCACGTTCTCGTAGCTGGCCGTAACCTCCCGCAGCATCTCCACCCGCTCGTCGGTGGTGAACAGGGTCTGCTTGGAGATGTTGGTGAGGACCGCCACGATGACCTCGTCGTAGAGCCGGGAGGCCCGGCTGATGATGTCGAGGTGCCCGTTGGTGACGGGATCGAAGGAGCCCGGACAGACGACGCGACGCACGAGGTTCCACCCTTCTGGCAGGTAGCAGGTCAGGTAGAAGGTTCAGTCATGCCAGCAGCGCACTCGTGGCCAGACCGTACCAGAGGGTCGCCTCGCCGTATCGCCGCGACCGGTCGGGCGCGTACCCGGCGGGCCACGGCACCGATCCTGATCTGGTGCCGCGTTCCACCGCCACCAGGGCGCCCTGGGTCAGCCAGCGCTGGTCGATGAGCGCGGTGAGCACCGCGGCGATCTCGTCGCCGCCCACCGCGTACGGCGGATCGGCGAACGCGAGGACGAACCGCCCGGCCCCGGGACCGCGATCCAGGACGCGCTCGACCCGGCTGGCCGCCAGCTCCGCCCCGGCCAGGCCCAGCGCCGCGATGTTGGCCCGGATCACCCTGGCCGCGCGCGGGTCGGCCTCCACCAGCAGCGCGCGCGCCGCCCCGCGGGACAGCGCCTCCAGGCCGACAGCGCCCGAGCCGGCGTACAGGTCGAGCACGCTGGCGCCGTCGAGCGGGCCGCAGATCCCGTGCACGGTGCCGAACAGGCCCTCGCGGGCCCGGTCGCTCGTCGGCCTGGTCTGGTCCCCGGCGGGGACGGACAGGCGGCGCCCGCCCGCCGTCCCCGCGATAATCCTCAGGTCTTCTCCAGGTACTC
This sequence comes from Streptosporangiaceae bacterium, assembly GCA_036502085.1. Lineage (GTDB taxonomy): Bacteria > Actinomycetota > Actinomycetes > Streptosporangiales > Streptosporangiaceae > PALSA-505. Next base: position 29,029 of record DASXZD010000116.1, read on the forward strand.
GGCCTGATCGGGGCCGAGCAGCTCGGAGATCGCCGCGGCCAGCGCTGGGTGCTGGCCGAGCTCAGGGTCGGCGTCCACCAGGAAGATGGCCTCGCCGCGCGCCAGGCCGATCAGCTCCTCGTCCTTGAGCAGCGTTAGCAGCCGCAGGCTGGAGCGGCGGCCGGCCTGGGCGGCGCCGAGTACGTCACCCTCACGGCGCTGCTCCAGGTCGAGCCGCGACAGCCGGAATCCGTCCAGTGTCGCTGCCACCGCGCCCAGCCGCTCCCGCGCCTTGCTGTCTTCGGGTGCCTCGGTCACCAGCAGGCACAGGCCGGCCACGCTGCCCCGGCCGACCCGGCCGCGCAACTGGTGCAGCTGCGACACGCCGAACCGCTCGGCGTCCATGACGACCATCGTGGTGGCGTTGGGCACGTCCACGCCGACCTCGATGACGGTCGTCGCCACCAGCACGTCGATCGTCCCGGCGGCGAAGTCCCGCATGATCCGGTCCTTGTCGTCCGGGCGCAGCCGCCCGTGCAGCACGCTCAGCCGCAGGCCCGCCAGCGGCCCGTGCTCGAGCCCGGGCGCCACGTCCAGCACGGCCAGCGGCGGCCGGCCGGCCGACGGCACCGGGCCGACGGCACCGGAGCCGGCTTCCGGCTCGGCGTCGCTGGTCCCGTCGCCGTCCTGCTCGCCGGCCGATCCCGCGTCGCCGCCGATCCGCGGGCAGACCACGTACGCCTGCTGGCCGCGCTGCACCTCTTCGCGCACCCGCTGCCAGGTGCGCTCCAGGTAGTGCGGCTTGTCGGCGGCGGGCACCACGTGGGTGGCGATCGGCGACCGGCCGGCGGGCAGCTCGCTGAGGGTGGACACGTCCAGGTCGCCGTAGACGGTCATCGCGACCGTGCGCGGGATGGGCGTCGCGGTCATCACCAGCACGTGCGGCCTGCCGTCCTGGGCCTTCTCGCGCAGCACGTCCCGCTGCTCGACGCCGAACCTGTGCTGCTCGTCCACCACGACCAGGCCGAGGTCGGCGAACTGGACGCGCTCTTGCAGCAGCGCGTGCGTGCCGACCACAATCCCGGCCGCGCCCGAGGCGGCGTCGAGGAGGGCCTCGCGCCGGGCCTGCGCGCCCAGCGCGCCGGTCAGCAGCGCGACCCTGGTCGCGTTCTCGGCGCCGCCAAGCTGTCCCGCCTGGCCCAGCGGGCCGAGCAGCTCGCTGATCGACCTGTGGTGCTGCTGGGCGAGCACCTCGGTGGGGGCGAGCAGCGCGGCCTGGCCGCCCGCGTCCACCACCTGCAGCATCGCCCGCACCGCGATCACCGTCTTGCCCGAGCCGACCTCGCCCTGCAGCAGCCGGTGCATCGGGTGAGCGCAGGCCAGATCGGCGGCGATCGTCTCGCCCGCGGCGCGCTGGCCGTCGGTGAGCTTGAACGGCAGTCTGCTGTCGAAGGCCGCCGCGAGACCCCCGACCTCGGCGGGCCGCGGCATCGCGGGCAGCGCCGCGGCGGCCCGGCGGCGCTGGGCGAGCGCCGCCTGCAGCACGAACGCCTCGTCCCACTTCAGCCGGTGCACCGCGCGCCAGCGGTCCTGGTCGTCGAGCGGCAGGTGGATGGCCCTGATCGCCTCGGCCAGGCCGGCAAGCTTATGCCGCGCGCGCAGGCTGGGCGGCAGCGGGTCCTCGCCGATGTCCAGCACGTCGAGCACGGTACGGATGGCCTTGGCGATCCGCCAGGACGGCAGCTTCCCTGTCGCCGGGTACACCGGGATGAGCTCCGCGGCGTACTCCGCGGCCAGCTCGGTGCCCGCATCGTCGGCGGTGATCGGCTCGCAGTCGGGGTGCACGAGCTGGCGCCTGCCCCTGAACGTGGACACCTCGCCGCTGAACAGGGCGTGCGTGCCCGGGGTCAGCCGCCGCTGCCAGGGACTCCCCCGGCCGCCGCTGAAGAAGGTCAGGACCAGCCTGCCGACGCCGTCGGTGACGATGACCTCGACGATCGTGCCCTTGCGGTGCCCCATCGGCCGCGAGCTGACCGAGACGACCTGCGCCAGCACGGTCACGTGCTCGCCGTCGTGCAGCGAGGCTAGGTCGGTGAGCTCGCCGCGCTGCTGGTACCGGCGGGGATAGTGCCGCAGCAGGTCGCCCACGGTCTGCAGCTCGAACGCGTCGCCGAGGATCTTGGCCGTCTTGGGCCCCAGGATCTTGCCCAGCGGCTCCAGCGGGGTCACCATACCCGGCAGGATAGGACCCCTCACCGACAGCCGGGCCCGCAACAGGCCCGGCCGGGAGAAGGCATTCGCCGGTCCGGTTCGCATTCAGGCCCGCGCGTCGGTTATCCTTCGACGACTGCCCCGGCGGACCTGGCTGTTCGCGTCAGGGGCACTTCTATCCGACCCACCCCTATGGAGCGGTCCCGTGGCTTCCGTCTGCGACGTCTGCGGCAAGCGGCCGGGTTTCGGCAACAAGGTCTCGTTTTCGCACCACCGCACCCCGCGCCGCTGGAACCCCAATATCCAGACCAGGCGGATCGTCATCAACGGAACGCCGCGACGCCTCCGCGTGTGCACCTCGTGCATCAAGGCGGGCAAGGTCACCCGCTGACCGTCACCCGCTAAGCCAGCCCGGCCCGGATCCGCCACCCGTGATCCACCGGGCCGACGCCTGCTCCCAGCGGGAATCCGGCGGCGTGAGGGACATGCCCCCAGGTTAGGACCTGCCCGCGTAGCTGCAGCGGCCGCCGTCGAACAGGCAGCCGACCGGCGCGCCCGCCGTGCCGTCCGCCCAGAGCACGATCCTGATGCTCGCTCCCGGCCGCAGCTCCTGGCCCGGATGGCTGGCGGCCAGTCCCGCATCTCGCCTGGGGCCGGCGGGCAGCCAGCGGGCGCCCTGCATCCGCCCGACCGAGGCCGACGGGTAGTGCAGCCATAGCCGCCAGCCCCTGATGACCGACCGGGAACGGCTGGTGATCGTGATCGCGGCCTGGAATCCGCCACGTGAGGTGCGCAGCGTCTGGTAGGTGACGGCGACCGGGGCCCAGGGGGCCCGGCCGCTCGGCGGGGAGGGTGATGCGCCCCCGGCTGAGGTCTGCCTGACCGGCTCGGGATCGGGCTGCGGGCCGGCGATCACGCCCGCCACGGTCCCGCGCCGCGGGCTGTGGCTGGTCCCGCCGCGGCCCGCGGATCCCCCGGTGCCGACGTCAGGCCGGGCGGATATCTGCAGCAGCGCGCCGCCTGCCGCATGCGATCCCGCGCCCGAGCAGCTTGCCGTGGCGCAGGCGGGCTCGCCGCTGAAAAGCAGGTGAGTCTGGGTCGTCCCGTAGGCCATGACGGCCACCACGACGGTAGCGAGGCCCGCGACGAACGTGGGGGTCGCCAGCAGCCGGCCCAGCCCGCCGCGGCTCGCCGCCCGCGCGTTGCGGCATGCCGCAGCGCCCCGCGACAAAGTCGCGGGCTGGCTCGGCTGTTCTCCCCCGCGCGCGCTCGGACCCTCGTTCCGGCAACTTTGCATTGGGGCGATGTATATCAAGCAATAGCAATTTCTGCTAGTTATCGAATTGTAGTGCCTTACTTACTTTATGTGATAACACGCTGGTCAACTGAAATGTTTCCAGCCAGTAATACCCCGATAAGTCTTTTCGTCGACGCGTATTCCGTTCCCTTCGCGCACTCGTCCGATGACCGCCCATTCGGGTGGCGGTGATACCCCGGGCGGGAACGTCGCGGCGAGGGCGTGATCCTCACCGCCGGCCAGCATCCAGTCCAGCGCGGCGGCGGCCGGATCCAGGTCCAGGGCCCGCGCCGCGGCGAGCAGCGCGGGCGCGGCGGCCAGCCGCTCGGAGTCGATGTCGATGCCGGTCCCGCTGGCCGTCGCGATGTGGCCGAGATCCTGGACCAGCCCGTCGCTGATATCAATCATCGAATTTGCTCCGTACGATGCCGCCTGCGGCCCCGCCTTATACGGCGGGCGCGGGCGGCGGTGAGCGGCCACGGCCGCCGCCGCGGCATCGTCACGCTCCGCCAGCCCGGCCGCCAGCAGCGCCAGCCCGGCGGCCGACAGCCCGAGCGAGCCGGCCACCGCCACCAGATCCCCGGGCTTGGCCCCGCTCCTGGTGACCGGCGCGGCGCCGGCCATGGTGCCGAGCGCGGTCACCGCGAGCACGATCTGGCTGGCCTGCGACAGGTCGCCGCCGACTACCGACGCGCCGGCCGCGCCGGCCTCCTGCGCCAGCCCGGAGGCCAGGTCGAGTGCCCAGGCCGCCGGCAGGTCAGGCGGCGCGGCCATTCCCACCAGCAGCGCGCGGGGCTGCGCGCCCATCGCCGCGAGGTCGGCCAGGTTCTGCGCGGCGGCCTTGGCGCCGACGTCGGCGGGCCCGGACCAGTCGCGCCGGAAGTGCCTGCCCTCGACCAGCAGGTCCGTGCTGGCCACGACCAGCGGACCGCCGGCCGGCCAGACGGCCGCGTCATCGCCGATGCCGACGAGCGTGCCGGGCGCCTGGGGCATCCGGGCGGTCATGGCGGCGATAAGCGCGAATTCGCCGAGTTCACCGATGCTGATGCCGGCCTCCTCATGGTTTGCGCGCTGCCGCCCGGGATGGGGCATGGGCTTCGCGGCGACTCTGCGGTAGCGTGGCGACTTCTGATACCCGTGAATCTTGATCCACCCGGCTGGGAGGACGTCCGTGGTCCAGGCATACATCCTCGTCCAGACAGAGGTCGGCAAGGCTGCCGAGGTCGCCGTCACGATCGCCGGAATCACCGGGGTAACGCAAGCCGAGGACGTGACCGGGCCCTACGACGTCATCGTCAGGGCCGAGGCGGAGAACGTGGACGACCTGGGCCGGCTCGTGGTCGCCCAGATCCAGGGGGTCGACGGGATCACCCGCACCCTGACCTGTCCCGTCGTTCATTTCTGAGCTAGCAGCTGGGGGGCAATCGCGGCCGTGCGCGGCCCGAGCCCGAGCCGCGCCGCGCCGCTCAGGTCGGCGGGGGTGTCCACGTCCCGGCGCAGCCCCGGCACGTCGGCCAGGGCCAGCTCGGTGACGCCGGCGGCGGCGTGCCGCGCCCTCGATGAGGGGCCAAACCGCGGCAGGAACGCGCGCCCCGGCGCCGCCGTGTACAGCGTGGTCCCCGATCCGGCCGCGTCCGGCACGAATGCCTCGGGCCAGGCGGCCGCGGCGCGCAGGGCCAGGCCCAGCTCGGCCGGCCGCAGCGCGGGCAGGTCTGCGGCGAGCGCGCCGGTGGCCGCCTGCGGGTGCAGCGCGGCGGCGACCGCGGCGCCGTGCCGCAGGGCCGGGTTGAGACCGTCGTCGGGCTCATCGGGCACGACGACCGCGCCCAGCCCGGCGAGGGCCGCAGCGGCCGTCTCGTCGTCGCTCACCACGATTACGGTACGCACCCGCGGGCAGCTGACCGCGGCGGCCACCGTGTCGGCGGCGATGGCGAGCGCGAGCTCGGCGCGGCGCGGCCCGGCCAGACCGCTGAGCCGCGATTTGGCGCGGGCAAGTACCTTGACGGGGATCACCAGTGACCAGGTGAGCGGTGCGTCGGCGGTCATAGATGCGATCATGCCTCGACATGGCGCGCCGCGAACCGCAAGACTGGCGGGAAGAACGGCGGAGGACAGCGGCGATGAGCGGTCGGAATGCGGATCGGGGTTACTCACCTGCCTGGCGGCAGTTCACCAAGATCATTCTTCCGCCGCTGATCCACGCCCTGATGCGACAGAAGGTCAGGGGACGCCAGCCGCTGCCGCCCGAGGGCGGGCTGATCATAGCGCCCAATCACCTGTCGTACGCGGACTGGCTGGCCGTCGCGCTGTTCACCCACCAGAGCGGGCGCTACCCGGTGTTCCTGATCAAGTCGGCCGTGTTCGGCGTGAAGTTCATCGGCTCGTTCCTGCGCAAGCTGGGCCAGCTGCCGGTGTACCGCACCCAGGCGGACGCGGCGCTGGTGCTCAGGGACGCCGAGCGCGACTTGCGCCGGGGCGGCTGCGTGATCGTGTACCCGGAGGGCACCGCGTCCAGGGACCCTGACCAGTGGCCGATGGTGGCCCGCACCGGCGTGGCCAGGCTCGCGCTGGCCACCGGCGCCCCGGTGATCCCGGTCGCGCACTGGGGGGCGCAGGACGTGCTGCCCTACGGCGAGAAGAAGCCGCGGCTGTTCCCGCGCAAGACCGTGCAGATCATCTCGGGCCCGCCGGTCGACCTTTCGCGGTTCGAGGGCGAGCCGCTGAACCGGGACACGCTGCGGGCCGCCACCGCGGTCGTCATGGCCGACGTCACCCGGCTGCTGGCCGGGCTGCGCGAGCAGGAGCCGCCCGCGGTCCCCTACGACCCGGCCGCCGCGCGCCGCGCCGCGGCCGAAGGCGCCCCGGCGGCCGCTGCGGCCGATGAGGCGGAGAAGGGCCTGACCGGGTGAGAGCCGCGGTCATGGGCGCGGGCTCGTGGGGCACCACGTTCGCGCAGGTGCTCTGCGACGCCGGCACCCCGGTGACGATCTGCGGCCGCAGGCCGGCCCTGGCCGAGGCGATCTCCGCCCGGCACGAGAACCCGGACTACCTGCCTGGCGTCCCGCTGCCGCCGCAGCTGCGCGCGGTCAGCGATCCGGCCGGGGCGCTGGACGGCGCGGACTTCGTCGTGCTCGCCGTCCCGGCCCAGTCGCTGCGGTACAACCTGGCGCTGTGGGCGCCGCTGATCCCGCCGGGCGCTCTGCTGGTCAGCCTGATGAAGGGCATCGAGCTCGGCAGCTGCGCCCGGATGAGCGAGGTCATCGCCGACGTGCTCAGCGTGCCCGCCGACCGGATCGCCGTCGTGTCCGGGCCCAACCTGGCCCATGAGATCGCCGGGCGGCAGCTCGCGGCGTCGGTGGTGGCCTGCGCGGACGAGACCGCGGCCAAGCGGCTGCAGAACGCCTGCCACGCCCCCTACTTCCGCCCGTACACCAACCCCGACGTGATCGGCTGCGAGCTCGGCGGCGCGGTGAAGAACGTCATCGCGCTGGCCGTCGGGATGGCGATCGGGATGGGGCTCGGCGACAACACCCGGGCGACGCTGATCACCCGCGGCCTGGCCGAGACAGCCAGGCTGGGCGCGGCACTCGGCGCCGACCAGCACAGCTTCGCCGGGCTGGCCGGAATGGGCGACCTGGTGGCGACCTGCAGTTCGCCGCTGTCTCGTAATCGCACGTTCGGGGAAAATCTCGGCCGGGGCGCGACGCTCGCCCAGGTAACGGCGGCCACCAGGCAGACCGCGGAAGGGGTGAAGTCCTCGCAGTCGGTGCTGGAACTGGCCCGCAGGCACGGGGTGGAAATGCCGATCACCGAGGTCGTCGCCGGCGTCCTGCACCAGGGCCTCTCGGTGCGCCGCGCGGCCGAGCTGCTGACCGCTCGGCCGCCGGCGCCCGAGCGTTACGGGATCTGAGCGTCATGGGGAGTCTGAGGCGTTATGGCATCTGAAGACCGTCGGCCGGGCGAGAACACCCGCGCGGTGCACCTGCCGCTGCCACCGGTCCCGGCGCAGCGGCCGGTCGGCACGCCGATCTACCGCACGGCGGCCTACGCGTTCGAGTCGTCCGCGGAGTTCAGCGCGCTGCTCAACGACGCCGCTCCCGGCTACTCCTACAGCCGGATCGACAACCCGACAGTCGACGCGTTCGCCTCGGCGGTCGCCGCGCTGGAGGGCGGCAGCCTGGGCCGCGAGGTGACCGCGCAGGCCTTCGCCTCCGGCATGGCCGCGATCAGCGGGGTGTTCTGGGCGCTGGCGCGGGCCGGCGCGCACGTGGTCGCGCCGGCCGCGGTCTACGGCGGCACGTTCGGGTTCCTGCGCAACGTCGCGGCCAGGTTCGGCGTGGAGACCGACTTCGTGGACATGACCGACCTCGACCAGGTGCGGGCCGCGCTGCGGTCCGGCACCAGGATCGTGTACGCGGAGACGATCGCCAACCCGACCACCGCGGTCGCCGACCTGCCCGCGCTGGCCCGGCTGGCGGGCGAGGCCGGGGCGCTGTTCGTGGTGGACTCCACGCTGGCTTCGCCGGTCGTCTGCCGCCCGCTCGAGCACGGGGCCGACCTGGTGCTGCACTCGGCGACCAAGTACATCGGCGGTCATTCCGACGTCACCGGCGGCGTGGTGGCCGGGCGGCCCGAGCTGATCAGCCGCATCAGGGCGGTGCGGATCGACACCGGCGGCGTGCTGGCGCCGGACGAGGCGTACCTGCTGCGGCGCGGGCTGGAGACGCTGCCGCTGCGGATGCGCCGGCAGTGCGATACCGCCGCGGTGTTCGCCGCGACGCTGGCCCGGCACCCCGCGGTGGACCAGGTGGACTATCCGGGCCTGGCGGGCCACCAGGGGCACGAGGTGGCCAGGCGGCTGTTCGACTCCGGGCCTGAGGGCACCAGGTTCGGCGCGATCGTCACGATCAGCCCGCACGGCGGGCGGGAGGCCGGCATGGCCTTCGCCGACCGGCTGCGGATAGCCAGGGTGGCCAGCTCGCTCGGCGGGACGCACAGCAAGGTCAGCCACGCGGCGTCCAGCACGCACCGTCAGCTCGACGACGCCGCGCTCGCGGCCGCCGGGATCCGGCCGTCGGCCGTCCGGTTCTCGATCGGCCTGGAAGACGTGGAGGATCTCATCGAGGACGCGCGGCTGGCCCTCGATTCGCTGGGCATGGGGTAAACCGTGGCCGTAGGGCGTGTTTCCGGCCGGGAAAGTGTGGCCGTAGGGCGTGTTTCCGGCCGGGAAAGTAGAGCCTACAACGGAGGAAGCGTGAGCAGTCAACGCAAGATCAGGGTGGCCGTGGTGTTCGGCGGCCGCAGCACGGAGCACGCCGTGTCCTGCCTCGGCGCGGGTCACCTGCTCACGGCGCTTGACCGCGACCGCTACGACGTGGTGCCGATCGGCATCGCCAGGGACGGCCGCTGGGTGCTGGCCGCCGACGACCCGGCCCGGCTGGCCATCCGCGGCGGCGAGCTGCCGTCGGTGGAGTCGGTAGCCACGCCGGGCAGCGCCGTCACCGCCCGGCTCGACCCGGGCGCCAGCGGGCTGCTGGTGACCGGCCCGGGCGAGGTGCCGCGCACTCTCGGCGAGGTGGACGTGGTGCTGCCGCTGCTGCACGGCGCCTACGGCGAGGACGGCACGATCCAGGGCCTGCTGGAGATGGCGGGCACCTGCTACGCCGGGGCCGGCGTGCTGGCCAGCGCGGCCAGCATGGACAAGGAGTACATGAAGCTGATCTTTGCCGCGCGTGGCCTGCCGGTGGGCCGGCACGTGGTGGTGCGCGACCGTGACTGGCGCGGGCAGGCCGCGGGCGCGGCCGGGCTAGCCGAGCGCAAGCGGGTGCTGGACGAGATCGGCGAGCTGGGCTGGCCAGTCTTCGTCAAGCCGGCCCGCGGCGGATCCAGCATCGGCATCGCCCGCGCCGACGACCAGGCCGGGCTGCTCGCGGCGATCGAGGCCGCCCGCGCGCACGACCCGAAGGTGCTGGTCGAGGCGGCGGTACCGGGCATGGAGATCGAGTGCGCGGTGCTGGAGGGGATCGACGGAGCGCCGCCGGACGCGAGCGTGCCGGCCCAGGTGCTGGTCGGCGGCGACGCGGGCTTCTACGACTTTCAGGCCAAGTACCTGGAGCCCGGCACCGGGCTGGCCATCCCGCCGCCGATCCCCGAGCAGGACGCCGAGCGGATCCGGCAGCTCGCCTGCGCCGCCTTCGAGGCGGTCTCCTGCGAGGGGCTGGCGCGGGTGGACTTCTTCTACACGCCCGACGGCCAGATCGTGCTCAACGAGATCAACACGATGCCGGGGATGACGCTGGCGTCGGCGTTTCCGCTGATGTGGGAGGCGACAGGGCTGCCGCTGCCGCAACTGGTGGACCGGATCATCCAGACCGCCCTGCGCAAAGGCTCCAGCCTGCGCTGACGCAGCACTTCCTTGGCCGGAAAGACACCCTACGGCACTTGCCTGGCCGGAAAGACGCCCTACGGCACTTGCCTGGCCGGCCGCATAGGCAAACGAGCGGCATCCGGGCTGGCCCAGATGCCGCTCGCTGCTTCGCGTGGCAGTTACCTCTTCTTGGCCGCGGGCTTGGCCGCGGCCTTCTTCTCGCCGTTGACGGCCGCCTTGAAGTCGGCGCCGGCCCGGAACTTGGGCACGGACGAGGCCGGCACCTTGATGCTGGCGCCGGTGGCTGGGTTACGCGCGGTGCGGGCCGGCCGCTCGGACTTCTCGAAGACGCCGAAGCCGGTGATCGCGACCTTGTCGCCACTGGCTACAGCCGACTGGATGGTGTCCAGCATCGCGTTCACGGCCTCGGTCGCGGACTTCTTGTTCCCCACCCGGTCCGAGATCGCGTCGATCAGGTCACGCTTGTTCATTAATCACTCCTGCGGTTCCCCCACGGGAGGTCGCGCGGACTGGGCTGCCGGGTTCGCGACCTCTGACCTGCCTGAAATTAGGCGATCCCACGGCGTTGCACAATGACATTGCCAAGAAAAACCCGGCGTGTCGGGCCTTGACGGGGTCAAACATGCCCACGAATGCCTCAAACAGGACATTTACGCAGTCAGGCCGTTACGGGCAGCCACGAAGGCCGCTGCCGCTCGAAGGCAGCTATCTCGCTGACGTGCCGGAGCGTCAGGCCGATGTCATCCAGCCCCTCCATCAGCCGCCACCGTGTGTAATCGTCGATCTCGAACGGGGCGCTCTGCCCGCCGGGGCCGGCCGCCGAACAGCGCACCTCGCGGGCGGCCAGGTCCACGGTGACCGCCGCGCCGGGATCGGCCTCCGCCGCGTCCTGGAGGGCGGCCACCGCCGCGTCGGCCAGCCGGACCGGCAGCAGTCCCGCCTTAGTCGCGTTGCTGGCGAAGATGTCGCCGAACCGCGGCGCGATCACGGCGCGGAACCCGTAGTCGGCCAGCGCCCACACCGCGTGCTCGCGGGATGAGCCGATGCCGAAGTCGGGACCGGCGATCAGGATCGTCGCGCCGGCGTAGGCCGGCTGGTTCAGCACGAAGCCGGGATCCTCGCGCCAGGCGGCGAACAGCCCGTCGCCGAATCCGCTGCGGCTGACCCGCTTGAGGTACACGGCCGGGATGATCTGGTCGGTGTCCACATTGCTGCGCCGCAGCGGAACAGCCCGCCCGGTGTGACTAACAAACGCTTCCATGATGCAGCTCCCGTTCAGGGGCGGTGTTGGCTAGAGGTCGGCGGGGGAGGTGAGGTGGCCGGTGATGGCGGTGGCGGCGGCCACCTGAGGCGAGACCAGGTGGGTGCGGCCGCCCTTGCCCTGGCGGCCCTCGAAGTTGCGGTTGGAGGTGGACGCGCTGCGCTCCCCCGGGGCCAGCGTGTCCGGGTTCATCCCCAGGCACATGGAACAGCCGGCCGACCGCCACTGCGCGCCCGCGGCGGTGAACACCGCGTCCAGCCCCTCCTGCTCGGCCTGCGCCTTGACGGCCATCGAGCCCGGCACGACCAGCATCCGCACCCGCTCGGAGACCTTGCGGCCGCGCAGCACGCCGGCCGCCGCGCGCAGGTCCTCCATCCGGCCGTTCGTGCAGGAGCCGACGAACACCGTGTCGACGGCGATGCCGGACAGCGGCGTGCCCGGCTCGAGATCCATGTACGCGAGCGCCCGCTCGGCGGCGGCCCGGTCGCCGGGATCGCTGATCGAGCCGGGGTCGGGCACCACCGAAGCCAGCGGCGCCGCCTGGCCCGGGTTGGTGCCCCAGGTCACGTACGGGGTGAGCGCGGCGGCGTCGAGCACGACCTCGCGGCCGAACGAGGCGCCGGGGTCGGTCGCCAGCGACCGCCAGTGATCGAGCGCCGCCTCCCAGGCCGCCCCCCGCGGCGCGTGCGGCCGTCCCTCCAGGTAGCCGAACGTCGTGTCGTCCGGAGCGATCAGGCCGGCCCGCGCGCCGGCCTCGATGGACATGTTGCAGACGGTCAGGCGGCCCTCCATGGACAGCCCCCTGACGGCCTCGCCGCGGTACTCGACCACGTAGCCCTGGCCGCCGCCGGTGCCGATCCTGGCCACGATCGCGAGGATCAGGTCCTTGGCGCTGACGCCGTAGGGCAGCGCGCCGTTGACGGTGACCGCCATCATCTGAGGGCGCGCCTGCGGCAGCGTCTGGGTGGCCAGCACGTGCTCGACCTCGCTGGTGCCAATGCCAAACGCCAGCGCGCCGACCGCGCCGTGCGTGCTGGTGTGCGAGTCGCCGCAGACGATCGTCATGCCCGGCTGGCTCAGCCCGAGCTGCGGGCCGATCACGTGCACGATCCCCTGCCCGGCGTCGCCCATCGGGTAGAGCCTGACGCCGAACTCGGCACAGTTCTTGCGCAGCGTCTCCACCTGAGTGCGCGACACCGGGTCGGTGATCGGGCTGGCCGGGCCGTCGAGCGGCATGCCCGGGCCGGTGATCCCGGTGGTCGGCACGTTGTGATCCTCGGTGGCGATGGTCAGGTCAGGGCGCCGCACCTTGCGGCCGGCCAGCCGCAGGCCGTCGAAGGCCTGCGGGCTGGTCACCTCGTGCACGAGGTGCAGGTCGATGTAGAGCAGGTCGGGCTCCCCCGCCGCGCCGTGGGCCACATGCGAGTCCCAGATCTTCTCGGCCAGCGTCGTGCTCATGATCGCGCCCCTCTCAGCCGGGCCAGAAACGTTCGTCTCATCGCTTGCGTCTCGCATCTTGAGACGACAATATCGGTGCATGGACAACTCTAGCGGAGTCGGCGTTCTCGACAAGACGGTCTGCGTGCTGAACGCGCTGGAATCGGGGCCGGCGTCGCTGGCCCAGCTGGTGACCGCCACCGGCCTGGCCCGGCCGACCACGCACCGGATCGCGGTCGCCCTGGAGCGCCATCGGCTGGTCGGCCGCGACGCCCGCGGCCGGTTCGTGCTGGGCCCGCGGATCGGCGAGCTCGCGGCGGCGGCCGGCGAGGACCGGCTGCTCGCCGTGGCGCAGCCGGTGCTCAACCAGCTCAGGGACGTGACCGGGGAAAGCGCGCAGCTCTACCGCAGGCAGGCCGACACCAGGATCTGCGTGGCGGCGGCCGAGCGGGCGACCGGGCTGCGGGACACGGTGCCGGTCGGCGCGGCGCTGCCGATGACCGCCGGGTCGGCCGCCCAGGTGCTGCTGGCCTGGGAGGAGCAGGAGCAGGCCCGCGCGCTGCCTGACGCCAAGTTCACCGCCGCGACGCTGGCCCAGGTGCGGCGGCGGGGCTGGGCGGCCAGCGTCGCGGAACGCGAGGCCGGCGTGGCCTCGGTGTCGGCCCCGGTGCGCGGCGCGGGCGGCCGGGTGGTGGCCGCGGTGTCGGTGTCCGGCCCGATCGAGCGGCTCACCCGCTCCCCCGGCCGGCTGCACGCCCAGGTCGTCAGCCGGGCCGGCGAGAAGATCACCGAGCTGCTCCGCCGGGCCGGGTAAATGTCCGGATGATGAGACACCGACACGCCTTTGCATGCGTTCCGTGCCCACAAAACGGGACAAACCAGGTCACGAAACCGTCAGAACGCATGCAAAGGCGAAATGATCAAGAGTTGGCGTTCCCGGAAGCCGGAGGGGCGGCGAGGATGGCCGCTACGTCGATCTCCCAGGATTGCCAGGTGTCGAGTATCCGGTAGCCGAGCGCGGCGTTGACGGCGATCATGTGCCGGTTGGAGTCGGCGTTCCCGGTCTGGATCCGGCGGACGCCAGGTTCGGCACGGGCCAGCCAGTCCAGCATGGCCGTCTTCATCAGCAGCCCGAGCCGGCGGCCGCGGTGCGCCCTGGTCACCGCGGTGTCCAGCTGAAAGGCCCAGGCGAGGTTGCCCGGGTCCACATCCACCTGGGTCAGGCCGGCCAGCTCGCCGGTCCGGTCACACCTGGCGGCCACGCTGTAGCGGCGCATGCCCTGCCCGGCGGCGTGCTGCTCGTTCCGCCGGATCCGCGCGGCGTCGGTGCGCAGCTCCTCCTCGCCCGGATTGCGCGGCGCGTCGGCCATGGCCGCCTTGACCGCGACCACCTGGTCCAGGTGCTCGGCGGGCACCGGGCCGGTCCAGCGGATCAGCGAGTAGCCGCTCGCCGCCGCCTCGGCCTGGCCGCGCAGCCGGGCGAGCTGACCGGCCGGGATGCCGTCCAGCTCGAGTACCCTCCTGACCTCGACCAGCTCGGCGCGGGCGCCCATCGCGGCGGCGAACGCCGAGCCGGCCGAGCCGCCGCGGGTCTCCCCCCACAGCAGCGTGCGGCCGTGGTCGCGGGCGCGCTGGGCCGCGTGCCGCAGCAGTTCGGCGCCCAGGCCGCGCCGCCGCTGGCCCGGCGCGACCAGGATCGTCAGCTCGCCCAGGTGCGCGTTCGTGTCACCGGGCAGCTCCAGCAGGCAGGCCCCGGCCCAGCCCCCGGAGTCGCCGGACCCGCCAGACCCGCCGACGCCGCCAGAGCCGATGCAGGCCGCGACGGTCTCGCGCGGATGGCCAGCCCAGCCGGCCTGGAACCAGCCGGTGAAGAAGGGCAGCGCCAGCAGCGGCCCGTGCGGGTCATCGGCCGGCTTGCCGGCCGCGTAGATCCGGTAGCAGGCCAGGACCATTCCTGCGTCCGTCGCCGGGTCGAACTCCGCGATGCGCACTGCGATCAGGCGTTCAGGTAGGCCAGGACGGCCAGCACGCGCCGGTTGTCGTCCTCCGATGGGGTCAGCCCGAGCTTGGTGAAGATGCTGGTCGTGTGCTTGCCGACGGCCTTTTCGGTGATGAACAGCCGCTGCGCGACCGCCGCGTTGGAGCGCCCTTCGGCCATCAGCTCGAGCACCTCGAGCTCGCGCGGGGACAGCCGGGTGATCGGCTCGTCGTGCGACCGGCGGCCGAGCAACTTGGTCACGACCTCAGGGTCCATCACCGTGCCGCCGCCGGCCACGGTGCGGACCGCGTCGACGAACTGGTCGTCGTTGAACACCCGGTCCTTGAGCAGGTAGCCGACCGCGCCGGCCTGGTCGGCCAGCATCTCGCGGGCGTACAGCTGCTCGACGTACTGCGACAGCAGCAGCACCGGCAGGCCAGGGACCTGCCGGCGCGCGGCCAGCGCCGCCTGCAGCCCGTCGTCGGCCAGGCCGGGCGGCATCCTGACGTCCACCACCGCGACGTCAGGACGCTCCTCCAGCAGGGCGGCCAGCAGGCGGGGAGCGGTATCCACCGCCGCTGCGATCTCGAATTCGTGCGCGGCCAGCAGCCGGGTCAGACCATCCCTCAGCAGGAACAGGTCTTCGGCGACGACAACGCGCACGGTACCTCCATGGCGATCATGGTAGGCCCGCCGGGCGGGCTGCTGACGGCGAGGATACCGTCGAAGGTGCCGAGCCGCCGCTCCACCCCGGCCAGCCCGGTGCCGCGGGCCGGGTCCGCGCCGCCGATCCCGTCGTCGGCCACCTCGATCCGCAACATGCCGGGCCCGTGCCCGTTGCCGCCGGGCAGGCTGCACGTGTGCTGGATGCGGATGTGCACGCGGTGCGCGCCCGAATGCTTCACCGCGTTGGCCAGCGCCTCGGCCACCGCGAAGTAGCAGGCCGACTCGACCGGCACGGTCAGCCGGCCCGGCAGGTTGATGTCCAGCTCGATCGGGAGCGAGGTGTCCAGGGCCAGTGCCTCGATGGCGTGGCCCAGGCCGCGGTCGGCCAGGACCGGCGGGTAGATGCCGCGGACCAGGTTGCGCAGGTCGTTCAGCGCACGCAGCGAGGTCTCCCGCGCCTCGCCGACCAGAGCCATCGCGGCGTGCGGGCTCGCGGGCAGCATGCGCTCCAC
>DASXZD010000117.1:0-16382 GCA_036502085.1 Streptosporangiaceae bacterium
ACCGCCGGCGCGGCTGAGGCCGGGACCGCCGGCGCGGCTGAGGCCGGGACCGCCGGCGCGGCTGAGGCCGGGGCTGAGCCTGGCAGCGGGACGCCAGACCGGGCGGGCGCAGCTGGCGGGACGGCTGAGGCCGGGGCGGCGGGAGTTGTCGTGCCGCTGCATCGGCGCACGATGCCGCGCTGGGTGCGGCCGGCGGCGGTGGCGGCGGCCGTGGCGCTGATCGCGGGCGGCGGGGTCTGGGCGGGCCTGGATGCCACTAGCTCGCACCCGACGTCGCCGGTAGCCAACTGCTTGCACGAACGAGGCTGCGCAGAAGTGGCGCTGACGGCAACCGCGACGCATCGGCAGGCGGCCAAGGTACTCGTCCTGGACGGGTCGGCCTGGATCATGCCGGTCAGCATGCGGGCAGACAACTCGGCCGTTCAGATCTACGTGCTGTGGCAGATCATCGGTAAGCTGCCGCCGCGCGCCATCGGCTCGTTCGACGTGCACAGCGGCTCGACCACGGCCATCAAGATCGGCAAGCTGGCCGCGCCGTACCACGGCTCGGTGTTCGCGGTCAGCCTCGAGCACGGCCGGAAGATTCCGCCCAGCCCGAGCGTGGTCGTCGCGGCGAGCACAGCCTCCTGACCGTCGTCCGCCACCCGGTCCTGCCCGGCAGTCATCCCGCCGGTCACGACTGCCACCGATGGGGGGTCGATGTGCGCATTGCATCCCTCCGGTGGGAACCAAACCGCACATCGACCCCCATGGCCTGGCTGGCCGTCGCTGTCCCGGTCGCCGAAGGTGGTCGTGATCCGTATGGAGTATTATTCAAAACCTCCCTGAATGATCTTGCTCTCAGTTATGACCTGCGAAGACTCAAGTTGATCTTCGAGTTTTGAATAACATCCATGATTGACCGGGCCGCCGGACCGGGCGGGCACGTGTGCAGGCATACAGCGGAAGGGCAGTGCAGATGGACCCGACGCCGGAGGTCGCGAAGCCGCTTCGCAGGGTGCTGGTCGCCAACCGGGGCGAGATTGCGGTCCGGGTCATCAGGGCCTGCCATCTGCTCGGCTCCGAGGCGGTGGCCGTCTACTCCGAGGCGGACGCCGACACCGCTCACGTGCGGAAGGCGGATGACGCCCGGCTGATCGGCCCGCCGCAGGCGGCCAAGAGCTACCTGGACATCGACGCGCTGATCGGGGCGGCCAAGGACGCCGGGGCGGATGCCGTCCATCCGGGCTACGGGTTCCTCAGCGAGAACGCCGGGTTCGCCCGGGCGGTGACCTCGGCCGGGCTGACTTTCGTGGGGCCGTCGGCCTCGGCCATCGCGGCGATGGGCGACAAGGCCAGGGCCCGGGTGCTGGCGCAGGAGGCGGGCGTCCCGCTGGTGCCGGGCAGCGGGCTCGTCGAGACCGAGGACGACGCGGTCGCGGCGGCCGGGCGGGTCGGCTATCCGGTGCTGGTCAAGGCGGCGGCGGGTGGCGGCGGGCGCGGGATCAGGCCGGCAGCGGACGAGGCCGAGCTGCGGTCGGTTATCCCGGCCGCGCAGCGAGAGGCCGCGGCATCGTTCGGAAATGACGCCATTTACCTGGAGCGGTGCGTCACCCGTGCGCGGCACGTCGAGGTGCAGGTGCTGGCCGACGCGCACGGCAACGTCGTGCACTGCTACGAGCGCGACTGCTCGCTGCAGCGGCGGCGGCAGAAGCTGTTCGAGGAGGCGCCGGCCCCGGGCCTGGCGCCAGGGCTGCGCGACCAGATGACGGCGGCGGCCATCCGGCTGGCCCGCCAGGTCGGCTACACCGGGGCGGGCACGGTGGAGTTCCTGGTGGACGGCGACCGCTTCTACTTCATGGAGATGAACACGCGGATCCAGGTGGAGCACCCGGTCACCGAGCTGATCACCGGCCTGGACCTGGTGGCCGAGCAGCTGCTCGTCGCGGCCGGCCAGCCGCTGTCGGTCGGCCAGCAGGACATCGCGGTGCGCGGGCACGCGGTCGAGTGCCGGATCAACGCCGAAGATCCGGCCAAGCGATTCTTGCCGCGGCCGGGCACGGTGACCACGCTGGAACTGCCGGGCGGGCCCGGCGTCCGGATCGATCACGCGCTGCTTCCCGGCGGAGCGGTCACGCCGTTCTATGACTCGCTGGTGGCGAAGCTGTGCGCCTGGGGAACGACCAGGAGCCAGGCACTCGGCCGGGCGGGCCAGGCGCTGGCCGAGCTGGAGATCGGCGGGCTGACCACCACCGCGCCGCTGCACCGGCGGCTGCTGGACGTACCCGACGTCAGGTCCGGCGACTATCACACGGCCTGGCTGGAGGAGTTCCTGGCCTGACCCGGCCTGCCGCGCCGTGCAGATCCGCCTCGCGACGCAGGGTGCTCCCGGGCGGCCCAACGAGGACTACGCCGCGGCCGGGACCGGGTGGGCGCTGGTGCTGGACGGGGCCACCCCGGCACCGGGCGTGGCCAGCGGCTGCCGGCACGACGTGCCGTGGCTGGTCCGGCGGCTCGCGGCCGCCCTGGCCGCGCGGCTGACCCTGGCCGATCCGGCGTCACTGGCCGATCCGGCGTCACTGGCCGACCCGGCGTCACTGGCCGACCCGGCGTCACTGGCCGACATCGTGGCCGGCGCGATTGACGAGACGATGGCGGCGCACGCCGGAACGTGTGACCTGGACAACCCGGATAGCCCGTCGTCGACCGTGTCGGCAGTCAGGATCCGCGAGAACGCGCTCGAGTACCTGGTGCTGTGCGATTCGCCGATCCTGCTGCGGCGGTCCGGCGGACGGCTCACCTTGCTCGCCGATGACCGGCTCGCACGGCTGGCCGACGGCGGGCCGCTGGGCGCGGGGGCGGTGCGGGAGCGGCGGAACCGGCCGGGCGGGTTCTGGGTGGCCAGCACCGACCCGGGCGCCGCCTACCAGGCGGTGCGCGGGACGGTCAGGCTCGACACGGTGACGGACGTGGCGCTGTTCACCGACGGGGTCACCCGGCTGGCCGACTGGTACGGCTACGCCTGGCCCGACATTTTCGCCCGGCTGCGCGACACCGGGCCGACCGGGATCATCGGGCTGGTCAGGGCGGCCGAGCGGGGGTATCCGCATCCGTTCGGCAAGCAGCACGACGACGCCACCGCGGTCCTGTTGAGCAGGTAAGCCCGGCCGCGATCGAACCGGGACGGGCGGACCGGCGAATACCCAGCGGAAATCTTCAGACGACCTTCGTATCGCTGCGGACCGCTGAGAGGGCAGAAATGATTGGCGACTTGTTTGACAGCCCGTGGAAGATCCTGATCCTGGCCGCGGTGATCCTGGTGATGTTCGGGTCGAAGAAGCTGCCCGACGCGGCGCGGTCGCTCGGCAAGTCGATGCGCATACTGAAGACCGAGATTCACGAGCTGCACGAGGATGAGCCGGCCCCGGCCGCCAGCGCGGTCCCGTCGGCCCCGGCCCAGATAACGCAGCAGCATCAGGTGGACTCGCTGCAGCAGCAGCTCGACGAGCTGCGCAGGCAGCAGGCGCCGGCCGGCTACCGCACTTAGAGCAGCCGCCTCCGCTCGTTGGCCTGGGCTAATCGCGGTTCGTGCAGGTCTAGGTGAACGGCGGGATTATGTGGGTGCCGTAGGCGGCCAGGGTCTGGTCGGGCTGGTCGTGCATGAGGTAGAGGGCGAACTGGGTGGCGCCCAGGGCGGCTAGCTCGCGGAGGCGGTCTACGTGGGCTGAGGCGGGGCCGAGCAGGCAGAAGCGGTCCACGATCTCGTCCGGGACGAAGTCGGTCGAGGGGTTGCCGGCCCGGCCGTGGTGGGCGTAGTCGTAGCCCTGTCGGCCGGCGATGTAGTCGGTCAGGGCGCGCGGCACCGGGCCGGACGTGCCGTACCTGGCGACCAGGTCGGCGACGTGGTTGCCAACCATGCCGCCAAACCAGCGCAGTTGGTCGCGCTGGTGCGCCAGGTCGGTGCCGACGTACGCGGGGGCGGCCACGCAGATCGTGATGGCGGCGGGGTCGCGGCCCGCTTCGGCGGCGGCTTCCCTGACGGCGCCGATGGTCCAGCGGGCGATGTCCGGGTCGGCGGTCTGCAGGATGAAGCCGTCGGCCTGCTGGCCGGCCAGCCGCAGCGCCTTCGGGCCGTAGGCGGCCATCCAGATCTCCAGCTTCCCGTCGCGCACCCACGGGATCTGGATCGCGGCGCCGTGATGGATCACCTCGCGGCCTTCGGCCAGGTCCTTGATCACGCGCATCGCCTCGGACAGCGTGGCCAGCGTCATCGGCGGCTGGCCGATCACCCGGCGGGCGGAGTCGCCGCGGCCGATGCCGCAGACCGTGCGGTTGCCGAACATGTCGTTGAGCGTGGCGAACAGCGATGCGGTGACCGACCAGTCCCTGGTGCCGGGGTTGGTCACCATCGGACCGACGATCATGTTCTTGGTGGCGGCGAGGATGCGCGGGTAGATGACAAACGGCTCCTGCCAGAGCACGTGCGAGTCGAACGTCCAGCCGTAGCGGAAGCCGGCCTGTTCGCCCGCGCGCATCCGGTCGATGACGTGGCTCGCGGGCGGGTTGGTCTGCAGGACGAGCCCGAAATCCATCGTGTGCGGCTCCTGTTAGCTGTGAGTGCTCACCTGAGGTACTGGCAGAGGTCCCGGGTGAGGAACTGGCCGTGGCCGGGGGTGCCCTGGTACTCGCCGGCGTCGATCACCACGCGGCCGCGGGACAGCGTGGTGTCCACCCGGCCGGTGATCTCCATGCCCTCGTAGGCCGAATAGTCCACGTTCATGTGGTGCGACTGCGCGGACAGGGTCTGCCGGGCGGCCGGATCGTAGATCACGATGTCCGCGTCGGCGCCCGGCTGGATCACGCCCTTGCGCGGGTACAGGCCGAACATCCTGGCCGGCGTGGTGGACGCGAGCTCGACCCAGCGGGACAGCGAGATCTCCCCCGCCACCACCCCCTGGTGCAGCAGATCCATCCGGTGCTCGACGCCGGGGATCCCGTTCGGGATCTTGGAGAAGTCGCCCCGGCCGAGCTCCTTCTGCTCGCGGAAGCAGAACGGGCAGTGGTCGGTGGACACCACCGACAGGTCGTTGGTGCGCAGCCCCTGCCACAGCGAGGCCTGGTGCTCGGCGGGGCGCAGCGGTGGCGAGGCGACGTACTTGGCGCCCTCGAAGTCGGGGCGGGCCAGGTCGTCCAGCGACAGGTACAGGTACTGCGGGCAGGTCTCGGCGAAGACGTTCTGGCCGGTGTCCCTGGCCGCGGCCACCGCCTCCAGCGCGGGCCGGGAGGACAGGTGCACGATGTATAGCGGCGACCGGGCCACCTTGGCCAGCGTGATCGCCCGGGAGGTGGCCTCCCCCTCCAGCTCGGGCGGCCGCGTCAGGCCATGCTGCACCGGGTCGGTCCGGCCTTCGGCGATGGCCTGGGCCACCAACTGGTCGATCGCGATGCCGTTCTCCGCGTGCATCATGACCATGGCGCCGGATCGCGCGGCCTGCTGCATCGCGAGCAGGATCTCGCCGTCGGTCGCGTAGAACACGCCCGGGTAGGCCATGAACATCTTGAAGCTGTTCACGCCCGCCGCGATGCAGGCGTCCATCTCCTTCAGCGACGTCTCGTTGACGTCGGAGACGATCATGTGGAAGCCGTAGTCGACGGCGCAGTTGCCGTCGGCCTTGGCGTGCCACTTATCCATGGTGGCCAGCAGCGAGGTGTCCTTGGCCTGAACCGCGAAGTCGATGATCGTCGTGGTGCCGCCCCAGGCGGCGGCCCGGGTGCCGGTCTCGAAGGTGTCCGCCGAGAACGTCCCGCCGAACGGCATCTCCATGTGCGTGTGGGCGTCGATGCCACCCGGCAGCAGGTACTTGCCCGTCGCATCGATGATCTGGTCCGCGGCCGGCCACGCAGCGCCCTGGCCTGCGAAGGCTGGTGCGGCTGCGTACCGTTCGGAAGAAATGTCCGTGGAGATCAGGGCCGCTATCCGCTCGCCGTCAATGAGCACGTCCGCGGGCATCGTGCCGGTCGCCGTGACGACCGTGCCTCCAGTGATCAGGATGCGCATGCTGCTGCCTCCTCCTTCCTCGGGCCTTCGGGTTACGGCTGGACGAGCGGCGTGTAGGTCTCCGGCCGCCGGTCACGGTAGAACGCCCACAGGTTGCGGACCTCGGCGAGCAGGCCCATGTCGAGGTCGCGGACCACGACCTCGTCCTCGGTGTCGGACGCCGCATCGCCGATGAGCTGGCCCCTGGGATCGGCGAAGTAGGTCTGGCCGTAGAAGTCGTTGTCGCCGAGCGGCTCGACGCCGACCCGGTTGATCGCGCCGACGAAGTACTCGTTCGCGACCGCCGCGGCGGGCTGTTCGAGCCGCCACAGGTACTGCGACAGGCCGCGGCTGGTGGCCGAGGGGTTGAACACGATGCGGGCGCCGGCCAGGCCGAGCGCGCGCCAGCCCTCGGGGAAGTGCCGCTCGTAGCAGATGTACACGCCGATCCGGCCGACGGCGGTGTCGAACACCGGGTAGCCGAGGTTGCCGGGGCGGAAGTAGAACTTCTCCCAGAACCCCTTGACCTGCGGCAGGTGGTTCTTGCGGTGCATGCCGAGGTAGCTGCCGTCGGCGTCGATCACCGCGGCGGTGTTGTAGTAGATGCCGGGCTGGTCTTCCTCATACATCGGGACGATAAGCACGACGCCGTTTTCCCTGGCCACGTCCTGCATGAGGCGGGTGGTCGGGCCATCGGGGATCTTCTCGGTGTAGGAGTAGTAGTCGGCATCCTGCACCTGGCAGAAGTACGGCCCGTAGAAGAGCTCCTGGAGGCAGACGACCTGGGCGCCGGCCGACGCGGCCGCCTTGACGTGCCCGACCGCCGCGGCGATCATCGATTCCTTGTCGCCGGTCCAGCCCTGCTGGACCAGCGCGGCGCGGATAATTTCGGCCACCGCGGTCTCCTCCCACCGTCGTCAGGCGCACTGGCAGGCCATGAAGCCTACGCCCCGCGTCACCGGCCGGGTAGCCCCGCACAGCCATCCGGCCGCCGCCCCCGTTGCGGTGTAGCCCGTTCGGGGGATAGCCGGTGATTTGGCATTTCCTTACCGTCAGAGTTACTGGCTGCTCATCGGGAGCCACGCCCGCCCGTCAGGAGAACCCATGGTCGCCTCGCGATCGGCTGTCTCAAGCCCGCCTGTCGAAACTACCGGGACGCGCACCATCCGCACCGGCACCCTCATCGTCGTCAGCCTGCTCGTCGGCGCGGGCATCGCGATGCTCTGGTCGGCGAAGCTCGTCGACGACGACATCGGCGTCAACTCGGCGACCGGCATACTCGGCCACAACTCGCTGACCTCTGGCATCAGCAGTTCCGGCGCTGGAATCGTCTTCGCTTTCATCGCCGGGCTGGCGGGCACGTTCACCGCATGCAACGTGGCGGCGTTCAGCGCGATCGCCCCGCTCATGCAGGACGCGCCCTCGCTCGGAGCGCGCGCCAGGGCCGCACTGCGGCCAGTCGGGTGGCTCGCCGTCGGCGTGATCGTGGTGGCGGGCCTGTACGGTGCCATCGGCGCGGCGTTCGGCAAGCACATTCCGCAGCTGTCCACCGCCACGATCGGGAACGGCGTGCACGTGCGGACCCTCCAGGCGATCGGCATTTTCTCGGTCATCGGATTGATCTTCATCTATCTAGGTCTCGCCGCAGCAGGGACGGTGCCAGACCCGCTGCGGCGGCTGACGGCCCGCTGGCCGCACACGCCCCAGCTCGTCATGGGCGCATTGATCGGCGG
Source organism: Streptosporangiaceae bacterium (assembly GCA_036502085.1). GTDB lineage: Bacteria > Actinomycetota > Actinomycetes > Streptosporangiales > Streptosporangiaceae > PALSA-505. The sequence continues at coordinate 7,750 of DASXZD010000117.1, forward strand.
CTTCCTCATCGGGCGGCCGTACCCGCTGTTTTACAAGATGTTCGCCTACGCGGCATCCACTCACGACCCGGCCTACGGGGCCGCTGCGTTCATCCTGGTCGCGCTGGGAAATATCCTCCTGATGGCGATCCTGTTCCTGGTGCTGTCGATGACCCGGTACCAGCAATGGCTGCAGTCGCGGCCGGGCCGCGTCGCGCGCTTCACCGCGGTCGCCCTGCTGATCGGCGGCGGGTTCACTCTGGCTTACTGGGGGCTCCGGGTGCCCGCAAACCTCGGCTACGGCTGGTTCCCCACCGTAGGGTGGTGACATGACATTGACCGGCGGAGCCGGCTGAGCGACTGCTCACATCTGGCCTGCGTCGGTCACCGCAGGACGGCCTCGCCGACCTCACCGGAGGCGGCGAGGTCGATCCGGGCGCTAATACCCTGGCCGCGATCCCCCGGCCGGGTCGTCCGGGATCTGCCGCACGGGTAGTCCCCGACCGCGCGTGGCTACCAGCAGGTATGGCCTACCATTGGTGCGTCCCCGGCTATCCCCCGCTCCTTGATTAAATGCGCAGACGTCGCAGACGTCATGGCCGGAATCGCCCAGGATCTTTATCCTGGGCCGGGTACGCCGGTTTCGCGATCGACCGGGGCGGCCGGGGAGGGGTGGCATGCTCAACGCAACGCTGACGTTCGTGCGGCGAAAAGAGCCACTCGTCACCGCGACCTCATGGGCCAAGCTCACCGGCGATGACATCGACTTTCTCTCCCGGCACGTGACCATGCTGCGCGAGGCCGCAGGGTCGGAGGACCAGCTGATCACCCGGTTCCAGCCGGAGTCAGGCGTTCCGGCCCTGCTGGGCGGCCTGCTGACCGCCGGCGAAGAGCAGTTCGTTGACCTCTCGGCCGGGCTGGCCGCCCGCCTGCAGGAGTCGATGGACCGGTCGACGACGCCCAGCCCGGGCGTGCTCGCGATCATCGTGTCCGGCCCGGACGAGGCGGCGCCGACGTGGACGTCGGTGCTGAAGCTCGACGCGATCAGCGAGGCGGCCAGCTTCGAGTTCGACCGGGGCCAGGTGACGCTTAACGTGCTGCGCGACCTGCTGCCGGCCCCGGGCGAGCTGCAGAAGGGCATGTCCTGGCCCGACCCGCGCCAGGGCGCGTCGGACGCGATCGTCATCGACCGCAACCAGAGCCTGGGACAGTATTTCTTCAGCGCCTATGAGCTGCAGGTATCGCCGAAATCGTCGGTGTCGGAGCGCGCCCTCGGCGAAGCCATCGTGCAGGGCGTCGGCCGGGAGGAGCGCGCCGAGGCGATGCGGTTCGCGGCGTCGCTGAAGGGCCGGGCCGACGAGGTGGCCGCCGAGGTCAGGCAGCGGTATCCGTCGGTCCAGATTGACCGCAAGGACCTAGGCGCGGACGGCGCGCTCGGCGGCTACATCCGGCCGGGGAAGGTCGCCGCCCACCTGACCAGGTTCCGCGGCGACGGCATCGAGGTGACGGTGCCGCACGACCGCCTGGTCCAGGTCACCGGGCCCGAGGAGACGGCCGGCGGGTGGCAGATGACCGTGAGGTTCACCGGCCAGCCGAAGGAGGAGATCTCATAGCGCCTCCTCCTGGCCCGGGGCCCGCGGCCGCCCTGCCGGGCGTCCGCGCGATCTCGGCCGCGCTGGCCAGCTTCGCGGACGCCGGGTGCGCGGTGACGGACGGCCTGCTCGCGTGCCAGGTCACCATCCCGCCGATCCAGTCGGCGGGGATCCCGCACGCGGCGCTGATCGAGGCCGTGGCCGGCTGCGCCGACGTGTACCTGCGCTTCCAGCGCGAGGAGACGTCATTCGAGCTGAGCCGGACGGCTGGCAGTGACCTCGAGTTCACTAGCGGGCCTGACGGGGACGCCGACAGCGTGTTCGCCGGAGAAGAACTCGCCGGCGCGCGGCTCGCCTGGCAGGGCAACGTCGAGGCGGCCCTGTCGCTATGCGGCGAATGGCGCGGCGATCTGTCGGTGAACCTGGCCGCGCCCCTGCAGCAGCAGGAGGAGAACGGCGACCGGGCCTGGCGGGCGGTCCGCCGCACGGCGGTGATCACCACGCAGCTAGCCGCCTATCCCTGGTGGCGGACGGGCGAGCTGATCCGGGCCGGTCAGCGTCCCGTGGTGATCGCCGTGACCGACGAGGACGGCGTGCTGGCCCAGACGCCGGCATTCGCCGTGGTGTCGCTCGACCAGCTCACCGGCACCGGGCCGAGCCCGGGCGGCCCGACCCCGGGCGGCCTGGGCCAGCGGCGAGAGCAGGTCCAGGCCAGCAGCGCCGGGCAGTTGCCTGACGGCCTGCCGCTGCCGGAGGAACTTGACCTTGAGGCGGTCGTCGGCGCGGGCCCGCTCGCCGATGCGCTGCGGCCGCTTGCCGATGCGCTGCGGCCGCGCGCGGAGGCGTGCGCGTGGGCGTGGCTGAGCAACGCCGCCCGCGTCACCGGGGACCGCGTCACGCTGGAGTTCTTCGGCTACCGGCGGCGCGCGTTCAGCCTCGGGCCCGCCGGGTACACCGGGCAGGACGGCCAGCGGGCGCTGCGCATGTACACCCGGGCAACGGCCGAGTCATCGCCGGACCGGGTGCTGGCGATCCGGCAGGTCGTCTCGCTGTACGAGCAGGACGAACTGCCCGGGAAGCCCGAGGACATCGTCCGGGCCGCCGAGCCGCTCTACCAGGCACTGCGGGCCGGGGAGGTCGCCGCGGTGCTTGACTCGCAGCGCGAGGCGCGCTCCAGCGCGGTGGACGCGGCCAGCCAGAGCGCCGACGCGGCGCAAGGCGCGGCCAAGGCGGCGACCGAGCGCACGATCGCCTCGCTCGCCGCGGTGGCCGGCATTGCCGTCGCGAACGCCACCGCGGTGCTGTCGGCGGCCGATTCGCGGGCCATCGCGATCGGGATCGCGGCCATCTTCCTGTTCCTGGCCGGATGGGCGATCTTCATCGAGGGACCGATGCTGAAGGAGCCGCTGGACAGCTTCCGGGCCGATCTCCCGGTCATCGGCCATCTGCTGCCGCCCGGTGACCAGGCGGCCATCCTCGGCATGCGGGCCCTCCGCAAGGCCGAGGAGGCCGCGGGGCGGGTCCGGGTGGCCGCACCCTGCGTCTACGCCGCCGGGGCCGTGATCACGCTGGGCGTGGCGTGGTTCAAGTTCGGGCTGCGGGTGCGATGACGTGCGGCGGCGCGACGCACTCCGTAAGCTTCTGGCGTGCGGACACTTGAGGAAGCCCGGTGAGCACCCCCTGGCCGGACATTGTGGCGGCGGCAGGGGCGGCATTCGCCGCCGGGGCGGCGGCCGTGCCGTCGGTGAACAGGTACCTCAAGTCGCTGCGCCGGCTCAGGTCGCGCCGCCAGTACCAGGACCGTCTCGCCCAGGTTGAAGCCGAGGTGACGGCCGAGGGGGCGGCCGAGGGGGCGGCCGCGCCGCCGTCGGCCGGGGCGCCGCCGGGCGCGACGGCGGTCACGATACCCAGGGACATCCCCCGCGGCGTGCCGTGCTTTTACGCGACGCACCTGGACGTGCGGCAACTGCGATGCTTCGCCGCCGCCTCGCTCGACCTGCGCTTTCCCGGCGAGCGCAACGACCTGGCACTGCCCAACGTGAACCTGCTGCTGGGCGACAACGGGGCGGGCAAGTCCACGATTCTCAAGGCCATCGCCATGGCCGCCCTCGGACCCGTCCTGGAAGGCTCCGGCTTCTACCCGTTCAAGCTGGTCAGGGAAGGGGCCAGCAAGGCGTCGGTTGACTGCGCATTCCTGTTCAACGGCGCCGCGGAGCCGACGGTACTGCCGAGCCGCGTCTCCGTGGCCCGCCGGGGTGACCTGGAGCTGGTCGACGCGACGACGGACAGCCCGCACTGGTCGGATCTGTTCGACGAGTCCAGCCCGTCCTTCTTCGTGGTCGGCTACGGCACCAACCGCCGGGTCAGCAGCGATCCCCGGTCGGATCCGGCGATGGAGCGCGGTCGCCAGCGTCGCAGGTACGCGCGAGTGTCCAGCCTGTTCGACGACAGCATCGCCCTGGTGCCGTTCGCCGCCTGGCTCCCCCAGGCCGACGAGACGCACCAGGCGGACGTCAGGGATCTGCTTGACTGCCTGCTGCCGGACGACGTGCACTTCACCGGGGAGTTCGCCGGGAGCGAGCCCATCTTCGGCTCGTCCGGGGTGCAGGTGCCGCTGCGCGCCATGTCGGACGGATTCCGTTCCTACATCGGCTGGCTCGGCGACCTGCTGTTCCAGATGAGCGCGGCGCTCCCGCCCGGCCTGCGGCTGCACGAGATGGGCGGGATCGCCCTGGTGGACGAGGTTGACCTTCTGCTGCATCCGTCCTGGCAGCGCAGGGTGGTGCCGGACATCAGCCGGGCGCTGCCCAACATCCAGTTCGTCTTCACCACGCACAGCCCGATCGTCACCGGCACCCTGCAGGCGGCCAACATCGTGGTGGCCCGGCAGGACGAGGAGACCGGAGTCTCCACGCTGGCCCGGGTGGACGCCGAGGTGTTCGGCCTGAACGCCGAGCAGGTGCTGCTCAGCTCGTACTTCGACCTGGAGACCACCAGGGCCCCCGGCGCCGGGCCCACGCTGGACAACCTGGCGCGCAGGGCGGTCGAGGGCGACCTGGAGGCCACCAGCGAGTACCTGCGCGCGCTCACCTCGGGTATTCCCGATCCCCCCGGAGAGTCCGCGCCATGATCAGGATCACGGTCTCCGGGCCGGGAATCCACGACCGCGTCGCCGCGATCAGCCGCTGGGCGAACAACGTTGACGATCGCACCCGGCAGAATTTCTCGGCCGGCCGGCACGCCGGCCCGAAGGATGGCGACATCTGGTCCGCGGTGAAACCGGTCTTCCTGAAGATCCAGCAAGGAAAGTGCTGCTATTGCGAGCGACGTCCCGGGGAACATGGGATCGAGTGGGCCGTGGAACATTATCGGCCTAAAGGCCGGGTGAAGAGCTGGCTGCCACCCGCGTCGCTCAAATTCAGGTTCAAGGACAAGGCTGTGCGTGGCGGATATTATCTCCTCGCGTATGACCCGCTCAACTACCTGGCGGTCTGCCACACCTGCAACTCGATCTTCAAGGCCGAATACTTCCCCGTGCTCAGGCGCCGGCAGATGAAGACGAACGACATGGCGAAACTGGCCGGCGAGCAGCCCTTGCTCATCAACCCGATCCACGACGCCGAGGATCCGGAGGAGCTGATCGACTTCCTCGGCCCGACTCCGCAGCCCCGCATCAAGGAAGGCCCCGCGTACAAACGCGCGCGGGCGACGATCGAAATGCTCGGCCTGGCTCGCGGCGATCTGATGCTCGAACGATCTAAGATATTAATTTCGCTATGGGAATTCTGGGCATCCGGCAAGTATAACCTGGTAGATCTCTGGTGCCGGGCAGGTATGGAGCACGCCGGCTGCTCACGAGCATTTCGGCGATTGTGCCAATCCGATCCGGCGGCGGCCAAGGCTATCTACGACAGGGCGCTGGTGATGGTCGAGAAGAGCATGCTGGACAGCAGCTGAAGCCTTTGTAGCTCGGCTGGGGGCGGCCCTGGCTCGGCTGGGGCGGCTCTCGCTCAGCCGGGCGGCGGCGGGCGGCTAGAGCTGGCCCACGTCGGTTACCCGCAGGACGGCCTCGCCGACCTCGTCGGAGGCCGCGAGGTCGACCCGGGCGCTGATGCCCCAGTCGTGGTCGCCGGCCGGGTCGTCCAGGATCTGCCGCACGGACCAGTGGCCGGCGTGCTCTTCGATGATCAGCAGCGCGGGGCCGCGGGCGTCGGCGCCGGTGCCGATCTGGTCGTGCTCATCGAAGTACGGCTCGATCGCGTCGGCCCAGGCGCCGGCGTCCCAGCCGGCCTCGGCGTCCAGCGCGCCCAGCTCGTCCCAGCGACGCAGCGCGGCCAGCTCGACCCGGCGGAACAGCGCGTTGCGCACCAGCACCCGGAAGGCCCGCAGGTTGCGGGTCACCGGCGGCGGCCCCTGGTCGCGCGGGGCGGCCGGCTCGTCGGAGGGGTTGCGCAGCCGCTCCCACTCGTCGATCAGGCTGGAGTCGACCTGGCGGACTAGCTCGCCCAGCCATTCGATCAGGTCGACGAGCTCCTCGGTCTTGGCCTCCTCGGGGACGGTCTGCTTGAGCGCCTTGTACGCGTCGGCCAGGTAGCGCAGCACCAGCCCCTCGCCGCGGGCCAGCCCGTAGAAGCCGATGTACTCCACGAAGGTCTGCGCCCGCTCGTACATGTCCCGGACGACGGACTTGGGCGCGAGCTGGTAGTCGGCGACCCAGGGGTGACCCTGCCGGTAGATGTCGTAGGCGCCCTCGAGCAGGTCGGCGAGCGGCATCGGGTAGGTCACCTGCTCGAGCAGCTCCATCCGCTCCTCGTACTCGATGCCGTCCGCCTTCATCTGCGCGACGGCCTCGCCGCGCGCCTTGAACCGCTGCGCCGACAGCACCTCGCGCGGGTTCTCCAGGGTGGCCTCGATGACCGACAGCACGTCCAGCGGGTAGCCGGGATCCAGCGGGTCGAGCAGCCCGATCGCGGCCAGCGCGAGCGGCGACAGCGGCTGGTTCAGCGCGAAGTCGGCCTGCAGGTCCACGGTCAGCCGCCAGCGGCGGCCCTGCTCGTCGGGCTCGTCCAGGCGCTCGACCACGCCGCCGGCCAGCAGCGCGCGGTAGACGGCGAACGCGCTGCGGATGTGCCGGCGCTGCCGGGCCGGGTCCTCGTGGTTGTCGGTCAGCAGGTGGCGCATGGCCGCGAACGCGTCACCGGGCCGGCCGATCACGTTGAGCAGCATCGCGTGGCTGACCGCGAAGCTGGACTGCAGCGGCTCGGGGTCGGCCGCCTTCAGCCGCTCGAACGTCTGCTCGCCCCAGGACACGAAGCCGTCGGCCGGCTTCTTGCGCACGATCTTGCGCCGCTTCTTGGGGTCGTCGCCCGCCTTGGCCAGCGCCCGCCAGTTCTCCACGACGTGCTCGGGCGCCTGCACCACCACGCTGCCCGTGGTGTCGTAGCCGGCCCGGCCCGCCCGGCCCGAGATCTGATGGAACTCCCTGGCCTGCAGCTGGCGGGTCCTGGTCCCGTCGTACTTGGCCAGCCCGGTGAGCAGCACCGTGCGGATCGGCACGTTGATCCCGACGCCGAGCGTGTCGGTGCCGCAGATGACCTTGAGCAGGCCGGCCTGGGTCAGCGTCTCCACCAGCCGCCGGTACCGGGGCAGCATCCCGGCGTGGTGCACGCCGATGCCGTGCCGGACCAGCCGGGACAGGGTCTTGCCGAAGCCGGCGGTGAACCGGAAGCTGCCGATCAGCTCGGCGATGGCGTCCTTCTCCGCGCGGGTGCAGACGTTGATGCTCATCAGCGCCTGCGCCTGCTCGACCGCGGCCGCCCGGGTGAAATGCACCACGTAGACCGGCACCTGCCCGGTGTCGAGCAGTTCCTTCAGCGTGTCGTGCAGCGGCGTCAGCACGTAGGAGAACACCAGCGGGACCGGCCGCTGCGCCGATGCGGCGACCGCCGTCGGCCGCCCGGTACGCCGGGTCAGGTCGCGCTCGAACCGGCTGACGTCGCCGAGCGTGGCCGACATCAGCACGAACTGCGCCTGCGGCAGCTCGATCAGCGGCACCTGCCAGGCCCAGCCGCGGTCCGGGTCGGCGTAGAAGTGGAACTCGTCCATCACGACCTGGCCGACGTCGGCCTGCGCCCCGTCGCGCAGCGCGATGTTGGCCAGGATCTCGGCGGTGCAGCAGATGATCGGGGCGTCGGCGTTCACGCTGGCGTCGCCGGTCATCATGCCGACGCTCGGCGCGCCGAACATCTCGCACAGCGCAAAGAACTTCTCCGACACCAGCGCCTTGATCGGCGCGGTGTAGAAGCTGCGCACTCCCTGGGCCAGCGCGGTGAAGTGCGCGCCCGCCGCGACCAGGCTCTTGCCGGATCCGGTCGGGCTGCTGACGATCACGTTGGCGCCCGACACGATCTCGATCAGGGCCTCTTCCTGATGCGGGTACAGGGTGAGGCCCTGCTGCGATGTCCAGCCGGCGAACGCGTCGAAGACCGCATCCGGGTCGGCGGTCGGGGGAAGCAGATCGATGAGCGGCATGATCCCCTCATCATGCCCGAACATCGTAAAAGAGATTTCTTCCTTACGCCGGGGCGCCAGAGCTCAGCGCACCGGGGCACACCGTCGCGACGCTAAGCACCCGCTGCCCGGCGAGACGCCAGGGACGCAGGCGTCAGGGCAGGTCGTAGCGGCCGGCCTTCACCTCGCTGGTGAACGCCATCCAGCTGCCCGGCGGCACGACGAGGACCGGTCCCTGCGGGTCCTTGGAGTCGCGCACGGCCACGACGCCCGGCAGGTCGCGGGCGACCTCGACGCACTCGCCACCGTAGCCGTTGCTGAAGCTGGACTTGCGCCATGCGGCGACCTCGACGCACGCGCCGCCGCTGCCGTTGCTGAAGCTGGACTTGCGCCATATGGCGCGGGACGGGTCGATGTCCACCTCGCACCTCCTTCGCCTCAGGTCAGATCCTCGGCACTTCGCGCGATGAGCCGCCGTGATTCGCCGATGGACAGCGAGGCCGCGCGAAGATGCTCGTAGACGAGTCTATATCGCGCTACCTCGGCGGGCTT
>DASXZD010000118.1:0-29920 GCA_036502085.1 Streptosporangiaceae bacterium
GGTCGCGCAGTCGCCGTGGTGGGCGGTGGAGGCGGCCCAGCTCGCGACGCGAGCCGGGCTGAGCTCCCGCGCCGCGGCGGAGATCCGCCGGGCGGTGCGCGCGCTGGACGGCGCGGGTTACGCCCCGCTGACCGGCGTCACCGGGGCCGTCGTGCACGCCGTCGCCGACCTTGTCGAGCCTGTCGAGCCGGGCCTGGCCAAGCAGCTGCGTGATCACGCCGTCGGGCCGCGGCCGGGCCCGGACGATGACAGAGGACAACCGCTCTCCCGGGCCGAGACAGCCGCCCTGCGAGCTGCCGGACACGCTGATCGCCACGGCGGTACGTCCGGGGATCCGGCGGGCCGACCGGCTGACGACCGGCTCTCGCGGGCCGAGGGGATCGCGCTGCGGGGTGCCGTCCGGCACGCTGATCGTGGCGGCGGCCGTGATTTCGGGGACGTTCAGTGCTGGCTGGATCCGCAACTGGCTCCCCCGGGGGTCTTCCAGCACGGGCTGTGGATCGATGCCGAACTGACCGTGCGGGCTGGCCGGCGCGGGCTTGTCGTCACGGCGGAGCTGGCTCCCGGGGGCAGCCCGGATGGGCTCCGGCAGTGTCGCGCTCGCCTTGTCGATCCGGCCGAGCGGAAGGTGCTGGCGTTGGCCGCGTTCAGCGACGAGGACGACTCACGCGCCAGGGCCATCATCCGGGGAATCGGGCCGGCTGGCGGGTGCTGGGTAGAGGTCGTTGACGACGAGAGCCGGCCGGTGATCAGCGCTCAGCTTCGTCATATCCGCCGGGCCATGCGCTGGGCGGACGTCGCGCTCTACGCGGCCAGGCGATCGCCCGGGCTGGGCGACCCGCGCTGGGCGGGGCTGGCCGCGCAGGCTTGGGAACGCTGCGCCGCCGACTGGTCGGCGGGCGGTGACCCTGACCGCGCTTACCTGGCGGCCGTTCGCAGGGCGGCCATCGACCCTGACAACGCGGATGACCTGGACGATCCGGTCCCCGCGGCGCCGGCCGCGTGGGCCAGGGAGCTAGCCGGGCGGCCGGTACTGACCGAGGCCGGTTTCCTCGCGGAGACGTTGGACTGAAGCGCTCCGTTCGGAAAAATAAATAACTGGCTCGGGAGCTTCAGCTCGCGGGATCTTCGATGACCACGACCACCCTGCGGTTGTCGCCCGAGGCTTTCGGGGCGATCAGGTCGGTGGCACCGTGGCCGAAACAGACCAGGCTCGACGCCGGCACGCCGCGGGCCTCGAGGAACGCGGCGACCGCGTCCGCGCGGGCCTGGGACAGGGCGAGGTTGTGCCGGGCGCTGCCTGTGGCCGAGGCGTAGCCGTTGATGACGGCGAGCACATTCGGCCGCTGCAGCTCGCTGACCAGCGGCAGGAGTACCGGGATCGCGGACCGCAGCAGGGCTGAGCTGTTGTTGGCGAACAGCGCCCGCTGCGACAGCGGGTCGGCGACCGCGTTGTGGCTGAGCCCTTCGGTGACGAGACGCTCGACCGTGGCGGCGGTGGCCTCGGGACCGAGCACGGACACGCGGACGGCCCCGGCGGCCAGCAGGTTCTCCTGGGCCGCGCTGGCGGCCGCCGCGGTCGGCAGGTAGCCGACAGTGACGATCACGTCGTCGCCGTTGAGCTGATCGGGCGGCGGCATGCCCGCCAGGCTCGCGGCCGACAGCAGCACGACGCGCCTGGCGCCGAACTGGCTGCCCGCCTGATCGATCAGCCCGGAGACGGCGCTGGTGGCCAGGGCCGCTTCGGCGGACACGCTGGCGAGCGTGCCGGGCGCGGCGGCCGGGGGGTGCTGGCGGCGCGCCCAGGCGGCGGTGGCCGCGGTGGTCCGGGCCGCGACCAGGCGCCGGGCCGCCGCTTTCTCATCGCGCCAGTGCCCGGCCGCCCGGTTGTAGCGAGCGCGCTGGTAGGCGCTCGCGCCGTGACCGGGCGGCGCTGGCGGGCCGGGGACCGTGGTGACGGCAGGCGGCGGCGCGGCGGATGAGGCAACGGCCCGCCCCCGTCCCTCCGCCGCGAGGACGAGGTCCTCACCGGGGCGGGCCGTTGCCGCGATGACCTGCCGGATCAGCGTGCCAGCGCCATCCGGGCCGGTGACGACCACGAGCACGGACGGCGCGATGTGCTCGGTGATCGTCACGGGCGGCCTGGCCGGCCGGCCACCAACGGGGGCGCTCAGCAATGCGCCGCAGCCGGCCGTGGCCGCAGCAAGTGCGACCGCCCCCGCGGCGAGGCAGCTACGGTGCGCGAGGTTCGTCACGATGGCCTCCCTTCCGCCAGGCCGCTGCGGCACTGATGCCGTGAGCGCTCTTGACAGGTAGAGGCGGCGGCGCGGCGGACCTGACGCGGGGCCGGTCTGGGCGTTAGGCCGTGGCCTGGCCACCGTAGGATTCGGCGAGCAGGTCGGCGACGCGGGCGGTGTCGCGGTCGCGCTGACCGGCCGGAACGTCGGGAAGCAGGTCATCCCAGATCGCCAGGCAGGTGCCGCGCAGCTGGGCGAAGCCCGCCGGGCGGGCGAAGAAGAAGATGTGCAAGTGCGCTCCGCCGTCTCCCCAGCGGGACACGTGAGCGCGCGCGATGTGCGGGAGCGACTCGATCGCCTGGGATATTCGGACGATGAGCAGGCCCATCTCGCGCGCCCGGTCATCGGGCAGGTCGGGCAGGTCGTGATGGGCGTTCGGCTCCAGCATCAGGATCAGCGGAGCGCCCGAGGACTCGAACGCCGAGAGCCGCCAGTGCGGGTCGGACCAGGCCGGCGTCAGGTGCGCCGCGCAGGCCGAGCAGTCTTCGCCGTTCTCGCCTGCGCGGGCGGGCTCTGGCAGCGCCGGCCGGTCTAGCGGGACAACCCGCAGGCTCGCCTGCTCGAACGGGAACACGTCCCAGGCGGTCATCCGGGACAGCGGCAGCCGGCCTTCGGCATCGGCGCTCTGCATCGCGTGGGCATAGAACTCTTCTGACGTCATCGGCATCAGGCCAGCCTAGACACGTCCTGCTAGCCGCGCCTGTCGAGGCTGGCCGCCGGGGGTGCGACACTCACGGCCTTGATAGCAGCCGCGGCGCTGACCTGGGGTGGGGCGGCAGCGCAGGCAGCGGCCGGCCGGCGCTGTCGATAACGGCTCAGCGGTGACCTGCGTGCTACTGCCCGGCCGACGGCTTGGGCAGCTTGGTGATCGGGTTGCCCGGGCCGATCGACGAGCATCCGTTGGGGGCGGGGAGCCCGGCGAACAGGCCCTCCAGGAACGTCATGGCGTGGGTCTCGAACGGCACCGCGGCCGCGGTGTGGGTCAGCCCGGAGTACTCGTCGAACGTCACCGGCACGCCCTGCTGGCAGTATTCGTGGCCGAGCGCCTCGACATCGCCGGCGATCATGATGCCATCACCGGTGCCGTCGGCATTGCCGTTGCCCAGCAGGATCGGCTCCTCCGGGTGGCCGGGAGCCGTTCCCATCAGCAGCTTGTTCAGCACCCTGACCAGGGCCGGGACCTCGAAGACGTTCTGGTACTGCGGCTTGAGCAGCTGCTGGTAGGTCAGGCCGGGGTAGGACGCGGCGAAGTCGCCGATGCACTGCCCCATGACGGCTGTGGTGAGCTGCTTGCCGTAAGCGGACAGGTAGTGAGGGAGCCTGATCCCGAACGAATGCGACAGCGTGTCGAGCACCGCGGGAATGACGCCGGACCAGTCGCTGTCGCCGTTGATGTAGGTCAGGTTGTGCGCCATGTCGACCGGCACTCCGCCCGAGGCGGCACCGATGATGTTGAGCTCCGGCGCGTACCTGGGCGCGAGTTCGCTGGCCCACTCGGTCGCGATCGAGCCGCCGGAGTAGCCGAGCATCCCGGCTTCGGTGTTGCTGAGCACGCCCAGGTAGCTCTCGGTAGCGCGGATGCCGTCCAGCGTGCCGTAGCCGGACTCCTGGCCCGCGCCCCAGTCCAGGCTGGTGCCCTCGTAGTCGGGCACGGTAACCGTATAGCCGGCCGTCACGTACAGCGCGATGACCGCCGCCTCGGCCTGGGACTGGGTGTTGCCGGAGTTGCCGCCGCGCAGCGTGTAGGACGGGTCGCACTGCGAGCCCAGCGCGTCGTAGGCGGTCTGGTACGAGACGATCTTCGTGCCGAGCAGCGAGGCCAGCGGCTTGATGATCGTCGTGACGGTGGCCGTCGGCTGGCCCAGTTCGCCGGTGGTGCGGTAGAGCACCTGCTCGGCCGAGTACGGGACGGTCAGGCTGGCGATCACCAGCGTGACCGACCGCTTCTTCAGCACCGTGCCGGGGGCGATCTGGCCCAGCGGCTTGCTGCCGCCGTAGGTGTAGAACGGGTCCTTGGACGGCAGCACCGGCGCTCCGGCAGGCGCCGCCGCAGCGGCCGGGACCGCCGTGGCCAGCACCGCGAACGTACCGGCCAGGGCGATCAGCGCGCGCATCCGGCGTGCCCGCCGCCGACGCGGCGTCGCGGCTTCCGTGGGGAGAATGACCTGGGACATGCTGCCTCCGGGTGACAGGGACGACTGGCGACCGCAGTAGAGAACGGTCGAACCCCATTCGGTCTTCATGTTCCCGGGAAGGCGAACGCACTGTCAATCAGCACCGTCAATACGCACGGTCAACATCGTGCGGCGGATCTCCTGTCCGCCGGGAGCACAATGTGGCGTAGCCACTATTGATACCCCGGCCGGACCGCGGGCCGACAGACCGCAAGGGAGACAGCGAGTTGAGCGACTACCCCGCGATGATCGTGCCGGTCGGCCACGTCGAGCCGGTGCCGCGCCGGATCCGGGCCTTCCTGGGCGGTGAGCAGGTGCTCGACACGACCCGGGCACGGTACGTGTGGGAGCTGCCGTACTACCCGCAGTACTACATCCCCGTCGACGACGTGCGCCGCGAGCTGCTGGCCGGCCAGGGGCACAGCCAGCAGACCAGGCGCGGCACGGCCGAAGTGCACGACCTGCGGGCCGGGAGCGAGCACCGGCCGGACGCCGCCCGGCTGTACACCAGCTCCCCGATCGACGGGGTGGCCGGCACCGTGCGCTTCGAATGGGACGCGCTGGACGCCTGGTTCGAAGAGGACGAGCAGGTGTTCGTCCATCCGCGCAGCCCGTACGTGCGGGTCGACGCGCTGCGCTCGGCCCGGACCGTGCGGGTCGAGCTGGACGGAACGGTGCTGGCCGAGTCAGCCGCGCCGGTGATGGTCTTCGAGACCGGCCTGCCCACCCGCTACTACCTGGACCGTACGGCGGTCAGGTTCGAGCACCTGGTGCCCAGCGGCACCGTCACGGCCTGCCCGTACAAGGGCACGACCAGCGGATACTGGTCAATCAGCGCAGGCGAGACGGTGCAGGCCGACCTGGCCTGGGCCTACGACTTCCCCACCCGCCAGCTGCTGCCGATCACCGGCATGATCGCCTTCTACAACGAGAAGGTCGACACGTTCCTCGACGGCCGCCTGCTGGAACGCCCGCAGACTCACTTCTCCCGAGAGCCCCGAGGGTCCTGAGCGGGGGGCAGCGGGAGGATCTGCCGCGGCACGCCCGGCGGGCCCGGGCGGCGCTGCCACTCCCGCGGGTAGCCGACCGAGACCTCCTCGAACCGCACGCCGTCATACCAGGTGGTCCGGGGAATGTGCAGGTGACCGTAGACCATGGCCGCGGCGCCGAACCGCACGTGCCAGTCCGCCGTGCGCGTGGTGCCGCACCACTGGGCGAACTCCGGGTAGCGCAGCACCCGGGTCGGCTCGCGGACCAGCGGGTAGTGGTTCAGCAGCACGACCGGGACGGCCGGATCCAGCGCCGCGAGCCTGTGCTCGGTGATCTCGACCCGGGCCTGGCACCAGGCGTCCCGGCTGGGATACGGATCCGGATGCAGGAACTGCTCGTCGGTGCAGACCACGCCCGTGTCGTAGGCCCGCGCGAGCCCTTCCTCCTTGGTCAGCGCGCCGTCCGGGCGGAACGTGTAGTCGTACAGCAAGAACATGGGGGCGATCGTGACCGGGCCGTCCGGTCCCGGCCAGACCGGGTAGGGGTCCTCCGGGGTGATCACGCCCAGGCCGCGGCAGGCCTCGACCAGGCGCAGGTAACGCCCCTGGCCGCGGGACTTCTCCGGGTCCCTGGGGTGCGTCCACAGGTCGTGGTTGCCCGGCGCCCACACCACGGTGGCGAACCGCTCGCTGAGCACGCGGAGCGCCCACTCGATGTCGGCGAAGAACTCGCCCACGTCGCCGGGGACCAGCAGCCAGTCCGACGAGGACTGCGGCCGGAGGTTCTCGATGAGCTTCCGGTTCTCCGGGAAGGCCACGTGCAGGTCGCTCAGGGCGAGCAGGGCGGCCATCAGCCCGGGCCGGCCAGCACGGCTAGCTGCCCTCGGAGTCGTACCTGAAGCCGTCGAGGAAGCGGCGGAACAGGCCGCCCTCGCGCATCAGCGGCGGCTTGGGCGGCGGCGCCGCGGCACGCTCAGTGGCGATGGGCTGGTCGTAGTCGGCCCGCGCGATGGCGTCCACCACCTGCGCCTCGTCGAAGCCCTCGGAGCCGGAAATCTGCGGGACGAAGCCCACCAGGTCGCCGTCCTGCAGCACCTCGGCCTCCAGGCTCGCGGTGCCCTCCCGGCCCCAGATCGCCTCGCGTCCGCGCCCCGCGGGAACGCGCACGCCGTAGACGTCGACGCCCGCCTTGTCCAGGTGGGCGTCGATCCCGCGATCCCTGAGCGCATCGGCGAGCCGCCGTGCCCGGTTCTCGTCCATCCGTCAAACTTACCTGCGCCACTCGCGACGCGAGACGCGCCAGCCGGGCGGCCAGATTCCAGGAAAAACTTCATCATTCCGTACGGAGCGGGGTCAACCCCCGCCTGTCTCCGATGACCGAACACGGGGGACTCGTCGCCACGGCGCCGCCCGGCCGGCGAGCGGGACCGCGCTGACGGCCAGCCAGGCTATGGCGGTCGGTGGCACATCGACCGCCTTAGTCCGGCTGCGGCTCCTCCGTTACACGCTGGCGTCGTGCATCTCGGTGGTGATGGCCCAGCGCTCGTGATCCCGCCAGGCGCCGTCGATGAACAGGAAGTCCGGCGAGAAGCCTTCCTTGCGGAAGCCGAGCCGCTGGACCAGCCGGATCGAGGCCTGGTTGGCGGGCTGGATGTTGGCCTCCAGGCGGTGCAGGGCAAGATCACCGAAGCTGTAGTCCAGCACCAGCCGCAGCGCCTCGGTCATGTAGCCGCGGCCGGCCGCGGGCGCGAAGGCGCAGTAGCCGAGCGCACCGCACTGGAACGCGCCGGCCACGATGTTGTTGATGTTCACCAGGCCGAGGATCGCGCCGGTCTCGCGCTCGCAGACCAGCAGGCTGACGCCGGCCGAATGCTCGAACCGCAGGACCATGGACTGGAATTCGCGGGCAGTGGCGGGCAGCGACATCCACGGGTGATGCAGGCTGGCGCTGGCCCGGACCAGGCGGATGAACTCCTGCTCGTCGTCGCGGCTGAGCCGGCGCAGCAGGACGCGCGGTCCGGTGGCCAAGCCGGCCGCGGAGGCGCGCCGGGTTTCGTCATGGCTCACAGGTCCCACGCTACCGACGGGCTCAAGCCGATATGTCAATCCGGCCCGGGCGGCCGGCCGATACCTCGCCGACCAAGGCGCCGGTCAGGCCGCGTTCGCGCAGGTCGTCGAGGAGCCCCTCGGCCGCGTCCGGCGGCGTGGCCAGAAGCAGGCCGCCGGACGTCTGCGCGTCGTGCAGCAGCACGGTGACTTCGGGCGCGATCGAGTCGCTGGCCGAGACGAACCCGCTCAGCCGGGCCAGGTTCGCCTTGGTCCCGCCGGAGACGAACCCGGCCGCCGCCAGCCGCGCCGCGCCGGGCAGCAACGGCACCCGGCCCGCGCGGATCCGGGCGGCGGCCCCGCTGGCGATGAGCATCCGGTGCAGGTGACCGAGCAGGCCGAATCCGGTGACGTCCGTGCCGGCCCGCACCCCGGCGGCCAGCGCCGCCTCGCTCGCGCTCGCGTTGAGCTGCGTCATCGACGCCACCGCCGTCCGCAGCGCCGCATCGACGGCCGCAGTGGCACCGGCAGCGCCAGACCCTTCAGCCCCGCTGGTCACGCCGGGCGCACCGCCACCACCGTCAGCCTCGCCAGCCGCACTCGTCCCGCCGACACCATCCGCGGCGGCGTCTCGCTCCGCTGCGGTGCGCTTGAGCGCGGTGGCGATGATGCCGGTGCCGATGGGCTTGGTGAGGATCAGCTGGTCGCCGGGGCTGGCCTGGTCGATGGTGATCAGGCGGCTGGGGTCGGCGAGGCCGAGGACCGCCATGCCGTACTTGGGTACCGGATCGTCGATCGTGTGGCCGCCGGCCACGAAGCAGCCAGCCTGCCTGGCCATCTCGGCCCCGCCCCGCATCACCTCGCCCAGCATGGCCACCGGCAGCCCGTCGCCCGGCCAGGCGGCCAGGTTCACGGCCAGCACGGGCCTGCCGCCCATCGCGTAGACGTCGGACATCGCGTTGACCGCGGCGATCGCGCCCCAGTCGCGCGGATCGTCCACGATCGGCGTGAAGAAGTCGGTGGTCAGCACCAGGGCGCGGTCATCGTCGAGGCGCAGTACCGCCGCGTCGTCCCCCTCGAGCGCGCCGATCAGCAGGTCCCCGCCGGCGGGTTCGATGCTGCCCATCGACGCGAACAGCTCCTCCAGCTTGGCCAGGGGCAGCTTGCACGCGCAGCCCGCTCCGGGCGAGAGGGACGTGAGCCGGGGAACCTGAGCCGCGGGAATGGCCATCCGCTTTGCCTCCAGTGAAACGCTTGATTGTGATGCCACGCTACCGGTGGAGTCCGGGCGCGGCGCGGTCCCCCTGGAACCGTTCGGGAAGAAGGGTCTTTTACTTGACCTAGCCCGCGATGCGGATCAGCGCGAGTTCCAGCTGGCTGGCCTGCGTCCGGCCGAAGAACGCCCAGGCGATCCGGCCGCGGGCGTCGAGGATGTAGGTCGATGGCGTCGTGTCGGGGGCGCGGCTGCCGAACCGGGCCGCGAGCAGGTTGCCTGGGTCGCTGATGCTCGGGAACGTGATGTGGTGCGCCTGGTCGAACGCGAGCCCGGCGGCCGAGTTGTCCAGGATGTCGATGCCGACGAAGTGCACGCCCTGGCGGCTGGTGCTGGCCGCGGCGCGGGCCAGGTCCGGCGCCTCGGCCTGGCAAGGCGCGCACCAGGATCCCCAGAAGTTGATCACGACGGGAGCGCCGCGCAGGCTGGCGATATTCAGGTGCTGGCCGGTCAGCGTGGTGCCGTAGATGTCGGGGGCCGGGGGGCGCTGGGAGACAGGGATGACCGCGCCGACGGCCGGCAGCCCGGTCTTGGCGCCGGTGAGGTGCGGCACCACGAGGCCGAGGACGCCGAGGGCCACCAGCACAGCGAGGGCAATCCCGGCCCGCCGCCGCAGCGACGGCCGCCGCGGCCTGAGCCGTGATAGATCCGTGGGCATCATGTCGTGAGATTCCGTCTCGTGCTAGCCGACAGCACAGTGCTGGCCAGACTGCGGCTGGCCAGACTGTGGCTGGCCAGACTGTGCTTAGCCGGAGAGCACAGAATAGACGACGACGTTGCTGAGGTAGGAGCCTAGCTGCGGGTCGAAGGTACCGCCGCAGGTGATCAGGCGCAGCTCGGGCGTGGGCGTGGGCCCGTATACCCGGGACGTCGGGAACTGGGACTTGCGGTACAGGTCGACTGAGCTGACGCTGAACACCGCCAGCGTGCCGCCCTGCTGCTTGACGTAGATCCGGTCGCCGGGGCGCAGCTCGCGCAGCCGGTAGAAGACGCCGGGCCCCGCGTAAGAGTCGACGTGCCCCGCGATCACCGCAGACCCGACCGCGCCCGGGGCCGGGCTGCCGGTGTACCAGCCCGCGATGGCCGCGGTGGGCGGCACCTGGAGGGCTCCGGTCTTGGTCAGGCCCAGCCGGATCAGGCTGGTGCGCACGCCGATCGCCGGGATCGTGAGCTCGGCCGGCCCGGGTACCGGCTTGACCACCGCGGGCGACGGCGTGCCCAGCACGGTGCCGAGCGGCACCGGCAGCCGGACGGCCGGGGCGACCCTGGGCGAGGTGTAGCCGCTCTGGCTGGCCAGTATCAGGCCGACGCTGCCGCCGCCGACCGCGAGCAGGCCGGCCGCCACGACGGCCGACGCGCCTAGCCGCATCTGTCCGCGAGCGCGACGCGGCGGACTTCAGGCACCGCAGGCTCCCGCGCTCGTCACCTGCTGTGCGACCCGCGTACGCCGGCCCGGCGCAGCCGCAGCCCGCCGAGGCTGACCATGATCAGGCCGAGCGCCACGGCCGCCGCCCAGGGCAGCGGCGATGAGCCCGGGCGCGAGACCATGCCGCCGAATCCGGTGCCCGCCGCGCCGGCCGGCAGCGCGCTGCTGCCAGCCGCGTCGGTCAGGTCGACAAGCTCCAGGTTTCCCGGATCGTCCAGGACCACGATCGTGTGCGTGGTGTCCGCGGTCAGCGTGAAGGTCTTGCTAGCGCTCTTGGACTGGCCGGCCACCGTTACCTTCCAGGTGCCGGGGGCCACCGACTGGTAGGACGTCACGCTGCCGAACGCGAGGCTGTGCGCGAGGACCTGGCTGCCCGCCGTGACGGTCACCGTGGTTTGCGCCAGCGAGGCCTGCACGACCCGGACCAGCGACCGGCCCGGCGGGGTGGTCAGCGTGTCGTCGAGCACTTGCAGGCGCAGCCCGGACTTGGGTCCCATGCCGGCCACCGTGTACGCATGCCCCGCCACGACCTTGATCGAGGTGGACAGCACGGGCGGCGAGCCGGCGGCCGCGCCGGCCGCGCGCATCGCGACGACGTAGCTGCCTGCCGCAACGGTCTGATACGGCGAGACGGTGCCGTAGCTCACGTGCTTGAGCACCACCTTGGCATTGGAATTGCCCAGCGAGTACAGGTAGACGTCGACCGCAGGAGTATTCGGGGACAGGTGCGCCAGGCGGAGCCAGCCGGTGCTCCCCGCGATCACTGTCGGTGACGCCATGGCCGCCGGGGCGGCGAACGCGAACAGGCCGAGCGCCGTCAGGCCGGCCGCGAGCAAAAATGTGATCCGGCGGCGCAAGGCTTTAGGAGTTATCACTGTTCATGCCTCATTTCTGCGACATCCAGTATGACGGTCGCACTGGGCGCCCTTCAGCTAGATGGGATTTTGATCAAGGGATGTCCGGCGCCGAGAACCCCGAGCGGGGCCGGCGCTGAGTACTGGACGTAGAGGGCGCTCTGTCCGGAGGCGAGTCGCACCATCGATGTGCTGGCCGGCCGGAAGGGCTGCTGCTGGGCGTTCAGGAACGAACGCACCCAGCTGAGGATCCCCGTGTTGGCGGCCGGGCTGCTGGCCCCGCCCTGCAGGGTGGCCGAACGCAGCGGCGTCCCGGCGGCCGCGCCCGGCGAGGCATCGCCGAAGCTCACGATCCGCAGCGGGTGGAACCCCGCAACCGTCGCGATCGCGGCGAGCAGCCGCGCGTCGACCAGACCGGCGGAGAGCTGCGGCCGGGCCGACGGGGCAACCGTGACGCCGTGGTTGTGCAGGAGCTGGCTGCCGTTGTACTGCCGGTCGGCGAGATCGCTGCGCAGCTGGGCCAGGTAGACGGCAGCGCCTTGGGCCGCGATCACCCGCATCTGGATGCCGGCGCTGCCGGCGCCGAAGCTCGCCGCCACGACGGGCGCGTACACCGACGTCAGGCGGTTGCCGAACTGGCTCCGCAGCACCGAGGTCGCGGCGATCAGGTCGGAGCCGAGCGGATCGTTCGAGCTGGGGGTGATCACCAGCAGGTTGCCCAGCGGGAACCCGTGGGCCTGCAGGACGGCGCACATCGCCGGATCGCAGGAGACGATCGCCGTGCGGCTGACCTGCTGGACCACCCAGCCCGCCGCCTGAGCGCGGACGGCCGCGGGCGTGCTCAGCGCTGTCTGTCCCGGGCCGCTCGCGGGCTTCTTCGGGTCTCGCGGCAGGCCCACGGCGAGCCCCACCGCCACGATGATCACGATCACCAGGGCCACGATCCGCCAGCTGCCGGAGGTGAACCGGCTCGGGCGGTTGCGCCCGCTCAGGCGGTCGCGTCGGCTCGGGCGGTCGCGCAGGAACCGCCGTCTGGTCCAGAGCCTGATGGTGGTGACGAGAACCAGACCCCAGGAGGGCTGAGAGCCCCGGGCCGGCCGGGGGTGCCGCAACCGGGAGGGCGGCTCCGGGTCTTCCCACATGCCGGGGATGAAGCCACGCCAGGGGTCATCGTCGGGGCTGGGCGCCGGGTCGGCTGAGGCGGCCGCGACGTCATCGGGGCTGGAGGCGTCATCGGAACCGGGGCTGGCGTTAGGCGGATGGCCGTTACCTCTGCTGCCTCGGCCAGGGCCGGTCGGCTCGCAGTGATCGCCGCCGCTCTTGGAGCCCGCCATCCTGACGCCGTTGTTACCCGAGCCCGGGCCGGTCAAACCCGCCGGATCTACGCCGTCGTCCCCGGATCCGGAGACAATAGATATCGGCTGAGTCTCGTCATTGTCACGCGGCGTGACCGCTAGGTGCTGCGCGGCGGGAGCGGTGTCGCCGAGGCCTTCCCCGGCCCGCTCAGGCAACCGCGGTGTTCGTCGTGGCGCGGACCCGTTTTCCCGCCCCGACGAAAGCAGCGGCACAGCCCGGCTCGATTCGTCCATGGGCTAGCCCCCCATGGCCATGTCAGTGGTATGACACGGCTTGGGTCAAGTCGATCACTTGCGTCACGATATTTCTACCGAAACGATGAAAAATAGTGCTGGTTTCCGACCGCGTGAGCGTGATGACGTTATGGGTGTGACACCACCGGTAACCCTCTGGCTGTATGCGGTGACCGCCTGGCTGTATGCAGTCACTGCCATCTCACTCGTCGCGATCACGAGCACCACGCAGCGGGCTCGTTTCGCGACAGCGGATCTGCGGGATGACCGCAGGAATACTTGCTTGCCCAGGCAGGGGCGCAGACGTGAGACTGGACCGGGTTTGTCCCATACGCGAGGGGCTTGGTGCTCCCGCACCGCCCACGACCGCTCGCTCGCAACGGGAGAGTAGGAACAAGGAGGATGACTTGAGTAGGATCGGCAAGAAAAGAACCCTTCTCATAGCCGCCGCACTCATGACATCGTTTATCGCGCCGACGGGAGCCGCTCTCCCCGCCGCAGCTACCGTCTCCGCAGGCACCGTTTCCGCCGCCAATCCCACGCCCGCAGCCTCGGCTGGCCAGCAGTCCAAGCAGGGCCGCATCAAAGTGCTCCTGGCGGCCCTGCGGTTCATGAAGAAGAATTACGCTAAATTTGCCGACTTCTCGCCGGGGCCGCAGGATCTGTTCGACTATAATATCGGGAACCTGTGGCGGCAGGGTATCGACGGATCGGGAACCAGCATCGCCCTGATCGAAGGCTGGGACTTTCCGAATATCGCGTCGGCCGTAGCCCGGATCGATAAGCTATTCCATCTGCCAAATCCGCAGATTCAGACCATCTTCCCCAACGGGCCATTGCCCGCCAAGTGCCCGGCCGGCATGGTCAAGCTGGGCAGCTACGGCTCCTGCGACGCGTGGAAGGGCGAGCTCGAGCTCGACGTGATCACGGCTCACCTGATCGCGCCGTACGCCAAGATCGTGATCTCCGCGACTCCGGCCGACAGTGAGATCATCGACGATGCCGCCAGCCAGGTCGCGCCGCCGGAGATGATGAAGGCCCTGGAGCAGATCAGCAGCAACCACCTGGCCAACGTCATCTCGATCAGCGACGGAACCGGCGAAAGCACCTACAGCCACGGCCAGGAAGAGATCACCGCCCAGGACCCCGGCGAACTGACCGCCGCCGCGGCCGGCATCCCCGTCATGGTCGCCACCGGCGACTGCGGCGTCGTGCAGAACCTCGCCGTAGCGAACGGCCAGTGCGAGGACGTCTCCGCGGCTCCGGACACCGCCGCGTGGGACGACTCCCCCTGGGTCACCGCCGTCGGCGGCAGCGTCCCGAATTTCAGTTCTTCCGGGCAGCGGCTCGGTCCCGACCCGGTCTGGCATGAGGGGCTGTTCTCCGAAGGGGCGGGATTCTCTTCGGTATTCGCCCGCCCCAGTTACCAGGACGGTGTTTCCTTTATCACCGGCAGCAGCATGCGGTCGGTGCCGGACATCACCGCGGACGCGCAGGATGGCACGTCCGAGGCGGCACCGTTGTTCGCCGGCATACTCGCCCTGGCGACCCAGATGAATCACGCGAACGTCGGGCCGATCAATCCCGCTCTCTACAACATTCTGGGTCCGGCCGGCACAGCGGACGGGATTGCGGATGTGATCAAGGGCAACAACTCCACGCCTACCGTTCCCGGATTCACCGCCGCCAAGGGATTCGACGTGGCTACCGGCTGGGGAACGATCAACGCGAGCAAGTTTGTCCCCGGTCTTGTCGCCGCGACCAAGGCGGAACACCAGGAGCAGGCCTCGCGCAGCCAGGCCACGACCGCTCTGCGCCGGCTGGAGAACAGCATCCAGCTGTCCCCGGACAGCATCCCCGCACGCCATAAGGCATACCTGCTCGACACAGGTTTCCTGCCCGGGCATCCGGTTGAGCTCTCCATCGATGGCCAGCAGGTCGCTACGCTCACCGCGACCTCGCTTGGCTACGTCACCTACATGCTCGACCCGGCGGCGCTGAGCCTGTCCCCAGGACCCCATGTGCTGCAGCTGACGAGCATGCTCCTGACGAGCACGAAGACCTTCAGCAGCAACTGATCGTCATCGGTCACGACCGCCGCCGTCCGCCCCGCGCGGACGGCGGCGGTCGCCTGCCCCGTTTGCTTACCCGGTGCTTGCTGGCACGGTGCTTGCTGGCAGTGGCCGGGGCGCTGGCCATCTCATGCACGGTGCCGGCCTGCTCGGCCAGCCACCCCGATGCCCAGGGCAGCGGCGGGGAGCGCGTGTGCTTGAGTTAGGGCGTCAGAGTCTCGCCGTTCTTTGAGGGGGCCGGGTATGCCCGCTGGTCTGCCGTCTCTCACCTACCTGCTGGGCTTCGGCAACGAGCACGTGAGCGAGGCGGTGGCCGGAGCGCTGCCGGCTGGCCGCAACTCGCCGCAGCGCGCGCCGCTCGGGCTGTACGCCGAGCAGATTAGCGGTACCGCCTTCACTCAGCCGCGCGCGGTGAATCGCCGCACATGGGTCTACCGGATCATGCCGTCGGCTAGCCACTCCCCGTTCGGAAGAATCGATAATGGACTGCTGCGCAGCGCTCCGTTCCGAGAAGTCGAGCCGAACCCCAACCGGCTGCGCTGGGATCCTCCGCCGCTGCCGTCGGCGGGCACCGATTTCGTGGCCGGGCTGCGCACCGTCGGCGGCAACGGCGACACGCTAAGCCATGCCGGGATGGGGATCCACTGGTACGCGGCGAACGCGTCCATGGTGGACCGCTACTTTGTCGACTCCGACGGCGAGCTGCTGATCGTGCCGCAGGACGGGCGGCTGTTGCTGCACACCGAGCTGGGCGGGCTGCTGGCGACGCCCGGGGAGTTCGCGGTGATCCCGCGCGGGATCAGGTTCCGGGTCGAGCTGCCCGATTCCACTGCGCGCGGGTACGTGTGCGAGAACTACGGCGCCTGCTTCACGCTGCCCGAACGGGGGCCGATCGGCGCGAACGGGCTGGCGAACGAGCGGGACTTCCTGGCTCCAAGCGCGGCCTTCGAACAGGAGCGGCGGGCCGTCCAGGTGGTGCAGAAGTTCGGCGGCAACCTGTGGGCGGCGGACTACGACCATTCGCCGCTGGATGTCGTCGGCTGGCACGGCAACTATGTCCCGTACAAGTATGACCTGGCCAACTTCATGGTCATCGGCTCGATCAGCTTCGACCACCCAGACCCGTCGATCTTCACCGTGCTGACCTCGCCCACCGACTCCCCGGGGCTGGCCAATGTCGACTTCGTCGCGTTCGCGCCGCGCTGGCTGGTGGGCGAGGACACGTTCCGGCCGCCGTGGTTCCACCGCAACGTCATGAGCGAGTTCATGGGGCTGGTGCGCGGCGTCTACGACGCTAAGGCCGAGGGGTTCCAGCCGGGCGGCGCCAGCCTGCACAACTGCTTCAACTCGCACGGGCCCGACGCCGAGACGTTCGAGCGCGCCAGTTCCGCGGACCTGGTGCCGCAGAAGGTCGATGACACGCTGGCTTTCATGTTCGAGACCCGCTGGCCAGTGGTACTGACCCGGCACGCGATGGACGCGGAGCACCGCCAGCCGCGGTACGACGACGTGTGGCGCGGGCTGGTCCCGCACTTCGGCCGGCCGGGCTGACTTTCGGGTCGGCGCGATTAGCCGTCTGGTTCGTGGGTAATCGCCCGCTTATGCCTGCCGCTAGCGACTTCCTGCTCGCTGGCCGCTACGAGCTGAACCACCGGATAGCCGCGGGAGGGTTCGGCGAGGTATGGAGGGCCACGGACGTTCTCCTGGGGCGGCCGGTGGCGGTCAAGCTTCTGCACCCCGAATACTCCCGCAACCCGGAGACCCTGGCCCGGTTCCGCGCCGAGGCACGCCATGCCGGGGCGCTGTCCCACGAGAACATCGCCCGCGTCTACGACTACGGGGAGCCGGATCCCCCGCGCCCGCCCTTCCTGGTGATGGAACTCATCGACGGCTCGTCGCTCGCCGACGTGCTGGCCAGCGGGCCTGTCGCGCCGGCCCGGGCCATGGATATCGTCGCCCAGACGGCATCGAGCTTGCAGGTCGCTCACCAGGCGGGACTCATCCACCGCGACATCAAGCCGGCCAACGTGCTGCTCAGTCACGGTGATCTGGTGAAGATCACCGACTTCGGCATCTCGCATGCCGCGGGCTCCGCGCCGGTCACCAGCACCGGGATGGTTGTCGGCACCGTCGCCTACCTTGCGCCGGAGCGCGTGCGGGGAAGCAGCGCGACCGCGGCCAGCGACCTGTACTCGCTCGGCGTTGTCGCCTACGAGTGCCTGGTCGGCGCCCCGCCCTACTTGGGGATCGGGGTGGAGCTGGCCGTGGCGCACCGGGACCAGCCCATGCCGCCGCTGCCTGCTGCCGTGCCGGCGGGGGTCGCCGCCCTGGTCGGGGAGCTTATGGCCAAGGATCCCGCGGCGCGGCCCGGCAGTGCCGCCGACGTGGCCCGCCGGGCTGGCCTGCTCCGGGATGGCCTGCTCCACGATGGCGTGACCGTCGCCGACGTCGGTCCGGCGGCTGGCCTGCCGGACGACGGCACGGACCAGCCGACCCTGACCCTGGCGCCTACTGCCCTGGCGCCTGCGCCCCTGGCGTCTGAGCGCCCGCGGCGGCGGTCGGGGCGCGGCCGACGGCTCGCCATCTTCGCGGCGATCGCGGCCGCGCTGGCCGCGATCCTGCTGGCCGGCACGCTGCTAACCAGCCCTGACGGTCCCAGCGCGCTGAATCACCCGGGGGCATCGCCGTCCAGCACTCTGCCGTCCAGCACCCCGGCGGCAGCCCGGCTGGTAAACGTCAGCGGCAGCTCGCTGACCGGCCAGCCGGTCAGCGCCGCGGTATCGCGGCTGCGTCAGCTCGGCCTCGTGCCCCGCGTGCTCTGGCGGCCCAGCAGCCAGCAGCGCCCCGGCACGGTGCTGTCCGTCTCGCCGGACGGACAGCTACCCGTCGGCAGCACGGTCACGGTAACCGGAGCCCTGCCGCCGCAGGGCGGCAAGCCCGGGGGCCACCGCAAGGGACACAAGCACGACCACAGTGACGGCTAGAGCGGACGTGCCTGGCTAGCTGGCGGGCCGCCGTCAGCAACCTTCCTGAGGCGGCCGCGGGCCTGACCGAGGAAAAGCGGGCGCGCTGGGTGGCGCTGCGGGCGGCGCGGCCGGGGCGGCCGGGGGGCGGCCTGCGGTCAGGATGGCAGCTGGGCGCGCGAGCACCGGGTGACGTAGGGCAGAGTGATCTCGGCCGCTCCGGCGAGGTCCGGGTGGGTGCCGAGCAGGTGCCGGATCCGGTCCAGGACGACCGTGCGCTCGGGCGGCGTCATGGTGATGATGTAGCTGCGCGAGGAGACCAGGTCGATGATCTCGTCGGCACTGGTGCGCCGGCTCCATTCGACCTCGAATCGCTCGACCGGGCCGAACGGCGGCCCGACCGACGGATCGGCGCTATCCCGGTCCGAGTGGGAGTAGCTCGGGCCGCGGAGGATCCGGCCGAGCTCGGCGACCCAGCCGACCCGCTCGTCCCTGATGTTCCACAGCAGGCCGAGCCGCCCGCCCGGGACGAGCACGCGGGCCACTTCGGGTACCGCCCGCGCCTTGTCCACCCAGTGCCAGGCCTGCGCGACGAGCACGGCGTCAACGGCCCGGTCGGCGACCGGGATCTGCTCGGCCGGGCCGTCCAGGACCGTGACTTCGGGCAGCACCTGGGCCAGCTGATCGCGCATCCCGGCGGACGGCTCGACGGCGATCACCTCCAGCCCGCGGTCGCGGAGCCCGCGGGTGAGCTTGCCGGTGCCGGCCCCGAGATCGAGCACGCGCTTGGCGCCGGCTGGCAGCAGCCAATCGATGGCCTCATCTGGATAGGACGGCCTGGCCCGGTCGTATGCCGTGGCGACCGCCCCGAACGAGGCAGCCTGAACCTTCCTGCGCTGTGCCTGCCCGTGCTCTGCCTTCCTGTGCTCTGCCTCCGTCATGGGGCAAGTATCGCAGCGGGCGGCGCTAGTCTCGATACATGCACATTCCGAGCCCGTCGGTCAGCGGCTTCCACATCGGTCCGCTGGAGATCCATGTCTACGCGCTGATGTACCTGGTCGGCATCGCGCTGGCGATCCTGATCACGCAGCGCCGCTGGAAGGCCAGGGGTGGCAACCCCGAGCTGGTCGGCGACGTGGCGATCTGGGCGGTACCGGCGGGCATCGTGGGCGGCCGGATCTACTTCGACATCACCACGCCGATGGACATCCCGCACGTCTGGTACGGCGTATTCGCCGTCTGGAGCGGCGGCCTGGGCATCTGGGGCGGCATCGCCCTGGCCGCCGTGGTCGGCGCCTGGCGGGTGCGCAGGACGGGCGCGAGCGTGGCGGTGTTCATGGACGCCGTGGCGCCCGCGCTGCTAGTGGCCCAGGGGGTCGGGCGGATCGGCAACTACTTCAACAAGGAACTGTTCGGCAAGCCGACCGGCCTGCCCTGGGGGCTGAAGATCCCGCTGGCCTACCGGCCGCCCGGCTTCACGCGCTACAGCTATTTCCAGCCGACGTTCCTGTACGAGCTGATCTTCGACCTGCTGCTGGCCGCGGCGCTCGTCTGGCTGGGCCACCACCGGCGGATCAAGCCGCCCGGGCTGTTCGCGCTCTACATGGCGGGCTATTCGGCGTTCCGGATCTTCGAGGAGACGGTCAGGATCGACTCCTCGGCGCACTTCCTCGGCCTGCGGCTGAACTTCTTCGTGGCCCTGGTGCTGACGCTGATCGGGCTGGCCTGGTTCGCGCAGTCGCAGCGCAGCAGGCGACACAGCGCCGACGAGATGGCCGGCGGCCCGGCCGATCCTGCCGATCCGGCCGATCCGGACGCGGATCAGTCCGGGCTGGCCGATCCAGCCGCTCCGGCCGATCCGGCAGCGGGCGAGTCCGGGTCGGCCGATCCGGACGCGGCGACCCCCGCAGCCCCAGTCGCGGAAACGACGGAAACGGCGGCGGGGCCCGAGGAAGCCGCCGGCAAGCACGTTCCAGCGGGAACGGGCCAGACGCTGCCGCGGAAACGTTTCACGCAATTGCGTGGGGCGTTCCCGCGGGAACGCGGCTAGGGGTGGCCGCGGGAACATTGCGCGGGACCGGCCGCGCGTTACAGGGCTATCGTGCGGGTGGCCAGCGTGGCCCGGTCGACGATCAGGACCGAGCCGTTCGGCAGGACGGTCCAGCCGTCTTGCGGCCAGCCGGTGGAGCCGACCACGACCGAGTCCTCGCGCACCTGGTAGGCGAGGTCGAAGTAGCTGTCAGGCTCTTCGGCCGAGCCGCGGGCCGTGATGTCCTCGCGCGGGATGAGCCGCGGGTCATGCCAGGCGATGGCGTATAGCGCGCCTGGCGCGAGCAGGACCGCGTTCAGGCTGTTGGGCGTGTAGCCGCCGCGGATGCGCCGCACGGTGTCGGCCACCGCCGCCACCATGTCACCGCCGTTCGCGTCGAGCCGGGACAGGATGTGCAGGAAGTACCGCTCGCTGTCCGTGCCGCCGGTGAGCTGCTGCTCCCAGGCCGACGCGAGCAGTTGCGGCAGCTTGTCCTGCGGGTGGATGGCCCCGTTGTGCGCCAAGGCGAAGTCGCCGCGGACGAACGGATGCGAGTTGCGGTCCTCGACGGGCAGGCCGGGCGTCGCCCACCGCAGGTGCAGCAGGCCGGCGTCGCCGAGCGGCTCGGCGGTCAGCCGCTGGTAGTCGGGGTCATCGCTGGCCCGCCGCGGCGACTTGGCGACGCGCAGCTCGCCGCCGTCGCGGGCGGCCATCCCCCAGCCGTCGCCGTGCCACTGGGACAGCGCGGTGAAGCCACGCAGCGCGGGCCTGCCGATGAGATCCGCGACCGAGGCGTGATCGCGGGAGCAGTAGCCGAGCAGTCTGCACATGGGAACCCTTTTCATCCCGTCCGGATCGTCACCGTGACCGCCTCACCAAGATGCATCACAGGTACTTCCCCATGCCGCCGGCGATATCGATGGACGCGCCGGTGATGTAGCTGGCCCGGTCGCCGGCCAGGAAGGCCACCAGGCCGGCCACCTCGTCGGACCGCCCGAACCGGCCGAGCGGCACTTCGTCGGCGGCCAGTCCGGCGAAGAAGTCCTCGGCCGGCACATCCGGCGCGCGTAGCGTGCGGATGTTCTCCCACTGCGGCGTGACGACGAAGCCGATGTTCACGCTGTTGACCAGGATGCCCTCGCGGCCGAGCTCGATGGACAGCGCCTTGGACAGGCTCAGGCAGGACGCCCGGTTCACCGACGAGGCCAGGAACACCGGGTCCGGATACCGGGCGTACACGGCGTTGATGTTGATCACGCGTGGCGCGGCGCTGCGCCGCAGATGCGGCAGCGCCGCCCGGGTGCAGCGGATCTGGGAGAACAGCTTGACCTCGATGTCGCCGTGCCAGTCGTCATCGGTCAGCGTGCCGAACCGGCCGGGCCGGGCGGCGCCCGCGTTGTTGACCAGGATGTCGGCACCGCCGAGTGCGTCGGCCGCGGCGGCCACGAACGACTCGACCTGGCCGGGGTCGGTGACGTCGCACGCCAGCGCGGTCACGCCCCGGTCGGGGGCGGCGGCGCGCAGCTCGACGGCCGCAGCCTCCAGCTCGCCCTGGTTACGCGAGCAGATGACCACGTCGGCGCCTTCGGCGAGCAGCTCGGCGGCGATCGCCCGGCCGAGCCCCTTGGAGCCGCCGGTGACGATCGCGCGGCGGCCGCTCAGGCCCAGGTCCACCTAGCTGTCCCCCGCCCCGCCCGGTCCCATCGGGGCGCCGGATCCCGCCGGCTCACCCGAACCCGACCCAGCCGCCTCGCCCGCCCCCGCCGACCCCGCAGAGCCCGCAGACCCCGCAGACCCCGCAGAGGCGGACTGCCCGGCGGCCAGCGCGAGCAGGCTCTGCCGCGGCGGGCAGAACACGTCCACCTCCAGGCAGCGGCTATCGGTCGTCCAGGCCCCGTGCGGCACCCAGGCGGGCACGACGGCGACGTCGCCCCGCCGCATGACCCGCACGTCGCCGTCCAGGTCGAAGGTGAACTCGCCGTCGAGCACGATGACGATCTGCTCCTCTTCATGCACGTGCCGCGGCGCCTCGACGCCGGGCTCGAAGTCCACGAAGTTGACCATCGCCCGCTGCCCGAGCACGGGCCGGAAGCCGAGCCCGGGCACGAACTCTGCCGGGTTGATGTCATCGACGCGGACGTACCGGCCCGGGCCGGCCGGCTCGCCCTGGGCCTCGGTCGTGAAGTGCGCGGCGGCGTCGCTCACCGGTCCCCCTCGGCGGCCGGGCCGGAGCAGGCGGCGCGGACGAGCTCAGCCAGCCGGCGGATGCCCTCGTCGATCAGGTCATCGCCGACCCTGCTGTAGGAGAGCCGCATCTGGCGGGCCCCCGAGCCATCGATGTGGAACGCGCGGCCGGGCACGTAAGCGACCTTGGCGGCGCGCGCGGCCGGGGTAAGCGCCACGCTGTCGCCTCCCTCGGGCAGCGTCAGCCAGGTGAAGAACCCGCCGCGCGGGGTGGTCCAGCTGGTCCCGGCCGGCATGTGCCGGGCGAGCGCGGCGGTGAGCAACCCGGCGCGGCGCTCGTACAGCGCCCGCGAGGCAACGATCTGCCGGTCGAGATGGCCGCCGCGGCCGTACTCCTCGAGCATCCGCTGGCCGAGCGCGCCCGAGCACTGGTCACTGTTCTGCTTGGCCACGGCGAGCTGGGCGATGATCTCGGCTGGCCCGGCCGCCCAGCCGAGGCGCACGCCGGGCATGAAGATCTTGGAAAACGTGCCGGCCTGCACCACGACGTCGGGCGCCAGCGCCCACAAGCTCGGCGGGCGGGCAGCGTCGAAGCCGAGCTCCCGGTAGGCCACGTCCTCCAGGATGAGGAAGCCGTAGCGGCGGGCCAGGTCCACCAGGGCCTGCCTGCGGTCGACAGCCATCGACAGGCCGGTCGGATTCTGGTGGTCGGGAATCGTGTAGACCACCTTGGGCCGCAGGCCGCCCTTGAGCAGGTCGCCGAGCACGTCGACGCGCATGCCCCCGGCGTCCATCGGCACCCCGTGCAGCTCGGCCTCATAGCTCCGGAAGGCCATGATCGCCCCGAGGTAGGTCGGCGCCTCGACCACGACGGCGTCCCCGGTATCGATGAAGCTCTTGGCGACCAGCTCCATGCAGTCGATCCCGCCGCTGGTCACCATCAGGCCGGCCGCATCTGGGCGGCGGCCTTCCTGCTCCTCGATCCGGCCGGACAGGTAGTCGCGCAGGCTGGCCAGGCCCTCGGTGGCCGAATACTGCAGCGCCACCGCGGCGTCCTTGGCCATTAGCCAGCCGGAGATCCCGGCCAGCACGTCCGCGCCGAAGGTCTCGGGGTCGGGGAACCCGCCGGAGAACGTGATGACGTCGGTGGCCCCGGCCAGGGCCAGGATCGCGGTGATCTCACCGCCGCCGAGGCCGCGGGTCCTGCGGGCAAAGCTCGCCGCCCAGTCGCGGCCGTCCCCGGTGGCGGATACTGCGGCAGATACCGACGTGGTCATCCACGCCTCCGTCTCTGGGCAGCGTTTCCTGGCCGCCCTTCTTGACAGGCAATCTTGTCAAACGTAAGAATTGATAATCAAGTATATTACGTTTGATACCTGAACCCTAAGTATAGCCGACGTTATCAGGCTTCCCCGAAGGAATATCTGACAAGTGACTCAGATTTCGACGCCGCTGGCCGGCCTCGCGCAGGTCACCACCCCGGCGACGCCGCGGGTGGAGCTCGACGACCTCGACATCGCGCTGCTGCGCGCGCTCGCCGTGGACGCGCGGCAGTCCCAGCGGGCCCTCGCCCGGGCCGTCGGCATGTCACCCCCGGCTATCGCGGACCGGCTGGCCCGGCTGGAGCGGTCCGGCGCGATCCGCGGCTACCGGGTCGACATCGACTGGGCCGCGCTCGGCTGCCCGGTCGTCGTCTACCTCGGGGTCACCGCGGGACCCGGCATGGACCTGAGCGAGATCATCCGCGTCATCCGCGAACTGCCCGAAGCGCAGGACATGAGCGTGGTTACCGGCGGCCTCGACCTGCTGGTGCGGCTGCGCGTGCGCGACCATACCCACCTGCGGCAGCTGCTGCTGAACAGCATCTTCCAGATCCCCGGCGTGCAGCGGACCGAGACCTACCTGTCGCTCGCCGACGTCGAGCCCGCCAACTTCGCCGCCGCCATGCTAGACCAGATGGCCGCGCGCGACCAGGCCGACAACCCCTGAGCACCCCGAGTCCCAGAAGGGCGGCACCATGACGCTGCAGCACATTGTCCTGTTCAGCTTTCCCCGGCCGTTGACCGCCGAGGAGGAAGAGCAGATGCGGACAATGATCGCCTCCTGGCCCGACGAGATCGGGCTCATGACGAAATGCCGGTTCGGCCGCGATATCACCGGGGCCAGGACGCGCGGGTACGACTATCTGCTGTTCACCGAGTTCGACGACATGGAAACGCTGACGCGGTACCGCGATCATCCCGTTCACCAGCGCTTCAACGCCTGGATCATAGAGCGCGACTGCACGCCCCTCGCGTTCGACTATCACCTAAACGAAAAGACCGTCATGAAGGGCAGGGTCGGCGGGCGGGGCTAGTTGTAGGGCGCGGCCAGGGGCAGTTCAGTCTGCGAGCCGTCGATGTAGTAGCCGACGCCCATGCAGTTGCTGCCGGTCAGGCACGAGACGCTGACCAGGTTGCTCTGGACTGCGCCGAACGGCGCGCCCGGCGCGGACAGGTGCCAGCTGGTGCCGTTCCAGTGCAGGGCCAGCGTGATCATGGTGACCGGGCCGCCGTGCCGGACCGATCCGGTGGCCATGCACGAGGTGGCCGAGGTGCAGGACACGCTGGCCAGGAAGCTGTCTTCGGCGTCGACCCGGTTGGGCGTGGCCTGGACGGCCCAGCTGCTGCCGTTCCAGCGTTCCGCCAGCGTGACCTGCCTGGTGCCGTCGGAGTAGTTGCCCACGGCGGTGCAGGCGCTCGCCGAGGTGCACGACACGCCGTTCAGCAGCCCGTCGCTGCCGCCGGCCGGGAGCGACGGGTTATGGATCGTCCAGCTGGTGCCGTTCCAGACCTCAGCCAGCATGGTGAACCCGGGCGCGAGGTAGTACCCCACGGCGGTACACGCACTGGCGGACGTGCACGACACGCTGTTGAACTGGGTGGTCGTAGTGCCGCTGGGGTTCGGCGTGCTCTGGATGGTCCAGCTGCTGCCGTTCCAGGATTCGGCGAGCGAGACCTGGTTGCCTGAGCTGTTGGTGTAGAAGCCGGTGGCCTCGCAGGCGGTCGCGGACGTGCACGACACGCTGGTCAGGAAGTCCCGGCTGCCGCCCGACGGGTTAGGCGTGCTCTGCACCGCCCAGCTGGTGCCGTTCCAGCGCAGCGCCAGCGTCAGCAGGCTGCCGCCGCTGGACACGTCGCCGACCGCGGTGCAGGCGGTCGCCGAGGAGCAGGACACGCCGGACAGGTTGCTGTTCCCCGCGTTGGGCGTGCTCAGGATCGTCCAGCCGCTGCCGTTCCAGCTCTCGGTGAACGTGTCGAACGTGCTGCCGCTGCCCTCGTAGTTGCCGACCGCGATGCAGGCCTTGGCGGTCGCGCAGGACACCGACTCAAAGCCGGTCGCGATCGCGCCGGTCGGCACCGGAGCGGTCTGCGGCTGCCAGTTGAGCTGCATGACCTCGACCAGCGACCGGTAGCCGTTGGTCGGGTCGTGGTAGGCGCCGACCGCGGTGCAGGCGGTCGCGCTCTGGCAGGACACGTCGCTCAGGTAGTCGGTGTCGAAGGAGGTCGTGATCGGCAGGCTGGCTTCCTTCCACGCGGTGCCGTTCCAGGTCTCCCCCGTCATGAACTGGACGCCGTCCTTGAAGAAGCTGCCGACCGCGGTGCAGGCGGTCGCCGAGACGCAGGAGACCCGGTTCAGCTCGTCCCTGGCCCTGGCGATCGTCTGCACCGACCAGGCGGTGCCGTTCCAGCGTGCGGCGAAGCCGTTGGACACGGCGGTGCAGGCGCTCGCCGACGTGCACGAGACGCCCTCGAGCTCGTTGAAGCTGGATCCGCCGGGATTGGGCGTGGCCTGGATGGTCCAGCTGCTGCCGTTCCACGTCTCGGCCAGGGTGACCGCGCTTCCGGCGTTGGCCGAGTAGCCGACCGCGGTGCAGGCGCTCGCGGACTGGCAGGAGACGTCGTTGAGCTGGTTAGTGGCCTCGCCGCTGGCGTTGGCCGTGGTCTGGATCGTCCAGCTGGAGCCGTTCCATGCCTCGGCGAGCGTGGTCGTGGTCGTGCCGTTGTAGGTGCTGCCGACCGCGGTGCAGGCGGTCGCGGACGTGCAGGAGATTCCGTTCAGGCTGCTGGTCGTGGCGCCGGCCGGGTTGGGCGTGGCCTGGACGACCCAGCTGGTCCCGTTCCAGCGCATCGCCAGCGTCAGCGTGTCCGCGCCGTTGAAGTAGTCGCCGACGGCCGTGCAGGCGCTCGCCGAGGTGCAGGAGATGGCGGTGAGCGCCCCGCCGCCGGGGCTGGGCATGCTGCGCACCGTCCAGGTGGCGCCGCTGCGCTGCTCGGACAGGTAACCGCTCGTGCTGTTGTCCGAGCTCCCGACGGCCATGCAGGAGGTAGCCGACGTGCACGAGACGGCGGCCAGGCTCCACACCTGCGCGCCGGCTACCGTCGGCGTGCCCTGGAACAGCCAGCTGGCGGAGGCCGCCTGCGCCGCCACCAGCACGCCCGACGCGACCAGCACCCCGGTCACCGCGAGGCGGGCCGCGTTTCGCCGCAGGGACGCATCCCTGATCGCCTTCGCCACACCTGGCACGTGCACCATCTCCCACGCTCATCGGGCCACGCGCACTTTGCCCGCTATGCGTGATTTGTAGCACGCTGGGACGTGGCGGCGAGCCTACTCCGCAATACTCGCATTTTGCGACTGATTGACTATTGCCTTACAGAGATAGAGGCTCGTCATCCGGCTCAGATACATCGGCGGGCGCGAACGTGACCGCGGGGCGGAAGTTCGCCCGCCGGGCGGCCCGCCGGAAGGCGGCCAGCGCGGCGGGCCCGGCAAGCAGGATCGCCACCAGGTTCGTGACCGCGCGGCCGGTATCCCAGCCGAGCGAGGTCGTGCCGTCGAACAGCAGGTAGCGGTGCCACTGCTCGACGAACGACAGGCCCGGCCGGTAGGCGATGGAGCTCGACGGGTCGAGCGAGAACGGCCAGAACGACAGGTTGAGCATGAACCCGAAGAAGTAGCCGGCCACCGCGCCGTACCCGGCCAGCATCGCGATCTCCGCCTTGCCGCGCACCGGCGGGAGCAGCCCGGCGAACATGCCGACCCACGCGCAGCCGAACATCTGGTACGGCATCCACGGCCCGACGCCGCCGGTCAGCAGCGCGGAGGCGAACAGCGAGGTGCAGCCGAGCGCGAACCCGAAGCCCGCCCCGAACACCCTTCCGGCCAGCACCAGGATGAAGAACACGGTCTCCAGGCCGGCCGTGCCCGCGCCGAGCGGCCGCAGCGCGGCGTTGATCGCGGACAGCACGCCGAGCATGGCCAGGGCCTTCGCGTCGATGCCGCCGTCGGCGATCTCGGCGAACACTACGGCCAGGACCAGCGCGAGCAGCGCGCCGAACATCAGCGGCGGCGTCTCGGTGGACGAGAACGCCCCGGGGGCGACGACGAACGGCCACAGGAAGGCCACGAAGCCGAGGAACGAGGCCATCGCGATCGTGATCGCGGACCGGGACCGGACCCGGATGGCCGACCGCGCCGGGCGGCTTATCATGGCGTGCTCACCAGGCCGAGCGCGGCGGCGATCTGCGCGACGGTCAGGTACGGCAGCGGGGCGAGGATCTTCGCGACCTGCGGCGCGAACGTCGGCGAGGCGGTCAGCACGGTGGCCGTCGGGCCATCGGTGACGATCTCACCCTCGGCCATCACGATCACCCGGTCGCAGCTGCGGGTGGCGAACTCCACGTCGTGGGTGGCCACGACGATCGCGTGCCCGCGGCCGGCCAGCCGGTCCAGGATGGCTGCCAGGCCGGCCTTGGCCTGGTAGTCCAGCCCGCGGGTGGGCTCGTCCAGCAAGATCACCGCGGGCGCGGCTGTCAGCTGGACGGCGAGCACCAGGGCGAGCTGCTGGCCGGCTGACAGGTCCCGCGGGTGCGTGCCGTCCGGGATGCCCGGCGCGATGTCATCGAGCACCGCGCGCGCCGACCCCGCCCGTACCGGTCCCGCACGCGCCGCCGACCCGGCGCCGCCCGCTCCCCCGGCCCGGCCGGCCCCACCGAAACTGACCCCCCCGGCCCGGCCGGCCCCATCGGGGCCACCAGAACGCGCATCACGGTCGGCCTGGGCCAGCTCGGCCGCCACGGTGTCGAGGTACAGCAGGTCGGCGGGGGTCTGCGGCACTAGCCCGACCAGCCGCCTGGCCTTCGCGGCCGGCAGCTTCGCCGGGTCCGCATCGGCACCGGCCACGCTGACCTTCCCCGCCGCCCGCCGACCCGAACCCTGCACCGCCCACAGCAGCGACGATTTCCCCGACCCGTTGCGCCCCATCAAGGCGGTGTTCTCCCCCGCCCGCAGCGTCAGCTCCACGTCCCGCACCGCGACCAGTGCCCCGTACCGCACGACGATCCCGCGCGCTGTCAGGGCGGGCGGCGCGCCCTCGTCGGTGCGCGCCGTCCGATGGCTGACCGCCGGCACGTCCGGCAGCTGCTCCCGGAGTTGCGGGGCGCGACGGCGCGCGTCCCGCACCGACAGCGGGAGCGGCTCCCAGCCGGCCAGCCGACCCAGCTGCACGACCGGCGGCGCCACTGCCGAACGCGCGAGCACGGCGGCCGGATCGCCGGCCGTAACCGCGCCGTCGCCGGACAGGCTGACCACGCGGTCGGCGTACGGCAGCACCCGCTCCAGCCGGTGCTCGGCCAGCACGACCGTGACGCCGAGGTCGTGCACGAGGCGGGTGACCGAGGCGAGCACGTCTTCGGCGCTGGTCGGGTCGAGGGCCGAGGTCGGCTCGTCGAGCACCAGGACGCGCGGGTGCGAGGTCAGCGCGGCGCCGATCGCGACGCGCTGCTGCTGCCCGCCGGACAGGCTGCTCAGCGCCCGGTGCCGCAGGTCGGCGAGACCCAGCAGGTCCAGGGTCTCCTCCAGCCTGGCGCGCATCGCCGCCGGGTCGATCGCGAGCTGCTCCATTGTGTACGCGAGCTCTTCTTCGACCGTGTCAGTGACAAACCCGGCCAGCGGGTCCTGCCCGACCACGCCGACCACGTCGGCGAGCTCGCGCGGCGCGAAGCGGGCGGTCTCGCGGCCGTCGACCACGACGCGGCCGGTCAGGGTGCCGCCGGTGAAGTACGGCACCAGGCCGTTGACCGCGCCGAGCAGGGTGGACTTGCCACTGCCGGTGGGGCCGATGACCAGGCACAGCTCGCCTTCGTCGATGCGCAGGTTCACGTCCCGCAGCACCGGGGCGGCGGCGCCGTCGTAGCTGACGCCGACATGATCGAAGCAGATCACCGGCTCGCTCCGGCCAGCGTGACCTCGCCGGCCCGCGGCGCCGGCGGGGCGACGCCGGCGACCGCGGGCGGCAGCGGCGCGGCGAACGCGGCCAGCGCCGCCGCCAGGATCGCTGCGGCGGGCAGCAGCGGCAGCGGCGGCCAGTGCAGCGGGTACAGGCCCGGGTTGAGCGCGGCCGGGTCGTAGCCGACGCCGAGGAACAGCACGACCGCGGTGACCGTGCCGCAGCCGGCCACCGCCCATTCCGGCCAGCGCCACGGGTCCGGCCGGTAGCGGGTGCGCGACACCCGCCGCCCGCCCAGGGCCAGGCCCGCGACGCACAGCGCCGTGCCCGCGCCGAACCCGCCGAGCCCCAGCCCGTGCGGCACGGTGGTGTCGAGCAGCCCGTACGCGCCGAAGCACAGTCCGGCCAGGCCGGCCAGCATCAGCGTCGCGGTCAGCCGCCTGGTCGCTCGCGTGGCGCTGCCGGTGCGCCCGTACCCGCGCGAGTCCATCCCGGCGGCCAGCATCAGCGACCGCTCCAGCGCGTCGTGCAGCACCGGGATCGCGATCGCCCGCAGCGCCCCCGGCCCGCCTCCCCTGCCCCCTACTAGGCGGCCGCCGGCTCCGCGCAGCCGCCGGGCGCGCCGCACCCGCTGCACGCTCTCCACCAGCTGCGGCGCCACCGACAGCGCCACGGTCACCGCGACGCCCAGCTCGTACAGCGCGCCCGGCAGTGTCCGCAGCGCGCGCTTGGGATTGGCCAGCGTGTTGGCGGC
>DASXZD010000119.1:0-7495 GCA_036502085.1 Streptosporangiaceae bacterium
GTGCTCTCGCACGGCGGGTCCAACGCGATCGCGATCGCGCCGTCGCGCTCCGCCGACGGCCACGCGCTGCTGTGGGGAGCGCCGCAGGAAGGCTTCGGCACGCCGAGCGTGGACGGCGAAGAGTACCTGCACGGCCCGGACTACGACGCCGGCGGGATGTATATCACCGGCGAGCCGTTCATCCTGATCGGCCGCAACGGCCACATCGCCTGGACCACGACCAGCGAGGAGACCGTCGACGACCGGATCTACGTGGAGAACGCCGACTTCAGCGCCAGCCCGCCGACCTACACCTTCGACGGCCAGCAGGTCCCGATGCGGGTGATCACCGAGCAGATCCCGGTGGCCGGCCAGGCCCCGGTGAGCTTCACCGTGCTGCGGACCAAGGACGGGCCGGTGGTCTCCGACACCCCGGACGCGGGGCTGGCGTTCTCGGTCAAGTTCGCCTCGTGGAACCGGGAGACCGGCACCCTGACCGGGTTCTCCCAGCTCGGCGGGGACACCGACCTGAGCCAGTTCCAGGACTCGATGAGCATGATCACCACGCTGCACAACTTCCTGTACGCCGACCAGGCGGGCAACATTGCCTACTTCGCCGACGGCCTGGTGCCGGTCGAGCCGCCCGCCTCCCGGCTTGACCCGCGGCTGCCCGCACTGGGCGACGGGACCCAGCAGCTGAAGGGCTTCATCCCGTTCGCCGACATGCCGCACAGCATCAACCCGGCCCAGGGCTACCTGGACAACTGGAACACCAAGCCCTCGCAGCAGCTCTTCTACCAGCAGAACGGCGGTGACGAGTACTGGGGCACGATCTTCCGCTCGTCGCTGATCAGCCAGCTGGCCGCGGCCAGCACGCACATCACCGTCGGCTACCTGGAGAAGATCGAGCACTCCATCGGCACGATCGACAACAACGACAACACCCGGCCGGCCGCGCCGTACTTCATCCCGTTCCTGAAGAAGGCCTACAACGAGCTGAAGCGCGCAGGCAGCCCGCTGACCGACCCGTCGACGCACCCGGATCTGGCCGGGGCGATCACCGAGCTGTCCCGGTGGAACGGCGTGGACACCATCGGCAGCCCGGCCATGTCCATCTTCATGAACTTCCTGGAGGCGCTGGAGCGCAACGTCTTCGAGGGCGGCACGTTCTCCGGCGAGCAGTACACAGGCTCGGTGAACTTCAACGACGCCAGCCTGGGCCTGGGCACCTATGGAGGGCTGGGCGGAATGGGCACGTACAACTTCCTGTACCACGCCCTGGCCGGGACGCAGGGCATAGTGCCGTGCAACACGCTGTGCTACACCCACGGCTACTTCGCCGGCCAGAAGAATCAGCTCCTGGTAGAGAGCCTGAACGACGCGATCACGATCCTGTCGGGCACCGGGACGCAGCTCGGCCAGAACGTGCCGGGCTTCGGCACCGCCGACATCGCCGACTGGGGCTACCAGCCGGCCCAGGACCAGAACTGGGACAGCCTCGACCCGCTGGCCGCGGGCGTGACCACCAGCTGCGGTACCAGCGCGAGCCAGAACCGCAGCACGTTCATGATGGGTATCGACATCGGCCGGACG
Organism: Streptosporangiaceae bacterium; assembly: GCA_036502085.1. Taxonomy (GTDB): domain Bacteria; phylum Actinomycetota; class Actinomycetes; order Streptosporangiales; family Streptosporangiaceae; genus PALSA-505. The sequence goes on from DASXZD010000119.1 coordinate 1,573, forward strand.
GTGACCGGCCAGGACGACCTGCCGCCCGGCCAGAGCGGGTTCATCTCGTCGGCCGGCGTGCCCAGCCCGCACCTCTGCGACCAGGTAGGCCTGTTCAACACCTTCCACTACAAGCAAATGCCCCCGGCGTAAAAGTCCCGCCCCGGCTCCTGGCGCCGCCTCCCGAGGGGTTAGCGGCGCAGGCGGCGCCAGAGAGGCCGGGGGACGACCCGCAGCGCCAGTGAGAGCGGGCCCAGCGCAGGCGGGATCCAGATCGCGCTGCGGCCCGCGGCCAGCGCCCCGGCGACCGCGGCGCCGACCGCGGCGGGCGTGGTCGCCAGCGGGGCCGGCGTCATGCCCTCGGTCATCCGGCCGATCACAAACCCCGGCCGGACCAGCAGCACCCGCACGCCGCTGCCGTGCAGCGAGTCGGCCAGCCCGCGAGCGAACGCGTCGAGTCCGGCCTTGGCCGCGCCGTACACCGGGTTCGCCCGGCGGGGCCTGACCGCCGCCACCGAAGACAGCACGACGATCGTGCCATGCCGCTGCACCTTCAGCCGCGCGGCCGTGGCCAGCAGCGTGGTGACGTGACCGGTGAAGTTGGCCTGCACGAGCATCCCGGCGCGCAGCGGGTCGCGGTCGAGCTCGGCCTGGCCGACCAGGATCCCCGCCGCCGAGATCACCAGATCGACCGGCCCGCCGCTGAACGCGCGGTCCACCACGGCCTGGTGGGTGTCCAGCGCGGTGGCGTCGTAGTGCAAGGTCCGCACGCTGGCCTGGAGGGTCTTGCCCGCCGCCGCCATCCGCTGCTCGTCGCGGCCGGCCAGCAGCACCTCCGCGTCCGGCGGCAGCCGCAGCGCCGACAGGATCTCCAGGCCGATCTCGCTGGCGCCGCCGAGCAGCAGCACCCGGGCCGGCCGTCCCGCGGGTGCAAGCGCGGCCTTACCCGAGCGTGTCAGCATGATCTACTCCATCCGAGTCAGCACGACTTCGCCCGCCCCGGGCCAGCACGATCCTTTCCGCTCCGGCCAGCGCAGCTTTGCCCGCCCCGGCCAGAGCGGCCTGGCGCACCCGGATGATCACGATCTTCTTCCCCCGGGTGATCACGACCTTGCCCGCGCGCGCCAGCACGACTTTGCCGGCACGAGCCAGCACGGCCTGAGCCGTAGGCGGCGCAGGCCGGCCGGGAGCCGGCGCGGGACGGCCGGGCTCATCGGGGATCAGCACAGGCCGACCCGCCGGCCGAGATCGGACCGGAATGTCCCGGCCGGATCGAGCTTCTCCCTGGCGGCCTGCCATCGCGGCAGGTCCGGGTACATCGCGCCGAACGCCTCGGCACCGAGCCGCCCGTCCTTGGCCAGGTACACCCGGCCCCCGGCCGCCGCCACCCGGGCGTCCAGCCGGTCCAGCAGCGGCGCGAGCCGCGGGTTGCCGGCCGGCATGTCGATGGCGACCGACCAGCCGGGCACCGGGAACGACAGATGGCCGGCGCCCGGCCGGCCGAATCGCTTCAGCGTGCCCAGGAACGGGGCACAGCGCTCCCGCTGCACCGCTTCGAGCACTTCGGTGATGACTGACTCCGCTCCGTACGGGACCGCGAACTGATACTGGACGAAGCCGCGCGGGCCGAGCGTCCGGTTCCACCCGGTGACCGCGTCCAGCCGGTGGAAGAAGGCCGCCAGGCCGGTGATTTCGCTGCGGTGCTCCGCGGCCTTCCGGAACCACAGGCTGTTGAAGGCCCGGGCGGACAGCGGAGTCACCGGGCAGAACGGAACCGCGGGCGCGCGGCGCGCCGGGCCCGGCCGGTAGACCGGGCCGCCGGCTTCGGCCGGATCCGGCCCGGCGAGGTGGTCGCCGGCCTCGACGATGCCGCGGCCCAGCGACCGGCCGGCCGCGGTGGTGTCGATCCAGCCCACCGTGTACCGCCCGCGGGCGCCGTCCAGCCCGCTGAGCAGGGCGTCCAGGTCGGGTGCCCGCCGCGAGCTGACCTGCAGCAGCCCGCTGCGGATGGGCAGCAGCCTGATCGTGGCGGCCAGGATGACGCCGGTGAGCCCCATCCCGCCGACGGTCGCCCGGAACGTCTCGGCATCGCCGTCCGGCGTCACGCGGCGCAACTCGCCGCGGCCGTCGATGAGCTCGATCTCCTCGATCCAGGCGGAGATGCTCCCGTCGGCCCGCTGGTTCTTGCCGTGCACGTCCGCGGCGATCGCCCCGCCGACGGTGAGGTTCCTGGTGCCCGGCAGGACGGGAAGGATGCGGCCGCGCGGCACGATCCGGGCCAGCACCGCGGCGAAGGTGGCGGAGGCCGAGGCGCGCACGGACGCCGCGTCGGCGGCCAGCTCGACCGACGGCCAGGTCACCGGGGCCAGCACGCAGCCGCCGGCGTTCTGCGCCGCGTCGCCGTAGCTGAGGCCTGCCCCGCGGGCCAGCACTCCCCCGGCCAGGCCGCCGGCCACGAGCTCTTGCAGCGGCCCGGCCGCCAGCGGGCCCGCGACCTTGGCCCGGGACGGCGCGGTGCGGCCCCAGCCGGTGAGCACCCGGGTGCGGTACGCCGCCGGCGCGCTCACTAGAGCCCCATCGCGAACAGGGCGAGCCAGCCCAGCTCGCAGCAGATCATCGACGGGTCCCTGATGATGAGGTCCTCGACCGGCCGGTTCCCGGCCCGGCCGACGAGCACGTCGAACCGGATCAGCGCCGCCCCCAGCGGCAGTGCGCTAGCCAGGTGCCAAGCGCGCATCCAGCCGTTGCTTTCGGCTGACGCCCAGAGCAGGTAGGCCACGAGCATCGCGACGATCGCTAGCCGCTGGCTGCACCGGAGCCAGCCGAGGGTGTACCAGCGCATCACCGGCCGGTGTGCGACAGCCTGGTCGCCGAGCGCCGACAGCTCGGTGAATCGCTTGGCGATCGCGACCATCAGCGCCCCCAGGCTGCAGACGAGCAGGAACCAGGCGGAGGGCGGAACGTTCGTGGCGATCGCGCCGCCCAGCGCGCGGAGCACGAACCCCGAGGCGACGAAGACCAGCTCGACCACCGGCACGTGCTTGAGCACCAGCCCGTATAGCAGCGAGAGCGCCAGGTAACCGGTGATCAGGGCGGCCAGGCCGTACCTCCCGATCCACAGGCCGACCGACACGGCCGCGATGGCGGCCAGCGCGGCCAGCATCAGCGCGCGGGCGGCCGAGAGCCGCCCGGCGGCGATCGCGCGCTCCCGCTTGACCGGGTGCTGCCTGTCCCTGGGCGCGTCGATGACGTCGTTGACGAAGTACACCGCGGTCGAAGCGGCGATGAAGGCCGCTGCCGTTCCGATCGCATAGCCAAGGCCCTCGTCGCGGCCCAGCGACGCGGCGGCCAGCGGCGCGGCGAAGACCAGGAGATTCTTCGGCCACTGCCGGGGCCGTGCGGTCTGCCCGGCCGCGGTCAGCCAGTCCGGCAGTCTCGCGAACCAGGCCGGCGCTCCGGGCGGGGCAGGCGAGAGCTGGAAGGCGCGGATCCGGGCGGTCATCGCGCGTACACGGCCGTGAAGTCGCGGCTGGCCAGCGAGTAGTAGCGGTCCGGCGGCTGGATCTGGTCGGGAAGCAGGTTCACCGGGGTCGGGTCGGCCGGGTGGTTCTTCGGCAGGTAGTACTCAAACGACATCCAGTCCGGGTTGATGTCGAGCTGGAGGGCCGTCACCGCGCCCGCCCGCTGCAGCAGGTCGGCAAGTTCCCGAACGTCCAGGGCGGGACCGTAGGCGAAGATGACCCGGCCGTCCGCGGTGACCCCGATCCCGGACCGCCACACGTAGTAGCCGCCGCCGAGGGTGGCTCCCCACGCGCCCTCGACGTTGCGGTTGACCGAGGCCGGCACCCGGCCCTGGTCCACGATCAGGTGCAGGTTCTGCCGGACGCCGGCCACGCCGGGGCTCATCCGGACCGTGCCGCCCCAGTTCCCGATCGCGATATGGCCGTCGCGGTAGTAGACGACCGAGGCCACGCCGTTGGTCAGGGTCCCGCGAGTCACGCCGTTCAGGTAGAACCCGCCGCCGGCGGTGTCGATCTTGAAGCCGCCGTTGAACGTGGCCGCCAGGCCCAGCCGGGTGCCCGGCGGGATATCGGGCTGAGCCTTCCAGCGGCCCGGCCCCGGGTCCTCGGCGCCCGGCCGCAGCTCGAACCGGAGCAGGCTCTGGTTCATCGACACGATGCCGGCCACGTAGGACGAGTACACGCTGCTGGCGCGCAGGTACGTGCCGTACATGGCCGGGTCGCCGTGCACCGTGTCCAGCACCCGCCAGCTGCCCTCACCCGGCAGCGGCCTGCCCGCGAACGACGCGAGCCTGGGCGGCGGGGGGTACAGCTCGGCCGGCGTCTTGTGCCGGGAGGCCGTCGGGGAGGCGCTGGCGGTGGGGCCGCCGGTCAGCGCGAACGACGGCTTGCCGCCCTTCTTCGGCGCCGAGTAGCTCAGCCACTCGCCGAAGGTCACGATCGGACCGAGGTAGTGGTCCCTGGCCCATTCGGCCAGCCGTTCCGAGACCGAGCCGCCGCCGGGAACGGTCAGCGCGTGGCCAACCGACCAGCCGACGATCACGAGAAATACGGCGACCGCGCCGGACGTGATCCGCACCCACAGCCGATCACGCAGCCGGCGCCGGGCGCGAGCATGGAGACCTTCGCCGTGGATTACTGATCGTCTGAGGGCAACCCGCACACTTATTGCCTAGTCGCCGAACCTGAAGCCCAGATGACGGGCTGCGCACGAGTTTACGCCTGCGGGCTAGCTCCAGATCGTCACGTACACCGGCGGCCGGGCTGCTCGGCCGCCAGCCCGACCCCTCGGCCGCGCCGTCGCTCAGGTACTGGACGCTTTGGCGGCCACGCTGCGGATGTCAGCCGCCGAGCGCCGCTACCTGCACGTCCTCGCCTACGGACCTGACAGCGCCCCCACCGCCGACACGGCGGTAACGGCACCGCCCGAGCGGGTCGACCCCGCCGTGGCCGAACTGGTCCAGCGCCTCGAACCCTTCCCCACCCTGGTCAAAGGGCGCCGCTGGGACGTGCTGGCCTCAAATCCCGCCGCACGCGAACTGTTCACGGACTGGGAAGCGCTCCCCGCCGGTGAACGCAACCTGGTGCGCTGGATGTTCACCGCAAACCAAGCTCGCGAGGTGTACCTGGACTGGGAGCACGAAGCCAGGGCGATGCTCGGCCGGTTCCGGCTCGCCGCCGCCCGCCATCCACACGATCCGGACTTCAAGACTCTGATCGCCGAACTTCGCCGTGACAGCGACCACGTCCGGGATTGGTGGCCCCGTCACGATGTCACGGCCATGGGCAGCGGATCAAAGAAACTGCTCCACCCTACGCTCGGGCCAATCGACTACTCGCACGTCGTTCTGCAAGTCGTCGACAATCCCGACCAGACGCTCGTCACCTACTCCCCATCCAGCCACTGACAACTGAGCGCGCCGACGCACGCCCGTACGCTCGGGTCATCCCTCAGCTAGCCCCAGTGGTTGATGTCCATGAGGTGGTGGTGGACCTCGTGGGCGTTGCGGCGGATGATGTCGATCGCGCCGAGCGTTCCGTACTGCGGATGGCTGACCTCGGCCGTGGCCGGCGTGGCGCTGGCGACCTCGGCCCATTCTCGTGCCGCCAGCGGCAGGACGAGCAGGCCGACGGCCGGCGAGAGGTGCTGGTACCGACGGTCCTCGGCGAGCGCGTTCTCGTCCCAGCAGGGGATGCCGGAGCCGGGATCGTGCGCCAGCGTGAGCAGTCGCTCCGTCCCTATCCGCAGGACGTCCACCAGGTGCCACACGTACATCGAGGCCGACCAGCGATCCGTGGTCCGCTGCATCGGGTCCGGCACGGCGGTCAGGGCGGCCGTCACGGCCTCGGGCCCTGCGGCGACAAGCTCGATCGCGCTCTGCCGAGGCAGGGTCCAGTCGAAGCCGCACTCGGTGCACGCCGGA
>DASXZD010000120.1:0-15541 GCA_036502085.1 Streptosporangiaceae bacterium
GCCGCTCGGGGAAGCCCTTGGCCGGCGGCCGCTCGACGGTCTCGATCTTGCTGATCACGTCGTGCGAAACGTTCACCAGCGCTGGCCGATACCTTCGGCCATTACGCCGACGCCAGCCGCCAGACCGTCTGGGCCCAGGCCAGCTCGCCCGAAGACCTCAGCGGGTGAGGGCGCTGCCGACGGCGCCGGCGTACAGCTCGGCGGCGCGCCAGCAGTACCAGGCGGCCACCGACCGGTAGGGCCGGAACGGCTCACCGAGCGGCTCAAGCTCCTTCGCCGTCGGCGCGGGAATCCCCCAGGCCAGCCCGTACCCCTTCCTGACGCCGAGGTCTCCGGTCGGCCACACGTCCAGCCGCCGCAGCTGGAACATGAGGAACATCTGCGCCGTCCACTTCCCAATGCCGCGCACCGCAGACAGCCGGGCAATCACCTCGGCGTCGCCCTCGGCCCGCAGCCCGGCCGGGTCGAGCACCACCGTCCCGTCCAGCACCCTGGCCGCCAGGTCCTGGACGGATGCCGTCTTGGCGGCCGACAGGCCGACGCCGCGTAGGGCCTCGGCTGACAGTGACAGCACCCGCTCCGGAGTGACCTCACCGCCGAGCGCGGCGATCAGGCGCCGGTGGATGGCGGCCGCCGCCGCGCCGACCAGCTGCTGGTACAGGATCGACCGGACCAGGGCCGCGAAGTGGGTCAGCGCCGGCGGCGGCACCTGAGGGCGGCCGGCCTCGGCGACTAGCCGGCGCAGGATCGGGTCCCGCTCGGCCAGGATTACGGCCGCCGCCGGGTAGCTGCGAGCCGGCTGGTCAGACATGGGCTCAGTCTGTCATCGGCCGCCTCACCGCGCGCCGTCCAGGCCGCCTGGGCTTACGAACCAGCCCAGGCCGGGTCGACGATCGGCGGCGGATAGCCCAGCTGGCGCCGCAGTGCCGGCGGCAGCCGCCAGGGGGGGTGAATGTGCGCCGCAGGCACGCCGGCCAGCTCGGGGACATAACGCCGCACGTAGTCGCCGGCCGGATCGAAGCGGCGCGCCTGGCGCAGCGGGGTTCATCACCCGGTTGGGCCGGGTGTCGTTGCCGGTACCCGCCACCCACTGCCAGCTGCCCGCGTTGTTCGCCGTGTCGCCGTCGGCCAGCAGCGCGGCGAGGTGCCGGTACCCGTGCCGCCAGTCCAGCTGCAGGTCACGGGTGAGGAACGACGCGGTGATCATGCGGGCGCGGTTGTGCATGAACCCTTCGGCGGCCAGCTGGCGCAGCCCGGCATCCACGATCGGCACCCCGGTCCGCCCCGCGCGCCAGGCGTCCAGCGCATCGAGCGCCTCCTGCACGGCGTGCCAGCGCCCGCCGCGCGGCCGGTAATCCTTTGTGGTCATCTCCGGGAACGCCGCGGTGACCTGGTAGAAGAAGTCACGCCAGGCCAGCTGCCGGCAGAACTCCTCGCCGCCAGGCTGCGGCCTCGCCGCCCGGCCGAAGCCCGGGGGAGTGGCTTGCTCCGTTCGGAAAAATATCTTCTGTCCGCAGACCGGGCGGCAGCGTGACGACCGCGGGTGCGGGCACGGTCTCGCGCCAGGCCGCCGCGGTCCAGGCGCGCCAGTAGGGCGTGAACACCCTCCCCCGCCTTTCCCGCCTTTCCCCGCCGGACGACGGTACTTGGGTACCAGCCGAATTGAACCTGAACGCCACGGCGTCCGTGATACCAGTGACCGAGCCCGCCAGCGGCCTTCGGCCGACGGGCGCCTCGCCGGCACTGCCGACGAAGAAGGGGAAGTTTATGCAGTACTCGCGCTCACTCATGCCCAAAATCAGGAGCGGCACCAAGAGCCAGGGGCGCAGGAAGAGGTGGCATTCCGGAGTCATGGTAGTAGTGGCGACCGCCGGCCTGGTCGCCGCCGCGGAGCCGTCGATGGCCGCGACCAGCACCGCCGCGAACTCCTTCACCCAGACCAACCTCATCGCCAACACGGCTGCGGCGGGCGCCAAGTTCACCGACCCGAACCTGATCAACGCCTGGGGCCTCGCGGCCGGCCCGAACTCCCCGCTGTGGGTGTCGGACAACAACTCGGGGTTCGCCACCGTCTACAGCGGCGGAGTCAAGGGCAGCGCGGTCACGCTGGACCTGACCGTGCCGGTGCCGGGCAATAACCCCACCGGACAGGTCTTCAACTCCTCCACCAGCTTCCCGGTGGGCGGCGCCAGCGGCAATCCGGCGGTCTTCATCATCGATAGCGACTCGGTCGGCTCGACCCAGTCGCCGGGCGAGATCGCCGCCTGGAACGGCGGTGCCGCGTTCACCGTCGAGGACAACGCGGCCGGCGCGGTCGGCGGCAAGATACCGGCCGGCGCCGTGTTCAAGGGCCTGGCCATCGCCACCACCCCGACGGCTGGCCCCGAGCTGTTCGCCACCGACGTGGCCAACGGCAAGGTCGACATCTTCAACAAGAGCTTCGCCTCGATCAGGAGGCCGAAGGAGTTCCAGGACCCGGCACTGCCGGCCGGCTACGTACCCTTCGGCATCCAGAACCTCCAAAACAAGATCTACGTCACCTACGGCAAGCAGAACGCGGCGAAGACCGACGTCCTGCGCGGCAAGGGCCTCGGCTACGTCGATGTCTACAGCGTCAACGGCAGGCTCCTGCACCACCTCGTCAACGGCGGAGCCGGCAGCAAGCTGAACGCGCCGTGGGGCCTGGCCATCGGCCCGAAGGGCTTCGGCCCGTTCGCCGGCGACCTGCTGGTGGGCAACCTCGGCAACGGCTGGATCAACGCGTTCAACCCGACGACCGGGGCGTTCCTGGGCTCGCTTGACGGCCCGCTGGGCGCCGCCTACCCGATCGCGATCAATGGCCTGTGGGGCATCAAGGCAGGCAGCTCGGCGTTCGGCGGGACCGGGTCGCTGATATTCAGCGCCGGGCCGGCCGGCTACGACAAGGGCCTGGTGGGCATCCTCACGCCGACCAGCTAAGCGGTTCGTCCTCGCGATGCTGCCCGCCGGGAGTCCCCATTCTCCCGGCGGGCAGTGTCGGCGTTTCTCCATGTCGTACATTTCATGAAATTTTCCCTAACGGTGCTAGGCGTGATCAAACGGCACGCTGAGCCGGTAGACCATTGATCGAATTCGAACGCGTGCCTGTCTCGGCCCGGCGATGAGCTCGGCCCGGGGCGCGAAGGCGGTCAACAGCACACCCGGCCCCCGCTGCTCGCCCGCAAGGCGCCGCACCGATCGGGGGGCACGATCCGGGGGGCACGACGGCGCCGCTGGCGCGCCCGAGGAGCACACCGGAGCCGCGTTCCGTGCCGCCGGGACGAGCCTGCGCGCCGGCCGTCACCCCGGGGCTCTATACACCACTGAACGGCCCGATGTGAATGTGCGCATCCGGAGGGGTGGATAGCATCGTCTACCGGGCCAAAGTTTTCGTGGCTTTTTGTGAAATTCAATGACAACCGGTGCCCCATGACGCAGGATGAATCTTCGGCGGCGGTGGCCGACGGTGCGCCGGAGAACGGCGGGACTCCAACCACGAAGCGATGCAGGAGTGACCAGATGGGCGTAACCAGCTCGCCAGGTCCAGGACGGCCACGCCCGGCACGCCGCTCGATCCGGTTCACCTTCACCGCGATGGTGGCCGTGCCGGTCATCTGCCTGGTCGTGCTGTGGGCGGTAGCCGCGAGCCTCACGCCCGGCGGCGCGCTGGTCAGGCACAGCATGTTCTCGGGCAGCCACAAGGATCTGGCCGAGGTGGTGGTGTATGTAGGCGGGGGCCTGCTCGTCATCCTCGTCGCGGCCTTGCTGATGGGATCGTTCGCCCGGCGGCTCTCCAGGGACATCACCGGCCTGGAGGAGACGGCCCGCCGCCTGGCCAGCCAGCAGCTTCCGCAGTACCCCACGACGGCCGCAGCCCGGGAGGAGACGGCCCGCGGCGGCCGGGGCATCATCCGGCCGCCGCGGACGAAGTCGCTTGAGGTCGCACGAGCTTCGGCGGCCATCGCCGACCTGCAGCGCTCGTTCGCGACCGCGGCCGCCGAGGGCGCCACCCTGCGCCAGGGCATCGCTCAGGTCTTCGTCAGCCTGGCCCGGCGGAACCAATCGCTGCTGCAGCGGCAGCTGCGCCTGATCGACGCGCTGGAGCAGAAGGCCGCCGATCCGGCCGCGCTGGCCGACCTGTTCTCGCTCGACCACCTCACCACCAGGATGCGCCGCCACGCGGAGAACCTGATCATCCTGTCCGGTGCGCCTCCCGGGCGCACCTGGAGCGAACCGGTGCCGGTCATCGACGTCGTGCGTGCGGCCCTGGCGGAGGTCGAGGACTACCAGCGGGTGCGGGTGGTCACCAGGACTCAGGACGCGGTGACCGGATCGGCCGTCGCCGACATGATCCACCTGCTGGCCGAGCTGATCGAGAACGCCGCCCTGTTCTCCCCGTCGGAGACGCGGGTCGAGGTCAGGGCCGAACGAGTGGCCAACGGCTTCGCCATCGAGGTGGAAGACCGGGGCCTGGGCATGCAGTCGGCCGCGATGAGCGAGATCAACCGGCAGCTCGCCGACCCGCCCGACTTCGCCCTAGCCGACCCTGACCGGCTCGGCTTGTTCGTGGTGGCCAAGCTCGCCGCCCGGCACGGCATCCGGGTCACGCTGAACCCGTCGCCCTACGGCGGCACCACGGCGGTCGCGCTGGTCCCCCACGGCATCGTCGCGCCGGCCGGGATCGGCATAGCGGAGCCAAGCCCGCCCGCGATAGGCGCGCCCGGGCTGCACCTGGCCGTCCCGCCGACCAGCGGTACGGCCGAGCTTGGCCGCGGATCGGGCGATCCGCTGGCGCTGGCCGGCCGGCGCCCGGGCCCGCCGGGCCCGCCAGACTTGCCGTCTGACGTCGCCGACGGGCCCATGATCGCTCCGGCCGACTGGCCAGCGGCCGACCTGGCCAACTGGTCGGCGAACGATTCAGGCAACTGGCCGCCGGGCGCTCCTGGTGACCGGCCGTCGGCCAGCCCCGGCGACCGGCAGGCCGCCGGGCGCGGCGGCTCAGGCCCGTCCCTCGTCGACTCGTTCTCTCCCGAGAGCTCGCTGTCCTCCGCCGAGTCCCTGCTGTCCCGCGACCCGGCCCCTAGCGGCTCCCCCAAGCCGGGCGACGCCCTGCCGCCGCGCGACGCAGGGTCCGCCGGCGATGCGCTGCCGTCCCAGCGCTCAGCCTCCCCGGACGACATCCTGCCGACCCGAGGGTCAGCTTCGCCGGGCAGCACCCTGCCGTCCCAGCGCTCCCCGGGTAACGCGCTGCCGTTCCGAGGCTCGGCCTCGGGCGACTCACTGCCGACCCGCGACCCGATGTCCCCAGGGGGCTCGCTGCCGACCCGCCGCCCAGCGACCCCGGGCGACTCAGCGCCGTCCCGCCGGTCGCCGTCGCCCGACAGTTCCTCCGCGGGCGATGCCCCGCCGGCCCGCGACCCAGCGACCCCGGGAGACTCGCTGCCCACCCGGAGGCCGGCAGGTCCCGGCGGTGCTCCCTCGATCGGCGACATCCTGCCGACCCGCGACCCAGCGTCCCAGGACGATTCACCGCCCGGCCGGAGCCCGGCGGCCCCCGGTGCCCCCTCGATCGGCGACGGCCTGCCGTCCCGAGACTCGATGTCCTCGGGAGACTCCTGGCCTTCGCGTAGCTCCTCGCCCCTGGGCGACGCACGGCCCGGCCGGAGCCCGGCTTTCCCAGGCGACTCGCTGCCCTCCCGTGACTCGGTATCGCTGGGCGACGCGCTGCCGTCCCGTGACTCCCTGCCTGCAGGTGACTCGCTGCCGTCCCGTGACTCGGTATCGCTGGGCGACGCGCTGCCGTCCCGCCGCTTCGTGCCCCCGGCCGAATCCCTGTCCCCAGGCGATCCGCTGTCTCCCGGCGGCTCTGCCCCCGGCAGCGGCCTCCCCTCGCGCCGCCCGCTTTCGCCGGATTCCTTCTCGCCGGACGGGTCGGGCGGTTCCCTGCCGACGCGCAAGCCGCCCGCGGGCACCTACCGGGGCTTGCCCCGACGGGTCCGCCAGGCGAGCTTGTCGCGGCATCTGAAGGACACTTCCCCAGCGGACACCGAGACACTGGCGGCCGCCCCCGGCGCCGCCGATGAACGCACGCCGGAGAAGGCACGCGATTTTGTCGCTTCCTTCCGTACCGGATGGCAGCGCGACAGCACACCGAAGGCGCCGGATCCCCAGCCAGGGGCCGACGCGGCGAGCGGGCAACAGGATCCCACGGCACCGCAGAGTGAGGAGACGTAATGGAGGACCGTGGTACGGCCGGATCCGGCTCAGACCTTGGCTGGCTACTTGATGATCTTGGTGACCGTGTGGATCATCTCCGGCAGGCGGTCATCCTGTCGCGCGATGGACTGACCGTGGCTTCCTCGAAGAGCCTGAGCCGAGAGGACGCGGAGCACCTGTCCGCACTGGCCGCGGGGGTGCAAAGCCTGGCCACGGGCGCGGGCGCTCACTTTGGCGGCGGCGGTGTGCAGCAGATCATCATCGAGCTGGAGCAGGCGTTCCTGTTCGTCACCGCGGCCGGTCATGGCAGCTGCCTGGCCGTGCTGTGCTCGGCGCAGGCCGATCCGGCCCTGATCGCCTACGAGATGGCCATGCTGGTCAAGCGGGCCGGGCCGCATCTGGCGGCCCACCCGAGATTCCCTGCCGTCCATATCCCGGCAGAATGAGCTGCGCATGCCCCCGGACGACAAGTGGACAGACCGGAATGCCGGCCCGGTAGTCCGGCCATATGCGCTCACCGGGGGCAGGACGGCGCCGACCGACGGCGAGATTCTTGACCTGATCGCCATCGTCGCCACCACCGACCCCGCTGAGCGAGACGGCGACTGGATAGACCTTAGCCCCGAGGATCGCAGGATTCTCGGCCTGTGCCATCGGCCGGTAACCGTCACAGACGTGGCCTCGGCCACGTCGCTGCCGCTCGGGGTGATCCGGGTGCTGCTGGCCGACCTCATTGCCCGGGGACGGCTGTCCGTGCTGCCGCAACGGCACTCGGGCGAACAGCCCAGTACCGAACTGCTCAAGGAGGTGCTGCATGGGCTCCGCGCCCTCTGACGGCCCAGGCGACGGCCTGCTCGCGGCGTTCAAAATCGTCGTCGCGGGGGGATTCGGGGCGGGCAAGACAACGCTCGTCGGCGCGGTGAGCGAGGTGCGCCCGCTGCGCACCGAGGAAACCCTCAGCAGCGGGAGTATCGGATTGGACGATCTCGGTGGCGTCGCCAATAAGACAACGACGACCGTCGCCATGGACTTCGGCCGGATCACGATCAGCAGCCGCCTCGTCCTCTACCTTTTCGGGACGCCCGGTCAGGAGCGTTTCTGGTTCATGTGGGACGAGCTGTCCTTTGGAGCGCTCGGCGCGGTGATCTTGGCCGACACCCGCCGACTTGATGACTGTTTTCCGTCCGTCGATTATTTCGAGCAGCGCCGTCTGCCATTCATCGTCGCCATTAACTGTTTCGATAATTCGCAGCGCTACGATCCCGAGGACGTCCGCGTCGCGCTCGACCTCGACCGGCGGGTTCCCGTGATGCTCTGCGACGCCCGCCAGCGTGACTCGGCCAAGCAGGTGCTGATTACCCTCGTCGAGCACGTGCTCGCCACCAGACCGGTGCTACTCCAGGGCCCGTCGGAGCCCGGCAGCCTGTCCGGGGACCGCCCGGATGCCTCGGACCGCCCGGATGCCTCCGCCGACGGCGATAAGAGCCTCCCGGCCGGGAAACCGGCTGAACGTGATACCGCTGCCAGCGGCAGCGCCGGGGGCGGCTCGGGACGCGGACGTCCCGCCCGCCGGGTTCCCGGCTGACCCCGCCCGGTCACCCCCATTGCCGGGGCGCACGGCTTGCCGGGGCCGCACGGCGGCGCGGACCCGGTGAGGTCTCCCGGCCCGGCTGCCGGAACGGCCGGGCGTCACCCCGGCCGTTCCGGCTGGCTGGCGCGTCCGCGCCGACAAGCGTCAGTGGCTGCTGGCGTCGAAGGCCCGGCCGAACGCGCGGACCCGCTCCGGCCGGGTGTACACCAGGCCGAGAACGACTAGCAGGCCGGCCGCCAGGCAGCCCAGTGCGATCCACAGCGAGTAGCTGACCGGCGCGGGCGGGCGCGGCCAGATCGACGCGTAGATCGCGTAGCCGCAGATAGCCACCGCGATCAGCGGCATCACGATGTCCAGCAGCCAGTTGTAGGATTCGCCGACGCCGCGGGCCCTCCAGAAGAAGACCATGCCGGCCAGGGTGACGAGGACGTAGACGAACAGGATACCGATCGAGCCAGTCGTGGCCATCAGGAAGAAGTAGGGGAGGACGCCGTAGTGACGGCCAAGCGTTGCACCGAGCACGAACGTCAGCGCCACCGACGCCCCGATCCCGACCCAGGGGCTGTGGAAGCGGGGGGTGGTCGCGGCGAACACCCGCGGGATGCCGCGGTCTCGGCCCATGGCGAACAGCGTGCGCGCGGTCAACTGCACTCCGGCCAGTGCGGCTACGAAGCTGTCCACGACCACGACGATGTCTACCAGAGTGCTAAACCAGTGCCCGACATAGCGGTTGGACAGGGTGGCCAGGGCGGTGGGGTCGGCCGCCCAGCGGCCGACGCCGGACACGCCGTAGCCGATCGCCTGGGCCCAGGTGGTGAAGACGAAGTACACGGTGGCCACGATCACCGTGCCGAGGATGGCGCGGGGGATGACCCGCCGCGGCTCGGTCGCCTCCTCGCCGAACACCGCCGCCGCCTCGAAGCCGATGTACCCGGTGAAGGCCAGAATCACGGCCAGGAACAGGCCGTGCGTACTGGGCGACAAGTTCGGGTCGAACGGCCGCCAGCTCAGACCGTGCGCGCCCCCCTTGGCCACGATGACCAGCGACAGGGCGACGATCGTGAGCACGCCGATCACGGCGAAGACAAGCTGCACCCGGGTTGAGACCCTGATGTCGGTCAGGGCGATCATCAGGAGCAGCACGAGCAGGATGCAGAACAGCGGGAACCAGCCCAGGTGAATGCTGGTATTGGCGATGAGCACGGTGGACAAGAACTCCGACGAGATGATCAGCACGAAGGAGACCCCGAGCGCGAACGCGATCGCGTACATCCAGCCGCCGATGAAACCCACCCGCGGGCCGAGCCCGCGCACGGTATAGGCATACAACCCGCCCGCGTGCGCGATGCGCCGGGTGAAACGCACGATCACCGAAGCCAGGCACAAGCTGCCTATCCCGGCAATCACATAGGCGAGGGGCGCGGCGACGCCGGCAGTCGCGGCGGCCGCGGCCGGCGCCGCGGACACCGCGAAGGTCAGCGCCAGCAGGGCCAGCGACTGGGCGATGGCATCAGGGCTGCCGAGCACGCCGTGCCGCAGCTCACCGGCTTCTGTCCACTTCATTCTGGCCATGGCCGTTTCTCTCTCCGCTCGTGGTCGTGGCTCGGGTTAGCCGAATGGTTAATCAAGCAGGGCGAAGACCCGCGCCGGACCGCCGTTGGCCGCCTTGACTTTGAGCGGCGCGACCACGATCCGGCAGCGTGGCGGCAGTTGGTCCAGCGTGGCGAGGTTCTCCAGGATGATCGCGCCCGCCGACAGCCACACCCGGTGCAGCTCGTATTCGGTGCTCTCGACCGGGTCCGCGGACGGCCCGTCGAAGCCGACGCCAGCCACGCCCGCATCGATCAGCGCCTTCGCCGCGGCCACGTCCGGGTAGCACCAGCCGTGCCAGTAGGCGTCCGTGCCCCAGTTCCGCGCATTGCCCGAGCGGAGCAGGACAATGTCGTTGCGGTGCACCTCGGGTAGGTAGCGGCCCAGCGTGTCCAGTCCGACCGCACCAGGTTCGTGAGCGCTCAGGTCGATAGTCAGCGCCTCGGTGACCAGATGGTCGAGCGGGATGTCGTCCAGCGTGCGGCCCCCCGCGACCTGGTGGGCGGGCGCATCAACGTGCGTGCCGGTGTGGTTGACGAAGGTGTACTCCGACATCGCATACCCGTCGGTGGCCACTTCGGCCAGGTCACGAAACCTTGGCGGGGTGATGCCTGCCATTAACGGCATGCCGTTGGTCATGCTTTGGGTCAGGTCAATGACCCTCATCCGATGCACCGCCTTAGCGCACGAATCACCTGTAACAGCTAATGCAAGCTAGACCATACCGGGACGAGATCAAGAGCGGGGACATATCGCCCGGGACGCACAGGCTTTTGCACCAGCCGACCTTAGGAGGCCGCCGCCGCGGCTTAGTTGATAGGCCTGTTGATGATCACACGCCGCGCCCGGCCCAGGCTCTCTCTCGCACCGCCTGGGTCAACGGGTCACCCGGGGGCGGTCGCCCTCATTCCGTCAGCCCGTCCGTGACCTTGCCGAGGCTTTCCAGTATCGCCTGGGACAACGGGTCTCCGGCCGGGAGCACTCGCTCGCAGCGGGAGGCGATGTCGCGCAGCAGTATCCTGGCGTCGGTCAGCAGGCCCGCGGAGTAGTAGATGTCCGCCAGCTTGGCGCGCCGGGCCAGGGTATCCGGGTGATCAGGCCCGAGGAGTCGCTCGGACTCGGCGCTGACCTGTTCGAAGAGCTGCAGCGCGCGGGCTACCCGGTCGGTCGCGAAGTAGGCGGACGCCAGGCTGGCGCGGGCCGCGATCGTGTCCGGGTGCTCCCGTCCGGCCACCTGCTCACGGTCAGAGAGGGCACGCTTGTGCTGAGAGAGCGCTTGCTTGTCCTGGCCACTGGCTAGGTAGGCGTCGGCCAGCTTTTGCCGGGTGGTGATGGTATCGGGGTGCCGGCCCCCCTGTACCCGCTCCCGGTCGGCGAGCGTGCGCTTGTAGGAGGGAATCGCATCGGCGTAGCGGCCTGCGGCACAGCAGGCCGCGGCGTATTCGTCCCGCGTGGCGAGGGTGTCGGGGGAGTCGGAGCCGCGCAGGCGCTCGCAAACGATGGATGCCTCCCGCATGACGGCGACCGCGTCATCAGGCTGGCCCGCGGCCACCAGGGCATGACCGAGGCTGATCTGCACCGCGAGGATGTCAGGATGATCCGGTCCCAGGGCGCGGGCCCGGCCCGCTAGAACCCACTGAAACCAGGAGATGGCCTGTTCCGGCCGTCCGGCGACCAGGTAGGCGCCGGCTAGCCGCTGACCCGCCAGCAGCGTCGCGGAGTGATCCGGCCCGAGTACCCGGTCGCTGGCGGTGACCAGCTCTCCCCAGTAGCTGACGGCCGGGCCAGTCAGCCGGGCATTGTCCAGGCTCTGCCCGGCCCTGACCAGCAGCGGATGACAGCCGCCGCCGGCCCACAGCGCGCCGCCCGCGACCCGCTGCAGGCCCGCCGTGCATGACCGCAGCGCAGCGGTGACCCAGGCCGGAGTGTCCTGGGCCGGCCACGCCTCGAGCAGCGCGGCCGCCGCCGCATTAGCCGCCCGGCCCAGCATCTGCTCGGGCATCGCGGTGCGAACGGCCGCCTGGATCACGGGGCTCATCCGGACCGACCGCGCGTCGCCGACGTCGATCGTGAGTACCCCCGCACGCTCCAGGTTGAGCACCTCGTCCCAGGCGCGTCTCGGCTCGGCCAGCGCGGCGTCGCCGTCGGCAGCCAGATAGCTGCAGGCGGAGCGGGTAGTGAACAGGCCGCCGGGGATGGCGGTGCCGTCGAGAACCGCGCCGAACGCCAGCAGGAGCTCGACCGAGCCGCCCGGTGACAGCCGCTCGGCCTGGTCTACCGACAGCGTCCAGGCCACTTCGGCGGCCGAAGGGTCCTTGTTGGCCGTGTCGGCAAACTGGTCCCGCCGGCGCGCATAGCGCTCACGGTAGTCACGGCAGGTCAGTGACGAGCTGGCGATCACCGCGCTGGCCTGTGTCAGCGCCAGCGGCTCACAGCGCAGATCGTCTACGAGGTCGATCGCGCCCAGCCGCTGGTCCGGATCCGCGGCCAGGCGGCCCATCAGGTAGCTCAGCGCCTCCCGGGGACTGTAGACCCCGACCGGGAGAACGAGTGTCTGGCGCGCGCCCGCCAGCACCTCGGGATTGGCGCTCGTGACCAGGACCTTGCCCGTCGCGCCGGCCGGCCACAGGCCGTCCAGGTGCGCCGCGTCGGACAGGTCGTCGAGCACCATCAGCCACCGGCGGTCGGTGTCGTTCAGCCAGCGCACGAAACGGGAGGCGATCGACTCGGCGTCGCCGTCGACGGGGATGCCCATCGCCGCGACCGCTGCCTCCAGGTAACCGGTCAGCACCGAGGCCCGGCTGCCGGCCGAGACCCAGGCCAGCAGGTCCACCTCGCCGGCCTGCCACAGCGACTCCGCGACATACACGGCGAGCTGGGTCTTGCCGCACGACCCCAGCCAGCTCCTGGTGCCCCTGGCCGCCACCTGATGCGAGGCAAGCACCACTGTCGTGCCGGGAACGAGCGCCGCCTTCAGGCCGGGCGCCGTCTCCGGCCTGGCGCTGAAACAATCGGCCAGCGGAGGAAACACGCCCGAACGGACCGGCCAGGTCACCCGCTCGGCGGAGGACGCCGCCAGCCCGGGGGCTCGATCCCGATTGCTCATGGCCCGTTACCCCTGACCATTCGTTCTCATTGCGAACCTCCGTACGGTGCGTCCCAGGGGCAGGGCACAACGATACGGGCAACGAGTGCGGCGCGACGGCGCATCACCGCCCAAACGCCGCCGATGTCGCACATCCGCGCCGACGGGACGCGCCCGCGGACTGGCCGGCTCCCGGCCGGCGGGGCGGCACACCGGCTCGCGACTCCTCGCGCAGGCCAGGAACGTCGCCCCCCGCGGGCGGCATCAGGATGCGCCGCCGCCGGCCCCGTGCAGTACTGCCCTCGCGCGGCCCGCCAGCCTGATCGTCGCGGCGACGTCAGGGTCGCCGGCGGTGGGCTGCAGGACAACGGTCGTCGCGCCCGCCTGGGGATCGCGAGTTCGGCCTGGCCACGATGGCTAGCCATGCGTTCCAGTTCCTGGTGGGCGACGACGCGGACGGGACCGTGCTGCGCGTCGATCGCGCCCGCCCGCGCTTCCTGGACGGGCCGACGCTGGGCACGTTCCTGGCCGCGGCCGGGCTCGCCATGGGGGTCGATCCGCGGTTTGCATCCCACCGGAGGGATGCAATGCGCACATCGACCCCCTTGGGGCTACCGCGTGCGACCGGCTGGCCGGGGTCGTTGACTTCGGGCTCACGCACCTGGACTCGCGGCCGTACGAGCGGACCATCGCGCGGAGCTACCGGTCGCCTGAGACCCTGGCGGCGTACCGTGCGGAACTGACCCGCCGCGGCTGGCCGCTCAGCCAGCTTGAGGAGGCGGCCATCGGGCCGGTCTACCGGGCGTTCCGCGTCGACATGGCCGCCTGGTCAATGGAGGAGGGGCGGCGAACGGGCGAGTACGACCTGGCGATGATCGAACGGCAGCTGGCCAGGACCGGGACGCCGCCGCCCCGGGCCTGACCTGGCGGCGCCTGGCACCCGGGAGGCCAGGCATGCGGCCAGCCAGCGCCGACCGCAACAGGTCCCGCGCACCCGGGAGACCGGCCACGATCAGCCGGTGCTGACCGCCAGGGCCAGCGGGAGCACGCCGGGCGCGCCGGCTTCGCGCAGCAGCCTGGCCGCGACGGTCATCGTCCAGCCGGTTTCGATCCGGTCGTCGACCAGCAGCACGGGGCCGGCCAGCGGCGGCAGCACGTCGCGCAGCGGACCGGGGATCGCGAACTCGTCCCAGAGGGCGCGGAGCCGCTGAGCGCTGTTGTGCTGCCCGCCGATCCGACCGCCGGATCCCAAGTCCGCGGCGTACTCGACAGCTCCGAGGTGCGGCAGCCTGCCGACCTGCGCAATCCGCTGGCCGAGGCTCTCGATCAGCTGCGGCCGCGACCGGGACGGCAGCGTGATCACGCCGGCCGGCCGCTCGGCCCAGTCCCACGCGGCCAGCACCTTGACGACCGCATCGAAGATGTCGCCGGGCACTGCGGCGTCCGGCGCATCGGGGGCCAGCAGGGCGCGCAGCCTCGGCCCCCAGCCGAGGTCGGTGGGCCGGCCCAGGGCGCGGCCGGGCCCGGCCAGCGCGTCGGCCGGGATCTTGCCGGACACGTCTATGCCCAGCTCGCGCAGGCCGGTCGGCCACATCTTGCGCGGTTGCACGTCGACCCCGGGGCGGAGCAGCCGCTCCCTGGCGGCCGCGGCGCCGACCTGCGAGACGTCATCCGGCCAGGGCTGCTGCGTGCAGTTGTCGCACCGCCCGCACGCGGCGGCGGCCGGGTCGTCCAGCTCGCGGCGCAGGTACTCCATCCGGCACCCGCCGGTGTCGAGGTAGCCGAGCATGGCGCGCTGCTCGCGGGAGCGCTCGGCCGCCACCCGCTCGTACCGCTCCCGGTCATAGGCCCACGGGCGCCCGGTGGCCGTCCAGCCGCCGCTGACCCGGCGAACCGAGCCGTCCACGTCCAGCACCTTGAGCATCATCTCCAGCCGGCCGCGGCTGAGATCGATCCTGGCCTCGAGCGCGGCGGTGGACATCGGCCCGGCCACCTCGCCGAGCACGGCGAGCGTGCGGCGGACGACCGCTTCGGGCGGGAACGCCAGCGAGCCGAAGTACGCCCAGATGTCGGCATCCTCCCGCCCCGGCAGCAGGATCACCTCGGCGCGGTCCACGCCGCGGCCGGCCCGGCCGATCTGCTGGTAGTACGCGATCGGCGACTGTGGCGCGCCCAGGTGCACAACGAACCCGAGGTCAGGCTTATCGAAGCCCATGCCGAGCGCGCTGGTGGCCACGAGCGCCTTCAGCCGATTGGCCAAGAGCGAATCCTCAGCTGCGTACCGTTCGGAATGCTCGTCTTTTCCCGTGTACGCCGCGACATCGTGGCCGCGTTCGCGCAGGAAAGCGGCGGTCTCGTGCGCCGCCGCGACGGTCAGCGTGTAGATGATGCCCGAGCCCGGCAGCTCGCCGAGGTGTTCGGCCAGCCAGCCGAGGCGCTGCTGCGGGCCGGGCAGCCGGACGACGGCGAGCCGCAGGCTGTCGCGGTCGAGGGGACCGCGCAGCACCAGGGTCTCGGGCTCCCGGCCCGCGCCGAGCTGCTCGGCAACGTCGCGGGTGACCCTGGCGTTCGCGGTCGCGGTCGTCGCGAGCACCGGGACCCCGGGCGACAGCTCGTCTAGCAGCGTGCGCAGCCGCCGGTAATCCGGCCGGAAGTCGTGCCCCCAGTCCGAGATGCAGTGCGCCTCGTCCACGACCAGCATCCCGGTCGCGGCGATCAGCTTGGGCAGCACGAGGTCGCGGAAGCCGGGGTTGTTCAGCCGCTCGGGGCTGACCAGCAGCACGTCGACCTCGCCCGCGGCGACTTCGGCGTACACCTCGTCCCACTGCTCGGCGTTGGCCGAGTTGACCGTGCGGGCCGCGATGCCCGCCCTGGCCGCGGCCTCGATCTGGTTGCGCATCAGCGCGAGCAGCGGCGAGACGATGACCGAAGGACCGGCGCCGCGGGCCCGCAGCAGCGCGGTCGCCGTGAAGTAGACGGCCGACTTGCCCCAGCCGGTGCGCTGCACGACCAGAGCGCGGCGCTGCTCGGTGACCAGGGCG
>DASXZD010000121.1:0-19486 GCA_036502085.1 Streptosporangiaceae bacterium
TGGCCCCAGGGGAGCAGGGCGGTGACTGCGATCGCGGCGAACAGGAACGTCAGGTAGGCGATGGACAGGTGGAACAGCCGCATCGGGGCCGGCCCGGCCGCTGAGGCGACCTGGCCGCGCAGCCGGTGTGCCTCGGCCAGGAACCAGCCACCCAGGCCGGCCGCGGCGCAGGCGTAGATCCAGCCCGCGTACGGCGCGAGGGCCAGCGTGGCCGCGACCATCGCATACGAGTAGAAGAGGATCTTGCGGGCCACGACGGGCGCCGAGGCCACCACGGGCAGCATCGGCACGTGCGCCGCCTCGTAGTCGTCGCGGAATCGCATGGCCAGCGCCCAGAAGTGCGGCGGCGTCCAGAGGAAGATGACGGCGAACAGCACGACCGCGGGGATCCCGACGGTGCCGGTGACCGCGGCCCAGCCGACCAGGACGGGGAAGCAGCCGGCCGCGCCGCCGATCACGATGTTGGACGCGGTGCGGCGCTTGAGGCCGAGGGTGTACACGAAGACGTAGAACAGGATCGCCCCGGCGGCCAGCGCGGCGGCCAGCCAGTTGACCAGCAGGCCGAGCAGCAGCGTCGCCGCCGCGCCGAGCGCGACGCCGGAGGCCAGTGCCTCGGCCGGCCTGATGCTCCCCCGGCCTGCCCTCTTGGTGACGAGCGGGCGGTGCGCGGTGCGCTTCATCACCGCGTCGATGTCACGGTCGATGTAGCAGTTGATGGTGTTCGCGCTGGCGGCCGCGAGCGTGCCGCCGATCAGCGTCACCGCGAAGACCCGCAGCGCGGGCAGGCCGTGCCGGGCGAGCAGCATGGTGGGGATCGTCGTGACCAGCAGCAACTCGATGATGCGCGGCTTGGTCAACTGGAACAGCGACGCCGCGATCAGGCGCGGGCTGCGCCGCGCGGCCGGGCCGCCGGGCACTGCGGCACCGGCGCCGGCGGGCACCGGCGCGACGGCCTGGGTCGCGCTGGCCGCCTCGGTCACGCGTCCGCCTCCGGGCCAATGTCCGGCGGGCCGGCCTGCGCCAGGGCGCGAAGCGTCAGCGGCCCGTGCCCGGGGACGCGGTGCGGTCTGCTGAAGAGCAGGTACAGGACCGCGGCCGCGATGATGAACAGGACCATCGGGTAGGCGAACGTCCAGATGGATCCGCTCAGGCGCCAGCCGGAAGCGGCCATCGCGTGCGTCATTCCAGCCTCCTGCCGGATCAGCGGGCCAGCACCGGCCGGGGACCGAATGCGCTGATCACTTTAGTCCCGGCCGGGACGGCCCAGTGTATTTCCCGCCTCAGAGCAGGTAGAACAGCACCCAGAACACGCGCGACCACCGCGAGGTAGTTCCATACCGCGGTGAACGCGCTCAGCGCCGCCTGGAAGCGCTGCAGGCTGCGCGCGTACTCGAACACCCGCCGCGGCTGGCCCAGCTGACCGAGGTACCGCTGATGGCGGCGATATTCTGGGTGATGGTCTGGCACGCCCGGCGCAGGCTCAGCACCAAGGAGGAGCGGCGCCTGATCAGCGAGGAGAACAGTCGTCTGCTATCCACCCGGCGCAGGTTCCTGCAAGGCGCCTCGCGTCAGCTCAGGACACCGATCACAATCGCGCGGTCACGCGGAACTGCTGGCCAGGGAGCTGACCCGGATGATCGTCGCGGACAGCGGATGCGGCATCGAGGCGGCTGAGCTTGAGCACATCTTCGAGCGGTTCCGCTCGGGCGAACACCCGGCCGGGGCGAGGGGTACCGGTCTCGGGCTCGCGCTGGTCAGGGCGGTGGCCTTTCCCGTGCGACCCGACAGCACATCTGGAGGCCCGTCATGACCGAATCACCGGACGGCCAGGAGAGGCCTGCGCCGGAATCGACGGAGGGTCCGGTTGCGGGGCCGGTTGGGACGGCGAGGCCGGTTGGGACTGCAGGTCCGGCTGAGACTGCGGGTCCGGGTGGGGCGGTGGGGAGGACCCGGGAGCTGCTCGGCGGCATGAGCCGGGGCCGCAAGATCACCGCCACCGTCGCGACCTGCGTTTTTGCCCTGTTCGTGCTGGCCACAGTCATCAACGCCTCATCACCCGCCGCGTCCCGCCCGCCGAGCACGCCGCCGCTGGCGAAGAGCTTCTCGCTGCACGCGCTCGGGCGGCCGGGCCAGGCCGTGTCGCTGAGCCGGTACGCCGGGCGGCCGCTCATCGTCAACTTCTTCGCCTCCTGGTGCCATCCGTGCCAGAAGGAGACGCCGCTGCTGGCCGGCTTCTACCGCGCGCACCACGGGCAGGTCACGATCGTGGGGGTCGACGTGAATGACGGCACGCAACTGGCACTGGGCTTCGTGCACCGGACCGGGGTCGGCTACACCGTCGCCGCCGACCCTGACGGCGCGACCGCGGCACAGTACGGTGTCGTCGCGGTCCCGCAGACCTTCTTCCTCAACTCAGACCATCGGGTGGTCAAGCGCGTGTTCGGGGCGGTCACCCAGGCGGAACTCACTGCGGGCCTGGCCCGGATGAAGTGAGCAGGGTGACCACGCCCGCCGGCCTGGCTCAGCGCCTGGATACCAGGGCTAGTTGATCAACGTCGCTGCCAGTTTGGTGTTGCTCTATGACCGTCGCTGCCACTTTGCTGTTCTTCGGCTGAGGTGCGAATAGGGGGGTCAGGCGGAGGGGGCGGGCCAGGCGGCTACGCTGCCGCGTACGTCTAGGCTGACCAGCTCGCCTGGCTCCGGGGAGTCCGGGCCGTCGGTCCTGGCGCGCAGTTCGCTGACCTCACCGAGCAGTTCGCGGAGTTCACCGGGCAACTCGGGGTGGATGGTGAGCAGGGCGTCGTGGCCGTAGTAGCGGCAGGAGGCGACCCGGGCGGTGAGCGCGCCGGGGCGCGCCGGGGACAGGCTGAGCTGCTCCGGCCTGATCAGCACGGTGACCCGGCCCGGAGTCGGCACCGACTGCGCGGGGTGCAGGTGATGCCGGCCGAGGGCGGTGGTCACGCCGTCGCCGTCGCAGGTCCCGTCGAGAAGGTTGGCGGTGCCGACGAAGGCGGCCGTCTGCGGGTCGGCCGGGCTCTGGTAGATCTCCCGGGGAGTTCCCTCCTGGGTGATCCGGCCATCGCGCATGACCGCGATGCGGTCGGCCGACGACAGCGCCTCGTCCTGGTCGTGGGTGACCAGGACGGTCGTGGTGCCGGTCGCCCTGAGCACGCGCAGGACCTCGTTGCGGACGGCGGCCCTGAGGCTGGCGTCGAGCGAGGAGAACGGCTCGTCGAGCAGGACTAGGCTGGGCCTGCTGGCCAGCGCCCGGCCGAGCGCGACGCGCTGCTGCTGGCCGCCGGAAAGCTGGTGCGGGTACTGATCTTTCAGGCTGGTCAGGCCCACCATGTCCATGATCTCGCGGGCCGCCGCGCCGCGCCGCTCCTTGCGGGGCAGCGCGAACGCCACGTTTCCTTGGACCGTCAGGTGCGGGAACAGCGCGCCGTCCTGGGGAACGTAGCCGATCTTGCGGCGCTGCGGAGGGGTGCGGTGCCTGCCGTCATCGACGACGGTGCCGTCGATGGTGACCGATCCGCTGCCCGCCGCTTCGAAGCCGGCGATGATCCGCAGCAGTGTGGTCTTGCCCACCCCCGAGGCGCCGAGGATCGCAACCAGGGATCCCGGCTTGACCTGCAGGTCGATGCCATGCAGCACTGGGGTGCTGCCGTAGGCCTTGCGGACGTCGCTGATGATGAGGCTGGTCATGACCGCGCCCCGGTGCGGGCCGGGATCGGCACCTGGACCTCAGTCGCGGCCCTGACGCATCCGATCACCGGTCATACCTCCGTAGCTTCGCCGTCAGCATTGTGCTGCCACCACCCCGGCCGCCAGTATCCAAGCAGCCACTACCCGACTACAGCGCTCCGCCGCACAGCCTGATTCCGCGCGTGCGGCAGTCACACCGGACATACAGGGGCTTGCTGGGCGCACCAGTTAGGTATGCCACTGTACCGAAGATTAGGTTAGGCATGCCTAAGTTGTCGAGTCTTCGCCAGGTATTCCGGTGCCGAAAGGGCAGCCCCGCACCGTACGGAAGAGGGAAGATTGTGCTTGACGGCGAGCTGCATTATCTGGAGCTGGTCAGCCTGGCCCGCCTGGTCCAGACGGGGCAGCTCTCCCCCGTTGAGGTAACGCGCGCGCTGCTGTCGCGGATCGCGGAGCTGGACGTGCGCCTGGGCAGCTACGTCACGGTGACGGCCGGCCGGGCGCTGAGCGAGGCGCGGGCGGCCGAGCGCGAGATCGGCCGCGGGCATATCCGGGGGGCGCTGCACGGCGTGCCGATCGCGCTGAAGGACGTGATCGACGTGGCCGGGGTCGCGACGGCCGCGGGCATGCCGATGTTCGCTGACCGGATCGCGGCGCGGGACGCCACGATCACCGTCCGGCTGCGGCAGGCAGGCGCCATCTTGCTCGGCAAGACGCAGCTCACCGAGGGCGCGTACGGGCAGTATCCGCCGCCGTTCACCGCGCCGGTCAACCCGTGGCATCCCGGCTACTGGCCCGGCGCCTCCTCCAGTGGCAGCGGGGTCGCCGTCGCGGCCGGCCTGTGCTTCGCCGCGCTCGGCACCGATACCGGCGGGTCGATCAGGGCACCTTCGGCCGTCAACGGGCTGACCGGGATCAGGCCGACGTGGGGGCGGGTGAGCAGGCACGGCGTGGCGCCGCTGGCCGCGACGCTGGATCAGGCCGGGCCGATGGCGCGCAGCGCCGTCGACGCCGCTGCGCTGCTCGGCGTCATCGCGGGCCACGATCCGGCCGATCCGGCCAGCGCGCTGGACGCGGTGCCCGACTACCTGGCTGGGCTCGGGCGGGAGGTCGGCGGCCTGCGGGTCGGGATTGACCCCGGCTATGCGCTGGGCCGCGTCGATCCGGCCGCCGGCGCCGCGGTGCAGGCTGCGCTGACCGTGTTCGGCGAGTTGGGGGCCGAGGTCCGCGAGCTGGTCATCCCCGACCTGGATCAGGCGGCCGCGGACTGGCTCGGGGTGTGCAGCGTTCAGGCCGCGCTGACGCACGAGGGCAGCTATCCGGCTCGCCGGGCCGAGTACGGCGCCAGGCTCGGCGCGCTGCTGGAGCGTGGCCGTGCGATGACGGCGGTCAATTACGAGCGGCTGCTGCAGCGGCGGGCGGAGTTTCGCGGGCGGATGGAGGCGGTGCTCGCCGGGGTCGACGTGCTGATCTTGCCGGTGCTGCCGCGGGCGGCGCCGAGGACCGATGAGCTCGATGATCAGGCCGTACGTGATCTGCGCCGGTTCACCGCGCCGTTCGCGATGAGCGGTCATCCGGCGCTGGTCATGCCGGCCGGGTTCACCGCGCCGGGACTGCCGGTCGCCGTGCAGCTGGTGGCGCGCCATTTCGGTGAGCCGACGCTGATCCGGGCGGCGGGCGCGTTCCAGCGAGCGACCGGATGGCACCGGTGCCATCCGGCGCTCGGCTGAGCACGCCGGACCGGCCATTGAGCACGCCGGACCGGCCGTTGAGCACGCCGGACCGGCCGTGGCCGCCTCGGTACGCAGGCTTGGCGGGCAGAGGTTACGTGGACGTCCAAGTAAATCAGCGCTAAAATACGTGGACGTCCAACCTTTTGCCGACGAAGACCAGCGTGGTCCCTGATGCGCCACCAGAGGAGCGGAGGCAGCAGTGCCCAGCGACACCCAGACGCTGCACATCCCAGCCAACCCGGTGCGGTTCGTCACCGCGGCGAGCCTGTTCGACGGGCACGACGCGGCGATCAACATCATGCGGCGGGTGCTGCAGAGCCAGGGCGCGGAGGTGATCCACCTCGGGCACGACCGCAGCGTGGACAGCGTGGCGCACACCGCGATCGAGGAGGACGCCCAGGGCATCGCGCTGTCGTCCTACCAGGGCGGGCACGTCGAGTACTTCAGCTACCTGGTGGAGCGGCTGCGCGAGCTGGGGGCGGGGCACATCAAGGTGTACGGGGGCGGCGGCGGCGTCATCGTGCCCGACGAGATCGCGCTGCTGGCCGAGCGGGGCGTGACCATCTTCGCGCCGGAAGACGGGCAGCGGCTCGGGCTGCCCGGCATGATCAACGAGCTGATCGCGGCCTGCGACGTCGACCTATGCGCCGACGACGAGCCAGAGCTGGACGCCGTGCTCAGCGGCAGTTCCGCCGCGCTGGCCCGCGCGGTCACCGTGCTCCAGGCCGGCCGGTCGGCCGGCCTAGCCGACGGCGTCCGGGAGGCGGCGGCCGCCCACCCGGTGCCCGTGCTCGGCATCACCGGCACCGGCGGCTCCGGCAAGTCGTCGCTGACCGACGAGCTGCTGCGCAGGTTCCGGCTGGATCTGGAGGACAAGCTGCGCATCGCGGTGCTCGCGATCGACCCGACCCGCCGGCGCGGTGGCGGCGCCCTGCTGGGCGACCGGATCCGGATGAACGCCCTGGACAGCGGGGACCGCAAGCGGACGTTCTTCCGGTCGATGGCGACCCGCCAGGCCGGCGCGCAACTCCCCGAGCGGTTCGACGACGTGCTGGCGGCCGTGAAGGCGGCGGGGTTCGACCTGGTCATCGTGGAGACGCCGGGCATCGGGCAGGGGGACACCTCCATCGTCCCGTTCAGCGACGTCTCGCTGTACGTGATGACGCCGGAGTTCGGCGCCGCTTCCCAGCTGGAAAAGATCGACATGCTCGACTTCGCCGATGTCGTGGCGGTCAACAAGTTCGAGCGCCGCGGGGCCGATGACGCCCGTCGCGACGTCTCCCGTCAGCTGGTCCGCAACCGGGAGGCGTTCGGGGCGAAGTGGGAGGACATGCCGGTGTTCGGCACCAGCGCCGCGCGGTTCAACGACGACGGGGTCAGCGCGCTGTACCAGCACCTCAAGTCGCTGCTGGCGGAGAAGGGACTGGCCGCCGGCGCGGGGATCCTCCCCCGCGTCGACGTCAAGGTGTCGTCAGGGCTGCGCAGCGTCGTTCCGGCCGCCCGCAGCCGCTACCTCTCGGAGATCGCCGACGCCGTCCGCGACTATCACCAGGTGACGCAGGACCAGGCCGAGATCGCCCGGCGTCGGCAGCACCTGAAGACCACGGCCAGCCTGCTCGACGGCGGCGACGCGACCGGGCAAGCGGGAGCCGAGCAGGCGGGGGCCGGGCAGGCGACCGGCGCGGCCGGGCAGGTCGGGGCGCTGCTCGCCGCTGCCGAGGGCGAACTGCTGCCCGGTGTCCGCGACCAGCTCGGGCAATGGCCGGCCCGGGTCGAGGATTACACCGGCGACGAGTTCGTCTACACCGTGCGCGGCCGGGAGATCCGCACCCCGCTGACCCGCAGCACGCTGTCCGGGTCGAAGGTGCCGCGGGTCGCGCTGCCGCGGACCAGCGACGACGGCGAGCTGCTGCGGTTCCTGCGGGCGGAAAACCTGCCCGGCTTCTTCCCGTTCACCGCCGGGGTGTTCCCGTTCAAGCGCGCGGGCGAGGCACCGGCCCGGATGTTCGCCGGAGAGGGTGACCCGTTCCGCACTAACCGGCGCTTCCAGCTGCTGTCGCGGGGCAACGAGGCGACCAGGCTGTCGACGGCGTTCGACTCGGTGACCCTGTACGGCCGCGACCCCGACCCGCGCCCCGACATCTACGGCAAGGTCGGGACCTCGGGGGTGTCGATCGCCACGGTCGAGGACATGAAGGTCCTGTACTCCGGGTTCGACCTGTGCGCGCCGACCACGTCGGTGTCGATGACGATCAACGGGCCGGCGCCCGCCATCCTCGCGATGTTCCTCAACACCGCCATCGACCAGCGGCTCGACGCCTTCGCCGCCGAGCACGACCGGGCGCCCGAGGCGGCGGAAGCCGAGGAGATCCGGGCCTGGGTGCTAAAGAACGTCCGCGGCACGGTGCAAGCCGACATCCTCAAGGAGGACCAGGGGCAGAACACCTGCATCTTCTCGACCGACTTCGCGCTGCGCTGCATGGGCGACATCCAGCAGTACTTCATCGACCATGAGGTGCAGAACTTCTACTCGGTGTCGATCTCCGGGTACCACATCGCCGAGGCGGGGGCCAACCCGATCAGCCAGCTGGCATTCACGCTGGCGAACGGCTTCACCTACGTCGAGGCCTACCTCGCCCGTGGCATGGACATCAACGACTTTGCCCCCAGCCTGTCGTTCTTCTTCTCCAACGGCCTGGACGCGGAGTACTCGGTCATCGGCCGGGTCGCGCGACGGATCTGGGCGGTCGCGATGAGGGAGCGCTACGGAGCGGGCGAGCGGGCGCAGAAGCTGAAGTACCACGTGCAGACCTCCGGCCGTTCGCTGCACGCGCAGGAGATGGACTTCAACGACATCCGCACCACGCTGCAGGCGCTGTGCGCCATCTACGACAACTGCAACAGCCTGCACACCAACGCCTTCGACGAGGCGGTGACCACGCCCAGCGAGCATTCGGTGCGCCGGGCGCTCGCCATCCAGATGATCATCGACAAGGAGTGGGGCCTGGCGGGCAACGAGAACCCGCTGCAGGGCTCGTACATCATCGAGCAGCTCACCGACCTGGTGGAGGAGGCCGTGCTCGCGGAGTTCGACCGGCTCGCCGAGCGCGGCGGCGTGCTCGGCGCGATGGAAACCGGCTACCAGCGCGGCCGGATTCAGGACGAGTCGATGCTGTACGAGCACCGCAAGCACGACGGCAGCCTGCCGATCGTCGGGGTCAACACGTTCCTCGACCCGCACCGCGACGAGACCCCGGCCGGGCCGGTGGAGCTGGCCCGCGCCACCGAGGCGGAGAAGCAGTCGCAACTCGACCGGCTCGCCGATTTCCACGCCCGGCACGCGCAGACCGCGCCGCAAGCGATCGCCCAGCTCCAAGACGCGGCCGCTGGAGAGGGCAACGTGTTCGCCGCGCTGATGGACGCGGTCCGGCACTGTTCGCTCGGGCAGATCAGCGACGCGTTCTTCGAGGCCGGCGGCCAGTACCGGCGCAACGTGTGAGGGGGAAGCCGTGACGACGCCGGTGCTGAGGTTCGACCCCATCGCGGAGGCCGCCAGGCAATGGCGGGCGCACGGCTGGCAAGACGCGGCCGACGGCATGGCCGCCGTCACCTCGCTGATGCGCGCCCAGGCCATCATGCTGGCCCGCGCGGATGAGGTGCTGCGACCGCTCGGACTGAGCTTCGCCCGCTACGAGCTGCTCACCTTGCTGTCGTTTACCCGGCACGGGGCCCTGCCGATGGCCCGGGCCGGCGCTCTCCTGCAGGTGCACCCGACGAGCATCACCAGCGCCGTGCGGCGGCTCGAACGTGCCGGGCTGGTCCGCCGCGAGCCGCACCCGGACGACGGCCGGGCCGTGCTCGTGCATATTACCGGCGAGGGCCGCGAGCTGGCCGAAGCCGCTACCAAGGAGCTGAACGCCGCGCTGTTTTGCCGGCCCGGGCTCGCCCCGCCTCAGCTCGAAACGCTGGTCTCGGTGCTCCGCGACCTGCGCCGCGACGCCGGCGACTTCGCCTGAGCCTCTTTTAGGCCGGCTGTAGGCGGCTGTAGGCAGCTGTAGGCAGCTGTAGGCCGGCGACTTCGCCCTGACCCTTGTTACAGGAAGGCATCTCATGCCGACGCTGCGCGATGACCTCGGGTATCCGCTCGACCTGGCCGAGCCGCCGCGGCGCATCGTCTCGCTTGTCCCGTCGCTGACCGAAGCCCTCGCCAGCACCGTCCCCGGCCGGCTGGCCGGCGCCACCGACTGGTGCACCCACCCGGCCGACCTGGACGTGCCGCGGGTCCGCGGCACCAAGAACCCGAACCGTCAAGCGATCATCGCGCTCCGCCCCGACCTGGTCGTCGCCAACCGGGAGGAGAACCGCCGGCACGACGTCGAGCAGCTGCGGGCGGCCGGGGTCCCGGTATGGGTCACCGAGATCGAGACGGTGCAGGCGGCGCTGCGCTCGCTGCGCCGCCTGTTCACCGAGACCCTGGCCGTGCCCGAGCCCGGCTGGCTGCGCACCGCCGCCGCGCAGTGGTCAGGCCCGCCCGCGCTGCCGCCGGTACCAACGATCGTCCCGGTCTGGCGGGATCCCTGGATGGTTGTCGGGGCCCGCACGTTCGCGGGCGACGTGCTCACCCGGCTCGGACTGGCCCACGTCTTCGCCGATTCGCCCGACCGGTATCCCAAGGCCGAGCTGGCCGACCTGACCTCGGCCGGGGCCCGGCTGGCCGTGCTGCCGGACGAGCCCTACGTCTTCACGCCCGACGACGGCCCCGAGGCCTTCCCCGGCATGGCCGTAGCGCTCGTCTCCGGCCGGAGCCTGACCTGGTACGGCCCCTCGCTGGCGAGCGCCAGGTCCGAGCTGATCGGCTCCATCGAGCCAGCGATCACCGGCCTGCCCAGCGACTGACCCGCGATCACCGGCCTACCCTGCGGTCACCGGCCTGCCCGGCGACTAGGAGTCAGGCGTCGCGACGGCGGCGGGCGCCGCCCATCGAGCCGGCCAGCCCGGTCAGGCCGTAAACGCCCGCGCCGTGCCACACCCCGCTGAAGATCCCGGCGAATACCCCGCCGCCGAGCACCACCGAGAGCACGAAGACGATCGCGGCGCAGGCCGCGCCGGGCAGGATCGCGAATCGCCAGGGGTTGCTGCGCGCCCACCGGAGGGCTCGCCCTGACCGCGAGCTCTGCAACGCTCCCGCGGCGGCCACGACGAAGAACGCCAGCACGCCGAGCGCCGCTGAGCCGCTGAGCGCGCTCAGCCCGATGTTTCCGCTGATGAGGTGCAGCCCGAGATCGCCGAGCCCGACGACAGCGCCGGTCCCTACGGCCGCCGTCCACGGGGCAGCGGACATCGCCGCGCTGGAGACCGCAGCCTCGTCACGCCTGGACAGCCCGGGCTCGTCGGTGCGGGTTGGTGCAGACATGGCCACTCCCTGCTGTCAGAATCCTGGTGGGCACGGCCGCCAGGCCGGTTAGACAGCTAGCTGTCCGGCCGCCTGGACGCCGCCGCCGCGAACTCACTACTCACGTTATATCGTGAATGTACCTTAGGCAACGCGCCACGAGGCACGTCGCCGTTTATCCAGGTCACAGGACTGTGTCGATCTCCGGTATGCGTGATCTCCATCACGTCCGGCCAATCCTCAGGAGGCGTTCAGCGTAGGTCCAGGCAGATTGGGCTAACTAGAGGAAGAGCGCGGGCCAGACCTAGGGCCCCGGCCGACGGGATAGCCGGGACCCGAACGGGA
Organism: Streptosporangiaceae bacterium; assembly: GCA_036502085.1. Classification (GTDB taxonomy): domain Bacteria; phylum Actinomycetota; class Actinomycetes; order Streptosporangiales; family Streptosporangiaceae; genus PALSA-505. The sequence continues at coordinate 11,176 of DASXZD010000121.1, forward strand.
ATTACGCTAGTTCCGGGCAAGGTGATTTCAGATGCACGAAGAGCGCAACGACGGCGAGCAGCAGCCGCCGGAGTTCGACAGCGCCTGGCCGGCGCCGCAAGACGGATCCGCCGGATCCGCTGGATCGTCTGGTACCGGTAGGGGCGGCACAGACGCCTCGCCGGCGGCCGACTGGGTCCCGGCCCAGGCGCCGGGCGCGGCCCCTGCCGCCCCGGAAGCCCCGGAAGCCCCGGAAACCCCGGAAACCTCAGCGGCCGGGCTGCCGCCCGACGCGAGCGCCAGCCCCGGCGCCGGCGACACGCTGTCGCCAGACGCCGAAGCGACCGGCGAGAACGTCCCCCTCCCGTCCGGCCCGGGCTACGAGCACCCGACGATGGCCTACAGCGCCTCGCCGCCAACCCCGCCGGGCGGCGACCAGCCCGACTACGGACAGCCCGACTACAGGCAAGGCGGCTATGCCCAGGGCGGCTACCCGCAGAGCCCCTACGGCTACGGCCACGGCGGCTACCCGCAGGGCCCGTACGGCTACGGCCACGGCGGCTACCCGCAGGGTGCCTACGGTCCCGGCTACGGCCACGAAGCCTACGGTCCAGGCGGCTACCCTTCGGGCCCCTCGGGCCCCCCGGGCCCTGCGGGCCCCTCGGGCCCGCAGCACGGCCCCCGGCCCGGATACGGGCCGCCCGGCGGGTACGCGACCGGCGGATACCCGGCCGGAGACATCATCGGCGGTTACGGCCAGGAGGCGCCCCGGTCGCGTAGCGGCAGCCGGATTCTCACCTACGTTGTCGTCGCCGCGCTGGCCGCCGGAGTCGGAGCCGGAACGGTCCTGGCCCTCAAGCACAACAACACGTCGAACAACAACAGCTCGTTCGCCAGCCCGGGATCCGGCAATGGATCAGGCGGGATCGGCAACGGATCCGGCGGCAACAGCAACGGCCCCGACAGCGCGCTCATCCAGTCCGTCGCCAACAAGGTCAGCCCGGGGATCGTGGACGTGATCTCGACCGCCCAGTACCAGGGCAGCACGCTCGAGGGAACCGGGATGGTCCTCACCTCCGGCGGCCTGGTGCTGACCAACAACCACGTCGTCGAGGGCACGTCCAAGATCGAGGTGAAGATCGCTAACACCGGGCAGACCTTCTCGGTCACCCTGCTCGGCACCGACAAGGCCGACGACATCGCGCTGCTCAAGCTGAACGGCGCGTCCGGCCTGAAGACGATCCCGGTCGGCGACTCGAAAACGGTCAAGGTCGGCGACCCGGTCGTGGCCCTCGGCAACGCCGAAGGCCAGGATGGCGCCCCGGCCGTGGTGAGCGGCGAGATCACCAACCTGAACCAGTCGATCCAGGCGTCGGACCAGGGCGCGAACACGACCGAGAACCTGCACGGGATGCTGGAGACGAACGCGGCGATCGTGTCGGGCGACTCCGGCGGCGCGCTCGCCAGCGCGCAGGGCAAGGTGATCGGCATGAACACCGCCGCCAACACCAGCTCCGGCCAGTTTGGCGGCCAGGGCGCCAGCATGGGGTTCGCGATCCCGATCGACCGGGCCCTGTCGGTCGCCACCCGGATCGAGTCGGGCGACAACTCCGCCGGAATCCAGCTCGGTTCGCCCGCCTTCCTCGGCGTGACGGTGGCGACCACCGGCGGCACGAACTCCGCGCCCAGCAACTCGCCCAGCCCGGCCACCCAGCTGCGGCAGATGCAGAGCGCGGCGAATGACCAGCAGAACGGATTCGGCGGATTCGGCGGCGGGACGGGCAGCCCCGCCGGCTGCCTGACCGCCAACCAGCTCACCGTGCCCAGCAAGATCCCGAACGTCAGCTCAGGCACGCTGATCGGCGGGGTGCTCTGCAACACTCCGGTCAATTCGGCCGGGGTGACCTCCGGGTCGGTGATCACCGGCATCGACGGCCAGGCCATCACCTCGCCGCAGACGCTGACCAGCGCGCTGACCAAGTACCACCCGGGCGAGACGATCACGATGACCTGGGTGGCACCCGACGGCCAGCACCACACGTCCTCGCTGACGCTGACCTCGGGGCCGGCCAAGTAGCGACAGCGAGACGCGCGACCTGGCTGGCGGGGCTACCCCGTCAGCCAGGCGCGCATTCTGGCCTCGCACTCGGCGATCTTCGGGATCTCCACGTATTCGCCCTTCGTATGCGCCATCTCGGGTTCTCCGGGTCCGTAGTTGACGGCGGGTATTCCGAACGCCGCGAAGCGGGCCACGTCGGTCCAGCCTAGCTTGGCCCGAGGCGCGCCGCCGACGGCCGCCACGAATGACGCGGCGGCAGGCCGGTCCAGGCCGGGGCGGGCGCCAGGAGCCACGTCGAGTACCGTGACCGGCCACTCCCCGAACACCTCGCGAACATGGTCTTCCGCCTGGCCCGGGTCGAGATCGGGCGCGAACCTGAAGTTCACCGTGACCGTGCACCGGTCAGGGATCACGTTGCCTGCCACCCCGCCGCTGATGGCCACCGCGTTCAGGCCCTCCCGGTAGATCAGGCCGTCCACATCGGGCTGGCGCGGCTGGTAGTCCCGCAAGACCCGCAGGATGCCGTCGGCCTCATGGATCGCGTTGCGGCCCTTCCAGGCCCTGGCACTGTGCGCCCGCTCCCCCGCCGCGACGACGTCGGCCCGCAGCGTGCCCTGGCAGCCGCCCTCGACCACGCCGCCGGTCGGCTCCAGCAGCACCGCGAAGTCCCCGGCGATCAGGTCGGGCTCGTCGCGGCTGAGCCGGCCGAGGCCGTTGCGCTCGGCCTCGATCTCCTCGCAGTCGTAGAACACGTACGTGACGTCACGGACCGGGCGGGCCAGCGTCGCCGCCAGCCGCAACTGGATGGCCACCCCCGACTTCATGTCCGACGTGCCGCAGCCGTACAGCCGGCCCCGTTCGGAATGAGATGGAAGATTGCCCGCGACAGGAACCGTGTCAATGTGCCCGGCCAGGACTACCCGCTCCGGCCGGCCAAGCGTGGTGCGCGCGACCACGCACGCCCCCGACCGGTGCACGGTCAGGTGCGGCAGCGGCCGGAGCGCCGACTCGATCTGGTCAGCCAGCGGCGCCTCGCCCCCGCTAACCGACTCGATATCCACCAGCGCCGCGGTGAGCGCCGCGCCGTCCGACAGCAGGTCAAGAGCCATCGGGCACTTTCACCGAAATCATCGACCGAGCCGCCGCCGCTCCCACGGCCGCAGCCCCGCCGGCCGACAGCGCCACCAGCCACCGGCTGGCCGGCAGCCTGCGCCAGGCCACAGCGGTGGCCAGCAGGTCGAACGCGTCCGCGACCGCAGCCAGGCCAACCCAGACCGCAGGCGGCCCGGCGAAATCCGACCCAGCGATAACCAGCTCGGCGTCGGCCAGGTCGGCGTCGGCGTCAGCCGATCCAGCGGTGGCCAATCCGGCGCCGGCCGCGGGGGGCTGCAGCGCAATGAGGGCACCGATGCCGAGCGCGAGGTCGCGGCCGCCCAGGGCCCGGGCCAGCACGCGCCCCTCGGCGCTGTCGGCCGCCGCGCCAACCCAGGGCCGGGCGACAAGCGGCGGCGCGGCCAGCGCCACCACCCCGATCGCCACCCGCCCGGCGGCGACCGCGGTCGCCCCGCGCCGCAGCCATTCGCTGATCGTTGCCGTCACGGCAAACCCGTCCCTTCCACGCTGGCCGACTGACCGTGCCCAGGGTAGCGAGTTCCCCGCGGCCGCCCAGCATGATGATCACGGCGCTTCCCATGGTCATCTTGACTTAGCACGCACTCTGACCAGGGTCCCTCACGGAGATCATCGCTGATCCGGCCGGGGACCGCCCGGCGCCAGCCGCGCGGACAAGTTCTTGGCGGCGGCGTGCAAGGCCGTCAGGACGACCGCGATCGCCGGACGGCGCACGCTCGAGGCCCTGGCCACCGCGTAGACGTCCCTGGCCGGCGCGGAGGCCGGCAGCTCGCGTACGGCGACCCGGCCCGCTCCGGCGGCCAGGGCCAGCCGCGGCACGGCGGCGATCCCGATCCCCCTGGCCACCAGGCTGAGGATGGTGCCGAGCCCCTCGAATTCCCACGACACCGGCGGGGCGCCGCCCGTGTTCGCGAACATCCGGTCCACCGCCTGCCGGGACGGTTCGCCCGCCGGGGTGACCATCCACGCCTCTTCCCGAAGCCGGCGCAGCTGGACACGCTGCTCGGTGGCCACCGGATGCGCTCGCGGCACGACGAGCACCAGCGGATCCCGCAGCAGCGGGTAGTAGCTGAGCAGTCCCCCGTGGTCCCGGGACAGCGACTGCGCCCGCGAGCCCGACCAGTCGTCGATCAGCGCGACGTCCGCCTCTCCCGACCTGACCTGACGCAGGCCCTCGCCGTGCTGTGCCTGGCGGAGCAGCAGGGTCAGCCCGGCATGCTCGCGCAGGCTCCGGGCCAGGGCCGGGGCGAATGCTACCGCCGCGGTCGGGAACGCGGTCACCACCACCCGGCCCTCGGGCTCCTGGGCTTGCGCGGACAGGTCGGCCTCCGCGGCCTCCATCAACGCCAGGATCTGCCGCGCGTGACCGGCTAGCCGCCGTCCGGCCCCGGTCAGCTCTGCGCTGCGGGCCGTCCTGTCGAGCAGCGCCGCGCCTGCCTCCCGCTCCAGCATCGTGAGCTGCTGCGAGACCGCAGAGGGGGTGTATCCGAGCGCCGCCGCGGTAGCCGCGATGCTGCCCCGCTCGGCGAACTCGCTGAGCAGCCTGAGCCGGTGCGTATCGAGCATTAGATTATCTTAACCTCTCCTTCAGAGAGCACCGATTTCACTTATTCTTCCGTACGCTGGGGTGCGCGTCCAGCCGTCGCACGCCCGCCGGGCCGGCCGCCAGGCGTCGAAGCACTCTGCCCTCCCCCGCGCAAGGAAGTGATCCTGACCGTGGCTGCCCTGGCCATGCGATCCGTCCTGCCCACATCCGCAGACCCCGCACCCGCAGACCCAGCGACCGCGCGTATCCCGGCCGCCGTATCGGCCACCCTGGCCGCCAACGAGGCGCTTGCCGACAGGAGGCGCCGGGGTGAGCGCGTGCTCCCGCTCGCGTTCGGTGAGGCCGGGCTGCCGGTCCATCCGGTCCTGCGCGCCGCGCTGGCCGAGGCGGCGGGCCGGGGCGGCTACGGCCCGGTGGCCGGGCTGGCCGGGCTGCGGGAGGCCGCGGCCGGCTACTGGGCCCGGCGCGGCCTGCCGACCGGGCCCGAGATGGTCGTCTGCGGACCCGGCAGCAAGCCGCTGCTCTACGGGCTGCTGCTCGCGCTCGGCGCCGATGTGGCCGTGCCCAGGCCCAGCTGGGTCAGCTACGCCGCGCAGGCCGCCATGATCGGCATCAGGCCGCACTTCGTCCCGACGCGGCCGGGCGAGGGAGGCGTGCCGGACCCGGTCCTGCTGGACCGGGCGGTCGCCGGGGCCCGGGACCGCGGCCGGCGGATCGGCTCAGTCGTGGTGACGCTGCCCGACAACCCCACTGGGACCGTGGCCTCGCCGACCGCGGTCACGCAGCTGTGCGAGGTCGCGGCCGAGCACGACCTGATCATCATCTCGGACGAGATCTACCGCGATCTCCTGCACGACCCGGCCACGCCGTTCACCAGCCCGGCCGCGATCGCGCCGCGGCGCACCGTCGTGACCACGGCGCTGAGCAAGAGCCTGGCCCTCGGCGGCTGGCGGATCGGCGTGGCCCGGCTGCCCGATGCCGGCTGCACGGTGCCGTCGGCGGCCGGCCTGCGCGACCGGCTGCTCGGCATCGGCAGCGAGATATGGTCCGCGCCGTGCGGCCCGGTCCAGCAGGCGGCCGCGTTCGCGTTCGGCGAGCCGCCCGAGATGACCCGGCAGGTCGCGGCCAGCAGGCGGCTGCACGCGGTCGTGGCCCGCGCCGTGGCGGCCCGGTTCGCCGCCGCGGGCGCCGCCGGACCCGTCCCGCAGGCGGCCTTCTACCTGTACCCGGACTTCGGCCCGCTGCGCGAGCTGCTGCGCGGCCGGCACGGGGTGACCAGCGGCCCCGGGCTAGCCGCGCTGCTGCTCGACCGCTATGGCGCCGGCGTGCTGCCGGCCAGCGCATTCGGCGAGGAGCCTGCGGCACTGCGGCTGCGGGTGGCCACCGGGCTGCTGTACGGCGACAGCGAAGCCCAGCGCACGGCGGCGCTGGCCTCAGCCGACCCGCTGGCCCCAGCCGACCCGCTGGCACTGCCGTGGATCTCCGCCGCGCTGGCCGAGATCGAGGAGATGCTGGCGGATCTCACCCGATGAGAGGTCAGCTCATATTCTGCCAGCCGGGTGAGGCCGGATTGTTCGCTTCCTGGCGTCCTGACCGATGGCAGCCTCGTCGCCGGGCTAGCTGCGCTCCAGCGCTTCGGCCATCTCGTCGCGGCTGGTCACGCCGAGCTTGGCGTAGATGCTGTGCAGGTGGTTGTCCACCGTCCGGGGCGACAGCTGCAGGCTGACCGCGATCTGCTTGCTGCTCGCCCCGGCCGCGGCCAGGCCGGCCACCTCGCGCTCGCGCTGGGTCAGCCGCCCGGCCTCAGGACCGCCCGAAAGCCCGGGCGTGCGGACCGCGCCGCACCTGGCCGCCAGCTCCCTGGCTTTCCTGGCCGCCACACTGGATCGCCGCGCCAGGCCCTCCGCCCGGTAGCCGGCCGCGGCCGCGGTGCCGGCCTCAGCGGCGAGCAGCCAGGCCCCGATGGCCTCGAACTCCGCCGCCGCGGCCTCGAGCCCGGCCGCCGAGGACTGCGCCGCAGCCGCCGCGTGCCGGGCGAACGCGCCAGCCAGCCGGCCGTCGACGATCTCCGCCAGCTCGGCCAGCCGGCCCGCGACCAGGCCAGGCGGGCCGATTCTGGCGCTGTCGTGCCGAAGGTGCGCCTCGGCTACCCACAGCTGGCCGGCCGCCGCGCGCTGCGCCGCCGCTCCGAGCAGGTCGCGCGCCAGGGACAGCTGGCCCGCCGCCACGCTGGCCCAGGCCCGGCCCCGGTCGATCAGGTCGGCCTCGAACATGGTCAGCGAGATCGGTGAGGTCTGGTCCAGCGCGGCCACCGCAGCCCGGGCGGCGTCCCGGCGGCCGGCCATCCCCTCGGCCAGCGCCAGCCCGCCCAGGCACCAGCGCAGCGCGATGATGTCGTGCAGCTCGCGGTTGATCGCCGCGCCTTCGCGGAACGCCAGCGCGGCGTCGGCCAGGCGGCCCTGCCCGGCCCACGCCCAGCCGCGCAGCAGCGAGAACGTGGCCTGCCCCTCCTTGTCGCCCGCGTCGATGCACGCCTGGTAGCCGACGGTCCCCTCGGCCAGCGCCCGGCCCGGGTCACCGTCGGCCGCGTGCCCCAGCACGGACCCGATGAGCTGCACCTCGGGGAGCTGGATCCCGCCGCTGGACCGCCAGCGCCGGTGCATCTCCAGGCCGTGCCGGGCAACCGAGACCGCCTCCCGGGTGCGGCCGGTCAGCGCCAGGGCGATGGACGAGATGTAGCTGCCGCGCCCGGCGACCTCAGGGTCGTCGTGGCCAAGCGCGCCGGCCACCGCCGCCAGGGCCGCGACGGGCTCCCCGGCGAACAGCCGGTTCACCGCCATCCGCCCGGTCAGCCGCAGCCGCGCGGCCGGGTCGGTGATCACCGACAGCGCCTCGTCGAGCACGGCCGCGGCGGCCGCCGGGTCACCCATTAGCGTGCCGAAGTTATACGACCGGGCGTTCGCCACCCGGGCCAGCTCGGCGTCGCCCGAGCAGAGCGGCACCAGCCCGGCCAGCACCGCCTCGGCCTCCGCGTGCCGCCCGGACGCGAACTCCGCCTCGCCGAGCACAACGCCGGCCTCGACGCCGCCGCCCGCGCTGAACGCGGCCCGGGCCAGCCTGCCCGCGAGATCCATGTCGAACATCTGGCGCGCCCGCCGGGCGGCGCCGACCAGCAGCGCGGGGTCCCCCGTGACGCCGGCATCCAATTGCCAGCGCCCGATCCGCAGCACGTCTTCGCGCCGGCGCGCCCCCGTCTGCTGCACCGCGCCGGCCAGCACGGCCCACAGCCGGCGCAGCCGGGAGCGCGGCATGCGCTGGCGCAGCACCTCGCCGTAGACCGGGTGCGCCAGCCGGGCCTGCGCGCGGCTGCCGTCTTGGCCCACCTCGATGAGCCCCTGCCGCTCGGCGTCCTCCAGCGCGTCCGGCACGGTCAGCGACTCCAGCAGCGCCAGCCCCAGCGGCTCCCCCGCGGCCAGCAGCTCGACCACCGCGACCGTGCCGGGCGCCAGCCCGGCCAGCCGGGCCGCGACCAGCTCGGCCAGCCGGTCGGGCGCGGTCAGCGGCAGCCGCAGCGTCCACATCCCGCCGTCATCGGC
>DASXZD010000122.1:0-13866 GCA_036502085.1 Streptosporangiaceae bacterium
GCGCTCTGGCGGGCAACGGCGAAGCCGCCGTCCGGGTCGGCGGCCTGACCAAGCGGTACGGCGAGATCGAGGCCGTGCGCGGTATCGACTTCGAGGTCGCTCCGGGGGAGACGTTCGGCTTTCTCGGGCCGAACGGAGCCGGCAAATCCACCACGATCAAGATCTTGTGCACACTGGCCGCGCCGACCTCGGGCAGCGCGATGGTGGCCGGTCACGACGTGACCGCAGAGCGGGACGCGGTCCGGCGGAACATCGGCCTGGTGTTCCAGGACACCACCCTCGACACGTACCTCACCGGCCAGCAGAACCTGCAGTTCCACGCGGATCTCTACGCAGTGCCCAAGAACGTCGTGGCGCCGCGGATTCGCCAGGTCCTGGAGATGGTCGGGCTATGGGAGCGCCGCGACAGCCTGGTCAGCACCTATTCGGGTGGCATGCAGCGCCGGCTGGAGATCGCCCGCGGTCTGCTGCACGCGCCGCGGGTGCTCTTCCTGGACGAGCCGACGGTCGGGCTCGACCCGCAGACCCGCACATCCATCTGGGAGTACATCAACGACCTGAAGCGCCGGGAGGACATCACGATCTTCCTGACCACGCACTACATGGACGAGGCCGAGAACTGCGACAGGATCGCGATCATCGACAACGGCAAGATCGTGGCCATCGACACGCCTGAGGCGCTGAAGGCAAGCGTCGGCGAGGACCGGGTGCAGATTCACACGTCCGATGACAGCGCGGCGATCGATGCCCTGCGTGACACCTTCGGCATCAGCGCCGCCGTCCACGACGGCGCGGTCACCTTCTCGGTGGCGTCGGGAGAGCAGTTCGTGCCCCGGCTGTTCGCCGAGATGAGCCTGCCGATCAAATCGGTCAGCGTGTCGCGTCCCTCGCTGGACGACGTGTTCATGTCTTACACCGGCAAGACCATCCGCGACGCCGAAGCCACCAGCACCGACCACATGCGCAGCATGGTCAATGCCTGGCGAAGGAGGGGCTGACATGGCAACCCAGGTCACCGAGCCGCTGGCCGGCCCCGACGCCGGCGGGCTCAGCGAGGCCATCAGGGTGTCCGTACCCACCCGGAGCATCCGCCAGGACATGCGGGCGGCCGGGATCGTGTGGCGGCGCGAGCTGCTCAGGTTCCGCGGCGACCGGCTGCGCGCGATCACCGGGCTCGTCCAGCCGGTCCTTTTCCTCTTCGTGCTCGGCTCCGGGCTGTCCGCGCTGGCCAAGCGCGGCCTGCCGCCGGGGGTGGACTTCAAGACGTTCATCTACCCGGGCGTGCTGGCCATGTCGGTACTGTTCACCGCCATCTTCTCGGCCGCCTCCATCGTGTGGGACCGCGAATTCGGCTTCCTGCGCGAGATGCTGGTCGCGCCGGTGAGCCGGGCCGCCCTGGTGGTCGGCAAGTGCCTGGGCGGCGCGACCGTGGCGACGTTCCAGGGGATCGTGATCCTGATCCTCGCCTGGCTCGCGCACGTGCCCTACTCGCCGGTCCTGATCCTCACCCTCATCGGGGAACTGCTGCTGCTGTCGTTCACGCTGACCGCATTCGGGGTAATGATGGCGGCGCGGATCAAGCAGATCCAGGCCTTCATGGCGCTCATCCAGATGCTCGTGATGCCGCTGTTCTTCCTGTCCGGCGCGCTGTACCCGCTGAACGGCCTGCCGTCCTGGCTCGGCGTGCTGACCCGGTTCGACCCGCTCACCTACATCGTGGACCCGATGCGGCGCGCGGTATTCAGCCACCTGCACGTCAGCCCGCTGGCGGTGCGTGCCCTGGCGCCCGGTGTCACGTGGGACGGCTGGTCCGTTCCCGAGTGGCTGTCGCTGGGCATCGTCGCGATCATGGGCCTCGGCATGATGATCGTGGCTATCGCCGAATTCCGCAAGACTGAGTAAAGAGAGAGTAAACTCTATCCCTAGCGAAGGTTTAAAACCTTCGGAGCGCGCACCTCATGCAAATTGCAGGTAATTCGTAACCCGTGAGGTCGCGGTCGCGGAAATTAAAGACAGTGAAACGAGGGGTGCGGACCGCCGCCGGCCGGGATCCGGGATTCCGGGCGTAAAGCGCCTGAGTGCCCTCAAGGCGATGCAAGCCCCCGAACATAAGCGCCGGGTACCAGATCCGGGAGTTTCCTCCGGAGAATGCGGTGTGCGCCGCCAGAGGACGCTTGATAAGGAATCGACCGACCGGACGCGCAGCGGAACACCCCGCGGTCCGGAGGATTTTCGCTGCCGAGCGCAATGTGTCTCCGGATGACCGGGAAAGGGCCCACCGAACGGCGAAGCGCCGCCCCCGCCCGGGGCCCAGTCGCGGGACCCATACGTCACCGCAAGAAGGCCAACGGCCCCCCCGAGCCCGCCCCGTCCCGGTCCCGAGAGCGTCCCATCCCGCTAGTCCCGCGTGTCCCCGTAAGGAAGCTGAAGCCCTTGAACCCAGCGGCGACCGGCCCCCGAGCGAGCCAAGGACCCAAGCCTGGAGCGACCGGGGGTCCGGGGGTCTCTCCCCCCGGGGCAAGTACTGCGAGCCCTCGGGAAGGAGGTCAAAGACCTCCGAACATAGAGCGACCGGGGGTCCGGGGGTCTCCCCCCGGGGCAAGTACTGCGAGCCCTCGGGAAGGAGGTCAAAGACCTCCGAACATAGAGCGACGCCGGGTGGCTACGGGGGCAAACCACCCGGCGTCGCATTCATCGGCGTTCCGACGGGGGCCCGGAACGCCGGCAGCGGTGCTCCGACGGGGGACCAGAGCACCGGTATGCATGTTACACGGAACCCCCCCCATGTGTGTCAAGCCCCGATCACAAGCCCATCTCGGCGCGGAGTTCGCCTGAACTCTCCGATCAGCGGTTTCGGCTCGCTAATGCGATCCAGGGTCCTCATGGGACTGAGTGTGGCGCTGTGAGTCGGCTGCACTGTCAGAGACTCTGCCAGAGACAGGGGTCGTGCCGTCGCGCGGTGAAGGAGCCGGCCACTCCGGCGGCCCCGAAGATCCAAAGGAACGCTCGGGAAGGTTGGGTTCATACGGCCTGAAGCCCCTGGTGCTAGTCGGCTCACGTCCGCCATTGGCGAATACGACCGCAAAATAGGGGATAGCGATCGCGCCAACCGCCGGAATCGCGGCCAGCCAGCCGGCGTGCAACACGAACAGCAGCAGCGCGAGGAGAAAGCAGAGGACGCGGATTCCCATCATGACCAGGTAGCGGCGTTCGCGGTAGGCGATATCCTCCGACATCGGCCGCTTCGCCTCGGTGACGAGCGGGATCTGCTCGCGGGGTGCCCGGTGAACCATCCTCACGCTCTTACGGTATGCCCGCAATCGAGGGACGTCCACGCGACCCCGGCCAGATCCGCCACGCAGCCGGCGCCGGCCAGGGCCATGGCGTGCGCGAGGCCGTCGGTCAGGCCGGCCAGCAGTTCGCTGACCCGCTCTGCCCCGCCGCAGGCCAGCGCCCACAGGACGGGCCTGCCGACGAATACCGCCCGCGCGCCCAGCGCCAGCGCGCTCAGGATGTCCTCCCCGCTGCGCAGCCCGCCGTCGACGTAGACTTCGCAGCTCGCCCCGGCCTCCCGCAGCGCCGCGACTACCGCGGGCAGCGCGCGGGCGGTGGGGACCGCGCCGTCCAGCTGCCTGCCGCCGTGATTGGAGACGACCACGCCCGCCGCACCGTGCCGGGCGCAGCTCACCGCGTCGTCGGGCCGCAGCACGCCCTTGACGATCACCGGCAGCCCGCCGCTGACCTCGCCGAGCCAGCCGATATCGGCAAAGGTCACGTCGGGCGCCTGCGCGGTCGCTGACAGGTCGGCCAGCGGTCCCAGGTTGGCCAGGTAGTCGTCTTCGGGGATGAACTCGACCCCGCGGTCCCGGCGCTTGCGGCCGACCACGGGCGTGTCCGCGGTCAGCACCAGGGCCGCTGCCCCGGCCGCCGCCGCCCGCCGCACCAGGCCGGCGGTGAGCTCGCGGTCGCGCAGGACGTACACCTGGAACCACCACGTCCCGCCGACCGCGCTGACCGCGGCGGCGACGTCCTCGATCCGCCGCGAGCTCCTGGTGGACAGCACGTACAGTGCGCCGGCCCTGGCCGCGCCCGCGGCCGTGGCCACCTCGCCGTCGGGATGCACGCTGCGGTGAAAGCCGGTCGGCGCCACCCCGACCGGCGTGCCCAGCGACACCCTGCCGACCCGCACGCGCGTGTCGACCGAGGTGACATCCCGCAGCGCGCGGGGGAGCAGCGGCACCTGGCGCCAGGCTTTCAGGTTGGCGCGCAGCGTCTGCTCGCGTCCGGATCCGCTGGCGATGTAGTCGTATACCTCGGCCGGCAGCAGGCTCCTGGCCTGCCGCTCCAGCTCTCGCACGGAGGCGTTCACCCGGCTATCCTGCCCGACTGCCGCGGCCGCCCGCGAGCGAGTATCGTTCCCCTCCGCAACAGCTCAAGACACAGCTCAACACGCTGGGAGGACATATGTCGGACCGCACCTACCGGGTGACCGAGATCGTCGGAACCTCGCCGGACGGGGTCGAGCCTGCCGTGCGCAATGCGCTGCGCCGGGCCGGCCAGACCCTGCGTCACCTGGACTGGTTCGAGGTCACGCAGATCCGCGGCCAGATCGTGGACGGCGAGATCGCGCACTTCCAGGTCGGCCTCAAGGTCGGCTTCCGGCTCGAGGACGGCTGAGCCTTCCAGAGAAGATCAGCTGGCCTGGCTCACCGACGACATGTTGAAGCCCTCGATCCTGGCCGGCGGCATCGCGACCGACGTCAGGTAGTCGCCCCACTCCCGGGGCAGCGTCGGCACGCTGGCGCCGACCTCGGCCAGGCGGTTGAGCATGCCGACCGGGCTCTCGTTGAACCTGAAGTTGTTCACCGCCCCGGTTACTTCGCCGTTCTCCACCAGGTAGACACCGTCCCTGGTGAGGCCGGTGAGCAGCAGCGTCTGCGCGTCAACCTCGCGGATGTACCACAGGCAGGTGAGCAGCAGCCCGTTGTCCGTCCTGGCCAGCATGTCGTCGAGCGTGGGCGCGTCCGCGGCGGCGGACTCGAAGATGAGGTTGTCGATGCCGGGAGTGACCGGCAGGCCGGACAGCTCGGACGAGTACCGCGTCTGCAGCAGCGCGGCCAGCTTGCCGTCGCTGATCCACTCGCTCGGCCCCAGCGCCAGGCCATTGTCGAACACCGAGGTGTCGCGGCTCGACGCGTGCGCGATCACGAACGGAGCGCACTCCAGGCCGGGCGCGGACGGATCGCTGCGCAGCGTCACCGGCAGCCCGCTCAGTTGCTCCCCGACCCGGGTGCCGCCCCCCGCCTTGCTGAACACCGTCCGGCCGTTCAGCGTGTCCCGCGCGCCCGCGGCCCAGTAGACGAAGTACAGCAGGTCGCCCATGGCGCCAGGCGGCAGCAGCGTCTCGTAGCGGCCGGCCGGCAGCTCGACCCGGCGGCTGGCCCAGCCGAGCCGCTGCGCGAGATCCGCTTCGAGTGCGGCCACGTCCACGTCGGTGAAGTCACGGCTGGACGTTCCGGCCCAGGTGGACCGGCTCAGATCCGCGGACTTGGCGTTCAGCTCCGCCTTGCCTGAGGGTTGGTCGTGCCGCAGCCGCAGGCCGCTGGAGGTGCCGAGGAACGCGCAGGACATGTCGTGCTCGGCGTACCCGTACAGTTTGTGCCCGCGCGAGGCGGCCGACCCGAACGCGTGGCCGAGCGCCTCGGTGAAGCCGCGGAAGACCCCGATCTCGGTGCGCCGCACCGGATCGTCCCACCGCGCGCCGGCCGCGCTTCCCGGGGTCACCAGCGGCCTGGCGTCCTCGGCCGGAGTGCTCTGCACAGCCGCCTGCTCGGCGGCGCGCACCACGTCCTCGATCTGGTCGTCGCGCACGCCCGTCCGGGACACCACGCCGGTCATCGCCTGGCCGCCGCTGCGCCGCACGGCGATCACCGTAAGGCGGCGGGACTGTGACACGCCGTTGGTGGTCAGCGTGTTGCCCGCCCAGCGCAGGTTGGCCGATGACGTCTCCTCGGCGATGACCACGCAGTCCTCGCAGCGGGCCGCGGCCAGCGCCCGCTCGACGGCCTGCTGCGGTGAATGCGCTGACTGCGGTGAATGCGCTGAATGCGCTCCCGCGCTCATGACGCCTCCTCGGCGGTGTTCAGGATCCGGATGCCGCGCATGACCACGGCCGGGCAGCCGTGACTGACCGGGGCGATCTGCGAGGGCTGTCCCTTCCCGCAGTTGAAGGCGCCGCCGAGAACGTACGTCTGCGGCCCGCCTACTGCCTCCAGGGAGTTCCAGAACTCGGTGGTGATCGCCTGGTAGGCGACGTCGCGGAGCTGGCCGGCCAGCCGCCCGCTCTCGATCTTGTAGAACCGCTGGCCGGTGAACTGGAAGTTGTACCGCTGCATGTCGATCGACCAGCTCTTGTCCCCGGCGACGTAGATGCCGTGCTCGATCCCGCTGATCAGCTCGTCGACGGACGGGCCCTGCTCGGGCGGCTGCAGCGAGACGTTCGCCATCCGCTGCAGCGGCATGTGGCCGGGCGAGTCGGCGAACGCGCAGCCGTTCGAGCGGCCGAGCCCGTTGCGCCGCGCGATCCTGCGGTCCAGCTGGTAGCCGGTCAGCACGCCGCCGGTGATCAGGTCCCAGGACTGGGCGGCCACGCCCTCGTCGTCGTAGCCGACCGTGGACAGCCCGTGCTCCGCGGTGCGGTCCCCGGTGACGTGCATGTGCGGCGAGCCGTACTGCAGGCTGCCGAGCTGATCCGGGGTGGCGAACGAGGTGCCGGCGTAAGCCGCCTCATAGCCGAGCGCCCGGTCAAGCTCGGTCGCGTGGCCGATCGACTCGTGAATCGTGAGCCACAGGTTGGACGGCTCGATCACCAGGTCGTAGCGGCCGGCCCGCACGGTGGGAGCGGCCAGCTTCTCGGCCAGCAGCCCGGGCAGCTGCTCGAGCTCGGCCTCGAAGTCCCAGCCGGTACCCGTCAGGTACTCATAACCCCGCCCGGCCGGCGGGGCCAGCGTGCGCATGGTGTCGAAGCGCCCGTCGGCGCTGACCGCCACCGCGGTCAGCGCCGGCTGCACCCTGACCCGCTGCTGGATGGCCGTGGTGGCGCCGTCGGAGTAGAACTTGCACTCCTTGACGGCCTGCATCTCGGCGTCCACGTGCGCGACCCCGTCGCGGGCCAGCAGCCCCTGGCTCCACCGCGTGAGCAGCGCGATCTTGTCCGCCACGCTGACCTCGAACGGGTCGATGACGTACGACGAGATCCAGGTCACGTCGCCGTGGCCGGGCTCGTCGGCGAGCTCGATCCGCTCGGCCGCGATCGGCGCGGCCACCCTGGCCACATCCACGGCCTGCCCGGCGGCGCGGGCCGCGGCAGCCGGGGTCAGGTCCACGGTCGCCGCGAACCCCCAGGTGCCGTCCACTACGACCCGGACGGCCAGGCCGAGATTGCCGGCGTCCAGCATCGTCTCCAGGTTCCCGTCCGACAGCCTGATCCGCTGGCCCCTGATCTGCTCGACCCGGATGTCGGCGTGCTGCGCGCCCAGCTCGGCGGCGCGCTGCAGCGCGGTGTCCGCGAGCTCGCGCAGCGGCAGGGCGGCAAACTCGGGGTCGATCCGGTGTGCCGCATTACTTTCCACGATCTGATCCACGACAGGCAACCTATCTCACTGTGACTGTGCAGGCTCACCGTGCAGTCTGACTGGGCCGGCCGGTACGCTCGCCAGGTGCTTACCTGGAGGTGCTGCGAGCCGTGAGCCGATCCGTTCTCGTCACCGGCGGAAACCGCGGTATCGGGCTGGCCATCGCCCGCAGGCTGGCCAGCGCGGGAAACCGGGTCACCGTGACCTCGCGGGCCGGCGAGCCGGTGGACGGGCTGACCGTGGTGCAGTGCGACGTCACCGACATGGCCGCGGTGGACGCGGCGTTCGCCAAGACCGAGGCCGGCCAGGGGCCGGTCGAGGTCCTGGTGGCGAACGCCGGCATCACCAGGGACCAGCTGCTCGCGCTGATGCGCGAGGACGCCTTCGCCGACGTGCTGGACACCAATCTGACCGGCGCCTACCGGGTCGCCAAGCGGGCAGTGCGCGGCATGATGCGCCAGCGGCACGGCCGGCTCATCTTCGTGTCCTCCGTGGTCGGGCTGCTCGGCTCGGCCGGCCAGGCCAATTACGCGGCCTCCAAGGCGGGCCTGGTCGGGCTGGCCCGCTCGCTGGCCCGCGAGCTCGCGTCGCGGAACATCACGGCCAACGTCGTGGCCCCCGGCTTCGTGGACACCGACATGACCGCGTCGCTGTCTGAGGACAGGAAGGCCGCCATCCTGGCCACGATCCCGCTCGGCCGGGTCGCCGCGGCCGACGAGGTAGCCGCCCTGGTGGCCTTCCTGGCCAGCGACGACGCCGCGTACATCACTGGCGCGGTGATCCCGGTCGACGGCGGCCTCGGCATGGGCCACTGAGCTCAATCTTCTAGGAGACAGACATGGGCATCCTCGACGGCAAGCAGATCCTGGTCACCGGCGTGCTCACCGACTCGTCGATCGCGTTCCACGTGGCCAGGATCGCGCAGGAGCAGGGGGCCAGCGTCATCCTCACCGGCTTCGGCCGGATGAGCCTGGTCGAGCGGATCGCCCAGCGGCTGCCGGACCCGCCGCCCGTCATCGAGCTGGACGTGACCAATGACGAGCAGCTCGACTCCCTGGCCGAGCGGCTCCGCGCGCACACCAGCCGGCTGGACGGGGTGCTGCACGCGATCGCCAACGCGCCGCAGACCGCGCTGGGCGGTAACTTCCTGGGTGCCGCCTGGGCGGACGTGGCCGCCGCCGTGCACGTGTCCACGTACTCGCTCAAGGCGCTCGCCATGGCGGCGCTGCCGCTGATGGACGGCGGCGGGTCGGTCGTGGGCCTGGACTTCGACGCCAGCGTGGCCTGGCCCGGCTATGACTGGATGGGCGTGGCCAAGGCCGGCCTGGAGTCCTGTGCCCGCTACCTGGCCCGCGACCTGGGCGGGCAGCGGATCAGGGTCAACCTGGTGTCGGCGGGCCCGCTGCGCACGATGGCGGCCAAGAGCATCCCCGGGTTCGAGAAATTCGAGCCGATCTGGGCGGACCGCGCGCCGCTCGGCTGGGACATCACCAACCACGGCCCCACCGCGCAGGCCTGCGTGGCCCTGCTGTCCGACTGGTTCCCCGCCACCACCGGCGAGATCATCCATGTCGACGGCGGCGCGCACGCGGTCGGCGCTTAGAAGATCCATTTTCCCGAACGGGGAGTCGCCCGTCATCCGCCCGGCCGCCGGCCTTTCCCGGGCGTCGGCCGACCAGGGCCGCGGCCGGGCTCAGCGGAGCGGCCGGGCTCAGCGGAGCGGCCGGGCTCAGCGCAGCAGGCAAGCTCAGCGCAGCAGGTCGGCCAGCCGGGTCTGCCGCGGCCGCTCGCCGATCGTGCGGACCGCCCGGGCCAGCGCGGGCCCGGTGCCGTGCACGACCGACAGGTGCCGCTGGGCCCGGGTCAGCGCCGTGTAGACCAGCGGCCGGGACAGCATGCCGGTGGCCTCGGCCGGGAACACCGCCACCACGGCCGGCCATTCCGAGCCCTGCGCGCGGTGCACGGTCATGGCCCAGCCGTGCCGCAGGTCGCTGAGCAGCTTGGTGGGCACGGTGACCGGCACCCCGGTGAACGTGATGATGATCCCCTCGTCGGCCGGGCGGGTCACCGTGCCGACCTCGCCGTTGGCGAACCCCTCGTCGATGTGGTTGGCGATCGCCACCACCCGGTCGCCGGGGTCGAAGCCGCCGTGCGCGCCTGGGCCTGGGTTCAGCCGGGCCTTGAGCGCGCGGTTCAGCTCGATCGTGCCGGCCGGCCCCTTGTGCACCGGCGTGACGACCTGGACGTCGGCCGACGGGATGCCGAGCGCGCGCGGGATCGAGTCGGTAACCAGCTGGGTCACCCGCACCGAAGCCTGCTGACTGCTGCGCACCGGCACGACGACGGCCTCGTGCTGCGGCGCGCCCGGCTCGTCCGGCCCCAGCGGCGGCAGGTCGCCGCCGCGCACGGCGGTGGCCAGCCGGGCGATCACTCCGCCCTCGCGCTGCCGGTACAGCGTGGTCAGCTCGGTGACCGGCACGGCTTCGGAGTCGATGACGTCGGCCAGCACCCGGCCGGGGCCGATCGAGGGAAGCTGCGCCGGATCGCCGACCAGCAGCAGCCTGGTGCCGTCGGCGCACGCCTCCACCAGCGCCGCGGCGAGCTCGGCGTCCAGCATCGAGGACTCGTCCACGACGATGAGGTCGGCGTCGAGTGGCCACTCCTCGCAGCGGGTGAAGATCCAGGCGGCTTCGCTGCCCGGTCCTGCTTGCGTGTCGGCGCCCTGGGTGCCGCCGGGGGAGCGGCCGCGGCCTTGCGCGCCGAGCAACCGGTGCAGCGTGGTGGCCGGCGCGCCGGCCAGTTCCTCCAGCCGCTTGGCCGCGCGGCCGGTCGGCGCGGCCAGGGCGACCCGCAGCCCGCGTTCGGCGGCCAGCGCGACCACGGCGGCGACGGTGCGGCTCTTGCCGGTCCCTGGCCCGCCCGCCAGCACGCAGACGCCGTGGCTGGCCACCGCGGCGACCGCGCCGCGCTGCGCCTCGTCCAACTCGATGCCCGCTACCTCGATGCCCGCTACCTCGATGTCCGCCGCGGCGTCGGCCGGCGGGCCGGCCGCCGCGCTGCCTTCGGCACCTCCGGCTGCGGTGGCGCTGGCCTCGGCCCCGTCGCCCTCTCCCGCCAGCATGTCCTCAGCCGCCGGGCGCGGGTCGGCCTTCTTCTTGCGGGTCGCGCCCTTTGCTGCCCCGCCCTTGGCCTTGCGCGCCGGGCGCGGCTCAGCCAGCGGCTCCGCGGTGGCCGCCAGCCGGGCCAGCCCCTCCGCTATAGCCTCCTCCGCCATTGCGTACCTAGCCAACGCAAGCAGCCCGCCCGGAGCCTCGGCCTCCCGTGCTCCGTCCACCTCCTGTACTCCGTCGGTCTCCTGTGCCCCGTCGGTCTCCGGTGCCCCGTCGGTCTCCGGTGCCCCGTCGGCCTCCGGCCCTGTCTGGGGGTCGGCCTCGGGCCCCGGCTCGTCCTCCAGCGGCTCGGGCAGTTCGAACGGCAGCACGCCGCCGTCGTCCACCGCCGCCTCGACGGCCGCGGCCGGGTCGTCGATCCGGAACCTGCCGACCGCCCGCGCGATCACCTCGGTCGGGACCGCGGTGTGACCCTCGCGCGCCGCCCGGGTCAGCAGGTGCGCGACTAGAGCCCGGCCGCGCCGCGGATCCTGCGGGTCAGCCTGGTCGCCGTGCTGGCCGAACAGCTGGCGGGCGAACCAGTCGGCCTGGTCGGGCCGGATCTGCGGCAGCGCCAGCAGCAGCCACGGATCCTCGCGCAGCCGCGCAGCCGCGCTGGCGCCCAGATGGCTGACCGCGGCCCCGGCGAATTTCGCCGGGACCCGGCAGGAGATCAGCAGCTCCGCGACCTCGTAGCTGGGCTTGGCATCTTCGAACGCGCTCGCCAGCCGCTCTGCCCGCTTCGGCCCGACGCCCTGGACCAGCTCCAGCCGCCCCGCGCTGACCTGCTCCGGACCGGTGATCCCCGCCTCAGCGAGCCGCCCGGCCAGACCCCGGCCCAGGCCAGGCCACAGCCCGGCGGCGCAGAACTCTCCGAACACGCCGGCCGGGGCCGGACTCGTTTGGGCGGTCGACATGCGGGCCAGCCTACGACGGGTAGCGCGCGGGTCGCCGCGCGCAATGCCGGGTCGGCCGGAACATCTGTCAGCCGAAGAACCCGTTGCCGGGGCGGTACTCCCCGCTCGCCCCCAGGTACCGCTCGCGGAGCAGGAGCAGCCGGCGCCCGATGACTTGCCCGATGCCATGGCCGATGACTTGTTAGCGCGCGCATGCCGCGCTGATACTTGACGGTATGGCAGGGACCGCAGACGGTACGCCGCCCCCTCGGCTGCCGGTCCGCGCCTCCGACGCTGAACGCGAGGAGGCCATCGCCGAGCTGCGCGAGCGGTTCGCGGCCGGCCACCTCTCCCAGGACACGTTCGTCTGCCGGATGGAGGTCGCCCTGGCCGCCCGTGAACAGCGGGAGCTGGCCGTCCTGCTCGCCGACCTGCCGTCGCCTGGCCGGCCGCGCCGCGGTGTGCTCGGCTGGACCGGCCGGGCAGCCGCGGGCCTGACCCGTCTCGGCCCGCGGCTGAGCACGGCCGTCACCCCGATGAAGGACGCCGTGCTGGCCTCGGCGCGACGCGCTTCGCCGGCCCAGCGCCCGCCGCGGATGCCGGGGCTGGTCTTCCCGTCCGGCAGCCGCGGCAGCTTCACGATCGGCCGCGATCCCGGCTGCGACCTGGTCATCGCCGACATCACCGTGTCGCGGCGGCACGCCGGCCTGGACCGCGTCATGCGCGGCTGGCTGCTCACCGACCTGGGCTCCACGAACGGGACCAAGCTCAACGGCTGGCGAGTCCGCGAGCCCGTGCCGGTACAGCCCGGCGACCGCGTCAGCTTCGGCTCGGTCACCTACGTCCTGCGCGCCCGCCCCGGCCTAGCGTCCGCCCCGGCCAGGCCCAGCAGCCGCGCCACTCCGTTTGGCCGCGCGTGACCGGCTCCGCGCGCTGCCTGCCCGCATGCCGGGCCACAGCTTGGCTGCCGCGTGTCACCGGCTCCGCCTGCCTGCTTCGCCGCGCACGCCACCCGTCCCGCGAAGTTGATCAACATCAAAGTGACAGCGACGGTCATAGATGAACACCAAATTCACATCGATGTTCATCGGTGGTGCGGCTACTGGGGCGAGACAGGAAATTTGCGGCGTTTGTCCGGCCCGCCGTGGCCCGCCGCAACTGACCGCCTTGCCGCCGGGCCGTATCACCCGAAGTCAGCTGCCCTCTTACTGAAGCAAAGGAGAAGCAAAAGAGAGGGGGATCACATGACTCCAGACGGAGAGCCGACGGATGGCCAGCCGCCCGATGACCAGCCCGGTGACCAGCCCGGTGACCAGGCCGGTGACCAGGGCTCAGGTGACCAGGCGGGTGACGATCAGTCCGGTGACCAGGCGGGCCAGCCGACTGATGGCCAGGCTGGCGATCAGGGCTCCGGTGACGAGCCTGCCGATGATCAGCAGTCTGATGGCCAGGACTCGAGTGATCAGCCTGCCGATGACGGGCAGCAGCCCGATGCCCAGGACTCGAGTGATCAGCCTGCCGATGACGAGCAGCCCGATGGCCAGGACTCCGGTGATCAGCCTGCCGATGACGGGCAGCCTGATGGCCAGGACTCCGGTGACCAGCCTGCGGATCAGGACTCCGGTGACCAGGCGGCCTCGCCCCCTGACGACCAGCAGGCGGGGGACCAGCCTACTGACGGTCAGCCCGCGGGCGGTTCAGCCGCCGGTGGCCGCGCGGATCCGGGGCAGCCGTACCTGATCGTGGACCAGTACCCGCTGGACAGCGGCGCCCACCCGCCGTGGGGGACGCTCGTGTCCACGGTCGGCTTCTGCGGGGTGATCCTCAAGGCCTGGGATGGACCGCAGTACAACGACGGCGGGTGGTTCGCGGCCAACTGGCCGGCGGTCCGTGAGGCCGGCGCCGCCCGGTACGGGGTGAGCTGGTTTCGCGGTGCTTATCTGTTCCTGCGCTTCGCCGCCAGCGGCTCGGCCCAGGCCGACGCGTACCTGAAGGCCATTGACCAGGCGGGCGGCTGGGACAGCGGCGACATCATCCCGATCATCGACGTCGAACTCGGCGACACGAAGAACCCGGCCAACCTGAACGGCAAGGCGACCGCCCAGCAGGTTATCGACTGCACGACGCAGTGCGCGAACCGCATCCGCGCGGTCACGGGCAAGCGCATCATGCTCTACGGCCGGGGGG
>DASXZD010000123.1:0-6001 GCA_036502085.1 Streptosporangiaceae bacterium
GCCCAGCAGCGCCAGCTCGGCGGCCCGGGTGAAGCCCACCCGGCTGGGCACCAGCAGCGACGACCCGCCGTCCGGGACGAGCCCGATGTTGACGAACGCGAGCAGGAAGTACGCGGACTCGGCCGCGGTGACCAGGTCGCATCCGCTCGGGGCGGTTGAGCTCGATCTTCGCCGCCGCGCCGCGGCGGTACAGGTTGGCGGTCTCGTACTGGCCGGCCAGCTCGTAATCGCTCACGACCGTCACCCTAACTTCCCTGGTCCCTGGGAACGGCGACCGCGGTAAGGACCAGGCCCTTACCGATCATCCAGCGGCCGGTGAACCCGGCCAGCTGACGGCCGTCGACGACCGGGCCGGGCACCAGCAGGGCCGCGGCGAAGGTGCCCGCGTCCGGATCGACCGTGACCGCCGCCTGCTTGAAGTCCAGCCAGCGCAGGGTGAGCGGGTACCACGCCTTGTACACCGACTCCTTCGCGCAGAACAGCAACCGGTCCCAGCAGACGTCCGGCACGGCGGCGGTCAGCTCGCGTATCCAGGCCTGCTCGTCCGGCGCGGCGATGACGCCGAGGACGCCGCCCGGCAGCGGCCCGGCCGGCTCGGCGTCCAGGCCGAGCGTGGCCACCTGCTCGGCCCGGGCCACGGCGGCCGCCCGGTAGCCGTCGCAGTGCGTGATGCTGCCGACGACGCCGGCCGGCCACTGCGGCGCCCCTTTCGGGTCCCGCAGCAGCGGCGCCGGGGGCAGCCCGAGCCGGCCGAGCGCGGCCCTGGCGCAGTAGCGTGCGGTGCCAAACTCGCGCCGCCGCCGCTCCACCGCCCTGGCCACGACCGCTTCCTCTTCGGGGAACAGCGTGACGCCGGGCGGGTCGGCGAAGGCCTCGACCGCGACGACTTCGGCCGGCAGCAGGTCCGCGATCATCCCGCCAATGCTAGCTCGCCTCTGTCGGCGGTCCTTCGCCCGTGATGCCGGCCAGGCTGCTGTCGGTCAGATCGGCCGCGACCAGCCCCAGGTAGCCGACCTCGGCGTACTCGCTGAGGTCGAGACCGGCGGCCTCCTCGCCCGGGCTGACCCGCAGCCCCACCGTGTGGTCGGTGATCCACAGGATGATCCAGGTCATCACGAACGGGAAGGCGATGCCCACGACGGCCAGCACCAGCTGCCGGCCGAGCTGGGTCCAGCCGCTGGCCTCGCCCGCCGCGTTGACGGCCAGGCTGGCGAAGACGCCGGTGAGCACGACGCCGACCGCGCCAGCGACCACAGGCCGATGAAGACCAGGTAGCCGCGGAACCGCATCCGCTCGCAGAACGCCCCGGCGATCAGCGCCGGGGTGATCACGGCGAACTTCGTCTGGAACCTCCACGACGGCAGCGTCATTGCCCCCGGCAATTTCAGGTCACCGTAGCCCATACCGGACCCGCACAGCTAGGAAATGCACCGGCCGAAATAGGTTTGCGAGCAAGCCGGCAACTTGTTACTCATGAGTTCCGCAGCCGGGCCCTTCCGGCGGCCGGACGCACCTCGTTATTAGGAGAGCCTTGACCCTTCCCGGTGACATCGTGATCCGCTCGCTGACCGGCCCCGAAGAACTCGACCTCTTCCGCGCCATTCCTTACACCCTGGACGACGAACTGGCCGGCGACCTGGCCAGCGGGCACCGCCGGGCCAGCTGGATGTGGGTCGCGCTGCGCGGCGGGCGCCTGGTGGCAGATCGCGATGCTGCCCGGAGGCGACCCGGCCGGCTTCGTCATCCCGGCCCGCAACGACTACAACGCGATCATCGCCTACATCGCCGTGCTGCCCGCCCACCGGGGACACGGTTACATCAGCGAGATCCTCGCCGAGGGCACCCGGATCCCGGCCGCGCAGGACGTGCCGCGGATCCGCGCGTCCACCGACCTGGGCAACGTGCCGATGGCGGCCGCCTTCGCCCGCGCGGGCTGGGTCAACTTCGAGCGCTCCATCGACATGACCTGGGAGTGAGAATCCGCCTCCGACGGCCGCTTAACCCCGCGGTCAGCGCGCGCGGGGGGCGGGCGGCGGGTCGATGACGTCCTGGCCGATGTTGCGGTCGGCGGCGGGGTACTCGACCAGGGCCAGCACCCGGGTCGCCATGAACCGCGCGGTGCGGACCGGAGTGCCCGCCCGCGTCACTTCGGTCACCTCGACGATGCCCCGGCCCGTATTGATCTCCACCCGGCGCCCGTTGCGGCTAGCCACCACCTCATAGGTCCTGACCTCGTCGCCAGCATCGACGACGATCTCGACCCGGTCACCCCGCATGATCCGACCGTACCCCCGCAAAGCCCCAGCCGTAACTCCCGATGTTGCGCAATCGGTTACCCCGGGCAGTTCCCGGGTAGCTAGGGCCGACAAGCCAGTCAGCCGCCGCCTAGCCAGGGCGGTAGCTGACAGCACCCCCGATAAGAGCATCGCAACGCGGCGCAGGAGCCGCGAACATAGCCCTGGAGGCAGCAGATGCGGGTCGGATCTTTAATCCTCGCCATTTGGCTGGTCATCGGCGCCATTGCGGCCGGCCAGCGCCATTACTACAACGGGTCCGCGGAGAACTGCGCCAAGGCGGGCACGATCGTGGTCACGATCCTGGCCGGACCGCTGAACTACGTCGGCGTCAACCCCAAGCTCAAGTGTCCGCAGCCCAGCCGCTGACCAATCCCCTGACCAGAACTAACGTCCGAAGGGATTCGGGATGCTCGCCATAATCGCGGCCATCGTATTCGCTATCGCCTTCCTGTTAAACGCGACGAGCACAGCGACCAGCGCGGTGTTCTCGCCAGCAAGCCTGCTGTACGTCGGCCTCGTCTGCCTCGCCCTGCACGTGGCGGGCATCGGCTCCGGCTGGGAGTACCCGCGCCGTCGACGCCGTCGCTAGCAGCGCCTCGCACCGCCGCCCTGGCCGGGCAGTCCGCTGACCCGGCCGGGGCGGCCCGGGAGCTCCGTACGGAAACTAATTGCCTTTACCCTCTTGCCACACGGCTCAGCTCCGCCGACCGGATCTCGGCCCTGCGCAACAGCTTGACCGGCGGGTCAGCCGCGCCTAGCGCTCCTGCTCGGTGGGGCGGATCAGGATCTCGTTGACCGCGACGTGCCGCGGCCTGGTCACGATGTAGGAGATCGCGTCGGCGATGTCCTGGGCCTCCATCCGCTGCCCGAACTGGCCGCGCAGGCCCTCCAGGATTTCAGGTCGGTTATGCCCGGCCAGCTCGGTCGCCGTCGCGCCCGGCTCGACCAGCGAGACCCGCACGTACCGCCGGGCCAGCTCCTGGCGGAGCGACTCGCTGAACGCGCCGACGCCGTGCTTGGTCAGGTTGTAGACGCCGCTGCCACTCCGACAGGGGCGCGCCGACCACCGGACCGAGCAGCATCACCCCGGCGTTGTTGATCAGCGTGTCGAGGCGGCCGAGTTCGGCGACCGTGCGCTGTACGGCGTCGGCGGCCTGCGGCTGGTCGGTGATGTCGCACTCCAGCACGAGCGCGGTCCCGCCGCTCTCGCGGATGCTGGCGGCGAGCGCATCCAGCCGGTCCCTGCGCCGCGCGGCCAGCGCTACGGCCGCGCCCTGACCCGCGAGCGTGACGGCGGCCGCCGCGCCGATGCCGCTCGAAGCCCCGGTCACCAGCGCCACGGTGCTCTTGAGTACTGGCTCCATCGGTACCTCACCTCTTCCGCTCGTCGGGTCACGCCCTTCCGGGCCTACGCCGCCGATCGTAAATGATCTGCGCGGCGCACGTGATCGACGGCCCAGCGGGTAGAAGATCACGGCCTATGCTGATGACCTGCCGGAGGGAGGCAGCGTGACGAGTAGCCCGGATTCTCTGCAGCAGCCCGCGACGCAGGTCAGCGCCGATCATCTCGACGTGCTCCGGACCATCGAGCAGCGCGTGCTGTGGCTGTCGGCGGCCATCGTCGATCATGCCAACCGGGTCAGGCCGAACCCGTCCGGGATCAAGGTGGGCGGCCATCAGGCCTCCAGCGCGTCGATGGTGACGGTCATGACTTCGCTCTGGTTCGATCACCTGCGCCAGGGCGACCGGGTGTCGGTCAAGCCGCACGCATCGCCGGTACTGCACGCGATCAACTACCTGCTCGGCGAGCTGGACGAGTCCTACCTGACGGCGCTGCGGTCGTTCGGCGGGCTGCAGAGCTACCCGAGCCGCTCCAAGGACCCCGATCCCGCGGACTACTCGACCGGATCGGTGGGCATCGGCGCGACCGCCCCCATCTGGGGCGCGCTGGCCCGTCGCTACGTCGGCGCCCAGTTCGGCGCGGCCGACGCCGGGCGGCAGTACTCCCTGGTCGGCGACGCCGAGCTGGACGAGGGGGCGGTCTGGGAGGCGGTGCTCGACCCGATGGTGGCCGGCCTCGGCGAGGTCGTCTGGATCGTCGACCTGAACCGGCAGTCACTGGACCGGATCGTGCCCGAGATCGGCGCCCCGCGCCTGCAGAGCATGTTCGCCGCCGCAGGCTGGCAGGTGCTGATCGTCAAGTACGGGCAGCTGATGAAGCAGCTGCTGGACCGGCCGGACGGCGGCGACGCGCTGCGCGTCCGGATCGACGCGATGCCCAACGCGGAATACCAGCGCCTGCTGCGCTGCACGCCGGCCGAGCTGCGCGACCGGCTGCCCGGCGACGGCCCGGAGGCCGGCACGATCCGGCAGCTGCTCACCGAGGTCGACGACGACACGCTGCACGCGGCCCTGCGCAACCTGGGCGGCCACGACCTCGCCGCGCTCGGCGAGGCGTTCGGCGCGATCGACGACACCCGCCCCACGGTGATCTTCGCCTACACCGTCAAGGGCTACGGCCTGGCCACCGAAGGCCACCCGCAGAACCACTCAGCCCTGCTCAGCGTCGAGCAGCTCGCCGAGCTCGCGGACCGGGCGGGCGCCGATCCGGAAAAACCCTGGCAGAAATTTCCGAACGGTTCCACCCCGGATCAACTGTGCTCCGCCACCGCGCTGCGCCTGCGTCGCGAGCCGCCGGTGCCCGCCGACGCCCCTGAGCTTCCGGCCGATCTCGGCCGTACCCCGGCGGGAGCCGCGAGCACGCAGGCCGCCCTGGGCCGCGCGCTGCTCGATCTCAACCGCGCCGCGCCCGAGGCGGGGCGGCGGATCGTCACGGTCAGCCCGGACGTCGCCTCCAGCACCAACCTCGGCGGCTGGGTCAACAAGGTCGGCGTCTGGTCGCAGAGCGAGCGCTCCGACTGGTTCGCCGACGACGCCGCGACGATCCTGCACTGGCGCGAAGGCCCGGCCGGGCAGCACATCCAGCTCGGCATCGCCGAGACGAACCTCGTCGGCCTGCTCGGCGAGCTGGGTTCGACCTGGAGCCGGTGGGGCCAGCCGCTGCTGCCGATCGGCGTCATATACGACCCGTTCGTCGAGCGAGCGCTCGAGCCGTGGTCCTTCGGCATCTACGCCGGCGGCCAGTCCATCCTGGTCGGCACCCCGTCCGGCGTGACGCTCGCCCCCGAAGGCGGCGCTCATCAATCGATCAAGACGCCGTCCATCGGCCTCGAGCAGCCCGGGTGCGTGAGCTACGAGCCCGCGTTCGTCCTCGACACCGAATGGGCGCTGCTGGCCTGCCTCGCCCAGCTAGGCAAGCCCGACGGCAGCTCGGCCTACCTGCGGCTGTCCACCCGCCCTGTTGACCAGTCGCTGGCCGCGGTGCCGGACGACCCGGCCGCTCGGGAGAGTCGCCGGCTGCACGTTGCCGCGGGGGGCTACGTTCTGCGGCAGGCGCCTCGGCCTGCCCTCACGATCTGCGTGATGGGCGCCCTGGTACCCGAAGCGCTCGCCGCCGCCGACCACCTGGACGCGCTCGGCTTCGGCACCGACGTGATCTGCGTGACCAGCCCGGATCTGCTCTTCCGTGCCGTCCAGGCGCGGCGCGGTTTCGCGTCGGCGGACAGCTGGATCCTGGACTCCCTGCTGCCTGCGGAGCGCGCCCGCCCGATTGTCACTGTGTTGGACGGCCACCCCCACACCCT
>DASXZD010000124.1:0-3826 GCA_036502085.1 Streptosporangiaceae bacterium
GCTGACCAGCGCTCGCGCGCGGGCCTCGATGCCCAGCGCCCAGTCGGTCCCGCTGGCGCGGGTCATCTGCGAGAGCCTTTGCAGCGCTGGTACCGCCCGCTCAGGTACCCCGCTGCGGGTCGCCGCCTCGATGAGCTCAGCCACTGCCCAGTTGGCAGGCGGCATCACGCGCGAGTCCTGGCTTGCCTGCTCAGCGGCGGCGAGCGCTTGCTCATACCGGCAGAGACCGTTGTGCAGCACCGCGGTGGCCCATTGAGCGAAGGTCAGCCAGGAACCGACAGCATGGCGCTCTGCCTCTTTCATGCCGGCCTCGATCAGCCGGGCGGCCTCGGCCTCCCGGCCCCGCAAGGCGGCAAGCATCAGCGACGCGTACGGCGCGATGCTGCTCCCGGTCGCCTCTGTCACCGAGTCAAGCTGCGTGATCAGAGAGGCGGCCGCGGCGAACTCCCCAGCGAGCAGTTGCGGCAGTGCGCGCATGTTGAGTGCGATGGGCATCGCGTTGAGGGCGCCGGCCTCACTGGCGAGCTTGACGTGGCAGTCAGACAGAGCATCCCAGCTGCCGTAGTCCCATACCAGCTCGGCGGCGTAGCAGGCCTGCCACAGCCAGCGCAGCCCTTCCTCCCGGGACACCTCGTCGCCGCGGAAGGCACTGACCGCCCGTTTGAGCACCTCGGTGCCTGCCGGGTAGCCGTCGGTGGCCAGCGATGCCAGGCCGTCAAGCAGCAGATCGGGCGCGCGCCCAGGCCGTGGCGGCGGGGGAGCGGCGCGCACGGTCTCGCCCGCTTCCCGCAGGCCGCCGACGGAGGGCGGGCGGCCGGCGAACAGCGCCGCGGACAGCGCATCCAGGTAGGTCTCCCGGGCCAGCCCCGCGTCCAGCGGCTCAAACAGGCGTGCTGCCTTCAGCAGCAGCGTCTCCGCGTCGCGGCCGTGGAAGGACGCGAACGCGATCTGGCCGTGCAGCAACGCCGCCTGCGCGCGCTGGAGTTCATCCAGCGGCCCGGCCTCCGCCGCGGCCAGCAGCCCAAGCGCCGCATCGAACGCGCCAGCCTGGGACGTGGCCTGCGCGGCGGCCAGCGCCCGTTCCGCCTGCCGGGCAGGGTCGGGCGTCAGCGCGGCCGAGCGCTCCAGGAACACGGCCGCCGCGGCGAACCCACCGCGCGCTTGCGCCCGGCCGGCGGAGTGCTCCAGCTCGGCGGCAATCTCCTCATCAGGTCCCTCCGCCGCCTGCGCCCGGTGCCAGGCGCGGCGATCGGGGTCGGCCCGCGGGTCAGTGGCCTCGGCCAGCGCCCGGTGCGCGGCCCCCCGTTCTTCCGGGGACGCCGCCCGGTAGGCCGCCGACCGGACCAGGGGATGCCGGAAGGTCACCCGCGCGCCGATCGTCAGCAACCCCTCGGCCTCCGCGGCGACCGCCGCCTCCATTCCGATCCCCAGCCGCCCCGCCGCGCGCCACACCAGGACCGGGTCGCCGGTCGGCTCGGCCGCCGCGACCAGCAGCAGCCGCCGCGCCGTTTCTGGCAATCCCCCCAGACGCTGCCGGAAACCTTCCTCGAGCCGCCGCAGCAGCCCCGGCGCGGTAGCAGCGCCGAACGCGCCACCCAGCTCCGCCGGCGACAGCCCCTGCGGCAGCTCCAGCAACGCCAGCGGGTTGCCGCCCGCCTCGGCGATGAACCGCTCCCGCACCCGCTCATCCAGCGGCCGCCTTACCACCGAGGCCAGCAGCTCCCGGGCGTCACCGTCACCCAGTCCGCCGACAGCCAGCTCCGGCAGTCCGCGGAACTCCCCGCCCGGCTCGCGCGTCGCGACCACCAGAGCGACCTGCTCGGCGAACAGCCGGCGCGCCACGAACCCCATCGCCTGCGCCGAGGCCCGGTCCAGCCACTGAGCGTCGTCGACCACGCACAACAGCGGCTGCCCGCCCGCCGCGTCGGCCAGCAGGCTCAGCGCCGCCAGTCCCACCACAAACCGGTCCGGCGCCTCCCCTGCGCGCAGCCCGAACACCACCCCGAGCGCCTCACGCTGCGGCTGCGGCAGCCGGTCCAGGCCATCGAGCAGCTGCCCGCACAACTGCTGCAGGGCGGCGTAGGCCAGCTCCATCTCCGACTCCACGCAACCGACCCGGGCAATGCGCATCCCAGCCGCCGACGCGATCGTGTCCTCCAGCAGCGCGGTCTTGCCCACCCCGGCCTCGCCGTGCACCACCAGCGCGCCGCTGCGTCCGCCGCGCGCCGCTTCCAGCAGTTGGCCGAGCGCCGCTCGCTCGGTGAGACGACCTAGCAGCATCACCGGCCCCGCTGCAACCGCCGACGCGGTCGCGTTGTATCTGGAGCATCCACGCTACCGGCACCCCACTGATGGCGCTAGGACGTGTCTAAAAGCGCGGGCAGCCACCATGGCACGCCAGTCCCAACAGGCTGCGCGGCGCAGCTCCGGTCTCAGGGGTCGTGGCAGCGGCAGGGGACGTCATCGGCTCTCCAGCGGTTGTCGCGTCGCGGGCCACGACTAGCAGGTCGCGGGCCAGGACTAGAAGCTATTGCGGATTCGAGCGAGGGCTTGGCGATCCTAGCGTGATCACGCAAGGAATCCGGCCTTGCAGGAGGCCTCAACGATGGAAAGGCGTCGACAAGGCCACGAGGAGGGACGTCAGTGGGAAACACGCATTTCGCCGACCCCGGCATTGACCTGACGCTGCAGGTTAACGGGTGCACGCGACACCTGCATCCGGACAGCCGCACAACCTTGCTCGACGCGTTGCGTGAGCATCTCGGGCTGACCGGCACGAAGAAGGGCTGTGACCAGGGGGCGTGCGGAGCCTGCACGGTTCTTCTTGACCACAAGCGCGTGCTGTCGTGCCTGGTGCTGGCGTTGCAGTGCGACGGCCGGGATGTCACGACGATCGAAGGATTGGCGCGGGATGGGCAACTGCATCCGGTGCAGGAAGCCTTCATTCGGCACGACGGGTTCCAGTGCGGCTACTGCACGCCGGGGCAGATCATGTCGGCGGTCGCGCTGCTCGAAGAGGGGAGAGCGGGATCGGATGAGGAGATACGCGAGTTCATGAGCGGCAATCTGTGCCGTTGCGGGGCGTATCCGAATATCGTCGCGGCGATCCGAGATGCTGCGGGGCGGGAGGGCGAGTAGCGATGGGCGCCTTGGAGTACGTCCGTGCCGACGACGTGGCCGGCGCGTTGGCGCTGGTGAGCGCGGACGCCGGGGCCGACTACCTCGCCGGGGGTACGACCCAGCTCGACCTGATGTTGAAGGACGGTGTGATCGCCCCGGAGCGGCTAGTCGATATCACTCGTCTGCCGCTGCGCGGGGTCAGCGCACAAGACGAAACCCTCCTGGTCGGTGCGCTGACAACGATGGAGGAGTTGGCCGCCCACCCTACGGTCGCCGAACAGGTCCCGTTCCTGCGTGAGGCACTGCTGGCGGGCGCTTCGCCGCAGCTGCGCAACATGGCAACGATAGGCGGGAACCTTCTGCAGCGCACACGCTGCCGTTACTTCCGCGATAGAGAAGTGACGGCCTGCAACAAGCGAGCTCCGGGGTCGGGCTGCGCGGCAATGCGGGGCCCGGCCCGGATGCACGCCATTTTGGGCGCCGGCGAACACTGCATTGCCGTGCACCCCTCGGACCTGTGCGTGCCGCTGGTCGCGCTCGATGCCGTCGTGGACATCCAGGGCGCCGGCGGGTCGCGCAGCGTCCAGCTGACCCAGTTCTACGTCCTGCCGGGAGACCGGCCGGACATCGAGAACGTTCTCGAGCACGGCGAGCTCATCACCGGGGTGCGAATACCGCTGCTGCCGGTCGGCACGCGGTCCGGGTA
>DASXZD010000125.1:0-21174 GCA_036502085.1 Streptosporangiaceae bacterium
GCGGTGACGGGCCGGATGGCCGTCGTCTGGGCCGGGCGGGTGGGCCATGGTGCGGCGTGACACTTCGCCGCTGCGCTGGCTGATCGGCGTCGAGTTGGCCCGCTACCGTAACAATGCCGGGCTGTCGCTGGCCGAGGTGAGCGAGCGCAGCGGGATCACCAAGCCGAAGCTGAACCACCTGGAGATCGGCCGCCAGCAGCAGGACCCCGACGACATCGCGGCCCTGCTCGCCATCTACGGCGCCAGCGCCCGCGACATCGACCGGCTGACCTCGCTGACCGGACGCGGCGACGAGGCCGCCTGGTGGGCGCCGTGGACGCAGGTGGTCCCAGACTGGCTGAAGACGTTCGTCGGCCTGGAGGGGCTGGCCGAGCGCGAGTTCGTGTTCGAGCCGCTCATCCTGCCCGGCCTGCTGCAGACGGCCGGCTACGCCCAGGCGGTCACCGCCGATACGCCGCGCGTGCGGCCGGACTACGGCGAGCGGTTCGTCGGCTTCCGAGTGGCGCGAGCTGCCCGGCTCACCGACCCGGACAACCCGCTGAAGCTGCACGCCATCATCACCGAGGCCGCGCTGCGGCTCGCGGTCGGCACCCCTGAGCTGCGCCGCGCCCAGTTCCGGCACCTGGTGGCCATGGCCGCTCTGCCCAGCATCACGATCCAGGTGCTCCGCCCCGAGGACGGCCTGCACACCGCCATGACCGGCCAGTTCATCGTCCTCGACTTCGCGGACGTCCGCTCGATCGGCTACGTCGAGTTGCACGACAGCGCCGTCTACGTCCAGGATCCCGACCTGGTGGAGACGTACAATCGGGTAGCGGAGAACGTGCAGCGCGTCGCGCTCGGCCCCGAGCGTTCGGTCGCGCTGATCGAGTCGATGGCCGGGGAGTGACCGGCGGCGGAGGACCACCATGAGCACCCAGGACCTGGCGGGGGTCAGGTGGATCAAGAGCAGCTTCAGCGCTAATAACGGCACCTGCGTAGAGTTCGCCGCCCTGGACGACGGCCAGATCGCCCTGCGCAGCAGCAACCGCCCCCAGGACGGCGTGATCCTCTTCACCCGCGCCGAGATATCCGCCTGGCTCCAGGGCGCCAAACACGGCGAGTTCGACCACCTCACTTGACGCGGCCAGGCGCCCGATGCCGATCAGGGCGGGAGGGTGTCACGCCCTGGGTTCGGCTGATGTTGCCATGCTCACCCAAACGCATCCGAGGACTGGCACGCTTGTCGAGTACGATCATGACGATGTATCGACAGTCCTATGTCCAGAGGAGTGATCTTGGCAGCCCGCCGCCGTCCGGCTCCCCCCAGGGGTATAACCGGTATCTCGGTATCCGGCTTCAAATCCCTCCGTGCGCATCAGCATATTGATATAAAACCGCTGACGGTAATCGCGGGCGTAAATAGCAGCGGTAAATCCAGCATAATTCAGCCGCTGCTGCTCTTGAAGCAAACCCTAGAGGCACCTTACGATCCCGGACCGCTCCTGCTTGATGGCCCGAACATTAGCATAACCCGCATTGAGCAGATCCTATCGCGCGGGCAAGGCCGCCAAGCTGCGGCCAAGGACTTCACAGTTGCCTTCTCCGTGTCGGATAATCCGGAGATACGGCTACGCTTTGGTAAGAGCAATTCTGGTGATATTCGGCTGATCGAGCAAACAGCACCTCTCGTCTATGAAGGCCAATCTATCACTATAAGGGAGGGGATGTCTCAAGCGGAACTGGATGCGGTCCTTCCCGTTGAACTCAACGAACAACTGGGCCAGTCCCATACTCTTAGGGAAAGCACTTGGATACCTACCAAGTCGGCCGTAGTAAGAGACCGCTGGTTGCTTGAAATTCAGGCACAGGCGCATGACGGTTCGATCTTGGCAGGCTTTGCACTCTTTGGTAGCTCGGCGCTTGGATTGTATAGGAATGGGATAACTCGGATCATTCATCTGCCTGCGACACGGGGTAATCCGAGGCGCACGTATCGGACTGCGGCGGTCGAGGAAAGGTATCCTGGCACTTTCGACGAGTACACCGCTGGGATTATCGCAGCGTGGCAAAATCGGAAAGAAGATGAGAAGATCGGACAGCTATGTGCCGATCTTGAG
Organism: Streptosporangiaceae bacterium; assembly: GCA_036502085.1. GTDB lineage: Bacteria > Actinomycetota > Actinomycetes > Streptosporangiales > Streptosporangiaceae > PALSA-505. The sequence goes on from DASXZD010000125.1 coordinate 2,100, forward strand.
TTTCTGGGACTAACCTGGAACGTCGAGGCACGTCAGCTTGACGACACAAGCGTTGAGTTGCTGGTCGGAAGGCTTCCGCGCGTCAAGCAGGGTGGGGCGAAAGATCTAGTTAACATCGCGGACGTTGGGTTTGGCGTTTCGCAGACCCTGCCCGTGGTGGTGGCACTCCTGGCCGCTGCTCCTGGCCAGCTTGTGTACCTCGAGCAGCCGGAGATTCACCTGCACCCGCGTGCGCAGGCAGGTTTCGCCAGCCTGTTGTGGGCGTCTGTCGTCCGAGGTGTGCGTATAGTGGTCGAAACACATAGCGCGCTGTTGATCCGGGCGATCCAGACGATAGTTGCCCAAGGGCAGTTGCCTCCCGACGACATAGCGTTGCATTGGTTCAGCCGCGACGCTACCTCTGGGTGGACTACAGTCACCAGCGCCGATCTTGATCGATTCGGTTCTTTCGGGGACTGGCCGGAAGACTTTGATGAAGTCAGCCTCCGCGCCGATCACGATTATCTTTCTGCCGCCGAAGCTGCAGAGGCAGCCGCAGCCGGATGAGCAAGATGTCGCGGCGGATCGTCGTCGATGCATCAGTTGCCGGGGCGGCGGGGGAGCGTTCCCATCCGACTTCTCAAATGTGTCGGCAGTTTCTCTTGGACATGCTGACCATCTGCCATAAGGCTGTGATGTCGCAGGAACTCATGATCGAATGGGATAATCACGCATCCGGGTATTCAGTTCGTTGGCTAGCCGCCATGCGTTCTAAACGCAAGATCGTCACTGTAAATTCAGGAAGCAGTGAGGGTATCGCCGACCACTTCTGTGACGACACGCGCTTTACGCCCAAGCAAATCGGTGCTATGGAAAAAGACCTGCTACTAATACTTGCGGCTCTTCAGGCAGATCGGCTGATTGCGTCCTGCGATAGAAAGGTTAAAGATCTCTTCGCGCAGGTGGCACTCACGTTTGACGATATTAAAAATATTGTGTGGGTCGATCCAAGCCAAGAAGACGATGATTGCCCCCATTGGCTAGAGTCAGGGGCTCGGCACTCTACGAGCAGATGTCTGGGCAAGTCATCGTAGACGTAGACGATTGCCCGCAGCTATGTTGCATGGACGATCATTAGACTGCAGAGATGATTGCGGCAGTGAGGGGTGCAATGTGGAAAAGCCGGCGGACGAGCAGTGGGCTGATATGGCATGGGCTCCGTGGCACCAGTTCAGCGAAGTCGTCGTCGCGAGCGTCATCCCAGCGACGCCCGGAATCTACCGATTCCGCACGCACGATGAGCCGACACTGCTCTACATCGGCATCGGCGGCAACCGGCGGCGGCGGCTTCGCACGCTCCGAAGGTGGAGCAGGAAGGGTTCGAACGCATTCGTGCAGCGACCCGGTGAGAAGCGGCCCTTCCGTGGCCATTTCGCCGCCCCAGCGCTCGCGCGCTGCGAGGAGGCCGGTTGCGTGGTCGAGGTCTCCTGGTCGCTTGCCACATTTCCGGACCGTCAGGAGCGGGAAAGGGTTGAGAGTGAGCTCATCGCGCGGCACCTTCGTGAGGCCGGCGCGGATCCTCCCTGGCAACACGGTGGTCGCGGTATCGAACAGTATCTCGCCGCCTGCCGCTCCAAGGGAGACGTGGATACGTGACAGATATGCGCTCGAGTAACAGTTGTCCTACGCAGCATCCGTGAATGTCAGCTACTTTGCGGCCTGTTGATACGGACTGCGAGCGGAGGGCCTTGGAGGCTGGCAGGACGCCATCCCTGCTGATAGTCAGCGTCCCTGTGTGCCGGGATCTGCGCACCCGAGGTCGGCTTGGCGCGCGGCCGGGGCTAGGCTGCTTCGGGAATTGAGCCGAGAGGATAAGAGGACAACCAGCGTGGACCTGTTTGAGCACCAGGCGAAGGAACTCTTCGCGAAGTACGGCGTGCCGGTGACACCCGGCCGGGTCGCGTTCGACGCGGCCACCGCCGGGGAGATCGCGGCCGAGCTGGCCGCGTCCGGGGCACCGCAAGTCGTCGTCAAGGCGCAGGTGAAGACCGGTGGGCGGGGTAAGGCCGGCGGAGTCAAGCTGGCCAGCGGGCCGGACGAGACGCGGGCCGTGGCCGAGCGGATCCTCGGCCTGGACATCAAGGGCCACATCGTGCACAAGGTCCTGGTCACCGAGGCCCGTGACATCGCGGCCGAGTACTACCTGTCCTATCTGCTCGACCGGGCGGAGCGTACCTTCCTGGCCATCTGCTCGGTGCAGGGCGGCATGGAGATCGAGGAGGTGGCGCACAGCAACCCGGAGGCCATCGCCAGGATCCCCATCGATCCGCTGACCGGCGTGGACGCGGCTAAGGCCGCCGAGATCATCGCGGCGGGCCGGATCCCGGCCGAGGCTGCGGCGGGCGCGGCCGAGCTGGCGCAGAAGCTCTGGAACGTGTTCGTGGGCGAGGACGCCTCCCTGGTGGAGGTGAACCCGCTGGTGCTCACCCCCGATGGCCAGGTGCTCGCGCTGGACGGCAAGGTGACCCTGGATGACAACGCCGCCCTCCGGCATGACTGGGCCGAGTTCGCCGACACCGAGGGCACCGACCCGATCGAGACGCGGGCCAAGGCCAAGCACCTCAATTACGTCAAGCTCGACGGCGAGGTCGGCATCATCGGCAACGGCGCGGGGCTGGTCATGTCCACCCTGGACGTGGTGGCCTACGCGGGCGAGCAGTTCGGGGGGATGCGGCCGGCCAACTTCCTCGACATCGGCGGCGGCGCGTCGGCCGAGGTGATGGCCGACGGCCTGGAGATCGTGCTGTCCGACCCGTCGGTGCGCAGCGTGCTGGTCAACGTGTTCGGCGGGATCACCTCCTGCGACGCGGTGGCCAACGGCATCGTGTCGGCCATCGGCATGCTGGGCGGCCGCGGCGAGCCGGTGCAGCACCCGATCGTGGTACGCCTGGACGGGAACAACGCGGCCGAGGGGCGGCGCATCCTCGATGAGGCCGGGATAGCCGTGGTCGAGCAGGTGGCAACGATGGACGATGCCGCCCGGCGCGCCGCCGAGCTGGCCGCGGCCGGAACGGGAGCATGAGATGGCCATCTTCCTGAACAGCCAGAGCCGGATCCTGATCCAGGGCATCACCGGCTCGGAGGGCCGCAAGCACGGCCGCCGGATGCTCCAGGCCGGTGCCGCGGTCGTCGGCGGCACGAACCCACGCAAGGCCGGCCAGACGGTCGACCTGGGCGTGGCCGAGCTTCCGGTGTTCGCCACGGTCGGCGAGACCATCGAGGCGACCGGTGCCGACGTGTCCGTGGTGTTCGTCCCCGCCGCCGGCACCAAGGCCGCGGTGCTGGAGGCGATCGACGCGCGGATCCCGCTGGCGATCGTGATCACCGAGGGCGTGCCGGTGCACGACTCGGCGGAGTTCTGGGCGCACGCGACAGCGGCCGGGAACACCACCAGGATCATCGGCCCCAACTGCCCCGGCGTCGCCTCGCCCGGCAAGTCCAATGCCGGCATCATCCCGGCCGACATCACCAGCGAAGGCCGGATCGGGCTGGTGTCCAAGTCGGGCACGCTGACCTACCAGATGATGTACGAGCTGCGCGACATCGGCTTCTCCACCGCGGTCGGCATCGGCGGTGACCCGGTCATCGGCACCACGCACATCGACTGCCTGGAGGCCTTCGAGGCCGACGACGAGACCGACGCGATCGTGATGATCGGCGAGATCGGCGGCGACGCCGAGGAGCGCGCGGCGGCCTTCATCGAGCGCCGGGTCAGCAAGCCGGTGGTCGCCTACGTAGCCGGCTTCACCGCACCCGAGGGCAAGACGATGGGGCACGCCGGCGCGATCGTCTCCGGTTCCTCCGGCACCGCACAGGCCAAGAAGGAAGCGCTGGAGAAGGCGGGCGTCAGGGTCGGCAGGACGCCGAGCGAGACCGCCCGCCTGGTCCGCGAGGTCATGCGCGCCGGCTAGCACAGTGCCGGCCCGCGCAGGCCCGAGCAGGTCCGCACCCGGAGGCTTGCGCCTGCGCCGGGTCACGGCCGGCCCGCGCCGTTACGCGTAACATGGCCTGGTGGCCGACGTCAGGGACTGCGAGCACTGCGGTGCCGTGTTCGCGCCACGGCGCGAGCACGCCCGGTTCTGCTCGGCCCGCTGCCGGGTGGCGTGGAACCGGGAGAACATGCGCGACCCCGCAGCCGGAGCCAGCGCGCTCAACTGGTCGGTCACCGCGATGCGGGACGCGACGCAACGGCTGGCCCGCGTCAAGGGCGTCGGCCGACCGCGGGCGTTCGCGGTGATCGGCGAGGCGGTGTGGTGGGTCACGATCGTCGACGGCACGCTGGTGCGCCATCACCCGGCCGCGTACGACCGCGTGCTGGCGGCCCAGACTCCTGACGAGCGGCGCCTGATCGAGGGAGCGCTCGGCGGCCTGCGGTTCGTCCGCAACCAGATAGGTCGTGACGTCGATCACGTGGACTTCATCTGCCCGGCGGTGCCGGGGCTGGGCGATGGCCGTATCACGGCCTGGACGTGGAACTCGGTGCAGGAGCCGACCGTCGAGCCGTTCTCCGCGCGCGGGCAGGCATGGGAGATGACCCGGTACCAGGCCTATGAGGAGTACCTGGCGGGCCATCCCATCGGGACGACCTTCGAGCGGGCCACGGCGTTCCTCGACCGGGCCGTCACCCAGACCATCCCGGTCGCCGAGGCCGGCGAGCGCGCTGCTCGCTGACCGCCGCCGGGCGGTCAGGCTTCGGTGCCCGCGTGCCTGGGGTCCGCGGCGGCCAGCAGCAGCTCGGCGGCGGTGATGACCTCGCCGTCGCCCGATGCCTGGTCGAGGCTGCGGCCGGCCGGCTCGGGGAGCAGCAGGGTGAGTCCGACGCCGACCAGCGAGAGCCCGGCGGTCAGCAGCAGGGTGCCGCGCAGCTTGAGCGAGTCGGCCAGGAACGGGAAGAGGAACACGCCGATGAACGCGCCGAGCTTCGCGATCCCGGCGGAGATGCCGTGCCCGGTGGCCCGCACGCTCACCGGATAGAGCTCGGCAGCCATCACGAACGTGGTCGTGTTCGGGCCGAACTCGGCGAAGAAGTAGCTGACCCCGTAGATGAGCAGGAACGGCAGCACGGCCGTGGACGCGCCAGGGACCAGGCCGATGACACCGAAGCACGCCGCCATCGCGGCGAACCCGACCCACTGCAGCCGCCGGTGCCCGATCCGGTCCATCTTCGCGATGGCGAGCAGGTAGCCGGGCACCGCGGCAACCACGAAGATGGCCAGCTGCAGCGCGATCGTCTCGATCGTCGAGGCGTGCGGCGCGACCAGCTTGAGGATCTGCGGGGTCGAGATCGTGTTGCCGTAGTAGGCGTAGTCGAAGATGAACCAGGTCCCGGCCGTGCCGAGCAGCAGAATCAGGTACCTGCGGTTGGTCAGGAAGGCGCGCAGGCCCATCCGGGGCCGGATCGCGCCGCTGGTCTCCCCGTGCACGGCGCCCTGGCTGAAGCCGGCGAGCTGGCTGGCCGCTTTGTCCGTCTCACCTTTCACCTGAGCCTGATAGCGGGGCGACTCGGGCATCCGGGTCCGCAGGTAGAGCACGGCGGCGGCGGGGATCGCGCCGAGGGCGAGCATCGCCCGCCAGGATCCGTTATTGCCCGCCCCCGCGCCGAGCAGGGCGATCGCCACCAGCGGTCCCACGATCAGGCCGAGCGCCTGGGTGGAGAACACCATGCCGACCAGCCGGCCGCGGTCCTTGCGGTTGGCGTACTCGCTCATCAGCACGGCGCTGACCGGATAGTCGCCGCCGATGCCGAGGCCGAGGACCAGCCGGGCGACGATCAGGAACCAGTAGGACGGCGCGAGCGCGGACCCGATGGCTCCGACGGTCATGATCGCCGCCACCATCCAGTAGACCCGCTTTCGCCCCGCCAGATCCGCGATCCGGCCGAACACGAACGCGCCGAGGACCGCGCCGGCCAGCGTCATGCTGTTCAGGGCGGCCAGCCTGCCGGAGCCGAGATGCCATTCCTGCTTGATCAGAGTCGAGGCGATCCCGATGACGAACAGGTCGTAGGCGTCGGTGAAGAAGCCCATCCCTGACACCAGGACGGCGCGCAGGTGAAACCTGCTCAGCGCCGCCTCGTCGAGTGCGGTGATCAGATCCCTGGCCCGGGTCTCGGCCACCGGTGTCCCCTCTCCGCCTCAGTGCGGGCGGCATTTGTCGAATTGTCCGCTCAATGAGGAACGTACCTCGCACAGGCGAATCAACTCCGAAATGCAGGTGAACAGCACGTGAACGCAAGCAGCCGGGGCCACGCTGGACCGGCGCGCCTCCCGGGCTGGGGTACCGAAGGTTGCCAGGATGAGACGTTGTGATCGCTTCTACCCTGCGCCCGCAGTGGGCCCGCGGCCGGGGCGGCAGCGACGGCAGCGCGGCCTCGGAGGCACCGCAGCGAGCGCCGCGACCGCTGGCCGTGACCGGGGCGATCGCCGCCTGCGCGGCGGCCGGCGGCGGGCTGGCCGCGCTGATCCTGCTGGCCGCGGTCGGCTGGATCGCGGCGCCGCACGCCAGCGTGGGCAGCGGCCTGCCCGGCGTGCTGCGCACCGGCATCCAGCTGTGGCTGGTGAGCCACCACGTGGGCTTCGGGCTGCGCGGCACCGGCCGGATCGGGCTGCTCCCGCTGGGCATGCTGCTGCTGCCCGGCGCGCTGCTGTGGCGGTCGGGCCGCTGGGTGGTCAGGACCGGCAAGGTGGCGCGGCTGCGGCACGTGGGCTACGCGGCGCTGGCGCTCGCCCTGCCGTACGGCGTGCTGGCCGGCGCGCTCGCCGTGGCCAGCCGGACGGCGCTGTCGTCGCCGTCGCCGGTGCAGGCCGCGGCGGCCGGGCTCGGGCTCGCCTTCATCGCCGGCAGCCTCGGCGGCGCCCGGGCGCTCGCTCCCTGGGGACGGCTGCTCAAGCTGCTGCCGGACCGGCCGCGCAGCCTGCTCATCGGCGCGCTGGGCTCGCTCGCGCTGCTGGCGGGGGCGGGGGCGCTGCTCGCGGGGGTCTCGCTGGTCACGCACGCGGCCGAGTTCCGGCTGATCAGCGACGAGCTGTCGCCGGGCCCTGTCGGCGCGGCGCTGCTGCTGATCGCCGGCCTCGCCTACACGCCGAACGCGGTCATCTGGGCCATCACCTACATGGTCGGACCGGGATTCGCCGTCGGCGTCGGCACCGTGGTGGCGCCGACCGGCACCGTGCTCGGCCCGCTGCCGCTGTTCCCGATGTTCGCCGCGCTGCCCGCTGCGCCGCAGGGCCCGCACCCCGGCAGTCCCGGGCCGGTCTCGCTGCTCCTGCTCGCCGTGCCTTACCTGGCCGGGGCGTTCGGCGGGCTGCTCACCGTGCGGGCGGCGCCGACCCCGACGATCGAGGCCGCGCCACTGTGGGGCCTGGCCTGCGGGGCGATCACCGGCTGCGTCACCGGCGTGCTCGCGCTGCTGTCCGGCGGGCCGCTCGGCAGCGGTCGGCTGGCCGCGATCGGGCCGTCCGGCTGGCAGGTCGCGCTGGTGGCCGTGCTGGAGCTTGGCGTCGCCGCGGCCGTCACCGCCGGGCTGGCCAACTGGCTGCTGATCCGCCGTCGGCGCCGGCGGTGGTCCGTCCCGCCGCCCGCCGCAGGCCCGCTCGGCATCGTGGCCCGCACCGCGGCGCTGCCGGCCGAGACCGACGACCTGGCCGGGCACCGGATCTACGTCAACCCCTGGGCGGACGACGAGGACGAGCCGCCGCCCCCGGCCGGCACCGACTCGCCGCCGTCGCCCTAGCCCGCCGAGCGCATAGCATCCAGGCATGTCATCGCGCCTGGTCGTTCTCGTCTCGGGGGCGGGCACCAACCTGCAGGCCCTGCTCGACGCGTGCGCGGACGAGGCTTACGGGGCGCAGGTCGTGGCGGTCGGCGCGGACCGGGATGACTGCGCCGCACTCGACCGCGCCCGCCTCCGCGGTATCCCCACCTTCTCCCGTCGGCTCAAGGATTTTCCCGAACGGTTCCACTGGGACCAAGCACTCGCCGGCTCATGCGCTGCCTTCGAGCCCGACCTGGTGATATCCGCCGGATTCATGAAGCTGGTCGGGGCGGACTTCCTGGCGGCCTTCGGCGGCCGGTTCATCAACAGCCATCCCGCGCTGCTACCGTCGTTCCCCGGCATGCAAGGCGTGCGGGATGCACTGCGGTACGGGGTGAAGGTGACCGGCTGCACGATATTCGTGGTGGAATCCGGCGTGGACGACGGGCCGGTCATCGCCCAGAGCTGCGTGCCGGTGCTCGACGATGACGACGAGGCCGCCCTGCACGAGCGGATCAAGGTCGCCGAACGGGCGCTGCTGGTGCAGACCGTCGGCCGGATGGTCCGCGAAGGTTGGTCCGTGAACGGCAGGAAGGTGAGGATCGGCCGGTGAGCAGCCCCAGCGAGAGCGGCACAGCCGATAGCGGCACGGGCGAGAACAGCGCGGGCGAGAACAGCACCGTGGCGGTCAGCCGCGCGCTGATCAGTGTGCACGACAAGACCGGCCTGACCGAACTGGCCCGCGGCCTGCACGAGGCCGGCGTCCAGATCGTCTCGACCGGCAGCACGGCCGCGGCGATCGCGGTCGCGGGCCTGCCGGTCACCAGGGTCGAGGACATCACCGGGTTCCCCGAGTGCCTGGACGGCCGGGTCAAGACCCTGCACCCCGGCGTGCACGCGGGCCTGCTGGCGGACGTCCGGCTGGAAGAACACCGGCGGCAGCTGGCGGAGCTCGGGGTGGAACCGTTCGGGATGCTGATTTCTAGCCTGTACCCGTTCGAGCAGACGCTGGCCTCGGGCGCCCCGCCGGACGACTGCGTCGAGCAGATCGACATCGGAGGGCCTGCCATGGTGCGGGCGGCGGCGAAGAACCACGGCTGCGTGGCGGTGATCACCGAGCCCGCGCAATACGCCGGCGCGCTGGCCGCGGTGCGGTCCGGAGGCTTCACGGCCGAGCAGCGGCGACGGCTGGCCGCCCGCGCGTTCGCCCGCACCGCCGCCTACGACACGGCGGTCGCGTCCTGGTTCGCGTCGGCCTACGCGCCGGACCAGACCGCGCGCGAGACCGGCTGGCCGGACACGCTGGCCGCGAGCTGGACCCGCCGCGACGTGCTCCGCTACGGCGAGAACCCGCACCAGCGGGCCGCGGTGTACCTGCGGCCGGGCGCGGCCGGCGGCGCGGGCATCGCGGGCGCCGAGCAGCTGCACGGCAAGCAGATGTCGTTCAACAACTACGTGGACGCGGCGGCGGCGCGGCGCGCGGCTTACGACTTCGCGGCGCCGTGCGTGGCGATCATCAAGCACTCCAACCCGTGCGGCATCGCGGTCGGCGCCGACCTGGCGCAGGCGCACCGCAAGGCGCACGCGTGCGACCCCGAGTCCGCGTACGGCGGCGTGATCGCGGTCAACGGCACGGTGACCGCCGAGCTGGCCGGGCAGGTCGCGGAGATCTTCACCGAGGTGCTGGTCGCGCCGGAGTTCGAGGCCAAGGCGGTGGAGATCCTCACCGCGCGCAAGAACCTGCGGTTGCTGCGCTGCCCGCCGCGAGGCGAGGTCCCGCCGGGAGGCGAGGCGACGCCGGGGGCTGCGGCTGGAAGCGGGGCGGGAGGTGCGGCGGCCGAATGGCGCCTGATCGACGGCGGCCTGCTGGTGCAGTCGCCCGACCTGGTGGACGCCCCCGGCGACGACCCGGCCGGCTGGCAGCTCAAGGCGGGGGAGCCGGCCAGCGCTGAGGTGCTCGCCGATCTCGTGTTCGCCTGGCGGGCCTGCCGGTCGGTGAAGTCCAACGCGATCCTGCTGGCGGCCGGCGGCGCCAGCGTCGGGATCGGGATGGGCCAGGTCAACCGCGTCGACTCCTGCCGGCTCGCGGTGAGGCGGGCGGGCGAGCGGGCGCGCGGCTCGGTCGGGGCCAGCGACGCGTACTTCCCGTTCCCCGACGGGCTCGAGGTCCTGATCGAGGCCGGCGTGCGGGCGGTGGCCGAGCCGGGCGGGTCGATCCGCGACCGGCTGTCGATCGACGCCGCCCAGGCCGCCGGGCTCACCCTCTACTTCACCGGCGTCCGGCACTTCTACCACTGACCCGCGCTCACTCGGCGGTCAGGCGGCGTCGTGCAGCACCAGGCCCAGGGTGTGCCTGGTGCCGGACCTGACCGTGCTGACGCCGTGCCGGACCGGGGCGGCGGAGGCCGCCGGGCTTGCCGGGGCCGCCGGGGTCGCGCTCATGCGGCGCCCTCCAGGGCGAGCAGGGTCTGCTTGGCCGCCTCGCCGCCGGCGTAGCGGCCGAGGGTGCCGTCGCTCTTGATCACGCGGTGGCAGGGCAGCACCACCGGCAGCGGGTTGGTCGCGCAGGCCGTGCCGACCGCGCGCACCGCCCGCGGGCTGCCCGCGGCCGCCGCCATCGCGGCGTAGCTGGCCGTGCTGCCGTAGGCGATGCCGGGCAGCGCCGCCAGCACGAGGCGGCGGAAGCCGGTGCTCAGCCGCAGGTCGAGCGGCAGGTCGAAGCCGGTGCGGCGGCCGGCGAAGTACTCGTCGAGTTCGTGTGCGGCCCTCTCCAGCCGGGCCGGGGCGGCCAGCACCCTGGGGCTGATCCTGGCCGCCAGCTGGCTGAGCACCGCGTCGTGGTCCTCGACGGCGTAGGCCACCCGGACCAGCCCCTCGGCGGTGGCCGCGAGCAGCAGCGGGCCGACCGGGCTGTCGACCGTGCGGTAGGACACGTCGAGTATCCCGGTCTGGGCCGCGGCGGCGACCAGGCGGGCGTGCAGCCTGCGGCTGGTCTCCTCGTCGGCCTCGTCGCCGGTGAAGGCGGCGAGCAGCTCGGCCGCGCCTGGCGTGTCGTTCGCGCTCATCATGACGCCCTTCCTTCTTCATCGTGGTGCAGATAGCTCTTGCGCAGCGCGGCGATGCCGTCCGCGGCGGCCCGGCGGGCTGCCTCGGCAGTGCCGCCGAGTATCGCGGCGACCTCGGCGTACGGCAGGTCGGCCAGGTAGTGGTAGGCGACGGACTCGCGCTGCCTGAGCGGCAGCTTCTTAAGCGCCGCCCGCAGGTCATCCGCGGCGTCGCCGGCGCCGGGCAGCCCGTCGCGGGCCGGCCGGTCCGGCAGGTCGCCGGCCGGGACCGCGCGCCGGGCGGCCGCCCGGGCCTGGTCGATGGCCTTGCGGTGCGCGATCGTGACTAGCCAGGCTTCGACGTTGCTGCCGGGCGGCAGCTCGGGATAGGCCCGCAGCGCGGCGAGGAAGGTCTCCGACCAGGCGTCTTCGGCGGCGGCCGGGCCCACCACAGCGCGGCACACCCGCAGCACCGTCGGCCCGTGCCGGGCCACGATGTTCTCGAACGGTTCGTAGCTCACACCTGGTAAACGTGCCAGAGGGACGGGGCGTGAGGTCACAGCTGGCAGAATTGTGTCAGTCATGAGCGCACGCATCCTGGACGGCAAGGCCGTCGCCGCCGATATCCGGGCCGACCTTACCGGGCGGGTCGCCGCCCTGGCCGCCCGTGCCGCCCCGCCCGGCCTCGGCACCGTCCTGGTCGGCGACGACCCGGGCAGCCGCGCCTACGTCAACGGCAAGCACCGAGACTGCGCGCAGGTGGGCATCGTGAGCATCCGCCGCGACCTGCCCGCCGACGCCAGCCAGGACCAGGTGGAGGCGGTGGTCGACGAGCTGAACGGCGACCCCGGCTGCACCGGCTACATCGTCCAGCTGCCGCTGCCCGATCACCTGGACGCGCAGCGGGTGCTGGCCCGGATCGACCCGGCCAAGGACGCGGACGGCCTGCATCCGCTGAACCTCGGCCGGCTGGTGCTCGGCGAGCCCGGGCCGCTGCCCTGCACGCCGCGCGGGATCACCGAGCTGCTGCGCCGCTTCAGCGTGCCGATCGCCGGCGCGGAGGTCACCGTGATCGGCCGCGGCATCACCGTCGGCCGCTCGCTCGGGCTGCTGCTGACCAGGCGCAGCGAGAACGCCACCGTGACGCTCTGCCACACCGGCACCAAGGACCTGGCCGTGCACACCAGGGCAGCCGACATCGTCGTGGTCGCGGCCGGCCGGCCCGGCCTGCTGACCGCGGACATGGTCAAGCCGGGCGCGGCCGTGCTCGACGTGGGCATCACCCGCACCGACGCCGGCCTGGTCGGCGACGTCGATCCCGGCGTGGCCGGGGTGGCCGGCTGGCTGGCCCCGATGCCCGGCGGCGTCGGCCCGATGACCCGGGCGATGCTGCTGGCCAACGTGGTCGAAGCCGCCGAGGCCGCCAAGGTCGCAGCCGAGAGGTGACGGACCTGCCGGTAGAGTGTCGCCGTTGTCACACCGGCGGCATTCGCCAAGGATTGCTACTCGCCGGTAACATGCCATGAGAAGCAGTTCAGACCGCACAGACCAAGACAGCACAGACCAAGACAGCACAGACCAAGACAGCACAGACCAAGACAGCACAGTCTGGACCGAGCGCAGGGAGGTCGGCGGCCGGCCATGAACATCGTCGTCTGCGTCAAGCAGGTCCCGGACACCGCGGTGGAACGCACGCTGCGGCCCGGTGACGCCACGCTCGACCGCGAATCCGTGGACGGGCTGATCAACGAGCTCGATGAGTACGCCATCGAGGAGGCCCTGCGCATCTCCGAGGCGCATGGCGGCGAGGTGACCATCCTGACGATGGGACCGCAGAAGGCGGCGGACTCGATCCGCAAGGCGCTCTCGATGGGCTGCGACAAGGCCGTGCACCTGCTGGACGACGGCCTGGCCGGCTCCGACGCGCTGCAGACCTCCTACGCCCTGGCCCAGGTCATCACCAGGACCGGCTTCGACCTGGTCATCCTCGGCTCGGAGTCCACCGATGCCAGGACCGGCCTGCTCGCGGCCATGCTGGCTGAGCGACTCGGCGTGCCGCAGCTCTCGCTGGCCAGCAAGGTGGAGATCGACGCGCCGGCCATCAGGATCCACCGGCAGGCCGACTACGGCTACGACAAGGTGGAGGCGGCGCTGCCCGCCGTGGTCAGCGTGGTCGAGAAGATCAACGAGCCGCGCTACCCGTCGTTCAAGGGGATCATGGCGGCGAAGAAGAAGCCGGTGCAGACGCTCAGCCTGGCCGACGCGGGCATCGACCCGGCCCAGGTCGGGCTGGCGGCGGCGGCCACCGAGGTGGTCAGCTGGGCGCAGCGCCCGCCCCGGCAGGCAGGCACGATCGTCAAGGACGAGGGAGACGGCGGCGCCAAGGCGGCCGAGTACCTCGCGGCGCAGAAGTTCATCTAGGGGCAGGGAGCACGCGGCATGGCTGAGGTGCTGGTATTCGCCGAGCACACCGGCGGCGAGGTCAAGAAGGTTACCTGCGAGCTGCTGACGCTGGCCCGCCGCATCGGCGAGCCCGCCGCGATCTGGACCGGCCCGGACGCCGAGGCGGGCCGGGAGCGGCTGGCGGAGTTCGGCGCGGCCCGGGTGTACGTGGCCGACGGCGCGGAGTTTGACGAGTACGTGACCGGGCCCAAGGCCGAGCTGCTCGCCGCGCTGGTCGCCGAGAAGTCACCGGCCGCGGTGCTGGTGGCGGGCACCCCGGAGGGCAAGGAGATCGCCGCCAGGCTCGCGGTGAAGTCCGGCTCCGGCGTGCTCACCGACGCCGTGGACGTGACCGGGGAGCTGGTGGCCGAGCAGTCGATCTTCGGCGGCTCCATCGTCGTGCGGGCCAAGGTGCGGGCCGGCACCCCGATCGTCGCGGTGCGGCCCAACGCGGTGACGCCGCAGGCGGAGGTCGGCGCGGCCGAGCTGGTGCCGGTCGACGTGCCGGTCAGCGACGCGGCCAAGGGAGCCAAGATCACCGAGCGGGTGATGCAGGAGCGGGGCGAGCGGCCGGAGCTGACCGAGGCGTCCGTCGTGGTGTCCGGCGGCCGCGGGGTCGGCGGCGCCGAGAGCTTCGCGCTGATCGAGCAGCTGGCCGATTCGCTCGGCGCCGCGGTGGGCGCTTCCCGCGCTGCCACCGACGCCGGCTGGTACCCGCATCAGTTCCAGGTGGGCCAGACCGGCAAGACCGTCGCGCCCCAGCTGTACGTGGCGGTCGGCATCTCGGGCGCGATCCAGCACCGGGCCGGCATGCAGACATCCAAGACGATCATGGTGATCAACAAGGATCCGGAGGCGCCGATCTTCGAGCTCGCCGACTTCGGCGTGGTCGGCGATCTGTTCAAGGTCGTCCCGCAGCTCGTCGAGCAGATCGGACAGCGCCAGGCGTGATCACCGGACCGGTCGCGGCCGCCCGGTGACCGTGCGGCGGCACATGGCGAATTGTCGCCGGTTGCAGCCGCAGCCCGATCCGCGGGTGCGGCCGCTCCCGGTAGGCTGAGCCCGTCATGGGCTACGCCGAGAACGGGGCCGAGCCGCTGGAGCCAGCCGCCGAGCGCGCCGTCTACCTGGACCACGCTGCTACTACGCCGATGCTGCCCGAGGCGCTCGACGTGATGATCGAGGAGCTGGCCAGGGTCGGCAATCCTTCCTCGCTGCATAACGCCGGCCGCCGCGCCCGGCGGGTGGTCGAGGAGTCGCGCGAGGTGATCGCCGAGGCCTACGGCGCGCGGCCCAGTGAAGTGATCTTCACCAGCGGCGGCACCGAGGCGGACAACCTGGCCGTGAAGGGCATGTACTGGGCCCGGCGGGCGGCCGACCCCCGGCGCCGCCGGGTGCTGGCGACCCCCATCGAGCATCACGCGGTGCTGGACAGCGTGCACTGGCTGGCCGACCACGAGGATGCCGAGGCGGTCTGGCTGCAGGTGGACAGCACCGGGCTGATCACCCCGGACGCGCTGCGCGCCGCCATTGGGCCGGATCCGCAGACGGTGGCCGTGATCAGCGTCATGTGGGCGAACAACGAGGTCGGCACCGTGCAGCCGGTCGCCGAGCTGGCCGCGATCGCCCGCGAGCACCAGATCACGTTCCACAGCGACGCGGTGCAGGCCGCGGCCCGGCTGCCGGTCGACTTCACCGCATCCGGCGCCGACGCGCTGACGATCACCGGTCACAAGCTCGGCGGCCCGGTCGGCGCCGGGGCGCTGCTGCTGGCCCGGCACGCCGAGCCGGTGCCGGTGCTGCACGGCGGCGGCCAGGAGCGCGACATCCGGTCCGGCACGCTCGACGCCCCGGCCATCCGGGCGTTCGCGACCGCGGTGCAGGTGGCGGTCAAGCGGGCCGGGGACGAGGCGCGCAGGCTCGCCGCGCTGTCCGCCGACCTGATCAGCCAGGTGACCGCGGCCGTGCCCGATGCGGTGCTCAACGGCGCGCCGCCCGGACCGGGCCGGCTGCCCGGCAACGTGCACCTTTCCTTCCCCGGCTGCGAGGGCGACGCGCTGCTCATGCTGCTCGACGCCAAGGGGATCGCCTGCTCCACCGGGTCGGCCTGCACCGCGGGCGTGGCCCAGCCCAGTCACGTGCTGCTGGCCATGGGCCGCGATGAGGCGCAGGCCCGCGGCTCGCTGCGGTTCTCGCTCGGCCACACCTCGGCCCAGCAGGACGTGGACGCGGTGGGCGCGGTGATCGGCGAGGCCGTGGACCGGGCCCGCCGCGCGGCCCGCTGACCTCCGCCCCTGGCCGTCTAGGCCTCGGTGCCTATCTTCTCGGCGCTGGCCCGGGCCATCTCGCTGAGCACGCTCGCGTGCACCGGGGTGATCAGGTCGCTGGCGAACGCCCTGGCGTCGTCCAGCGTCTCCATCGGGATGGCGCTGGACGGGGTGAGGATGAACGACAGCACGATCCTGACTCCGAGCTCGGCGAGGATCTGCACGTGCCGCTCGGCCTCAGCGGGCGGCGTCCGGCTGCCGAAGAGATCGGCGCGGATCAGCGCGGCGACGTACTCCCGCGCGGTGTCCACCACCGGCCCGCCGCTGACGGTCAGCGACGGCAGGATCGACTCGGGCTCGGTCCGCAGCAGCCGCCGCAGCAGCAGGTGATTGCGCAGGTACTGCAGCGCGAAGGCAACCCGCTCGACCATCTTGCCCTCCGCGCTGAGGCCGTCTTCGCCCACGGTGAGCAGGCAGTCGAGGAAGCTGCGCAGCTCGCGCAGCAGGACCGCCTCGATGAGGTTCTCCTTCTTGGGGAACCTGCGGTAGATCGTGATCCGGGACATCCCGCAGCGCCGGGCGATGTCCTCCATCGTGGACCGTCGCAGCCCGAAGTCCTCGAACTGGCCGAGCGCCGCGTCCAGGATGCGCTCGGTCGCCTCGTCGCCGTTCTCGCCGTGGTCATGCGCCAGCGCCATGCGCACCAGATCGATGGCCATATCCCGACCTTACGCCTTGATACAAGTATGCAGGAAATGTATCATACGTATCCATGAGCCTGCCTGACCGGGAACGAACCCATGCGGTGGTGATCGTGGGCACCGGCTTCTCGGGCCTCGGCATGGCGATCGCGCTGAAGAAGGCGGGTCAGGGCAACTTTGTCATCCTGGAGAAGGCGGACGCGGTCGGCGGGACGTGGCGGGAGAACACCTATCCCGGGTGTGCCTGCGACATCAGGTCGCACCTGTACTCCTACTCCTTCGAGCCCAAGGCCGACTGGAGCCGTGAGTTCGCGCCGCAGCCGGAGATCCTCGGCTACATCGAGCACTGCGTGGACAAGTACGGGCTGGCGCCGCACATCAGGTTCGGCGCCGAGGTGACCAGCGCGGAGTACGACGAGCGGGACGCCATCTGGATGATCAGGACGGCGGACGGCGGGCTGCTGCGCAGCCATGCGCTGGTGATCGGCCAGGGGCCGCTGCACCAGCCCAACATCCCCGAGCTGCCCGGGCTCGAGCGCTTCGCGGGCCGGGTGTTTCACTCGGCACAGTGGGACCACGAGCACGACCTGGCCGGCCGGCGGGTCGCGGTGATCGGCACCGGCGCCTCGGCGATCCAGTTCGTGCCGCAGATCGCGCCGCGCACCGGTCACCTCACCGTCTTCCAGCGGACCGCGCCGTGGGTCATCCCGCGGCCCGACCGGGCCTTCACCAACGCGCAGCTGCGCCGGTACGAGCGCATCCCGCTGGCCAGGACCGCACACCGCAACATGATCTACTGGCTGCAGGAGAGCTTCGTGCTCGGCTTCGAGCACCCGCGCCTGATCAAGGGTGCCGAGCGGCTGGGCCGCTGGCACATCGCCCGCCAGGTGCACGACCCGCAGCTGCAGCGCAAGCTCACCCCCGGCTACACGCTCGGCTGCAAGCGCACGCTGGTCTCCAGCGACTACTACCCGACGTTCAACCGGCCCGACGTGGACCTGGAGACGGCCGGCATCGCCGAGATCCGCGAGCATTCCATCTTCACCTCCGACGGCCGCGAGATCGAGGTAGACACGATCATCCTCGGCACCGGGTTCCACGTGACCGACGCGTGGGCCAGGGCCCAGATCACCGGCCGGGGCGGGCTGAAGATCGCCGACGCCTGGCGGGACGGGGTCACCGCGCACCTCGGCACCACCGTGGCCGGCTTCCCCAGCCTGTTCTTCATCGTCGGCCCCAACACCGGGCTCGGCCACAACTCGATCATCTTCATCATCGAGTCCCAGGTCCGCTACATCATGGGATGCCTGCGGCTGATCGCCAGCAAGCAGGCCCGCTCGATCGAGGTCAAGCCCGGCGCGCAGGAGCGCTTCAACCGCTGGGTGCAGCGCAAATCCCGCGGCAGCGTGTGGCTCAAAGGCGGCTGCGTCAGCTGGTACCTCGACGAGCGCGGAGTCAACCGTTCACTCTGGCCAGCCTCGACCGTCAACTTCTGGCTGCGCATGCGCCGGGTCAGGCCCGCCGATTTCATCCTCGAAGGAGCGGCATCATGACCGCACTCACCGACACCCAGACCGCCGTCATCAAGTGCCAGGACGGCAACCACACCCTCACCCTGACCGACCGCGAGCTGACTGCCGAACGGCTGATCAGGACGTCCCGCAAGCACTCGTTCGACCCCGACGTGGACGTCGACTGGGATGCGCCGCCGGTGCCAGGGCTGTACTACGGCCCGCCCGAGGCCGGGTCGCTGTACGAGACCCCGCTGTGGGACGGCCTCCGCCTCGACCAGCAGATCGAGCTGACCAAGCACGAGGTGGCCAGCCTGGCCTCGTTCGGCATCTGGTCCGAGCTCGCGCTGATGAAGATCCTGGTGCAGCACGCCTACCGCACCCGGTACGACAGCAATCACTTCGCCTACGCGCTGACCGAGACCGCCGACGAGTGCCGGCACTCGGTCATGTTCGGCCGGATGGTGCGCACCCTCGGCCTGACCACGCACCGGCCGACGCCGCTGGAGTACCACGCGATCAAGGCACTCGGCGCGTTCTACGACCCGATGCTGATGTTCGCCGCCACCCTGGTCATCGAGGAGTTCGCCGACGCGATGCAGCGGGCCGCGTTCCCTGACGAGCGGGTCCAGCCGATGATCCGCCAGATCAGCAGGATTCACGTGATCGAGGAGGCCAGGCACATCAAGTACGCGCGCGAAGAGCTCAAGCGGCAGGTGGCCAAGAGCCCAGCCGCCCGCCGCAAGTTCACCGCCGCCCGGCTGGCCTGGTTCATGTCCGGCGCCATCAACAGGAACCTGGTCCACCCGTCCTCCTACGCCGCGGTCGGCCTGGACCCGCGGGAGGCCGTGCAGGTCGCCGCGCGCAGCCCGCACCGGATCGCGACCAAGCAGTGGGCCGCCCGCAAGTCCATGGCCGCCTTCGAAGAGGTCGGCTTCCTGGACGGCCGCGCCCGCAAGATCTGGCAGAAGGCCGGCTTCCTCGCCGCGGACGGCGCTGCCTAGCCCTCAGCCCTCGCCGCCTGCGTTGTGCAACAGATCCAGATGACCGAGATGCCGGTCGGCGAGCTGATCACGCCATGCACGCCGATCGTGCCGCGGATCCTGGCCTGCGATGCCGCGATCCTGCCGCTCACGGTCTGGCAGCGACCCGGCGGCGATTCCGCGGCCGGCCCGGTCAGCGCGTACCCTCGACAACGCGATGACTCAGCTTCGCGTGCTGGCCGCCATGTCGGGCGGCGTCGACTCGGCCGTCGCCGCGGCCAGGGCGGTGCAGGCAGGCCACCAGGTGACCGGCGTTCACCTTGCGCTGTCCGCCA
>DASXZD010000126.1:0-65935 GCA_036502085.1 Streptosporangiaceae bacterium
GCCACGGCCGCGTGGGGTCCGGGGGCTCGGCCCCCGGGAAAGCACTGCGGGCCACGGCGAAGCCGGGCGAAGACCGGCGAGCAGCGTCGGCTGCCTCGTGGGCGATACTGGGATCGAACCAGTGACCCCCTCGGTGTGAACGAGGTGCTCTCCCGCTGAGCCAATCGCCCGGGCCGTCGCGCACCGTACCCGGGCGCGAGGTCATCACAGACTAGCGCATCCCGGCGCGCCCCCGGACCGATGCGGCCCGGCGGGCCGACAAACAGCACGCCCAAAGAAAGCCACTTCAATGCGTGACATTGCAATTGCAGAATGTAATCAATTACTGGCCGAGGCCGTTGATTCGAGACCGTGACCAGACGGTTAGCCGAAGCACCTTTCCCAAGCGTTTGCCCAGGTCAGCGCCCTGAACCCAGAGGACTTATCGGCATAACGGACTGGCACGTTTGCCCAGATCGCGTATTATTGCGCCCGGTTTGCGGGGTAGTGACCGACGTTAGGAGTTCCCAGAAAAAAGGGAACCTCTCTGTAAAAGTTTTTAGCGTCGAGCGCGTCATAACTACGGGACGGCGACGTCAGATTCGCGAAAGCCCGGCACGCAGGGCCGGGACCGCACGAGGTAAGGGTGTGGCCTGATGAGGGATAGCGTCACCACCGTATCAGCCGAGCTTGGCCTCATGCTCGTTGTTCCGCAGCACGCAACCGTCCCGCTCGTGGCCAGCCTGTTCTACTCGGGCGACGATCCGTACGCGGTCCGGATGGCCTTCCACGTGGGGACGGACGAGCCGGTCGAGTGGATCTTCGCCAGGGACCTTCTGGCCGCCGGGATGACCGAGACTGCGGGCGAGGGAGACGTCCGGGTCTGGCCGTCCGACGACAACGGCCAGCCGGTGCTGAACATCGTGCTCTCCTCCCCGTTCGGCCAGGCGCACTTCGAAGCTCCGCAGAGCGCGATGCAGGAGTTCCTCGGCCGCACCTTCGAAGCGATCCCGGCCGGGCACGAGGGCGAGTACTTCGACTTCGGGGGCGAGCTGGACAGCCTGCTCTGGCGGGCCTAGCAGTACCGTGACCAGACGGGTCACGGATCGGGGGACTGCGCCGCGCGGGACGCGAAGACCTGCGCGGCCTTCCTCGTGACCGGCCCCGGCGCCTCCGGCAGCGCCGTGCCGTCGATCATCCTGATCGGCTGCACGTCCCTGGTCGTCGAGGTCAGGAACGCCTCGTCCGCCCGGGCCAGCGTTTCCGCGGAAACGTCCCGTTCGCTGCCGCCGAACCATTCGAGCACCAGTCCCCTGGTCACCCCGGCCAGGCACCCCGCCGAAAGCGGCGGCGTGACCAGTTCGCCACCGGTGACCAGGAACACGTTGCTGCCCGTGCCCTCGCACAGGTTGCCGCGGGTGTTCGCGAAAATCGCCTCGGACGCGCCGCGCTGCACCGCGTAGTCGAGCGCGCGGACGTTCTCCGCGTACGAGGTGGTCTTGATCCCGGTGATTGCGCCGCGCTCGTTGCGCAGCCACGGCACCAGCAGCACGTCGCACTCCGGCGCCCGGTCCGCGAGTGCGCCGAGCGCGACCACCACGTTGAGCGGCGCGCCGCCGCGCTGCGACCCCAGCGGGGCCTGCCCCGCCGTCACCGTGATCCTGACCCTGGCCCGCTCCGGCCGCCCGGCCGCGTCGATGACCGCCAGCACCCCGGCCCTGATCGCCTCGAGGTCCGGCGCGTGCAGGCCGAGCGCCGCCGCCGACCGCCCCAGCCGGGCCAGGTGCCTGCTCAGCGCGAACGGCGCCCCGCCGCTCACCTTCAGCGCCTCGAAGACCCCGTCGCCCGTGGTCAGGCCATGATCGAATACCGAAACCCGGGCGTCGGCCACCAGGTCACCGTTGATCCAGACTGTCACGTAAGCAAACGCTATCTCAGCGTGCGTTCGGGAGGAAAAGGGCTTGAACTTAAGAGGCCGCCGCGTCACCAGCCCAGCCGAACGTCGCGGCCAGCCCCTCCTCGCCCGCCGGCGTAACGCGGACGCTGCGCAGCCGGGTGCCATGCTCGATCCAGCCGAGCTCGAATAGCCGGCCGGTGATCGCCGCGCCGAGCGCGCCGCCGAGGTGCGGACGGCGCTGAGTCCAGTCGAGGCAGGCCCACGCAAAGCGCCGGCGCGACGCCCGAATCGCATCAATATTTATTCCGAACGGTTCCAGGCGTGCCGTTCCGCGCCTGGTGACCACGTATCGCAGGGCGGCCAAGTCGCCGCTGCCCCGCTCGCCTTCCTCGGAGAGCAGCCCCTCGCGCAGCAGCAGGTCGAGCAGCGTCACGCCGGCCCGGCCCGCCAGGTGGTCGTAGCAGGTGCGGGCCTCGGCCAGCGCGGCCGCCTGCCGTGACTGCCGCAGGCTGCGCACGACAGGCCGCGGCGCGAGCTGGGACAGCGCCTCAATCGCCGCCGCGACCTGCGGGCCGGCCAGCCGGTAGTACCGATGCCGGCCCTGCCGCAGCACGGTCACCAGCCCGCCGTCCAGCAGCTTGGCCAGGTGCGCGCTGGCCGTCGGCGCGCTGACCGCCGCCAGCCGGGCCAACTCGCTGGCGGCCAGTGGCCGGCCGTCCAGCAGCGCGGTGAGCATCGCCGCCCGGGCGTGATCGGCCATCAGCGCGGCCACCGGCGCGATGTCAGCCTCGCCGGCTTCGGAAAGCGGGGTGACAGACATGCCGTCACCCTAACCCCGCGACGTTTCGATGCCGGACGAAGCATGCGCCTCCCGCACGGAACCCGGCTCCCGGAGATGCGCGTGTGAGTTTGATCGGCGCTCAGGATCGGCTAAAGTTCTGAACGCACGCCGGCGCTGGCCGGCGGCACGCGGACGTAGCGCAGCTGGTAGCGCATCACCTTGCCAAGGTGAGGGTCGCGGGTTCGAATCCCGTCGTCCGCTCGGAGGCGCCGGATCTCGCCCCGTCAGGTGGCGGGTCAGCACGGCTCTTCGGCATCGCAGGTGCCCTGGGGTTCGCGGCACCTTCGCGGCGGAGTGGCCGAATGGCTTAGGCAAGGGCCTGCAAAGCCCTGTACACGGGTTCGATTCCCGTCTCCGCCTCGCAGTTCCTAGGGCCGTTAGCTCAGCGGGAGAGTGCTTCCCTGACACGGAAGAAGTCACTGGTTCAAATCCAGTACGGCCCACTCACCTCAGGATAAGTCTGTGCTGGTCAGCACCGGGTCGGTTCGTCATATATCCCAGGGGGCGACCCCTGGAACCCCCGGGGAGCACGGCCATCGCCTAGTCGAAGGTCTGCGCGGATACCCCTCTTTGATTGCTGGCCCGGTCAAACGCCCGCCGCCATTAAGGCTCGGTGAAACGATTTCCATGATCACGAAGAGTTTGTAGCGTTATCGCGCGTAAAAGTCTTCGTGATCATGAAGGAATTCACGTTCGGGTGGGTCCGGCGGTACAGGGCCGGACATGGATTTGCCCGGCGTCGGGATTGGCCGAGTTGGTCACGACTAGTTCGTGATCCAGCTCCTGCGGTCGCCGTTCATCAGATGAGACCAATATTGATGACGTACACGGCCGACATCTCGTCGTCTACCTCGTACAGGACCCGGATGTCGCCAGCGTGCAGTCGGAAGATGCTAGTGCTACCCCAGGCAACCGCTCCATCCGGATGCGGCTGGTCCGCCAGCGCCGCGATGGCTTGGCGCGTTCGCGTGAAGGCGTCTTTGTCCTCGCTGCGGATACGGGCCAGGCCACGAAGCGCCGTCTCGCGAAAGACGACGGTGAGGCTCACGCGGTAGTCTCTGCATCGATCCGGTCTAGGGCAGCATCTAGCTCGTCAAGGCTCACTCCGCCACGGCCAGCGGCCTTATCAGCGAAGTGCGCAGCCAATGCTGCGCGATCCTCAAGGTCCGCGAGGTCGTCGATGTTGATGAGGGCGACGACAGGCTTGCCGTGCTCGCTGATGGTGACGGGACAGTGGGTATGCCGGGCTTCGGCGACAAGTTCACCCAAGTGAGTCCGAGCCGCAGTCAACGTATAGACAGTCATACATCAAAGTTTACACTTTGTACTGAACGTCGGCCACCGATGCGGGCGGCGGACGTGATCGCAGCCGACGGCGCCGTAGCGGCCGAAGCCAGCACCGCGCTTGCCGCAGCACAGGCAGACACCGCCTGAACCAGCGGCAAGCACACCGCACTGCCCTGCGAGTGGCCCTGGAGAGCGCGAAACTCTCCAGGGCCACCCATCCTGCGCGATGCCCGGCGGTAATCCCCGCCAGGATTTCCTTACGGCACGACCGAGTTCATTGAGGTGCCCCAGTTCGCGAAACCATCCCTGGTTCCGCCGCAGGTCCCGAGCGTCAGGCTGAAATCAGCGCCCGTGCAGTTCGGGAATTGAATGTATTCGTTGGCGAAGTAGATGTTGCCTGACCCGGGCAGGAAGACCCCTTCGCTGTAGTCTCCCCAGCGCGGCCGCGTACGACCAGGGAAACCCCCGTACTCGGAGGCGCCGTCCTGCGGCGACTGACCCATGTCGGCAATGTTGATCACGGATCCCTGGAGACTGCCCGAACTGCTGGTCACCCGGCCGTAGGCGGTGCTGGGGAAGAAGCCTCCGTTGTCGGCCCCGGTAGGCCCGCCATTACCGGATAGCGTGAAGATCACGATGGCCCCGCCGTTCCCGCCATCCTGGTAGGGAAGGCCTTCCGCAGCCATCGCCGGCATTTCCAGGTCTTCATGCTGCGGTGAGACGTACGACTGGCTGGTGAGGGTGAACTTCCCGAAGCGGTCGAAACTCTTGGTGCCGACGACCCAGTAAACGACACCCTGGTGCAGTTCGGGGGCTGCCTCCGACGAGTACGTCTGATTGACCTCCGTCGAGACGGCGCCCCAGAGCTGCCCCTGCGCCTGCGACGCCTGCGTGACGCCGTCGCCGTTAGTGGCGATTCCGCCCTCGGGACAGCTAGCAGGCGGCGGGGAGCCGACACTCAGGCCGGCCGCTCCGCATTCGTCACCCAGGGGTATCGGCCCGGTCTTCTGCGGTGCCCTGGCACCCTCGCCCAGGTAGAACAGCACGTTGGAGAACAGCTGGCCACCAAAATGGATTTGGATGCAGGAGTTGCAGTTTCGGCTGTTCAGGCCGCGCAGGCCGGTCCAATCGAAAGCGGCGATCCGGTTGTCGCCCTGCCCGTAGAAATCGAGCGATTCGAGCATGAAGCCCGAGCCGCCGTGGCTGTTGTCGAACTGGGACGCGTCCGGCGCCTGCGCTGGAATAACCGAGAACCAGCAAGTGATGCCAGGCCTATGGAACATATTATCGGATGCGCACGTTCCGTCTGGCGTCGGCAGGAGACCCATGTTCTCGACGGCGACGTTGAAGTCGGGGTTCGCCTTGCCGTCAGGTTCAACGACTGGCTCACCCTGCTCGAGCGCGTTCTTGCTGAACGCGAATTGCTGCGCTCCGTTGACGCCGCCACCGCCTATACCAGGCGCGGACCCGTTGAGCGGGAACTCGTCGTAGAACAGGAGGAAGGCGTCTCGAGTGGTTGCGATCTTCGCGAAGTCATTGAGCAGGAAGGGCGCCCCCGGCTCCACCGGGTTGTAGTTGGCGTTGACGAAGTAGACGTGGTAGGGACCGAACGGACTCGAGCCCGCAGTCACCGCGACGGCCTCGTAGCAGGCATGGGCCACGCCCGCGAAGCAGCCTGCAAACGGACCGCCAGTCGACTCGGGGCTGGCCGAGGCGATCTCGGTGAAGATCCAGTGCCCACCGTTGCTCGGATCGAAGACGCACGAGGGGTCTCCGCCGCTACTCCATCCTCTACCCGTAAGCCCCATGAGGGTGTCCAGCGAGATCGGCGCTGACAACCGGTTCAGCGCCTGGTCAAACACCAGGACCTCGCCGAGGTTGTTGGCCTCGACAACGTCCCCGTTGCCCGCGCACATGCCCTGGTCGGGCGGCTCGACGTCGCCCAGCGGGTTGGTGCTCAGTTCGCCGCTGTCGACCGCGTTAAGGCCCCTCACGCCGATGGCGCCGCCTGAAGATGAACTGATCGTGTCGCAGCCTGGCCCTAGCGGCTGACAGCTAACAGTCGGGGGCGTGGGCGCAGCCATCGGCATGCGAACGGCACCACGCCGCGGGAGCACCGGTGACGGCATGATGTGCGGCCGGGGCTCCCGGGCAGACCTGGCGCGCGGGCGCACAGCGGCCGGGTGCCGGGACGAGGCAGACGCCGTGGACGGCGTGTCGAAGGGACCTGTGAGCAGGTTGCAGCCAGGGGAAGCGCACCCAGCCGCGGCTGGGCCGGCGAACGTCGGCCGGAACCTTCCCAGGCTTGACGTGGTGACGGCACTCGTTCGAGCGCTGACTGCGCCGGACACGTGAGCCGCCGCCGGTCCACCGGAGGCAGCGATAAGCGCGACGGGCATGGACAGCAGCGATAGCAGCACGACTTTTCTGTGCAGGAGATTCTTCTTCTTGATCGGCATTCGCCCTCCATTGGGGAGTTGCCTGCCCCCGGGGAACCAGGCGCTGAGCCTGGGCTCTCCCGCACCCGAGGGCTGGTGCGGGCACCCCCCCATATGCCCGTAGCGGATGGCTATGCCGCTACTAGTGGCTTTTGTCATCGTCCTGTCGGAGAAAGCGTCCGTCAAGCCCCCACGTCGGCGCTGGGGGTCGGTTTTGCGATTACGGTGGGACAACCCCCGGACTCCCCGGGGCGCCACCGTTCAGACCGCAGCGGTTCCTGGTGGATCCCGGCGGCTTTGAGGACCTGGCCCGGGCGCTGACCACCGCCTATACCCCTACCACGCCGATGATGCGCTGCGCCGCCTGGCCTGGCTGCTGAACCAGAGGTGGCTGTTGCCTAGGTCGGCCTGGAGACAAATGAGCGGGAAGGATTTTGGCCGCTATGGCGACGAAAATCCTTCCCGCTCAATCAAGCACGGGCGCTCGCGACGGGTGAGGTCAGCCGGGCGGCCGACGAGTTCTACCAGGTCAGGCAGAAGGGCTTGCCGACCGGGTCGGCGTAGACTCGCCAGTTGTCCCCGCCGCCGGGCAGCTTCGTCGCGCCGATGGCCAGCGCCGCCGCCTCCGCTGATTCCAAGTCGGCATTGTTGACGAGCAGGTCAAGGTGGACCTGCTGCGGCGCCGCCGGATCCGGCCACCGCGGCGGGCGGTAGTCCTCGATCTGCTGGAACATCACCGGCTGTTTGCCGTCCTCGCCGATCATCATCGCGCCTTCGCCCTCATATGTGATCGGCTTGCCCAGCAACTCTGAGTAGAACGTGGCGAGCGCCTTGGCGTCGGGGCAGTCGAGCATGAAGGACATCACCGTGGTGTTCGGATCGTCGGCCTTCAGACAGACGTCGAACGGGTGCCCGGCCGGATCGGCAAGGGTGTGCCAGCTCTCGTTGCGCCGCAGCAAGGTCGCGCCCAGCCCGACCGCTGTGTCGGCCGCCGCGTCGATATCCGGAACGCGCAGGTCAAGGTGGGCCTGCTGCGGTGCGGCCGGATCCGGCCAGCGCGGCGGCACGTAATCGCGGGCGGCCTGGAACGCGATGCGCCACCCGTCGTCGGTGGTCATCGTGATCCACTCTTCGTCTTCATACGCCTTCGTCCAGCCAGCGAGCCCGGCGTAGAAGGCGGAGAGCGCCGCGATGTCGGGCGCGTCCAGCACGTAGGTCTTCAGCTTCGCGATCATTCGTCCATCCTTACCCAGGGGTACGACAGTCATTCGCCGCATCGCGGCCGGGCGCCATCACGGTGCGGTCGCACCGAGGATGGCGCGCGGTAGCGCTGGCGCCTGGCGGGTTAGCCCAGGCTGTGCAGGCCCTTGATGAAATTCTGGCCGTTGGGCGTGCCGAGGCCGGTCATGTTGTCGTATCCCGGCAGGGTGACCTGGCCGTTGTAGCCTGCCATGCGCTCGCTCTGATCGTCGAACGTGGTCAGGAGGTTGGCGCGGCAGGTGGCGGCGTCACAGAAGGTGCCGCGGTAAGACGACGGGCTGGTGCTGCCCAGCGGCAGGGCGTCGTGGTAAGCGCCGGTCCCGGACAGCTTGTAGAGCACCGGGTTGGCGAAGCCGAACGGGGCGCTCAGGCCCTGCTGGGCCGCGGTGACCATGCCGGCCACCAGCGGCGTCGCCAGGCTGGTGCCACCAATGAGGATTTCGCCGAACGCCGGCGGTGACCCCTTAGAAAAGCTGAGTATCCCGACCGCCATGCCGGTGAACTGGTCGGCGTCGGCGCTGATGTCGGGCACGCTGCGGACCGGGCCGCCCCGGTTGCCGATCCCCCTGGACAGCGCGTGCGGAACCACGCCGACCTGGTAGGCCGGCTGTCTCCACACCACGCTGGGGCCTCCGCCGGCCGCGCCCTGCTCACCCTGGAGCTTCCACTTGGTGGACTCCAGCAGCGAGACCGCGGTGGACCAGCCGGTCTCGAACAGGCGGTTGTTAGAGGCGCCGATGCCGAGCGTGGTACCGCCGACCGCGGTCGAGAACGGATCGCTACCGGGCTCCGCGACCCCCGAGCTGTCGCCGGAGGAGAAGTACATGCCGACGCCCACGGCGGCGGCGCGCACCAGGTAGGCGTGCTCGATGCTGGTGAGCTGGGGGGCCTGGTTCTCGCCGCCGCTATCCCAGGAGTTGGAGGTGATGGTGGCCAGCGGGTGGCCGCCCGGGCCGTCGATGACCGCCAGGTCGGCGTCGAACAGGCCCTGCAGCCCGAAGTCACCCTCGTTGCAGGCGTCGCCGCCGATCACGATCTGGTTGGCGCCGGGCGCCATGTCGTAGGAGGACTCGACGTCGAGCTGCTCTTCAATGTTGGCCGGGTCGCCGCAGTTGTTCTTGCCGAGCGACAGCTCCTCGTACCGCTTCGCCGAGGGGGCCGCGATGCCGTTGGCTGCGGCGTAGTCCTGCAGGGTGAGGAACATGTCCTTGGTCAGGCCCAGCTCGATCAGGGCTATCGTCTGCCCCTTGCCGCTGCTGGCCGCCCTGGCGCCGTATGCGGCCCGCAACTGGCCGGCGGTGTAACCACAGACCTCGGTCGGGAACGTGGTGGTGCCGAACTTCTCCGGCAGGCCGGTCACGTCGTTCTGGCCGTAGTACTGGGAGCAGGCTCCTGTGGGCGCGGCGCCTTTGCGGGTGCGCGAGGACATCTTGATGTTGAGCCGGTCCATCGGCAGCGCCGGCGCGGCGTTGTCGATACCGGTCACGCCCAGCACGCTGCCGGCCAGGGAAGCCGGGACCGACAAGGCACTAGCGTTGGCGCGCAGGGTGTAGCGCCCGGCGTTGACCGCCGCGGAGGACTTGTACAGCTTTACCTGGGTGCGGAACGCCGCGTCGATCCTGGAGACCGGCGCGGTGGCCCGCACGTAGTTGCGCTGGGAGTCGGTGTGCACCGCGGTGAATCCCTGACCGCGCAGCCAGGACGCGACCCGGCTGGCCTGCGCCCGGGTGGCACCGAACTGGGCGGTGTACGTCGCCGGGCTCAGGTAGCGGTGGTAGAGGGCGTTGCCGGGAGTGCTGACCGCCGTGGCGAACCGCACGGCCGCCGAGATCTGCGGCCGCAGCCACAACTGAACGGAAAGCTGGGTGGACCCGGCGACATCACCGATGGCCTGGACATGGCTGGTGAAGGAGACGGCGCTGCCGGCCAGGACCGTTTCGGCTGGCTGTGGCGACGCCTGGGCCAGTCCGCTGAGGCCGGCCGTCGTCATGCCGGCCACCACCACCGTGGCACCCACGGCGCCGACGGCCATCTTGATTCTGGACACGGTCTCCCTTCCGCACAGCATCATGAGCCCTCTGCTGGAGCATCTGCATCGCAGGTCCCCGGCGAGGGTCACACTATCGCGAACTACGCGGAAGCGACCATAAGCCACGAATAGCATCGGTTACGTCTATGAAGATGATTCAAACCCGCATGCGCGTGAGGAAGAATAATCCACGCGCGGCATCGTATGCGTCCCGGCATTATCCCGCTCACGAGACGAAAGCGACGTTGATAATGTGCACTGTCGCCGTCTCGTCATCTACCTCGTACAAGACGCGGATCGCGCCTGCGTGCAGCCGGCAGATACCAGTGGCACCCCATGAGGTAGCTCCCTCCGGATACGGCTGATCAGCCAGCGCAGCAACAGTGCGACGCGCGCGGTTGAACGCGTGATGGAGGATCCGCCGTGACCGCCTATCACCCGATGACGCTAGGTGAACTTGCCGGGCACCTGGCCGGGGTGGCTGATAGCGGGATTCGGCCCCGCCGGCGGTTAACCGGAAGCTGATCGTCCGGTACTGCCTCTAGAGTCGAACGCGGAAGGAGCAGCCATGCCTGACCGCCGCCCATCACCAGCATCCAGCTCAGCGAGTCCGCTCACGGGGGTGCCCTACACGATCCGGCCGCTGGACGCATCCACCTGGGACGCGTTCGCGGAGCTGGTCGAACGCAACAACGGCATCTACGGAGGCTGCTGGTGCGTCGGAAATCACACGGAGTACCAGCGCGGGATCAGCGATCCTCGCACGCTGAAGGAGGAGCTCGTCCGGGCGGGCCAGGCGCACCAGGCGCTGGTGTTCGATGAGCAGGGACTAGCGCAGGGCTGGTGTCAGTACGGCAGCCCGGACGAGCTCGGGCTCAAGCACCTCCGTGAGTACCGCAAGGACCCGCCGCCTCTGGCCCGCTGGCGGATCGCCTGCATATTCGTCGACAAGCAGCATCGCGGCCAGGGGATCGCACGAGCCGGGCTCGAGGGCGCGCTCGCGCAGATCGCCGCCGTCGGCGGCGGCCTGGTCGAGGCGATCTCCGAAACCACCGCAGGCCGCGAAGCCCAGGGTCGGTTCCTGTTCAGCGCCACGGCCGAGCTATTCGAAGAGTACGGGTTTGCGCGGGTGCGGCAGGTGGGCAAGCATGCGTGGATCATGAGCCGAGACATCGACCCCAGTGGATGACGCGAGCGAGCGGCCGCGGTTCCCGGTACGGGTCATCGAGGCAGAGCCGGGAACCGAGCGTTTCCAGGCCGTGCTGGACCTGGCCGCCCGGGTGCTGGTCCAAGATCGTCACCTGGTCTCCGAGTTCCCGGCCGCCCAGTCTCACGTGCTCGGGGCGTAGCCGCTACGCGAGGTAGCCTCAGCGGATCATTCGCAGCGCGAGCTTGCGGTTGCCGCCGTTCTGTCTGACCAGCGCGAACCAGAGCGGCAGCAGGGCGTCTACGGTCGCCGTCGCGTCCGCGTCGCCGACGAAGGCCGGCTCGAGCCCGAC
Source organism: Streptosporangiaceae bacterium (assembly GCA_036502085.1). GTDB lineage: Bacteria > Actinomycetota > Actinomycetes > Streptosporangiales > Streptosporangiaceae > PALSA-505. The sequence goes on from DASXZD010000126.1 coordinate 11,231, forward strand.
GGCGCCGATGAGCTCTTCGGCCGACGCCCGCGCCTCAGGATCAGCGGCGAAGAAGAGGTTCGCGCCAGGCCCGGGGTCGGCGAAGTTCTCCCAGCCCAGCGTGTTGAACGCGCGCACATACCGGGCCGACGGCGCCGCGGCCGCGATCAGCGCCCTGCTGTTGAATTCCGTCGCGCCCATCCGGTTCACCGCATCGATCACCACTTTGCCCGCGAGCGCTGGTCCCTGCTCATTCACGACGTCCGGCAAGACCTGACCGGGGACGGCCAGCAGGACCACGTCGGCGTCTGTCAGCGCGTCGCCGATGCTCCGGACCGGCGCCCCGCCCGGGCCTTCGCCAGAGCCGTCCCGGGCTCCGTAGACCACGTCATGCCCGGCTGCGCGCCACTTGGTCCCGAGCGTTCCGCCGATGTTGCCCTTGCCGATCACCGCTATCTTCATGGTCGCCAGCAACCGGTGTGGCACCCGTCTCATTCCCGTTTCAGGCCAGGGGGCAGCGTGACGAGCGGGCGGGTGGCACCCCCAGGGGAGAGATTAAGGATCTTCATTCCGTACGCTTGCCGGTGATCGGTCGCCCATTGCAGGCCCGAGAGCACGGTACCCAGGCTGGTTAGGCCGTCTGCCCCGGCTACCTTGATCGCTACCAGGCTGGCCCCGGTCTGCTTTCAAGAACGCGTCCGACGGTGTGTGCGGCGGGTCGGAGCCGCCGGTGGAGCCGATGCTTATGGAGAGGTCACGCGTCACGGTGATGCCCGGCAAAGGGCCAGCACGCGCCGCTAATGTGACGGTTACCGCTGCGATATTAATCTTCTGGGGAAATTAGTAATTGAACGCCTGGCCAACCGAAAGGGGTCGTTAGGCGAGACTGGAGTGATTGTCGTGACCGAGAGCAGAGCGGACGCACTGGCGCGCCTTGAAGTTGTGGCGCGCTTGTACCCGATGAGCCTCGCCGACGGGGCCTCGCCAAGGACGGTCGGCCCGACCACCGCATTCCCGTGCCGCTGACCCGGTGATGAGCCTCGTCGGGCGGGACGCCGAAGGGGCGGCGGTGCTGGCCGGCCTCGGCACCGGGGAGGCGGGCGCTCGCGCGGTACTCCTGGTGGGTGAGGCGGGCATAGGCAAGACCGCGGTCTGGGACTGGGCGACACAGCAGTACCGCACGGCGGGCGGCCAGGTCCTGTTGTCCCGCGCGACCGCGGCAGAGGCGCGGCTGCCCTGGGTGGGGCTGACCGACCTGCTGCGCTCGGTGCCGGACCCGATCACCGATTCGCTGCCCAGGCTGCAGGGCCGGGCCCTGCGCGCCGTCGCCCTTCAGTCCGGCGGCGGCGGCGCCGGCGACGAGCGGATTGTCGGCACCGCATTTCACACCACGCTGCAGCGAATGGCGGAGACATCGCCGGTGCTGCTGGCGATCGACGATGTCCCCGATTTCGACCCGGCGAGCTGGCGTGCGCTGCTGTTCGCGCTGCGCAGGCTGGACCACAGCGACGTCCGTTTCCTGGGAACGGTTCGCGGATCCGAAGCCGGCCGCCTGCTCGGCCAGAGCCTGCCGCCAGATGACTGGCGGGAGATCCGGCTCGGGCCGCTGAGCATCGCCTACCTCTTCGAACTGCTGCGAGCACGGATCGGCGTTCGCCTGCCGAGGCCGCTGCTGGTCCGGATACACACGACCGCGGGCGGAAACCCGTTGTACGCGCTGGAACTGGCGCGCGCACTGGAGCGGCTGGACCGCCAGCCGCAGGCCGGCGTACCGCTGCCGCTGCCAAGCGGCCTGGTTGCGCTGGTCGAGGCGCGGATTCACAGCTTGCGCGACGACGTCAGGGAACTAGCCGCGGCCACCGCGGCGACGTGGCGGTTCACCGGAGTCGACGTGAACCGCGATGCGCTCGACGTCGCGGTGCGGTCAGGCCTGGTGGTGGTCGATACCGGTGACGACGGGGTGGGCGTGATCCGCGCGGCGCACCCACTGCTCTGCGCGGCGGCCTACAACGGGCTCGACGTGCATAGCCGCCGGGTGCTGCACCAGCGGCTGGCGGCCAGCACGGAGGATCCGGTGGAGCGGGCACGCCATCTGGCGCTCGCCTCCCCCGGGCCGCAGGAGCAGGTAGCGGCGGCCCTGGACGCGGGCACCGCCGCCGCGCTGGCGGCGGGCGTTCCCGATATCGGCGTCGAACTCGCCCGTCTCGCCCTCGACCACACGGTGGCCGTCGCCGACCGGCCGCCGCGGCTCGACCGGTTGGCGGACGCGCAGTTCCGGGCGGGAGACAGCACAGGCGCCCTGGCCACTCAGGCGGCGGCGATCCGGCTGACATCAGATCTCCCGCAGCGCGCTCGCCGCCGCATCCGGCTAGCGGAGATCGCCACCGAGACCACCGGCTGGCCCAGCGCCGTCGCGGAGGTCCAGACCGCCATCGCCGAGGCGGCGGGCGACCCCACCGTGCTGGCCGAAGCGATGCTGACCCTCGCGGCGGTCACCGATGACATCAGCCTGTCCTACGCCTCGGCGGCCCGGGCGGTCGAGTTGCTCGAAGGCTTGGACCAGCCGGATCCGCAGATCCTGTCCGGTGCGCTGGCCCAGGCGGCCGGCGCCAGGTTCCGAGCCGGGCGCGGGCTCGATCACGACATGTTCGCGCGGGCGATCGCGATAGAGCGCGGCCACGACTACCGGCGGCTCTCTGATCGCGCCGACGCGAATTACGCCGCGCTGCTCAAGTACGCCGACGAGCTCGATACCTCCGAGACGATGCTGAACGCGCTCCTTGACGAGGCCCGTGCGGCCGGCGACTTTTCCTCGATCGCCTACTCCGTCGCCCACCTGGTCAGCATTGCCCTGTGGCGGGGTCAGATCACGCAAGGGCGGGCGTACGCCGATGAGCACCTCACCCTGGCCACGCAGGGCGACATGGCCGGCCAGAGAGCGCAAGCGCAGTACAACCTCGGCCTCGCGATGGCGTACCAGGGAAGGCTCGACGAAGCCGACGGCGTCTTCATCGCGCTGCGCGATGACCCGTCAACCACGGGCTGGATCCTGCACCGCGCCCACGGAGGGCTGGGCTTCACCGCCCTGTCCCGGGGCGATGCCGAGGCAGCGGTGAGCCACCTTGACCAGTGGTATGCGGCACTGTCCGAGATGCACTTCGAAGAACCCGGCTACAGCCGCTCGCACCTGGATTACCTGTGCGCGCTCGTCGCGGCCGGCCGGGCCGCCGACGCGGCCAGCGTCCTCGCCGTGCTGACCGTTCAGGCCAGGCGATCCGGCGGCAGGTGGGCTGCCGTGGTAGCCCGCACCGGGCACGCGCTGATCGACGCTCAGGCGGGTCGGCTGGCGCAGGCGCAGGAGTCGATCGAGGCGGCACTGACCTGGTACCGCGCTTCGCCGCTGCGCTTCGACCGGGCTCGCACGTTGCTGATCGCGGGCCAGATCAGCCGGCGGGCCAAAGCGAAAACAGTCGCCCACGGCCTGCTCGACGAGGCCCGCTGCGAGTTCCGCTCCTTTGGCGCTGAGGCCTGGGAGGCACTGGCCGCTGCCGAGCTGGCCCGGGTCAACGTGCGGCCCCGTGCGCCGGCCGAGCTGACCGAGACCGAGCAGCGGGTGGCCGAGCTCGTCGCGGCCGGACTGACCAACCGGGAGGCGGCCGCGCGCGCCTTCCTCGCCGTGAAGACCGTTGAGGCGGTGCTAGGCCGGGTGTATCGCAAGCTTGGCATCCGGTCACGTGCCGAGCTCGCGGCCAGGATGCGGGGCGCCGGCTGAGGCCCCGCTCCGGGCCCAAGCGGGCCGAAGCGGGGCCGAGGGACCGGGGATTAGGGAGCTGGGCAGGCCTTGAAGGTCAGGCTCGCGGTGGCGGTCGCCTTCTTGCTGCCGTCCGCGAAGCTGGCGGTGCCGGCGAGGGTGTAGAACTTGCCCGGCGTGAGCGCGGCCCCGTTCAGGCTGCTCCCCTGCGTTACGCCGCCGAGGGTCAGCGTCGTGCCGGTGGTGTGCCAGCCGGACGCCGGGGCGCCCGACACCGCGACCGTGGTGCTCACCACCGGCAGGCAGGACACCGGGCCGGTGACCGTGACGTCGCCGCCGGTGGAGTCGCCGGTGACCTTGGTGCGCAGCGCGGGCAGCAGCACCGGGTCGGCGATCAGCTGGTCGAACTCGCTGGACGCGCTATCCAGCGCGAACACCGCCCAGCCGCGGCCGCTGGGCAGCGTGGCGATCCGCGGCGTGCTGCCGACCACCTCGTCGCCCGCAGCGCCCGCGGCGAACCGGACGATCGAGGCCTTGGTCGTGCGGGGGAAGTTGTCTACGGTGATCTGGCCGCACTCGTTGGTGATGTCGGCCAGCCGGCCGCTGGCGTCAGTAGTGGTCGCGGCGCTGTTCGGGGCGCAGTCGTTGTTGTCGCCGAACAGCTTGGCCGGCCCGAACGAACCGTTCTGCCAGGAGGCCACCACCGGGTGGTAGAAGTCGGGCTGGCTCACCGCGACCACCCGCAGCCCGGCCGAGGTCTCGGTCAGGCCCGGCGCGTAGCCGGCGCTCTCGGTGCCGGTCAGCGGCTTGAAGGCCGACCACTTGCCGCCGGTCAGCGAGGCGTACTCGTCCGGCACGGAGATGCTGCCAGCCTGCTGGATCACCAGCACCGCGGTGCTGCCGGTAAAGGCTATCTGGGCGGAGCCAACCTCCCAGGGCGGCGTGGGCGGAGCCGGCGGCGTGCTGCCCTCGGCGCTCACGTCGAGGGTGGTGCCGTCAACCAGCCCGCTCACCGTCCAGACCTTCCCGGACGGGCCGATGACCGCATCGAACAGCTGGCCGTTGGAGGGCGCGGAAGCGATCTTCACCGGGCTGGACGCCCCGGCCCCGGCCTGCGACACCGACTTGAGGATCTGCCCCCCGGCCGTATTGGCGAACCAGACCATGGTCACCGACTTGCTGCCCGGCAGCAGGTTCAGGTCCGCGGCCTCGACCGTGTCCTTGGACGGGATCGTCTGGGTGCCGCCCGAGCAGGCCGTCTTGGTGACCTTGATCGTGCACAGGAAGACCGTCTTCGACGCGGAGCCCGGCGTGGCGTTGGCGAGCCAGCCGATGTAGGCGTTGCCCGCCGCATCGGCGGTCGCGTCGAACTCCCCGCCGGTGAACTGGTACTGCTGGGAGAGACCCATCAGGGTGATCCTCGACCCGTTCTCCCCGGGCGGCGTGGTCGGCGCGGCCTGCGCGGCGGTAACCGCGCCCAGCGCGCACAGCACGGCCGCGGCCGCAGCCGCGGCGATTCGAGATGGTTTCAGGATGAGCACGGCAGCCCCCAGGGTCTGGATGACGCAACGGACGGTCCCGGGGCGCACGCGACCCGGTTGGCTCCGACGCTAAGACCGGCTCGCCCCCGGTGAATCAGGGAAAACCCTCGATCAGGGACCGGGGCGGACCCAGCTTCACGGCCTGCCCCGCCCCGTGACGGGCCCGGCGAGCATCGATCCGCACGCGTCAGGCGTATTAGCTGTGTGAGTTGCCAAGGACAGGCCGGCGGGCTGAAGCCGGATGGCAGGGACGCCGCTTCCCCGGGGCACGAACTCGGCCCCGCGCGGGGCGGCGTCCCCCATGTCGCCGTGCTATTCCGCGAGCGGCAGGCCGAGCTCGTGCACCTCGCCTCCCTCCTGCTCGGGAGCAGGGCCGCGGCCGAGGATGTCGTGCAGGACGTCTTCACCAGGCTGTGCGCCAGGGACCTGCTGCCCGCAGGCGACGCCGCCCTGCCGTACGCCAGGGCGGCGGTGGTCAACGGCTGCCGCGGCGTCCTGCGGCGGTACAGCATGATTCGCCGACGGGACACCCCAGGCCTGGCCCTGACGCACGGCTCGGCCGAAGACGAAGTCCTGAAGATGGAAGAACGCCGGGCCGTGCTGAAGGCCCTGGGCGGGCTCCCGCAGCGACGCCGCGAAGTCCTGGTGCTCCGCTACTGGCTCGACCTGAGCGAGTCCGAAATCGCGTCGATGCTGGGGATCAGCGTCGGCGCCGTCAGGTCGACTGCCGCCCGAGGCCGCGCCGCAGTGGCCCGCAAGCTCGGGGAAACGCATGTCTGACATCGAAGAGAGGCTGGCTGACTCCATGAGTGCTTCCTATGACGCGGCGCGCGCGCTGCCGCTGCGCCCGCTCACCCTGACCCCGCCCCGGCCGCGCCGCTGGGTGCTGTTGTTCGCCCCGGTGGCCGCCGCGCTGGCGGTGGTCGCGGTGGTGACCGGGCTGAACGTGCTGACCGGCCGGGCGGTGGCGCCGCGGCCGTCCACCGGCTCCGTAGTGCCAGGACAATCGCTGACCGGCGGCGTTCCGCGCTACTACGTGGACCTGAACTACAACGGCCAGGACGTGGTCCGGTCGGTGGCCACCGGGGCGGTAACCGCCACCGTGCCGGTGCGCTTCGGCAATCAGGGCGGCACGGCGGCCGGCACCAGCGTGGGCGGCGCTTTCTACATCGCGGGCTTTCAAGGTAACGATGAGAAGATCTACCGGTTCAAGCTCACCAGCGCGGGCAAGGTCTCCGGGCTGGCCACGGTGAAGGGCAGCGGCGCACTAGGCGGCCAGATCGACGCCATGGCGGTCTCACCCGATGGCACCAAGCTCGCCGTCGCGGTCGATCAGGGCGCCCTCACCGCTGACAGCCTCACCGTCATCTCCCTGCCTAGCGGCGTCCGGCGATCCTGGCAGGGGGGCCTGACGATGCGCAGCTATGAGACCTTCACCATCACCAGCCTGTCCTGGATGCCCGGCTCCCAGAAGCTGGTGTTCAGCGCGCTGTGGTGCTCGGGCTTCCATTCAGGCCGCCAGGTATGCCAGGGTTCCGTGCATAGCGTCGTCAGGCAGCTCACCGAGGTACGGTCGCTTGACCTGTCCGGCGGCGGCAGCGGCCTTGGCCACAGCAGTGTGCTGCTCGGCCAGTCCGCACACGCTCCGTTCATCGCCGCCGCCTCGATCACCCCGGACGGCTCGACGATCACCGCGGTGGTGCTGTCCGGCCCGGCCAAGTACAGCAGCCCCGGCACGGTACCCGATCACCTCGCGGTGCGGCAGTTCGCCACGACGACAGGCAATCTGGTCCGCACGCTGTACCAGCGGGCCACCGGCCCCACCGCGGGCTGGCTGCTCAGCCCGGACGCCTCGGGCCAGCACTTCCTGCTCAGCGGGGCAGCGGTGTACAACGGCGGTGACGGCCCGCCCGCGCTGCAGGACAAGGGGTTCAACGGCCGGATCAGCAACGGGACGTTGATCAACCTGCCGCCGTCCAGCGGCGAACTGTACGGCCAGGCCTGGTAATCATTGGCACCGACACCGGACCGGCCCGCCCGTTCACCGGGCGGGCCGGTCCGGCCGGTCAAAATGCCACCGGGAAGCCCGGGCCCCGCCGGCCCGCCGGTGCCGCCGCTTGTGCTGAGCGCCGGCACCGCGGCCGACCCGCCGATGGCAGGCCGCGAGTACCAGTTTCATGTCGACGTCACGAGCGTCCATCCCGGGCCGGCCTGGAACATCAAGCTGGACATCCAGCTCTCCTCCGGCCCGACGCTGGCGGGCGGTCCCCCGCCGGGATCACCAGCGGCCAGACGACCCCGGTCGTGCTGCCGGTCACGGTGGCCTCGTGGCCGGGCGGGGGGCGCGCCGGCTGGCCTCACCGCGCTGCTCGGCTACGACTGGGGTCGTGGGCCTATGCCGCCGGGGCCTACACCGCCGTCACGCGGCCGGGTAGCACTGCCGTCCCGGCCGCCCCGGCCCAAGCCGTCGCCCGCGCCGCACCGCCTGACCGTGGCGCTTCCCGCCCCGTCACCCACGCCGCCGACGCCGACGCCGCGCGCACGGCCATGGCCCAGGCCGGCCCGCAGCCTGTCGCGGGCGATGCCGGAGCGGCTGCCCGTCCTAACGCTCAAGCCGCCGAAGCCGGTCATCCCGCTCGGGATCCTGCTGACCGTCGTGATGACGGCGTGCGTGGCGGTCGCGGCGACCCGCTTTGGCCGGCGTGCCCGCTAGCGTGCCGGGGGCCCGCCCGCGGGCGCTGGGCGGTGGCGGGCCGGGTCAGGTGAGGTAGTAGGCCAGGATGGCCTCGGTGAGCACGCGGATCTGGGTGAGGGCTTCGTCGGCGGGGCCGGTGGCCTGGATGAGGTGGCTGAAGGTGAGCCGGACGATCATCTCGCTGGCCCGGTCGATGGTCTGGCTGTCGACCGGCAGGTCGCTGAACCGGTCGCGGGCGGCGGCGGCGACCGTGGTGATGGCCCGGCCCATCACCAGTTCGGGCCGGGTGGTGACCAGCGGCAGCAGGTCGGGTGTCCCGCTGCGCCCGTCAGTCAGCATGGCCTTGATCAGCGGGCTGGCGGCGGCGTCCAGCACGTACCCGGCCGCGGCGGTGATCGCGGCGACCGGGTCCTCGCAGGCGCGCAGTTGGTCCTCCACCCCGGTCAGCATCCGGTCAGTCTCCCGGGCGATGACCGCCTCGCCGAGCGCAGTCTTGCCCGGGATCTGCTTGTAGATGGCCTGGCGGCTGACCCCGACCCGGGCGGCGACCCCGGTCATGGTGACCGCGCCCCAGCCATCGGCGCAGATCAGCTACCCAGCCGGCCGTGCGCGCCGTCGGCGGGATGCCGCGGGCGGGCCTGGCTGCGGCATCCCGGCGGCGCGGGCCTGTCCTGCGGCCCGCCGGAGGCTCAGCGGCTGACCGCCATGGAGCGGGACCACTATCAGGCCCGCGAGCCGGCGGGCGCGCCAGGCTCACGCCACGGGCAGCGGATCGCAGAACCGGTGCCGCGGCTGCCGCGGCACCGGAAGAAGGAGGGGACCATGCTGCGCGGGTTCAAGAACTTCCTAATGCAGGGCGACGTGATCATCATCGCGGTCGGGCCGGTGGCCGCGCTGGCCTTCAGCACCCTGATCAAGGCCTTCACTGACAACATCATCACCCCGCTGGTCAACGCGGCCGGCGGGCACACCGCCGGGGCCGGGCTGGGCTGGACGCTCAACGGACAGCGCATCAACGTGGGCGCTTCATCTCGGCCATCGTGTACTTCGTCATCTTCATGGCGGTGATCTACTTCCTGATCGTGGTGCCCTACCGGTCCTACATGCGCCGCCGCGGCACCACCGTGTTCGGCGAGCCCGCGCCGGTCAGGACCTGCCCGGCCTGCCAGCTGGCCGACCTGCCCGCCGCCGCGGCCCGCTGCCCGCACTGCATCACTGACCTGCCGGTGCCCGCCTGACCCGGCCCGCCCGGCAGGCCCCGGGCCGGGGACGCCGTGAGGGGACGGCTTCCCCGGCCCGGGTACGAGCTAGCTCCCCGGGCCGGGGAAACCTGCGACCGCCGGCCTGATCTGAGGGCACCGCGCCCGGGACCGCCCCGGGCGGCATCGCCGCCGGGCCGGCGGAGCACCACGACACGGAGGGAATCATGAACGGCAAATTCGTCCTGGAACAGGGCAGCACCGGCAAGTACCACTTCAACCTAGAAGCGAGCAACGGGCAGGTCATCGCGACCAGCCAGCACTATGACAGCAAGGAATCGGCGCTGAACGGCATCGAGTCGGTGCGGCGCAACGCTCCTGAGGCCGGGGTCGAGGACAAAACCGGACGGTAACGTCCCGCTAGCCCGGCCGCGGCGCCGCGGCCGGGCTAGCGGACGCGAGCAGGACGGAAAGATCACGGCGCGGCTAGCTGCTGAAGCCAGGTCACTGCGCTGCTCAGCGCTCAGGTGCTAGGCCGCCTGGGCGCCGAGCCGCGCGGCGCGCTCGTAGGTCACCCAGCCGGCGCATTCCTCGCAGGCCACGACCGGCCGGCCGCCGGGCAGGCGTCCCACCTTGTAGACCGGGCCGCTGAGCGGGCGCTGGCAGTTGGGGACGGCGCAGCGGCGGCCGGCGAGCTGAGCGTCGGTGAGCGACCGCGGGTCAATGGTCGGCACGGCTTGCGTCCCTCCGCTGGCGGGAATCATCGCCTCAGTCATGTCGCGAACCCCCTGCGCATCGCCGTGAATGCTCACGCGCGCGGGCAGTTACCTGCTCGTGCAGCTTCCATACTGCCGACGGTAGCTAAGAAAACACGATGAGCAACCTGGGAAAACCCGATGAGAGCCGCTCACGCGCAACTCAGCAGAGGGCGCGGGCCGACGAGGCCGACCCGGCCAGCGCGGCCGGCGAGGTGCGCAGCGAGGTCTCCAGCACCGCCCCGCGGCGGCGCGGATCCATCAGGTTGGCTCCGATCGCCGCCAGGTCCTCCGGTCCCGGGGTGAGCACGGTGACCGCGGTGCCGCGCGAGCGCACCTGCTGCGCCGCCTTCAGCAGCGACCGCGTCATCATGCGCCGCAGCCTGCGCTCCAGCCGCTCGATCGTCGCGCGAGGGCGATCCGGCACGAGGCTGGCCATCGGCGCGAGCACGTAGACCTCGTCCAGGCCGGCGTCGGCCATCAGCGACAGCGAGGTCGCAGAGCGCACACCACCGTCCACGTAACGCCGGCCGCCGATCGTGACCGGCTCGTACCAGCCCGGAATGGAGCAGGAGGCGACGACCGCATCGGGCAGCGATACGGCCGGCGCGCCGTCCCGGCCGAAGATCACCCGCCGGCCTGAGTCGTAGTCCACGGCGACGATCCAGGTCTGCCCGGCCACCCAGCCCGGCCGCTCGGCCGCGCTCAGCCCCTCCTCCGGCAGCTGCCCCTGCACCGCGTCGAGCATCGCGCGCAGCGCCACGTGCTGGCCCCTCCCGTGCGGCAGCCAGCCGCTCGCTGCCACCCAGGGGTGCACCCGGTGCGGCCGCAGCAGGGTCTCGCGCACCAGGCGCGGCGAGCCGATGCGCAGCCGGGGCAGCGGCGGCAGCGGGCCGTCCAGCACCTGCAGACCGGGATCGCGCAGCAGGCCGGTAGCCTCACCGCGCTGGTAGGCCACCATCTCGTCGATGCTGATCCCGCAGCGCAGCGCGGCGGCGATCACGCTGCCCGCGCTGGTGCCGACGATGACATCGGCGTCGCCGACCGGGCAGGGCAGCCGCTCGGCCAGCGACGGCAGCACACCGGTCATCCAGGCCGCGCCGAGCACGCCGCCGGCGCCGAGCACCAGGCCCACCCGCGGGCGCTCTCCGACCTTCGGCATACTCGCTCTTTCTCGTCCTTTACTCCCAAGTAACACTTCATTTACTCCCAAGTAACATCCCAGGGCGAGAGGCTGGCGGCCGTTGGCACCGGATCGTTATCTCCGGGCGGCCTTGGGCAACCATTCAACGTTCGGAAAAATCGAATTTATGAACTAACTCTTGAGGTTTTCCTGGCCCGCTTGACCCGGAGCGACCGAGATCAACCAGACCCTCGCTCTTTCGCGGCCCGGCGGTTATGATCCCAGCCATGCAGAAAACGGGACGCCGCTGGACTGTCGCGACAGTCGTCGCAATCGCTTTAATCGCCGCCGGAACGCCGGCCCTGGGCGCAACGGGGCACAGCGCGTTCTCGCTGCAGCCCACCTTCCGGGCCGATGACTTCGCCGCCGGCCAGGCGATGGACATCCTGCCCGCCGGCGAGAACGGTCTGGTGAACCTGAAGCAGCTGCAGCGGTTCGCCAAGAACGGACGGCGGCCGCCCAACAGCCAGGACGAGCTCGCGCCCTACGAGAACCTGGAGTTCGGCTCCTCCTCGCTGACCGACTCCGAGCTCGGCAATTACTACCTCGACGAGTCGTTCGGCATACGCCCCGGCCAGATCGTCAGCACCCAGCACCCGTCAGCCAAGGTGCCGGTCATCATCTACCGGGACAAGAACGACATACCGCACGTGTACGGGGCGACCGACGCGGCGATGGCGTTCGGCGCGGGCTACGCGCAGGCCCAGGACCGGCTGTTCATGATGGACGTGCTGCGCCACTACGGCGCGGGCGACCTCACCTCGTTCCTCGGGCCGTCGTGCGCCGACGAGGAGATGGACCACAACGAGCTGCTGCTCGCGCCCTACACTCTCGCCCAGGCGAACGCCCAGATCCGCAACCTGCCGAAGGAGTTCGGCGCGCAAGGCCGGCTCGCGGTCGCGATGATCCGCAGCTACGTGCAGGGCGTCAATGCCTACATCGCCAGGGCGATGAAGGACTCGAACCTGATGCCGGTCGAGTACCAGCTGTTCGGCACGCCGCAGCCGTGGGCCGCCGCGGATGTCGTCGCGGTGGCCGGCCTCATCGGCGGCATCTTCGGCGGCGGTGGCGGCGGCGAGCTCAGCAACGCGGCCCTGCTCACCTACCTGCAGGGCCAGCTCGGCCAGACCGGCGGGTCGACCGCCTTCACCGACTTCAAGGAGCAGAACGACCCGGCCGCGCCCACGACCGTCACGGACAAGTCCTTCCCGTACGAGATCCCGAAGAAGGTCAACCCGGCGACGATCGCCATCCCGGACCACCCCGGCGCTCCGCTGATCGGCGGCCCCACCGACACGACGCCCGGCTGCACGGCCACCACGCTCGGCAACAAGATGGGCCTGTCGGTCGTCGCGGGGCTGCTGAAGACGCCCGCGCAGATGAGCAACGCCCTGGTCGTGGGGGCTGAGCACTCGGCCAGCGGGCATCCGATCGCGGTCTTCGGCCCGCAGGTGTCCTACTTCGCGCCCGAGATTCTCATGCAGGAGGACCTGCACTCGCCCGACTACGACGCCGTGGGTGCGTCCTTCCCCGGCACCGGGTTCGTCGAGCTGGGCCGCGGCGTGGACTACGCCTGGTCGGCCACGTCAGCCGGCAGCGACCTCACCGACCAGCGCCTCGAGCTGATCTGCAACACCGGCGGCGGCGCGGTCTCGCCGACCGGTACCTCCTACATGTTCGACGGCAAGTGCCTCCCGATGACCAACGAGCGGTTCACCGACGGGACCGGGCTCGTGCACAAGATCCACCTGACCGTGCACGGCGTCGTCCAGGGCTGGACCACGGCGCTGGGCGGCCAGCCGGTGGCGGTGGTCAACCAGCGCTCCACCTACAACCACGACGTGGACTCGGTCATCGGCTTCATGCGGTTCGGTGAGCCCGCGCTGACCTTCAGCGCCAGGTCCTGGATGGCGGCGGCCAGCGACATCGGCTTCACGTTCAACTGGTTCTACGCCGACGACAAGGACATCGCCTACTACGTCAGCGGCCTGGACCCGGTGCGCCCGTCGTTCGTGGACCCCAACCTCCCGACCTGGGGTACCGGCGGGTCCGAGTGGCTCGGCTTCCAGCCCAGCTCGCGGCACGTGCACGAGATCGATCCGCCGCAGGGATTCTTCGACAGCTGGAACAACAAGCCGGCTCCCGAGTTCTCCGCGTCGGACGGCCAGTACGGATACGGGCCGGTGTACCGGGTGCAGATGCTCACCGACCAGATCAACCACCAGTTCGCCATCCACCACGGCAAGATCACCCGGGCCAACCTGGTCCAGGCGATGGAGACCGCCGCCACCCAGGACCTGGACGGCATCACGATCCTGCCCGCGCTGCTGAACGCGGTGCACGGCCGGGCCGAGCCGACCGGCGTGCGCGAGATGCTCGCCGCGCTGCGGACCTGGAACCGGACCGGCGCGCACCGGATCCTGTCCGCAGCCAGCGACGCGCAATACGAGCAGGCCGACGCCGTGGCCATCATGGACCAGCTGTCGCCGACCGTGACCAGGGCCATCTTCGACCCGCTGTTCGCCGCGGGCGGCAGCAACTCGGGCGGGTATAACGTCTTCCCGATGGGCTTCGTCAACGAGCCGTTCAACGGCGGGTCGCATCTCGGCAGCGCGTATGACGGCGGCTGGGAGGGCTACACCGAAAAGGCCCTCGACCAGGCGACCGGCCAGTCCGTGGCCCAGCCGTTCAGCTCCGTGGTGACCGGCAGGCTGTGCGGCAGCGGCGGGCTGAGCGACTGCGGCGCGGCCCTGGACGCGGCCCTGCAGTCCACTTACCAGGCGCTCGTCACGGCCAACGGCGGCTCGACCAACGTGGCCTTGTGGACGGCGGACGCCAACACGGTGGCGGCCGGGCTGACCATGCCGCAGTACGACGCGATCGGCTTCCGGACGCTCGGGATCGTCGGCCAGCCGAGCCTGCCGTGGCAGAACCGGCCCACCTTCCAGCAGGTGATCTCGTTCCCGTCGCACCGCCCACGCTGACCGGCGGCCGGGCAGGGCGATACTGCTGACCCCCGGCCTCAGCGCCCCGGTCTCCCCGTGATCATGAAGACTTAGGCGTGCCATCACGCGCCAAGGTCTTCGCGATCATGAAACGGGGCGGCGGGGTGATGGCGGAGCGCCTCGGAGCGGAGCAGCAGGTAGCCGGCGCGGCTGCGCATCCGCCAGCACAGCAAAAGGGGCCCACCCGGATCGGGTGGGCCCCTTCGCCGTTACTAGATCAGCCCTCGATCTTGCGGAGGGAGCTGATGAACTTCGGCCCGTTGGGGGAGCCGAGGCCCGTCATGTTGTCGTAGCCGGGGAGGGTGACCTGCCCGGTGTAGCCCGCCATGGCGGGGTTCTCGTCGTCGAACGTGGTCAGGATCTGCGCGCCGCAGGTGAAGGCCGGGCACTCGGTGCCCTTCCAGAGCGCGGGACTGCTGCTGGTCAGCGGCAGCGAGTCGAAGTAAGCGCTGGTCCCTGACAGCTGGTAGAGCGCCGGGTCGACGAACCCGAACGGTGCCGACTGACCCTGCTGGGCCGCCGCCACGATGCCGGCCACCAGCGGCGATGCCTCGCTGGTCCCGCCGATGTCGATCTGGTGGTAGGTGGGCACGCCGCCCTTGAAGCGGAGTATCCCGACCGCCATGCCGGTGAACGGGTCGGCGTCGGCGCTGATGTCGGGGATGCTGCGGACCGCCTTGCCGCGGTTGCCGCCGACCTTGCTCAGCGATGCGGGAACGACGCCCACCTGGTAGGCCGGCTGCTTCCACAGCAGGCTGGGGCCGCCGCCGGCGGCACCCTGCTCGCCCGCGAAGACCCAGCTGTTGCCCTCGAGGAACGACAGGCCGGTGGACCAGCCGGTCTCGAACAGGCGGTTGCCGGCCTGGCCGATGCCGAGGGTGGTGCCGCCGACCGCGATCGAGAACGGGTCGTCCGACGGGGCCAGCACGCCGGAGCCGTCGCCGGACGAGAAGTACATGCCGACGCCTTCGGCGGCGGCGCGCACCAGGTAAGCGTGCTCGATGTCGGTGTTCGAGGTCGGCTGGGACTCGGACCCGCTTTCCCAGGAGTTGGAGACCACGGTCGCCAGCGGACCGTTCAGGACCGCCGTGTCGGCATCGAACAGCCCCTGCAGGCCGAAGTCGCCCTGGTTGCAGCTGTCGCCGCCGACCACGAGCTGGTTCGCGCTCGGCGCCATGTCGTAGGACGACTCGACGTCAAGCTGCTCCTCGACGGCGAACTCGTCACCGCAGGCGGTGCCCTGCCCGAGCGACAACTCCGCGTACCGCTCGGAGGACGGTGCGGGCACGCCGTTGGCCGCGGCGTAATCCTGCAGCGTGAGGAACATGTCCTTGGCCAGGCCCAGCTCCACCAGGGCGATCTTCTGGCCCTTGCCGGTGATGCCCGAGGTGGACCCGTAGGCCGCCCGCAGCTGGGTGCCGGAGTAGCCGCACACCTCGGTCGGGAACGACGTCACGCCGAACTGCCCGGGCAGGTGCGAGGCGATGTTCTGGCCGTAGAACTGCGAGCAGGCCTGGCTTGAGGGAGTCACGTGCCCGTTCTTGACGGCGGTCCCGCGGACCGTCGTGGCCGCCTGCCTGATCAGCGGGATGATCGGCGCGGCGTTGTCCAGGCCGGTGACGCCGAGGACGCTGGCCGCCACCGAGGAAGGCAGCGAGACCGCGCGGTCGTTGGCCCGCAGCGCGTACGGGCCGGCGTTGACCGACTTGGAGGACTGGTAGGTCTTCAGCTGCACCCGGAACGCCGCGTTGATCTTCGCGGTGGACGCAGTGGCGCGCACGTAGTTGCGCTGGGCGTCGGTGCGGATGGCGGTGAAGCCCTGCGAGCGCAGCCAGGACTCGACCCGGCTGGCCGTGGCCTTCGTGGCGCCGAACCGCGCCGTGTACGCGGCCGGGCTCAGGTAGTGCCGGAACATCCGGCTGCCCGGCGTGCTGACCGCGACGGCGTAGCGCGCGGCGGCCGCGATGTCGGGCTTCAGCCAGAGCTGCACGGTCAGCGCGGTGGCCGCGGCGACGTTCCCGGTGACCCGGGTATGGCTGGTGAACGAGGCGGCGCTGCCGGCCAGCACGGTCTCGGCGGGCTTGGGTGATGCCTGGGCTAGACCGGTCACGCCAACGGTCGTCAGGCTGACGACCGCCGCTGTCGCGCCTGTGACGGCGACAAGCGATCTGAATCTGGACATGGTCTCCCTCAGGTAGGTAGGAGTTGTCAAAAAAACATGTACCAGAATCAAGGTGTGTCGGGCTAGATCAACAGGCATGTGACCTTATGTAACGACTTTTATGTGGCTTCCGAACGGTTCCATCTGCTTGACGACTGGTAACCGGTAGCGTGCCCGCATGACGGACGCACAGATTCCCGGCGTGCAGGACATGCTCGCGGTCGCGATCGAGGAGGCCAGGGCCGGGCTGGCCGAGGGCGGCATCCCGATCGGGGCCGCGCTGTTCGGCGCGGACGGCCGCCTGCTCGGCCGCGGGCACAACCGCCGGGTACAGGACGGTGACCCGTCCATGCACGCCGAGACGGCGGCGTTCCGTGCCGCCGGACGGCAGCGCACCTACCGCGGCACGATCATGGTGACCACGCTGTCGCCCTGCTGGTACTGCAGCGGGCTGGTCCGCCAGTTCGGGATCACCGGCCTGGTGGTGGGCGAGGCGGCGACATTCACCGGCGGGCACGACTGGCTGGCCGAGCACGGCGTCTCGGTGACCCTGGTCGATGACCCGCAGTGCCGCCGGATGATGACCGAGTTCATCGCGGCCCAGCCGCAGCTGTGGTTCGAGGACATCGGCCAGGACGAGCCGGGGCACGATCCCGTCGAATCGGCATAACACGGCCTGTACCGGGCCTTCGCTGGCTACGATTCTCCGGGTGACCGCTGAGCCCGCCAATGCGCTCCCCCGCCGCGTCTCATCGTCCCGTGCCCCCAGGGCCGGCCGTCACCGCAGCCCAGACCGGCTCTCGGTGCCGAGCGCGGCCCCCGTCCTCGTCCTCGCGGTGCCCGGCGCCGAGACCGCCGCCAGCGCGCAGATCGCCGCCGGAGTCGCCTCGGTGGCGAGCGCGCTGTGCCCCGGAGCCGACATTCGCGCCGGGTACGACGGCGACGGGCCGGCCGGCCTGCGATCGGTGCTCACGTCCGTCACGGCCGAGCGAGCGCGGACCGAGGCAGACCCGGCCGGCTGCCCGTACGCGGCCGTGACCGTCCCGCTGGCCGTCACCCCGGAGCCCGGCCGCGACGCCGCGGTCGCCCGCGCGGTCGCCGAGGCGGGTCCGGCCGTCACCCGCACGGCGCACCTGGGCCCGCATCCGCTGCTCGCCGCGGCGCTGCACGACCGGCTGGCCGAGGCCGGGCTGGTGCCGGCCCGGCGGATCGCGGGGCTGAGCCTGGTGCGCACCGAGCTGGGCGTGCTGATCGGCGCCGCGGGCGGCGGGCTGGCCCTGGCCGCCGCGGAGACCGCCGCCGTGCTGCTCACCGCGCGGCTCGGCGTGCCGGTGGCGCCGGTCTCGCTGGACCGGGACAGCCTCGGGCACGGCGTGACCCGGCTGCGGGAGGCGGGCGCCTCGCGCTTTGCCCTGGCCCCTTACCTCGTCGGGCCGGAGATCGGCGCGGCGGATCTGGCCGCGATGGCCGCGGCCGCCGGGGCCGCCTGCGCTCCCCTGCTGGGCTCGCATCACGCGATCGGGCGGCTGGTCACGATGCGCTACGGCGCCGCGCTGGCCGGCTAGCGCACCGGCCGCAGGCGCCGGGTCAGGTCGCGTACAGCAGGACGCCGTCCGGCTCGGAAGAGCTGAGCCGACCCTGGCTGACCAGCACATCGAGGTGGGCGGCGGTCTCCATCACCGCCATCATCTGGTTGAACGGGTCCAGCTCGCCGAACTGCCGCTCGCGGCGCGTCCAGGTCAGCTGCCGGGCCGCCTCGTAGGCCGTGACGGCGCCGCTGGCGATCACCGCGGCGCAGGCGTCCAGCCGCCGGTCGTGGTGCGCGGTCAGCTCGTCGATCCGGGCGTGCGCGCTGTCGGCCACCGGCCCGTGGGCCGGCAGCAGCCGCAGGTCCGGCATCGACCGGACCAGGCGCAGCGAGGCCAGGTAGTCGCCGAGCGGCAGCTCGGGCCGCGCCGCCTCGAAGCCGATCGACGGCGTGATGTGCGGCAGCACGTGATCGCCGGCGAACAGCAGGCCGTGACCGGCGTCGGCGTAGACGACGTGCCCCCTGGTGTGCCCGGGGGTCGGGATCACCCGGAGCTTCCTGCCGGGCAGCTCGATCTCGTCGGCGCCGGTCAGCCACTCGTCCGGCTTCTCCCACTCGGCGGGGTTGCGCGCCGGCCCGGCGCGGCGCAGCCGGTCGATGACCGGGCCGGCGCCGCAGCGCCGCAGCAGCAGGCCGTAGAAGTTCGGCGTGCGGTCGTCGCGGCTGAGTATGACGTCGAGCGAGGGCTGCTCGCCGGCCCCGATCAGCACCCGGGAGCCGAACAGGCGGCGCACGGTCAGCGCCATCGTGTAATGATCGCGGTGCAGGTGGGTTACCAGGAAGCTGCGCACGTCACCGAGCTCATGGCCGATCTCGGCCAGCCCGGCTTCGAGCCGCTCCCTGGCCTCGTCCAGCGCCCAGCCCGAGTCGATCAGGGTCAGCCCGGTGCCGTCCTCGATCGCGTACACGTTGACCGCGCGCAGCCCGTCGCCCGGCAGCGGCAGCGGGATCCGGTGCACGCCCTCGGCGACGGCGAACGCCCCGGGGTTCTCCCAGTCATGCCGGTCGGTGCTGATGGCGCCTCCCTCGGGCCGCCAGCGCCGAGCACGCTGGGCTGAACACACTGGCCACAGACGATAATGCCACCACTACGCTGTAGGCAGAAGATCATGTAGGGCAACCGCGCGGCAGGCAGGAGGCCGGAGTTGGCGACCGCAGGCGGCCAGGAGTTCGTGATCGCGGATCACGCCGGCCCTCTCGCGGCGGTACTGACGCTGAGTATCGCGGCGGCGCTGGAGCCGCGCTTCACGGTCGTCCAGGAGACCAGGCGGGCGGTCCGGCAGGTGTGGCTGGACACCTTCGACTGGCGGCTGCACGCGGCCGGGCTGGTCTTGCGGCAGGTGACCGGGTCGCGGTCCGGCGAGCTCGTCCTGGCCACGACCGCGGGCGAGGCGCTGGCGTCCCAGCCGGCCGGGGCGCAGCGCTGGCCGCGGCTGGCCGCGGTCATCGCGGCGGGGCCGCTGCGCGACCGGATCGACCCCGTCGTGCAGGCCCGCGCGCTGCTGCCGCTGGCCCGGGCGCAGGGCACGCTGACCCTGCTGCGGGTGCTGGACGGCGAGCGCAAGACCGTGGCCCGCATCACGCTGGACGTCGCGTCGCTGGCCGACCCGGTGGCCGCCCCGCTGCCGGGCCGGCTGACGCTCACCGCGGTCCGCGGGTACCAGGCGGCCGCGGACCGGGCCGGGCGGCTGCTCGCGGCGGCTGAGGGGTTCGCGGCCAGCCCGGACCCGGCGTTCTGCGCCGTGCTCGCCGCGGCCGGCCGCAGCCCGGGCGAGTACACCGACAAGGTTGACGTCGCGCTGCCGCCCTCCACGCCGGCCCGCGCCGCCCTGGCCAGCGTGCTGCTCCGGCTGGCCGGCACGATCGAGGCCAACGTGGGCTTCGTCGTCCGCGACGTGGACACCGAGTTCCTGCACGACCTGCGCGTCGCCGTGCGCCGGACCAGGTCGGCGCTCAAGCTGACCGGCGACGCGCTGCCCGACGGGGTGGCCGCGCGGTTCGCGGACGAGTTCAAGTGGCTGGGCGACCTCACCACGCCGACCCGTGACCTGGACGTCTACCTGACCGGATTCGACCAGATGGCGGCGGGGCTGCGGGCCGCCTCGCCGGGGGATCTCGAGTCGCTGCGCGCGCACCTGGCGGGCCGCCGCGCGATCGAGCGGCGGCGGCTGACCCGCGGGCTGCGGTCCGCCAGGTTCACCGCGCTGATGGCCGGCTGGCGCGCCGCGCTGGAGGCGGCGGCCGGCCAGCCGGCCCGCCGCGGGCCCGACATCGGCCGCCTGGCCGCCGACCGGATCGCCCGGGCGCAGCGCCGGGTGGCCAAGCGCGGCGCGGCCATCGTCGCCGTGACCTCGGCCGGCGTCCCGCCCGCCGGGGATCTGCACGCGCTGCGCAAGCGCTGCAAGGAGCTGCGCTACCTGCTGGAGTTCTTCGGCTCGCTGTACGATCCGGCCGTGTACCGCCGCGCGGTGAAGAACCTGAAGGGCCTGCAGGACTGCCTGGGCGAGTTCCAGGACGGCGAGGTGCAGCGGGACGCGATCAGGGGCTTCGCCGCCGAGATGGTCGCGGGCGGGCAGGCGGGCTCGGGGCAGGCGGCCCCAGGGCTGACGAGCAACGAGTTGACGGCCACGCTGCTCGCGATGGGCGAGCTGACCGCGCGGCTGCACGAGCAGCAGCGCCGCGCCCTCGAGGAGGTGGCCGGCCGGTTCGCCGAGTTCGCCCGGGCCGGCAGCCTGCGCTCGCTCCGCGCTCCTGCCCGGACGGCCCGGTCATGAGGATCTTCGCGACGTACAACATCAAGGGCGGCGTGGGGAAGACCTCGGCCGCGGTGAACCTGGCCTACCTGGCGGGTGCCGACGGGTACCGCACGCTGCTGTGGGATCTCGACCCGCAGGCGGCGGCCTCCTACGTGTTCCGGGTCCGGCCGCGGGTCAAGGGCGGCGCCAAAGCGCTGATCCGCGGCGCCCGGCCGCTCGACGACGCGATCAAGGGCACCGACTTCGACGGCCTGGACCTGCTGCCGGCCGACTTCACCTACCGGAACATGGATCTGGCGCTGCACAGGGCCAGGTCGCACGGGGAGAAGCGGCCGACCCGGCGGCTCGGCCGGCTGCTCGGCCCGCTGGCCGCCGAGTACGACATCGTCGTGCTGGACTGCCCGCCGAGCATCTCGCTGGTCTCGGAGAACATCCTGCACGCGGTGCACACGCTGCTGGTCCCGCTGATCCCCACCACGCTGTCGGAGCGGACCTTCGACCAGCTCACCGGGTTCATCGAAGGCCTGGACGGGCCACGGCCCGCCGTGCTCGCGTTCTTCTCCATGGTGGACCGGCGCAAGCGGCTGCACCGGGAGGTCGCGGCCCGGCTGCAGGCCGGAAGGTCCGACATCGCCGCGGCGGTGATCCCGGCCATGACCGTGGTCGAGCAGATGGCGGTGCAGCGCGCGCCGGTCCCGGCCTTCGCGCCGCGCAGCGCGGCCGCGCAGCACTACCGGCAGCTGTGGGCCGAGCTGCGGGCGCGCGCGGACCTGACATGACCGGCCCGGCCGACCCGCCCGACGCGGCTGAGCTGCGGGAGCAGCTCGTGCGCCAGCTGGAGGCCGACGGCACGCTGTCCGACGCGCGGATCGCCGCCGCGCTGCGCGCGGTGCCGCGGCACGCGTTCCTGCCCGGGGTCGAGCTGGAGCGCGCCTACCGCGACGACGCGGTGGTGACCAAGACCGGCGCCGACGACCGCGCGATCAGCTCGTCCTCGCAGCCGGCCATCATGGCGCTGATGCTGGCGCAGCTCGGCGTCGAGCCCGGGCACCGGGTGCTCGAGATCGGCGCCGGGACCGGGTACAACGCCGCCCTGCTGGCGCGGCTGGCCGGCCCGGCCGGGCAGGTGACCACCGTCGACCTGGACGAGGACACCGCGGCGGCGGCGCGCGCGCACCTGCACGGGTGCGGCTTCGGCGCCGTCCGGGTGATCGCGGCGGACGGCTGGCTGGGCTGGCCGCAGGACGCGCCGTACGACCGGATCATCCTGGCCGTCGGCGCCTGGGATATCGCGCCGGCCTGGATCGAGCAGCTCCGTCAGGGCGGGCGGCTGGTGCTGCCGCTGTCGCTGCGGCCGGGCACGCAGTATTCGGTCGCGTTCGACCGGGCCGCCGATCAGCTGGCGAGTGTGTCGGTCATCCCGTGCGGGTTCATGACGCTGCGCGGGCCGTTCGCCGGGCCGGATCTCGCCGTCCGGCTCAGCGACGGGAGCGGCGTGACCGCCGAGGTCGGCGTCCGGCCGGACGGCGCAGACCCGGTGGCGGACCTGCTGGCCCAGCCCGGCCCGGACGTCACCGCCGGGATCACGGTGACCACCCGTGACCTGTGGGCCGGGCTCGGCCTGTGGCTGGCCGCGGCCGAGCCCGGGATGGGCCGGCTGTCCTCGTTCGGCGGCGCGGCCAGGCCCGGGGTCGCCGGGCCCATCCCGGCGGGCTGGGCGGGCACCGGCCTGCTGGCCGGCGCGCACGGCTGCGCCGCCCTGGTCGCGATGGGCGGCGACGACGCGGACGGGCCGTTCGAGCTCGGCGTCCGCCCGTTCGGCCCCGATGGCGCCGCGCTGGCGGCCAGGCTCGTCGGGCTGGCCCGCGGCTGGGCTGCCGCCGGGCGGCCCTCGCCTGCGGAGCTGAGGATCAGCGCCTCCCCGTTCGGGAAAAAAATCTTTCCTGGCCAGGGCGAGACGGTCATCGAGAAAGAGCAGACGCGGCTGCTGATGCGCTGGGTGCCGCGGGCAGCCGGCGGCGAACCGTGATCCTGGCCCCGCGGCGCGGCGCCAGCGTGACGTTCCGGACCTTCGCGGGCTCGTCGCGCGCGGTGGTGGAGGCAAGCTCCACGCGGCGCAGCACCTCGCGCAGCACGATGCGCATCTCCATGCTCGCGAACGCGGCGCCGATGCAGCGCCTGGTGCCGCCGCCGAAGGGCAGCCAGACGGCCGGGTCGGGCGGTCCGGCGGCGAACCGCCCAGGGTCGAAGCGCAGCGGCTCGTCATAGTTCTCCGCGGACCGCTGGACCACGACGATGGCCGGGTCGACCATTGTCCCGGCGGGCAGCAGGTACCCGCCCACCTCGGCGGGCCGGGTCAGCTTGCGGCTGACGTCGGGGACGACCGGCCGGACGCGCAGGGTCTCGGCGATCACCGCGTCCAGGTAGCGGTCGTCGCCGTCGCGCGCGGCGCGCTGGGCCTCGGCCAGGATCTCCGGATGGCGGACGAGCCGCTCCAGGGCCCAGGACAGCCCGGTCGCGGTAGTCTCGTGGCCCGCGATCAGCAGCGTGATGAGATGGTCGCGCAGCTCACCGGGGGTCATCGCGGCACCGTCCTCGTCGCGGGCGCGGGCCAGCATGGCCAGCACGTCCGCCCGCTGACCGAGCGCCGGCCCGGCCTGGCAGGCGGCGATCTCGGCGTACAGCGCCTCGTCGGCACGCGCCTTGACCAGCCGGATCTTGCCCTGGCGCAGGGTGCTGAGCAGGCCCAGGTCCAGCAGCGGCGGCAGGACGCGGCGCAGGTTGGCCAGCCGCTGCTCGTCATCGGCGCCGATGACCGTGCGCAGGATGACCTCGAGGGTGATCGCGCGCATCCGGGACCAGGCGGCGAACGGCCGGCCTTCCGGCCAGGTCTCGATGTCGCGGGCGGCGATGTCCGTCATCGCGCGGGCCTGCGCGGCCAGCGCCTGGCCGTGGAAGGCGGGTGCCATCAGTCGCCGCTGGCGCCGGTGCACGTCGCCGTCGGTGACCAGCAGCGACGCCGGGCCCAGCCCGCCGAGGAAGGCGGCGTTGGCCTCGCCCGCGCGGAACGTCTCGGGGTCGCCGCGGAAGACGGCCCTGATGTCGGCCGGGTCGGTGAGGTAGACGTACGTGCCCAGCCCGGCGAGCCTGAGCGTGAAGCGGCGGCCGTAGCGGCGCTGGCAGCGCAGCAGGAACGACTCCGGGCGCGAGAACATCAGCAGCGTCTGGAAAATGCCGGGCAGCGGCGGCCCTGGGGGTAGTGTGGTCTCCATAACGTCTGACCATACGTATGTATAAGACGCTTGTCTAGGAGGACGCCGTGAGCCACCGGGAGCAGTTGCTGAGCGCGGCCCGCCGCTGCCTGGAGCAGCGCGGCTACGCCCGCACCACCGCCCGCGACCTGGTGGCGGAGTCCGGCACGAACCTGGCGTCGATCGGCTACCACTTCGGGTCGAAGGAAGCGCTGCTCAACCAGGCGATGATGGACGCCTTCGCCGAGTACGCCGACAAGCTCATCGCGGTGGCCGAGGTCTCCGCGGACGCGGCCGACCCGCTGGGCGGGCTGCGGCGGTCGTGGATCGTGATGGTCGAGGAGTTCGCGAACATGCGGCCGCTGCTCGTCGCGTTCATCGAGGCGATGGCCCAGGCCGAGCGGCACCCGCAGGTGCGCGCTGAGCTGGCCGGGGGGTACGAGCGGCTCAGGGCCGCCATCGCCGCCAACGTGACCGGCGACGGCGTCACCGGCGACGGCGTCACCGGCGACGGCGCCGAGTCGATCGCGTCGTTCCTGATCGCGGTGTCCGACGGCCTGATGGTGCAGTTCCTGCTGGACCCGGAGCGGGCTCCGGACGGGGCGCAGGCCTTCGACGCGGCCAGCATGATCTTCGGTTCCTGAGCCGCCGGGGTCAGTCGCGCGGCCGGCCGTCGCGCTGGCCGGCCGGCGGCAGGCCGCGGGCGAGCACGGCGAGCACGTCATCGAGCACGTCATCGGGGACGTGACCGCCTGCCGTCCAGTCGGCCCAGCGCATCCCGATGAAGTTGCCGATGCCGGTGTACATGTAGGCGATCACCTCAGGGTCGTACCGCGGGTCGACCTGGCCGGCCAGCTGCGCGTGCCGCACGCCGCGGGCGTAGCCGCGGGCCAGGCGCTCGTAGTACTCGTGATACAGGCTGGGCGCGACGAACTCGGACTCGCGCACGATGCGGTCCATCCAGGGGCGCTGGGTCAGCATCTCGAAGAACGCGCGGAACGAGGCGCGCTCCATCTCGCGCTGGCCGTCCGCCTTCTCGTTCGCGGCCCGCATTGCGGCCCGCAGGTCGGAGTTGATCCGGCGGACGACCGCGGCGAAGATCTCGGCCTTCGACTTGAAGTGCGCGTAGAAGCTGCCGGTTGCGATGCCGGCCCGGGCGCAGATCTGAGCCACGGTCGTGTGCCGGTAGCTCAGCTCGCCGAACAGCTCCTCCGCGGCCGAGAGCAGCCGCTCGGCAGGCGGGCGGTCGGGCTCGGCCCGGTCCTGGCGGGCGCCAGGACCGGGCTGCGGCACCGACCGCTCGCTCGCCTCCATCGCGCTACGGCATCCCGCTGGACGGGGCCTGCTGCTCGGACCCGGTGTAGGCGGTGACCGGCCCGCTCGCCGAGGTGCCGGTGACCAGGACCGGTCCCTGCTTCACGAGCACGCCGTTCTGGATCACGCCCATGTAGGCGCCGGTCATGCCCGCATGATCGCTGGAGCTGTAGGCGTACGGTGCCTCGGACGGCCCCTGCGGCAGGCCGCCCTGGATCGCGCTGACCAGGTCGGCGCGGGTCGGGTTGCGGCCCGCCTTGAGCATGGCCTGCACGAACGTGTAGGCGACCGCCTCGCCGTACAGGACGTTGCCGTCGAACGGCGCCTTGGCGTCGTAGGTGTCGTGAATCATCTTGAACAGCGTGATCCAGCTGTTGGTCGTGTCGCCGAGCGAAGGTGCGTACGCGTCGGTGATGATGCCCTGGGTCAGCTGGTTGCCGTTCACCGTGGCCCCGCCCTGCTTGGCGAACGCCTGCAGCAGGCCGGCCAGGGTGATCGCGTCCGAGCCGACGTTGCTGACCACCAGCTGCGGGTTGAAGGCGAGCTTGAGGCTGTTCAGCTTCAGCAGCGCGGTGAAGGCCGGCACCGTGAACGACACGACCACCTGCGCGCCGGATGCCTTCAGCTTGGCCACCTGCGGGCCGATGTTGATGTTCGCCGGGTCATAGGTCTGCCTGGTGACCACCTGCGAGGCGGGAATCTCGTCGTCCAGGCCCTTGACGCCGTCCATGCCGAACTCGTCGTCCTGGTAGAAGTAGCCGATCTTCTTGCCGGCGAAGTGCTGCTTGATGTAGCTGCCGAGGATCTTGCCCTCGCGCACGTAGTCGAGCTGCCAGCCGAACGTCTCCGGCTGGGTTCCCGCCTGGTTCCAGCACTCGCAGCCGGAGGCCACGAACACGTCGGGGATCTTCTCGGAGTTGAGAAACTTCACCACGGACAGGTGGGTCGGCGTGCCCAGCCCGTCGAAGATCGCGTACACGTTGTCCTGCAGCACCAACTGGTGGACCACGGTCACGGTCTTGGACGGGTCGTAGCCGTCGTCCAGGAACTTGTAGATGATCTTGCGGCCGAACACGCCGCCGTGCGCGTTGACGTACTGGAAGTACGCGTTCGACGCGGGGGCGATCTCGCTGTAGCCGGGCGCGGCCACGCCGGTCAGCGGCTGATGGCTGCCGAGCGTGATCGTGGTCTTGGTGATGCCGGGGGCGGACGCCGTGTTCGTCGTGCCCCCCGACTGTGAGCCGCCGCCGCCCGAACCGCACGCCGCAGCGGCCAGCGCGACGGCGGCCGCCACCGCGATACCGCTGGTCAGCCGCAATCGGGGTGATCTTTTCATGGGGTACCTTCTTCCGGGTTTTCAGTGGTGGGCGCCTGCCGGCCCAGGGCGCGGATGGAGCCGCTGGCCGCGGGGGCGACCGGGCCGAACAGACGGCGCAGGGCGCCCTGGATGCCGCCGGGGAACACGAGCATGACCAGGATGAGAACGAGGCCGTAGGCGGCTACCGGGATGTTGGCCGCCACCTGGCCGGACAGGCCGTGGCTGGTGGCCACGTCGGTGATGTAGGTCGGCACCAGCACGATGACCAGGCTCCCCCACACCGCCCCGGCCAGGCTGCCGAGGCCGCCGAGCACCGCCCCGGTGAGCAGCGCGATCGACAGCGTGACGGTGAACGAGCCCGGCGAGACCAGCGTGGTGGTGATGCCGAGCAGCGCCCCGGCCAGGCCGGCGCAGGCAGCGCTGATCACGAAGGCGAGCACCCGCAGCCGCGCTACGTTCAGCCCGGCCAGCGCGGCGGCGGCCTCGTCGTCGCGGATCGCCCGCCAGCTGCGGCCGACCCGGCTGCGGGCCAGGTTGGCCAGCAGCACCAGGATGATCAGCGCGGCCGCGGTGGCGAGCCAGGCCTGCCAGCGGGTGAGCGGGAAGGTCGTGCCGAGGAAGCCGGGCACGGTGACGTTGATGCCGAGCCCCTGGTCGCCGCCGAACACCCCCGGGTACTGGTCCGCGAGCGACGGCAGCGCCACGGCGAGCATGAGCGTGACCCCGGCGAGGTACGGGCCGCGCAGCCGCGCCGCGGCCACGCCGACCACGACGCCGATCGCGGCCGCGACCGCCGCGCTCGCCGCCAGCACCGCCTCCAGCGGCCAGTTCAGGTGCATCAGCAGCAGTGCCGCGGCGTAGGCCCCGACCGCCATGAACGCGCCGTGCCCGATCGAGATCTGGCCGGACAGGCCGATCAGCACGCTCAGCCCGGCGATCGCGATCACGTACACCGCGATCTGGGCGATCTGCAGGTCGCGGAACTCGTTCAGGCTGACCGACAGGTAGCCGACGACGAGGGCCACGACGATCGCGGCGCCCAGGTGGCGGAGCAGCGTCATCGTCACACCTGCCGGGAACTGGTCGAGCCGAGCAGGCCGGACGGGCGGATCATCAGCACCACCGCCAGCGCGGCCAGGCCGAACACCGGCACCAGCGCGGAGCCGAGGTAGCCGCCGGCGTAGTTGAGCACGATGCCGAGCACGAGGCCGCCGACGACCGCGCCGAGCGGGCTGTCCAGGCCGCCGATCACCGCGGCGGTGAAGCCCAGCACGAAGATCGAGTCCATGCTGTTGGGGTAGAGGAACGTGTTCGGCGAGACCAGCACGCCGGCCAGCGCGCCGATCAGCCCGGCCAGCGCCCAGCCGAGGGTCAGCACCCGGCCGATCCTGATGCCCAGCAGCCTGGCCACCGCCGGGCTGAAGGCGGTCGCCCGCAGCCGCAGCCCGGCCGAGGTGTAGCGGAACATCGCGGCCAGCGCGAGCGCGGCCGCGAGCACCGCGAGAGACACGAACACGTCGTTGTCCGACACGCCGAGCGCGGTACCGCCCGCATGCAGGCCCTTGATCGAGAAGGCGCCGGGGAAGGAGCGGAACTGGCCGCCGTAGATGATCCCGGCCAGTCCCTCCAGCAGGATCAGCAGGCCGATCGTGACGATCACGGCGTTCAGCGGCGGCTTGCCCTGCGCCGGGCGGATCACCCGCTCGCAGATCGCGCCCAGCACGACCCCCGAGGCGAGCCCGGCCGCGAAGCCGGCCCAGTAGCTGCCGGTGTGGTTGATCACGATCAGCGCGATGTACGCGGTGAACATGGCCATGCCGCCCTGGGCGTAGTTGAGGATCCTGGTGCCCCGCCAGATCAGCACGAGCGAGAGCCCGATCGCCGCGTAGATCATGCCGAAGCTGATCCCGCCGAGCGTGAACTCGAGGAATTCCTGCATCCGGCCTCTCCCTCCGCCCTTCTGGCCCTTTGGCCCTTGGCTCTTACAGCCCGAGGTAGTGCTTGAGAAGACTGGTGTCCGCGGCCAGCGCGCCGGCGTCCGTGGCCGCGACGACCCTGCCGAGGTTGAGCACGACGCCCTGGTCGGCGATGCCCAGCGCGGCGCGCGCGTTCTGCTCCACCAGCAGGATGGTCAGGCCGCTGTCGCTCCTCAGCCCGGCGATCATGGCCATGACCTGGTCGATGATCCTGGGCGCCAGGCCGAGCGACGGCTCGTCGAGCAGCAGCACCCGGGGCCGGGCCAGCAGGGCGCGGGCGATCACCAGCATCTGCCGCTCGCCGCCGGACAGCGCCGCGGCCTGCTGGCGCCGCCGGTCGGCCAGCACGGGAAACTGCTCGTACGCCTCGGCGAGCGCGGCGGCCCGCGCCGTACGCCCGGCTCGGCCAGCGCGCTTCGCGCCGCACAGCGCGCCGACCCGCAGGTTGTCCTCGACGGTCAGCTCGGTGATCACGCCCTGGCCCTCGGGCACGTGCGCGACGCCGGCCCGCGCCATGTCTTCGGGGCGGCGCCTGGTCATGTCCGCGCCGTCCAGCAGGATCATGCCGCCGCGCACCCGGATGAGCCCGCTGATCGCCCGCAGCAGCGTGGTCTTGCCCGCGCCGTTCGCGCCGAGCACCGCGGTCACCGTGCCGCGCGCCACGCTGATCGAGATGCGGTGCAGCGCGGTGACCTCGCCGTAGGCCGCGGCCAGTTCCTCGACGGCCAGGGCCGGCGGCTGCTTGGCCTCGGGGGGCTGAGCCGCGGGTGTCTGGGCCTCGAAGGGCTGGGCCTCGGGCTCAGACATCGCCGACCGAGCCTAGGTAGGCGACGGCGACCGCGGGGTCGGTCAGCACCTGGGCGGGCGGGCCGGTCGCGATGACCCTCCCGAAGTCGAGCACCACGATCGTGTCGCAGACCGACATCATCAGGTCCATCCGGTGCTCCACGACGACCACACAGGCGTCGGCGGCGACTTCGGCGATCATGTCGGCCAGCTCGGCCAGCTCCTGCTCGGACAGGCCGCTGGCGGGCTCGTCCAGCAGCAGCAGGCGCGGCCGGGCGGCCAGCGCGCGGGCGAACGCGACCCGCTTGCGCAGGCCGTACGCGAGCTCGCCGGGCATCCGGTCCGCCAGGTCGGCGGCGCCGACCCGGTCGAGCGCCTGATGGGCCCGCTCGCGCAGCCGCCGCTCGTCCGCGTCAGACCAGGGCAGGCCGAACAGCGCGGGCCAGAACCCGGCCCGCGCGTGCCGGCTCGCGCCGACCATGACGTTCTCCAGCACGGTGAGCCCGCCGAACAGGCCGAGGGCCTGCAGCGTGCGCGCGATGCCCAGCGAGGCGAGCCGGTGCGGCCGCACCCGGGCCAGGTCGGTGCCGTCGAATTCCATCTGCCCGGTCTGCGGCCGGACGAAGCCGCAGACCGAGTTCAGCAGGGTGGTCTTGCCGGCGCCGTTCGGGCCGATGATGCCGGTCACCTGGCGCGGCTCGGCGGTGAGCGCCACCCGGTCCAGCGCGGTGAGGCCGCCGAAGCGCACCGTCACATCGCGGATCTGCAGCGCGCCGGATGAATCGCGGTTCATAGGTATAGCCCTTGGACAGGCAGGCACGATGCCTGCCGTATGAACCACCATTCAGGCACGGCCGGAGGCTCCGCGCAACCCCCATTGTGACCCTGATCACTGTTTCGTAGCCGAACTGAGACCTACTACCCCGCTCGCTCTCTGCACTCGGCGGGCGCGGCGGGACATGCTCTCTCAGCCCGGAGCCTGATGGTGAAGAGTTAGCAGTCCGCCGCCGATGGTGCAGGCGGGCCGGTGACAGCCGGGCCGGCGGTGCCGCTGCCCGGAGGTGACCAGTGACTGCCACCGACGAGCGCCCGGCCGCACAGCGGGCCGTGGATGCGTTCCGGGTGCTGGGGCTGCCCTACTCCCCGGACCTGACCGACGAGGAGGTGCGCGCGGCCTACCTGCTGCGACTGCGCGCGGTGCACCCGGACAACGGCGGGGATGCGGGCGCGACGGCGGCGGTCACGGCGGCCTATGACGCGCTGCGGTCGGGGGTGCGGCGCGGGGAACTTCTGGCGGCGGTCACCGTCGACCGGGAACCCGCGCCCGTGCCGGTGCGCCCGGCGTGGTGGCGGGCAGCCCGCCCCGGGGTGCGGGTGGTTCCCGGCCGGGCACGGGCCGGGTGCCCAATGCGTCGCGGCGAGAGGAGCTGTGGCGGAAGATGGCGGCGGCGCGGGTCGAGCAGGGCCGGCCGCCATACATCACCGACGAAGCCACCCTGGACAAGATCGCCGACCTGCTGGTGGTCACGCTGGGCCGGGGCCAGCAAGGCAAGCACTACCCCCGCCCGGCTGGGGCAGATGCGCTGGAGCGGGCTAGCCAGCCCCCGGTGTTCGAGCCGTCCACCCTGGCGGTGGGAATCCCGCCGCCAGTACGCCACCGACCGCGAACGCGCCGGGACCGGCCCGGCGGTACCGATGGCCAGGTCGTGGCTGGTGCGCGGCTGGCTGCGGGTCCGGTACGGGCGGCCGTGGTGGCTGGCCGCCCGGGTGGTACTCGCGGCCCTGGCCGTGGTCATCGCGCAGGTGGCCGCGCCGGGCGATCCGGCCATGTGAGCGCTCGGGGGTGGGTGCGGTCACCTGGCTAGTGCGTACAGGCCGGTGGGACCTGGCTCCCCGGGCGCGGAGGTGAGCCGGTGGCCCGCTGGGATCCATTCCTGATCTTGTGTGTGGACCATGACCCGCGTCTCGGCGATGGCAGTGTGGCGGGCCTACCGGGTCCGGCTCAAGCGAACCCGGCTGGTACAGGACAAGTACACGCAGGCGATGGAGGCGCAGCGGGTACGAGCCGCTTACCGGGCGCTCCGGACGCGGGCGCAGCGGCAGCAGATTCTCACCGATCTGGCGGTGCAGCCGGGCTGGCTGTGGCGCACGGTCGCACATCTGGATGTCGCCGTGCTCGCGGATGCGGCGCTGCCACCGCTGGACCCATCCGCCCCGGCTGGCGGGCTGATCGAGGCGTGTGACCGGCGGGCGCTGGCGCGAGAGGCAGCGGCGCTGCGGCTGGAACGGACCGAAGCCCGGTGGGCCGGTAGCCGGACATGGAGGCGGGTCCGGGCAGGTGCAAGGCGCGGATCTAGGTGTCCAGGAAGTCCCACTCACTGCCGAGCACCCATCGGAGCGTCGCCAGCTTGCCGCTGATATAGCCGTACTGCCAGGCTTCGTCGTGTCCTGGCCCGATGGCCTCCCACAGTTCAGCGTGCCCGTACTCGGCCTCGACACGCTGACGAGCCGCCATCATCCCTGTGCGGATGTCCTCGGGAGTCTCGGGCTCATCGTCGTCGTGGACGATGCTCCGCACGTACCAGACCTTGTCGAAGAACTCCTTCTCCGCCTCGATGATCTCCGCGAGCGTCCGTGGCTCCTCTTCACTGATCAGGAACTCGACTTCATCCTGCTCTTGCAGGTATTCATCCCCGAACTGTTCGAGCAGCACCTGGTGCAGCCCTTCTACCTGGTATGCGTAGCGGGATCCGGTGCCGTCGAAGAGCCCGGCCAGGTCGGGATGTGGCTGGCGGCGGTCACCGTTCGGCACTGAGAAGTCGCGGTAGTTGGACGTGACGAACGCGTAGACATCCGAAGCGCTCGCCCCAGCGATCTGGGAGGCGTAGATCTCGATGAGCAGCGCGTCAGCCACGCTGTTCTTATCGGAAGTGAACGGTGCCCGCTTGTCGAGCCCGCGCTGGATCGCCCGCGTGTACTCCGGCTCAGCCGGTTCGAGGATGGTCCCGCCCCGCAGCAGTTCGTCGATTTCCCGGAAGTTCTGCGGTGCTGTCGCATTGACGAGCGGGATGTGCTGCGCGGTTTCCGCGAGCCAGACGTGCTCGTGCTTGTCACCCGCGTACTCGCGTAGCTCCCGGCGCAACTGACGGAGCCTGTCAAGGACGCTGGTCGTGACGGCCGACTCAGACCGTGGCCGGTTACGGTTGAACTCCTCGATGATGAGCGCGGGGACGAGCAGTTCCAGCTTGCCCTGGAACTTGAGGACACGAAGGGGCACGATCCACTTCTGGCCGTCCCGTCGCGTGGCCATGTCAAGCCACGCGGACGTGTCGATCAGCAGGCGCAACACGAACCGGAATGCTACGCCACGCAGCATCACCGGCTAGTCAGACTGCTCAGCTATCGCTGTGGTCCTGGGGGTCCGGGCTAGCGCCTCGGATAGAGCGGTGATCTGCTCGATGTTGATCGGCTCGGGAGGTTCGTAGTACCTCTCGACGCGCCATCCCGCTACCCAGCGGGCTACCTTGCTGAGCGCTACGAGGTCTTCGAATGCTTGGACGGGTTCTCCGTCGCCTATCGAATGGTGCGCTTGGTTGCGGACGGCCTGGAACACGCCCATTGCGAAGAGGCGGGCACCCTGCTGCAAGCTCCGGTAGGGCTCACTCTGCGGGTTGCCTGGGCAGCGCAGGCGGGGCTTGCCGGATTGGGGCGGGTCGTCGCTGAATGCCTGGGCCATGAGACCCCGGTCGGAGATGTCGTGCCGGCCTAGTCTGTTCTGGGTGTAGTTGCTGATGGCCGTGGCGGCGTCGGCAATGGCGTGGCGGTAGTTGCCCTGGTCCCACAGCGGGAGGGCAACGTGGCGGACCAGCGGGTGGAGCATGCCCATCGGCAGCGCCGGCTGGCCGAGGGACGCGTTGACTGTGGCCATGAACTGACGGATGCTCAGCAGGCCCAGTGCGCGGTTGATCTTGCTGATCGAGGCGCGGTGCCAGGCGAGCGTCGTGCCACCGATGGCGTCAAGCCCAAACTGGCGAAGGATCACATCGACTTGTGGGCCGTGTTCGTTCAGCTTCTCACGGGCGACCTTGCGTTCCTTCGTCCATGCAGTCGTTTTGGTGCACTCGTCGATGAGCCGCAGGTGCTCGGTGAGCACCGAGATGGCTGGCTCGGGGTCCATGCGCGGAGTTTACCGACACTCTCAGACACCCACAGCGGAGCAGCCGGTCGCGGTGATCTCGCCCAATGCTGGCTTGTGCCCGTGCTCGTAGCTGTCGGTGGGCCGGTACTCGCGGCGGCCGGAGATCCGCGCGGAGACCATGACGATTTTCAGCGCCGACCGTGATCACGCCTTGCCAGTGCTGGTCGCGATCCCCCGCGCGTTCAGGTCCTTCGCGAGCTCGTTGAGTGACGTGGAGATGTTTTCCGGGACACCAATACTTCGGCGCCGATGGGCCGAATAGATGTATGGCGGTTCGGGCCCCGTCACGGATGCGGTGCCGTTAGGAGGCATGATGAAACAGGGATGCGGCAGGGCGGGTCTGGCTGTATTGGTCCTATTTTCGCTGATGCTCGCTGGTGCGGGCCTGTCCGCCCCGGCGGCTTTGGCGTCGGCCCAGGCCGGCCCGGCACCAGTCTCCGGCGTGCAGGCCTGGGGAGATAACAGCGCCGGGGAACTCGGCGATGGGACCCTCAGCCAGGCTCATGTGCCCGCCGGTGTTTCTGGGCTGGGCGGGGTCACGGCGATGGCCGCCGGGGCCCGGTTCAACCTGGCGCTGCGTTCGGATGGCACGGTGGTGGCGTGGGGTGCGGGCGGCTTCGGCCAGCTTGGGGACGGCCGCACCGCCGACAGCGCGATCCCGGTACCGGTGCGGGGCCTGACCGGCGTCAAGGCCGTCGCGGCCGGCGGCGGTCACGCCCTGGCGCTGCTGTCTGATGGCACCGTGATGGCCTGGGGTGACAACGAGTTTGGCCAGCTCGGGGACGGCCGCACCGCCGGCAGCGCGGTGCCGGTGCCGGTCCAGGGGCTGACCGGGGTGCGGGCCATCGCGGCCGGTGAACTGCACAGCCTGGCCGTGCTGGCCGACGGCACGGTGATGGCCTGGGGCGATAACGGCAATGGCCAGCTCGGCGATGGGACGTTCAAGAACTCGGCTGTCCCGGTGCCCGTCGGCGGGCTGACCGGGGCCAGGACGGTGTCGGCGGGCGGGCTGTTCAGCCTGGCGCTGCTAGGCAACGGCACGGTCCGGGCGTGGGGGTCGAACATCATCGGCCAGCTCGGCAACGGCAGCCGCCGCCTGTCCAGCGATGTTCCGGTGGCGGTCAGCCACCTGCGCGGCGTGACCCAGATCTCGGCCGGGTTCTTTCACGCGCTGGCGCTGCGGGGCAGCGGCCGCGCGGCAGGCTGGGGTGACAACTCGTTCGGGCAGCTGGGCAACACCGGCGTGGATGGTTCCAGCCATGTTCCGGTCCCGGTGATGGGGATCAGCGGGGCCAGGGCGGTGTCGGCCGGGGGCATGTTCAGCCTGGCCCTGGTCAGCGGCGGGACGGTGATGGCCTTCGGCGACAACGCCCAGGGCCAGCTGGGCGATGGGACCACCGCCGACAGCACCGCGCCGGTGCCGGTGACTGGGCTGGCGGGCATGACGCTGATCGCGGCCGGGGCCAGCCACGGCCTGGCCGCCCCGGCGGGCACCGCCGCGGTGCGGGCGACAGCCGCGGCCGGGTCGCCGAGCATCTGGCGGGCGGTGCGGACCCCGAACCCGGGCGCGCCCCCTCCGCCGGGCCTGTCGGACATCGGGTTCACCGGGGTGTCGGCCGCCACCGCCGGCGACGCCTGGGCGGTGGGCACCAACGGGCTGCATAGCAC
Organism: Streptosporangiaceae bacterium; assembly: GCA_036502085.1. Taxonomy (GTDB): domain Bacteria; phylum Actinomycetota; class Actinomycetes; order Streptosporangiales; family Streptosporangiaceae; genus PALSA-505. Next base: position 46,355 of record DASXZD010000126.1, read on the forward strand.
CCCGTCCCGGGCCTTCGCCGAGCACTGGACCGGCACCAGGTGGACGGCGGTCACCGTGCCCGGCCCGGCCGGCCGGCAGACCGCCTTGCAGGGGGTGCTCGATCTCGGGCCCGGCAACGCGTGGGCGGCCGGGCGCAGCTTCGGCACCTCCGGCAGCGAGCCGTCGCGGACGCTGATCGAGCACTGGAACGGCCAGGCCTGGGCGATCGTGGCCAGTCCCGACCCGGCCGGGGGGAAGAGCGGATTCGACGAGCTCGACGCCGTGGCCGGCACCGGCCCTGCCGACCTGTGGGCGGCCGGCGACGACTTCTTCAACGGCCCCGGCGAGATCCACATGCTGTTCGAGCACTTCAACGGGACCACCTGGACCGCCACCACCACCCACATCCCCGGCATCGCCAAGTCCGTGGCGGCCATCAGCCCCGATGATGTGTGGGCCGTCGGCACCAACCCCGACGGCACCAGATGCGGAGCCGGCGTGCCGGTCTGCAACAACACGGTGGCCGCCCACTTCAACGGCCGCACCTGGACCATGGTGCCCACCCCCGATCTGGTCACCGGCAACAATGCTCAGAACTTCCTCACCGGCGTCAGCCAGGCCGGTCCCGGCAACGTCTGGGCCAGCGGCTACGAGCAGTTCGACGGCCCGGTCGGCAACCGCTACGTCCCCTACCTGCTGCATTTCAGCCACGGCGCGGTGACCCTGGTGCGGGTGCCCGACACCGGCACCGAAGGCAGCCAGCTGCGGGCCATCACCGCCGCATCGGCCAGCGACGTGTGGGCCGTCGGCGAGACCGACGACACCGACGGGGCGCTGCGCACGATCACCGAGCACTACAACGGCAGCCACTGGTCTATCACCCCTAGCGTGGACCCCGGCGAAGCCGGCCCACTGGCCGAAAACTCACTCGACGCGGCGAGCAGCCCCGGCGGCGGCACCGTGTGGGCCCTCGGCACCCAGGACATCCTCGGCCACTGCTGCCAGCAAACCCTCGCCCTCCACACCACCGCCGGCTGACAACCACCCGCAGCGGCCCGCCCCGCGCGACCGCGATACCCAGCTGCGTGCCCGCACCGGCACGTGGTCCTGCGCCCGCACCGGACCGCCAGCCCAGGGGCGTACATCAACGACCGGCCACCCCCTTACCGTCGCTGGGCCGGCTCGCGCACATCCGCGCCGTGCTGGCGATCCGGCTCGCCTGACCGGCGGTCCCGCGCACCGGGACGGGAACGCCTGGTGGCGCAGCGAGCGCCGGATCCGCCGGGCGGGCGGCTGGGGCAACCTGTCCGGGCAGGTGCCGGACGCCGAAGTGTCCTGGCCGGACGTGCCCGCCAGCTCCTACGGCGGGGAGTGCTGGGCGATCGAGGCCGACCTGCTCGATGCCCTGCCCGTCCTCGCCGCCAGAGCCCTCACCGGTGCCCCCGCCCGCCTGCTCCAAGAGCTGTACCAGATCCTCGACCTACAGTTCCTGTACAGCAAGACCAAGAACCAGGTCACCATCCACGCCGTCCTGACCGACACCACCCCCGGCCGGCTCGCCACCCTGCTCGGCATCCCCGACAACGACCCCGCAGACCAGCCCCCGCACACGACAAACCAGCCAGACCGCAAGGTTTCACTCCAGCGCCCTATGGCGTACTTATCTCTTCGCCATCACGGGCGGCGGCGTGCTGGAGGCGGATGCGGTCGGGCTTGCCGGTGGGCCCGAGCGGCAGCTCGGCCAGCAGGCGGACGGCCCGCGGGCGGAGCGGACGGGGCAGGTCTCGGTCGCATGCGGCGCGTAGGGCGTCGGCCAGGTCCGGCCTCGCATCGGCCGGGACGATCCAGGCGACCGGGCAGGCGCCGAGGACTGGGTCGGGGGCGGCGACGACGGCGGCGGCGCTGACGCCGGGCTGGGCGAGCAGGAAGTCCTCGATCTCTCTCGGGTAGATCTTCTCGCCGCCGCGGTTGATCACGTCGTCGGTGCGGCCGGCCAGGAACAGGTAGCCGTCCTGGTCGAGGTGGCCGAGGTCGCCGGTGTCGAGCCAGCCGTCGCGGCCGATCGCCCCCTCGCGGCCGCCCGCGGCGTACCGGCGGATCACGCCGCGGCCGCGGATCTGCACCCGGCCGGTCTCGAACGCGGGGCATGGCTCGTACTGCGGTCGGTCCGGCCGGGCGATCCGCAGCCGGGCGCCGGCCGGGCGGCCCGCCGAGCCGGGCTTGCGCGGGCCGTCCAGCGGGCTGGCGGTGATCATGCTGGCCGCCTCGGTCATCCCGTAGGTCTCCAGCACCGGCAGGCCGAACGCGGCCTCGAACCTGGCCAGCACCGACGGCGGCAGCGGCGCCGAGGCCGAGCGGACGAAGCGGATGCCGGGGTGCGGCGATGCCGCCGGGACAGTGGCCGACACCGGCGGGTCAGGGGCCAGCACGGGCGGGTCCAGGGCCAGCACGGCGATGATCGCGGGGACGGCGTTGATCCAGGTGATCTGCCGCCCGGCCATCAGCGGCCAGAAGCCGCGGCGGCTGAACTTGCGGTCCAGCACCAGCGCCGCGGCCGCGCGCAGCGTGCTGAGCAGGCCGACCACCTGGGCGTTGACGTGGAACAGCGGGAGGGGGCAGTAGCCGCGGTCGGCGGCGGTCAGGCGGTGGTGGCGGGCCACGCAGTCCGCGACGTGGCCTAGCTGGTCCTCGGTGAGCAGGATGCCCTTCGGCGTGCCAGTGGTCCCGCTGGTGCACAGGAAGATGCCGCCGCCTCCGGCCAGGCCGGGCGGCGCCGACCGGCCGGCGCCCGGCGGCAGGCCTGGGCCCGGCGGCCGGAGCAGGGGCAGCCCGGGCGGCAGGCCGTCCGGGGCGTCGCAGACGGCGGCCGCTGGCCGGGCGACCGAGAGCACGCGGCCGAGGCGGGCGGCGGGCGCGGCCGGGTCCAGCGGGACCGCGACCCGGCCCGCGGCTAGCACGGCGACCAGGGCGGTGGCGTAGCTGACCGGGTCGGCGAGCCGGATGGCCACGCCGACGCCGGGCGGCACCTCGGCCTGGTCCAGGACGTGCGCCCAGCCGCGCGCCGCGCGGGCCAGCCCGGCGTAGCTGAGCCCGGCGGGTCCGCGGGCGTCCTCCAGGTAGGCCGCCGCGCCGCGGCGGGCCTTAGCCGACCGGATCCAGTCTTGTATCACGATCATGTTCCGTTCTCTCGGGGCGGCGCGGCCGCGCGATGCGCCGTGGCAGCGCCCAGGACCAGGCGGGCCAGGGTTGGCGCGGGCGGCCGGTGAGCGGGACGGCCAGCGGGGTGCGGGCCAGCAGGCTGGTCAGCGCGACGCAGGCGAGGTAGACGAGCACGACGGTGACGGCGCAGAGCAGCGGCCAGGGCAGCGCGCCGCCCGGCCGGCCCCAGCCGATCCAGGTCAGGCCGCTGATGAACAGCATCTGGGCCAGGTAGATGCCGTACGAGTTGTCCGAGCCGGAGCGGACCGCGGCGCGCAGCCACGCTGAGCGCCGCGGATTCGCCAGGGCCACGCCCGCCAGGTACAGGCAGGCGATCGCGCCCACGTTGAACGGGATGACGCTGGGCTGGAACGGGTCGTCGCCCGCGCCCAGCGCGGTGGTCACCCCGGCCTGGGCCAGGTAGTACACGGCCTCGGCGGCCAGCGCCGCGAGCACCGTCAGCCCGATCACCAGCCGCGCGTGACGGCGCAGCCAGCCGTCCACCGCGTCCAGGTGGAAGGCGACGACGCTGCCGCCGATCAGGTACAGCGGGTAGGTCGTGGCCTCCCGCTGCGCCTGCACGCCGGACAGGAGCGACGGCAGCAGGTGCCAGTGCATCGCGGTGACCAGCGCCACCTGCACGACCGCGGCGGCCGCGATGACCGCCGCGTGATGCCCGCTGGTCCGGCGCAGCAGCATCAGCACGAGCGGGAAGACCAGGTAGAACTGCATGATGACGAGCAGGAAGTACAGCTGGTAGTAGCCGATCGGCACCAGCCAGGCCAGATGCTCCAGCGCGGCCGCCGGGCCGGCGTAGTGCGTCCGCGGCAGCGTGTACAGGAAGTAGATGACGGTCCAGCACAGGTACGGGACCGCGACCGAGAGCAGCCGCCGCCGGTAGAAGCGCCCCAGGCCGGCCCGGCGCAGGTCGCGGTAGGCGTAGCTGAGCATGCACGCGGAGATGAAGAAGAAGCCCTCGCGCGCCACGTGCAGGAGCATCAGCGCGGCCCCGGCCGTGACGCTCGCGCTGGCCGGCACGAAGTAGATCAGCACGTGCGTGCTGACCACGCCCGCCTGCTTGACCGGGCGCATGGCGTCGACATGATCCAGCCGCCGCCGCGGCATCAGTACATCATCCGCGGATCGCGGTAGTGCTTGAACTCGATCAGGTTGTCCGACGGGTCGACCAGCACGAAGGTGCGGTGTGCCTCGGCCATTCCCTCGAAGCGGGTCGAAAGGTCGCGGAAGAACGGGATCTTACGGATGACCGCGCATTCGTGCAGGGCGTCGAACTCGGCCCGGCGGCGGAACGTGACGCCGAAGTGCCGTGGGTACAGGCTGAGCGGCCTGCGTCCCGGCGTGTCGTCCTCGCAGAGGTGGCAGACCAGCTGATCGCCGAAGAAGTCCAGCGTGATCCGGTCCGGGTAGTGCCGGGCCAGCTTGCAGCCGAGCTGGTCCACGTAGAACCGCTGCGCCGCGTCGAGGTCATGCACCGGCACGGCCAGGTGGAAGACGTCGCGGGTGGCTCGCATCCGCTCCCCCTCAGGCGAAGGCGGCGAGCGTGTCGGCCCGCAGCCCGAGGCGCAGCGTCTCCAGGCCGATGACCGCCTGGGCCGGCACGTTGCCGAGGTTGACGTCCGGGCCGATCCGGCTGACGAAGTACGCCTGCAGCGCGGTGCTGGGCGCCTCGAAGAGCAGCTGCCGCGGTCTGATCCCGGCCGACAGGACGTCCTCGATCAGCCCGAAGCGCAGCGCGCCGTCCGGCCGGCAGATGCCGGACGTGCCGCTCTCCCTGGCTTCCAGGGTGACCAGCGACGCCCCGGCCGCGAGGTCTTCACGGATGCACTGGACCCATGCGCTCGGCGGCAGCTGCTGCGAGCGGTCCGGATCCTTGAAGCCCACCTCGGACACGACGGTGAAGTCGGCGGCGAGCTTGCGCACGTAGCTGGCCTTCTCCGAGTTTGACAGCGGTATCGTCCCGTTCGACACCTCCACGTGCCGGCAGCCGTACGTCAGGCAGAACTGCCTGAAGTCGTCGAACAGGTCCTGCTGCACATACTTCTCGAACAGCGTCCCGCCGAAGTAGCAGCCGATCCCGGCGTCGTTCAGTATGTCGATCTTCGCGCGCAGGCCGCCGGTCACGATCGCGGTGCCCCAGCCAAACTTGACGAAGTCGATGTAATCCGCCGCGGATTCCACCAGGTCGGCGAAGTGCAGCAGCGGCAGGCCGCCGTCGATCACCATGGTGATCCCGTTATCGCGCGGCTTGCTGGTCCGCCGTGGCAGGTGCAGGGCTGTCGGGTTCATCGGCGTTGCCTCCTGTGCGGTCGGTAGCGTGCGCCGTGACCCGAAGCGTGCTGCGGCATTGTGAAAGACGGCTGAAATTAGGCCGGAGCTGCGGAAACCTCCAGGAATCTCTCAGCCAACCCTGATCTCATGCCCACATGACCTCAGGCTGCGCCGCCCAGGCGGCCTTTGCACAGGGCACCGGCCGGGTGCTCGTCGTGGACGACGACCCGGACGTGCGGGACTCGCTCGGGCTGGCGCTGCGCTGCGCCGGTTACCACGTGACGACGGCCGGCAACGGCGCGGATGCCCTCGCGGTGGTGTCCAGGTCGCCGGTCGACGTGATCGTCCTGGACGTGCTGATGCCCACGGTGGACGGGCTCGAGGCGTGCCGCCGGCTGCGGGTGCGCGGCGACGCCACCCCGATCCTGGTGCTCACCGCTCGGGCGGCGGTCGAGGACCGGGTCAGCGGGCTGGCGGCCGGCGCGGACGACTACCTGGTCAAGCCGTTCGCACTGCGCGAGCTGCTGGCCCGGGTCGGCGCGCTGCTGCGGCGCAGCCGGGTGGCCCGCGACCTGCTCGGCTACGCCGACCTGACGCTGGACGCCGCGGCCAGGCGGGTGACCAGGGACGGCGCGGAGATCACGCTGACCAGGATCGAGTTCGACCTGCTCGAGCTGCTGCTGCGCAACGCCGAGCGGGTGCTCGGCTACGACGCGATCGTGCATCACGTGTGGGGCTACGCGGAAGCGCCGGCGTCCAACGCGCTGCAGGTGTTCGTCGGCTTCCTGCGCCGCAAGCTCGAGCAGGGCGAGCGGCCGCGGCTGGTGCACAACGTGCGCAGCGTCGGCTACGTGTTGCGGGCCGTCCCGTGACCGGCGGGCAGGGCCAGCCGCGCCGGCTCAGGGTGCGGCGGCCGCTGATGCTGCAGACCCGGTTCACCCTGGCCGCGGCGGGCGCGGTCGCGGCGGCCGCGCTGGTGATCACCGCGGTCGCGTTCATCGTGGTCCGCACCGACCTGCAGAACCAGGTGCGCCAGGATCTGCAGGACCGGGCGGCCGCCGTGCAGCGCCTGGCGGCGCGCAAGTATCACGATCACGTGCCCGGCGGCTGGGTGCCGCCGCGGTCGGCCCGGTTCGGCGCGTCCAGCCCGTACCTGCAGATCGTGACGGCCGGCGGCACCACCTGGGCGCCGGCCGGCGATCACCGGCTGCTGCCGGCCGACGCGACCGCCGAGCTGGTCGCCGCCGGGCAGCACGCCTCGTACTACAGCGACGCGACGCTTGGCGGGGTGCGCGCCATGGTGCTCACCGTGCCGCTGCGGCCGGGCCTGGCCCTGCAGCTGGCCGCGCCGCTGGCCACGGCGGACGCCGAGCTGGCCAGCATTGGGGCCACGCTGGCGGTGCTAAGCCTGATCGGCGTCGGGCTGGCCGCGCTGGCCGGCTGGGGGGTGGCGCGGGCCGGGCTCGCGCCGGTGGCCCGGCTGGCCGCGGTCGCCGAGCAGGTGACCGCGACCGGCTACCCGATCGGCCAGGTGGCGGCCGAACGGCCGGACGAGCTGGGCCGGCTGGCCGCCTCGTTCAACCGCATGCTCGGCGCGCTGCGCCGGTCGCACGCGGCCCAGCAGCAGCTGGTCAGCGACGCCAGCCACGAGCTGCGCACCCCGCTGACCAGCCTGCGAGTCAACGCCGAGCTGCTGGCGGCCGGCCACGGCCTGTCCGACGCGGAGCGGCGCGAGGTGGCCGCGCGGATCGCCGCGCAGGCGGCCGAGCTCGGCCAGCTGGTCGCCGACGTCACCGAGCTGGCCGGCGATCAGCGGCGCGGCGGCCCGCTGGCCCACATCCGGCTGGACGAGCTGGTCGCGGCCGAGCTGGCCGCGGCCCGCAGGGACTGGCCGCGGACCGTCTTCGCGGCCGAGCTGGAGCCGGCCGTCGTCGCGGGCCGCGCCGATCAGCTGCGGCGCGCGATCAGGAACCTGCTGGACAACGCGGCGAAGTTCGGCCCGGCCGACGGCCCGGTGGACGTGCGGCTCGCGGCCGGCGAGCTCAGCGTCCGCGATCACGGGCCGGGCATCGCGCCGACCGACCTGCCGCAGATCTTCGAGCGGTTCTACCGGGCGCCGTCCGCGCGCGGAACGCCCGGCTCGGGCCTCGGGCTGGCCATCGCCCGCCAGGTCGCCGCGGGCCACGGGGCGGCGATCTGGGCCGAAGTCCCGCCGGGCGGCGGGACCGTGCTGCGGCTGCGGCTGCCGGCCTGGTCAGCCGCGGCCCGATAGCGCCCGGCACCCGGCGGGCCGGCCGGGGGCAGCGGGGCGTGATGGAACCGTTCGGGAGGAATTCCTGAATCACAGACCACCGGTGTCCCGGTCACCGCGGGCGCGGCGCCGGGTGAAGACGGTGAGCAGCGCGATCCGACCACGGCGGTGATGAGGCCTCGCCGGGGCATGGCTCAGTCTCAGCCGCGCCGGGACCCGTGTCAAAGCGGGCGGCCAGGTAGGCAAGAATGACCCGGGTGACCGATGAGCTCTTGCGCGAGGCGGGCCGGACTGTCCCCGGGCCGCAGGCCGTGGTCACGACGCTGACCAGCGCCGCGATCTTCCTGGTGGCCGAGATCGGCCCGGGAGCGCGGAACGCCCGCACGGTGCGCAGCCTGTGCGGGGATCTGGCCGGGCTGGCCCGCGCCGTCGGATTCCGTGACCTGGAGGGACGGCTGAGCTGCGTAACCGGCTTCGGCTCGCGGGCCTGGGACCGGCTGACGACCGGACCGAGGCCAGCCGGGCTGCACCCGTTCCGCGAGATCAGGGCCGGCCACCGGCACGCGGTCGTCACCCCCGGTGACCTGCTCTTCCACATCCGCGCCACCCGGATGGACCTGTGCTTCGAGCTGGCGGCCCAGATCTTCGTCCGGCTGGACGGCGCGGTGACGGTGCTGGACGAGGTGCACGGCTTCCGCTACTTCGTTCGGCTCGGTCGGCAGCGGCGAGTACGGCACCTACTTCATCGGCTACGCCAGGTCGCCGGCCGTGATCGAGCAGATGCTGGTGAACATGTTTGTCGGCTTGCCCGAGGGTAACTACGACCGGCTGCTGGACGTCAGCACCGCGGTGACCGGGACCCTGTTCTTCGTCCCCTCGGCGGACCTGCTGGAGGGCCTGGCCGGCGAGCCGGCACCGGAAGGTGAGATCCCGCCGTCTGATGGGCAGGGTAGCGATGGCTCGCTGAACATCGGCGGCCTGAAGGGAGTTTCCGAGGATGAATAACCTGCACCGCGAGCTGGCGCCGGTCTCCGAGGCCGCCTGGGAGCAGATCGAGCAGGAGGCGGCGCGCACGTTCAAGCGGCACCTGGCCGGCCGCCGGGTGGTGGACGTGAACGGCCCGGCCGGCGAGGCATTCTCGGCGGTGGGCACCGGCCGGGTGCGGGAGATTGACCCGCCGGGCGACGGCGTGCGCGCCCGGCAGCACGAGGTCGTGGCGCTGGTGGAGCTGCGGGCGCCGTTCCGGCTGGACCGGGCGGAGATCGACGATGTGGCGCGCGGTGCCCAGGACGCCGACTGGCAGCCGGTCAAGGACGCGGCCAGGCAGATCGCCTTCGCCGAGGACCGCGCGATCTTCGAGGGGTATCAGGCCGGCGGCATCGGCGGCATCCGGGCGGGCTCGAGCCACTCGCCGGTGCTCCTGCCCGCCGAGGTCACGGAGTACCCGGTGGCGATCGCCCAGGCGCTCAGCCAGCTGCGCGAGGCCGGCGTGGACGGCCCGTACTCGCTGGTGCTCAGCGCGGACGCCTACACGGCCGTCAGCGAGACCACCGATCACGGCTACCCGGTGATCGAGCACATCAGGCGGCAGCTCTCCGGCGAGATCATCTGGGCGCCGGCCGTCGGCGACGCCGTGCTGCTGACGACCCGCGGCGGCGATTTCAGTCTGCAGCTCGGCCAGGATGTCGCGATCGGCTACCTGTCGCACACCGAGGCCAGCGTCGAGCTGTACCTGCAGGAAACCCTGACGTTCCTGATGTTCACGGCCGAGGCGGCGGTCGGTCTCACCGTAGCCGGGTAGGCCCCTCTGCCCTTACGGCCTTACGGCCTTACGGGTGGAACTGCTCCTGGATGCCGGTGATCGCGGTGAGCGGCCCGGTCACCAGGAATATCCGGGTGTCGTCGTCGGTGGCCAGGTAGCCGGCCAGCTGGCCGGCCGCCATGGGCTCGGGGCTCATCTTGGCGACCGGGAACACCTCGATCGACGCGCCGGGAACCGCGTGCGCGCTGACCGTGCTGGCGGACACGTTATAGTGCAAGTCGTCCTCGCCGCCGCAGATCAGCGTGGCCGGGTTGCCGGTCAGCGCGAGCGAGCCGTCCGATGCGGCGTTCGCCGCCGTGATGTGCAGGAACGTGCGCCTGGCCATGGCCGCGCAACTCTGCGGGGCGGCGCTGGTGGTGACCACAGGGGCCGCCGTGCTGGCGGCCGGGCTGGCGGAGGCCGGCACCGCGGGCGGGGTGCTCGTGGCCGCCGGCGGGGGTGCGCTGACCGGCGTGCTGGCCGGGGTCTGCTCCGCGCTGCTGGCGGCGGGGCCAGACGATGAGCAGGCGCTGGCCAGCAGCGCGACGACGACGGCCGGGCCCGCCAAGCCAGCCAGCACGCGAAGATCCCGCATCGGGGCATCGTATGGCATCAGCCTGCCCAGCCAGGTCCGCCACAGCGGGCATCCCGATAGCCGAAGGATTCTGGTCGCTGAAGCGACCAGAATCCTTACCCATCATCGAGGTCCCCAGTCCCGCCGCGAGGCTCAGATTAAATTCGCAAAGGGCGGGCTAATAACGATTGCAGGCCATTCCCCCGTCCGCTCCGAGCCGTTTCCCGGCCAGGCTGACCACGGTTCGTAGCAGCATGCGCACCCGAACGTGATTTTTACTCTCTCTTGACCAATGTGACAACCTTTCTGGCATGCTATGCGTCGTATATAGGTACATATGGGGCCACTTGGGATCCGTCCCCCGACAGGTCGGTGACCGGTCGCCTCGGCGATGTTAAGGACGGGCATGGGGGTTGTTCATGAATATGTCAGTGCGCGATTACGCTCCGATGGACCTTGCCTCAGGGTCCGGCCGCGGTACCCCGGGCAGGCGGACCAGGAGCACCTTCTCCGCGACTCAGACTGACCTGGCGGTCTGGGGCGAGGCCGCGCCCGCGCGTGATGCGGCGAACGGCAGCCGGCCCGGTGCGGGCGGCCCGTTGCAGGACGTGTCCCAGATCCTGCTGTCCGGCTGAGCGTCCGGCTCGGCGATGCCCTGGCGGCCCGCCTGGATGAACTGGGCCTGCGGCCGGCTGACGGCTGCATGCTCGGGGTCGGCGATGCCGCCGTCGAGTTGGTCAGCGGTTCGCGGACGGTCGCGTTCTGCGACGTCAGGTCCGGCGATGTCCCGGCCGTAACCAGCCGGCTGCTCGACCTGGGCCTGCTCGCCGCGGGGGCGCGCTCCCCATGGGCCTGGCCGCCGGCGGATGCGACGGGTGCACCCGCCATGACCGTGGCAGCAGACCGCGCGCTGTTCCAGCCCGGCGGCCTCGATGGCGCGCAGCGGGACGCCGCGGTCACCGCGTTCATCGCCTGCCAGCCGACCCAGGACGCGACCCGGCTGCTGCACCGCGCCCGGACCGGGCGGCGGACCGTGCTCGCGGTGACCCCGACGGCCGGGCTGGCCGCCTTCCTCACCGCGGCGCCGCCGACCCGAACCACGACCGCCGCGATCGCCGCCAGCAACGCCGGGATCTACACCTGGCAGGACGCCCGCTCCCCCGCCCTGACCGGCCCGTTCCGCCCCGCGCTCACCCTGACCTGCCGCGCCGCCGGCACCAGCCCGCCGCTGTGGACGGCAGTCTGCGACGTCGCCCCGGCGCCCGCCGCCCTGGACCTGCCGGGCCGCTTCACCACCGGCGCCGCCGCCACCGCACGCCAGGACGCGGAACTGCGCGCGGTCGCCGAAGCCTACGAACGGCACGCCGCCGGCCGCATCCCCCGCCCCGCCCTGACCGCCGCCACCTTCGATGACCTCGGCCCGGCGGCGGCCGACCCCCGCGACATCATCTGCTACCGCGCCTGGCAGCGCGAGATGTTCGGCGACCTGGCGCCGTTCGATCCCGGCCAGCGCCGCCTGTGGATCCGGCTGCACACCGCGGCCGGCCAGCCCCGATGGGCCCTCGCCGACCTGATCTTCTATCCGCTGGGGGACGCCGCCAGCCAGCTGCACACGACCGCAACCTCGTCCGGCATGGCCGCGCACACCGCCCCCGAGCTGGCCGTCCGCAACGCCTGGCACGAGCTGCTCGAACGCGACGCGTTCCTGCGCCGCTGGTACGCCCGGTCCAGCCCGCCGCAGGTCATCCCCGACATCCCGCTCCCCGGCGCCGACCCCTTCACCGTCGACCTGAGCCGGCGGGGCTGGACCCTCACGCTGCTCGCGCTCGGGTCCCCCGGCCAGCCGATCATCGCCGCGGCCGCCCGGCAGGGCACCCGGCTCTGCCTCGGCGCCGCCGCCCACAATGACCCGCAGGCGGCGGCGGGCAAGGCCATCAGGGAGGCATGGTCGGCCGCCAGCGAGGACGACGGCCAGCCCGCCCCGCCGCCGGAGGAGATCCGCACCCCGGCCGACCACGGACGGCTGTATTTCGCCGGGCAGCACACCGAGCCCGCGGCATTCCTGCTGGCCGGCGAGCCCACCATCAGGCTCAGCCAGCTGACCCGGCCGCTCCCCCGGCCTGGACCCCGAACGCTGGTCTACCGCTGGCCGCACGAGATCACCCGGCCGTTCCGCGTGGCCCGGGTGCTCGACCCCCGCCTCATCCCGATCACGTTCGGCTACGGGCGCGACCCCCTCGGCCGGCCCGACGTGGCGCGTCTCGTCCGGGCCAGCGGCCGGCCCGTCGACCGGCCGCTGCCGCCGCACCCGTTCGCGTGAGATTTGCGTTATGCCCGGGGCCCGGCGGCCTCGCGCGGGGCCGCGTACCGTTCGCGGACCTTGCGCGGCAACCCCTTAAAGGCCCCTTTTCCCGAACGGTACGCGGCGAACGGAACTAGGTTCCGCCGGCCATCAGGGGCAGCCCCGGTCATCCGGAGGCCAGGCATTCGGTCGCCGCGCCGGCCAGCACGCCGATCTCGAAGCCGGCCACCAGCGCGCTCAGGAAGGCTGCGATCGCGAGCGCTATGTCGCCGGCCGCGGCGGCTGCCCCGCCCAGGCCGCCGGCCCCGGCGATCAGCGCGCCCAGCTTCTTCCAGGCGGCGTCTTCCAGCTTCTTCTCGGCGTACTTCAGCGCGGCCTGGACCGGCGGGCTGAGCTGGTTCCAGTAGCTGATGACCGCGCTGACTCCGGTCATCGCCAGATCCTTGGCGCCGTTGAAGGCGTTCAGGCCCTCGTTGCTGAGGAACTGGCTCACGTCGGTGTCCTTGCCGCCGACGCAGGCGACGAAGGCGTCCCAGTCAGGCATTGCCCTCTCCTTCCGAGCTTGAAGTGTCGTTGATCGCCACGGTGAAGCTCTGCTGCGCCTGGTCGAGCAGGCTGGCGAGCGTCTGGCCCGCCGATGCCGCCAGCGTGAGCAGTTCCCCGCCGGGGATGACGGGATTGCCGGAGTCGTCGGTCGCCCCGGACAGGTCGACGCCGGACTCGGCGATGATGTCGAGCGTGCCGCTGTCGGTCGCGCCGAGCCCGCTGGTGAACGAGGTCAGCGCCTGCAGGTCGGCGTCGACCGTGTCGCTGTCAGGGATCTGCGCGGCGTCGACGGTGCTGCCGGTGCGCTGGCCGAGATCTGCGGCAAACGTGTCGGCAAAGGTCATCGTGAACCTCCTCAGGTCAGCCCCGCCACGTGGCGGCGGCTAGACGTGCAGGGGGGCGAGGCGACCGCCAGATACACTCAGCCGGCGCCAAAGCACACGAAGCCGGACGGCTCCGCCCGGGCCAGCGCGCAGGCCGGCGGCGCGCCCCGCCGCAGCGCGGCGTGCAGGGCGGTCGTGATGCGCATGGCCGCGGCGTCGGCGACCCGGGCGACGCTGGCGATCACGGTGGGCGTGCCCGCCTGCAGCAGCGCCGTGGTCATGCCCAGCGTCTCGTCGCCGGGGCGCACGTCGGCCAGGCCCAGGCTGCAGCAGGACAGCACGACCAGCCGCGGCGCGGCCCGCATGCGCACCGCGTCGTAGCCCATCAGCGGCCCGCCCGACAGCTCGAGCGCGGAGAACAGCGCGTTGTCCGGCTGATGGCTGCCGTGCGCGGCGAGGTGCACGACGTCCGTGCCGTCCATCAGGGCCAGCGTCGCCGCCGGCGTCGCGGCGGGGCCGGCGAGCACGACCGCGTCCGGGCGCATCGCGGCGATCCTGGCGATCTCGTCGGCACCGCGGTCGATGCCGGGCCCGGCGGCCAGCAGCGCCGTCGCCCGCTCGTCCAGGCGGCCGCCGGCGGCCCGCCGCCTGGCCGCCAGCCAGGTGGCGGCCGACGGCGCCACCGTGACCGCCCGGCCCGGGCCGCACAGCACCGCCCATGGCACCGTGACCAGGATCCCGGCGGGCACGATCACCAGCTCCCGGTCGCCGGCCAGGGCGCGGACCGGCGCCAGCAGCAGCGCGGCCAGCGCGGCCGCATCCTGCCGGACGGCGCCCGCCACCGCGCCGGCCAGCGGGGTGGAAGCTTCCAGGCCCGCCTGGGCGTCCAGGTCGGCGCGCAGCCGCAGCAGCATCTCCTGCACGCGGGCGTACCGGCCGAGCGGCACGATCCGGGTGCGGCGGCCGGCCAGCACGAGGACGTGCAGCGCCGGGCCGTCGCGCAGGTACACCAGCATGGCCGCATCGCCCAGCCCGGCCCGCACCGCGGCCAGCGTGGCCGGCGGCACAGTGCTGCCTGGCGGACCGCCGACCTGGCTACCCGGCGCGCCGCCCGCCTGGCCGCCTGCCCCCCAGGCGCTCTGCCGGACCTGCTGGCGCAGCGCGAGCTCCTGGCCGCGCAGCGGGCCCGCCGGGCGGCCGGCCAGCTCGGCGGCCCGCAGCGCGTGGCGGACCTGGCGGAGTTGCTCCAGGGCGGCCGGGGCGTCCGGGTCGTCAGGGTCATCCGGCGGGGCTGCGGGCGGCAGCAGCAGCGCCTGCGCCCGGCCGCGTTCGGACCAGCGGAAGACGCTGGCCGCCGACCCCGCCGCCAGCGCGGCGGACAGCCCGGCCCTGGCCAGGTCGCGGCCGTGCACGGCGGCGCCGGTCTGCAGGTCAAGGCAGCCGAGCCGGCTGCGGTAGCGGTGCAGGGCGGCCATCCCGGTGCGCAGCTCGCGGCCCGCGTCGGCGCGGCGCCCGGCCGCGGCGGCCAGTTCCGCCCGGCCCAGCCGGCTCAGCAGCCGGGTGTCCAGCCGCTCGGTGCCGCGCGGCGGCCCGGCCCGCCGCAGGCAGGCCTGGGCCGCGTCCGGCTGGCCGAGCGCGGCCAGCACGCGCACGCCGACCAGCTCCGCGACCCGGGCGTCCTCGGGCAGCCCGAGCCCGCGCAGCGTGCCGGCCAGGTCGCTGGCGCGCGCGGCCAGCGCGGCCGACGGCGGCCCGCCGGCCTGCCCGGCGCGCAGCGCGATCAGCGACGCGAGCGCCGCCCGGCGGGCGTTGGTCCGGCGCAGGAAGCAGGTCCGCGCCTGGCCCGCCCACCGCGCCGCCGCGGCCGTGTCGCCCGCGAGCAGCGCGGTCTCGGCGCGGGCCAGCACCGCGTCGGCGTACACGTGGCTGAGCCGCTGCTCGCGGGCCCGGCTCATCGCGACCGCGAGCTGCCGGTCGGCCTCGCCGAACAGGCCCGCGGCGAGCAGCGCCCGGGCCAGGTCGATGGCGACGCTGGCCAGCTTGCCAGGGGCCAGCCTCGCGTAGCCGCGGCCCGCCGCCGCATAGCCGCGCAGCGCCGCGGGTATGTCGCCGCGCAGCAGGTCTAGGTCGGCCAGGTTGTGCCCGGCGACCGCCGCGGGCAGCGCGAGGCCGTGGCGGGCCGCGATGTTCGCCGACCGGTGCAGGTCGGCCCGGGCGGCGCCGATCCTGGCCGCGCCGAGGTGCACGAGCGCGCGGTTGGACAGCGCCTTGGCCAGATCCTCGGCTTCGTCCGGCTCGGCCAGCCCGGCGATTGCCGCGTCGTACTGCGCGAGCGCCGCCGCGTCCTGCCCGGTGCGCCGCAGCAGCAGGCCGCGCTGGCCGAGCAGCACGCCGCGCCGCTCCGGCGGGAACAGCGGCTCGGCGTCGTCCAGCAGCCGGAAGCCGGCGCTGATCCGCCCCCGCTCCGCCTCGGCCCAGGCCAGGCTGACCATGATCCTGGCGCGCAGCTCCGCGTCCCGGCCGGCCTCGACGCGGCGCAGCGCGGCCCGCAGGTGCCGGACCGCGACGACCGGCCGCCCGGCCGCGCTGGCGCCCACCCCGGCGGCGTGCCGCTCGCGCGGCGGCCGGCCGGTCACAGCACGAACGACGGTGTCACCACCGCGCCACCGCCGGGAGCCCCGGCGCGGACCAGCAGCTGAGCCAGGCCGCGCGGCACCTGGCCGAAGACGAACCGCCCGGCCGCGTCGGCCGTCCGCGTCCTGGCCCCACCCGTCCCGCCCGGCCCGGCCGCGAACCGCAGCTCCACCCGCCGCGGGCCGGGCGGCGCCAGCCAGCCGTCGATGCGCACCAGGTCGCCGCCGGTCGCGGCCACCGAGATCATGACGGTCAGGTCCGCGGCGTCGAAGGTGAGCGTGCGGACGCGATCGTCGCCGCGGGCGCCGACGCCGGCCGGGGCCTCCGGCTGCAGCCGGGCGACCTCGGCCTCGATGTCGTCCAGCGCGATCGCGAACAGCACCCGCTGGTCCAGGTCCGGCGGCGGCGGGTCGACGGCCTGGAAGGCGTCGCGCACCGCGTCGAGTATGACCGCATCGAGCCGGTCCAGTGCGGCGTCGGGCCCGCCGTCCCCGGCCGGGCCGCTCACCCGGTGCCCCACTGCGGGTCGGCCAGCAGCATCTCGCGGAGCCGGGCCAGGCACCGGCCGCGGGTCGGGCCGATGCTCCCCCGCGGCATGGCCAGCGCGCTGGCGACGTCGTCGTAATCCGGCCGGTCGACCTGCGCCACCACGCGCAGCAGCGCCTGGCACCGCTGCGACAGCGTGCGGAAGTGCCGGATCAGCACCCGGCGGCGCTCTGCCGCGGCGGCCTGCTCGCCGAGGTCGGGGCCGGGATCGGCCAGCGACTCCAGCACGTCACCGCCGCCGTGGGCGTGCCGGCGGCCGGCCCGGTGCACCCGCATCGCATCGCGCCGGGTGACCGAGACCAGCCAGGCGGTCAGCGCCTGCGGGGAGCGGATCTCGTGCAGCCGTCGCAGCAGCTCCAGCCAGGTGGTCTGCACGACGTCGGCCGCCTCGTCGGCGGCCAGGCCCTGGCTCCTGGCCACGTGCCAGAGCAGCGGGTTCAGCTCGCGCACGACCTCGTGCAAGGCGGCGGTCTGGCCGTCCTGGGCCAGTTCGAGCAGCCGCGCCAGCCGGACCGGCCGGCCGGTCCGCGGCACGGTGCCGACCCCCTGGTCCAAGCCGTCGCCCATGTCAGGCCCGCAGCGAGCTGATCGCGGCCAGCGACCGGCGGGCCCGCGCGATGCGATCGCCGTTCGGCGCCGGATCCTCGGCCAGCGCCCGGGCCAGCCGGCCGGCCAGCGTGGCGGCCGCGAACGACGTGCCGCTCCAGCGCGCGAAGCCGCTGGCGAAGTTGTCCGGATCGACGGTCGAGCCGATCGAGTCCGGGTACGCCTGCTGGGCCGGCGGCCGGCGGCGGCCGTTGAAGTCCGGCATCGTGCTGATCACCCCTGTACCCACGGACTTGTGCGTGACCCAGCGGCCGAAGTTGCTGTAGTGCGCGTAGCTGCCGTCCGGATTGGTCGCGCCGACGCTGATCACCGGCACCGGCGGCGGGGCCGGGTCGCCGGCGAAGGCCGCCGGGTAGGTCAGCGCGTCGGCGCCCAGGTTGCCGGCCGACGCGACGGTCAGCACGCCCAGGCCGCCCAGCCGCCACAGCGCGTCGCGCAGCTGCTTAGTGTGCGCGGTGTCGCGCGGGCCGGGCTGGTACCCGTACGCCATGCACAGCACGTCCGGGTAGCGGCGCGGATCCCCGCTCTCCGCCTCGCCGGCCAGCCAGGCCAGGGCGCGCAGCGAGTCGGCGGGGCGGACCAGCCCGTCGTTGCCCATCACCGGCACCGACAGCAGCCGGCAGTCCGGCGCGGCCTGCCGGACCAGGCCGGCGAGGAAGGTGGCGTGCCCCCGGTACTTATTGCCCACGGCGAGCCTGGGCGGGGCCCAGCCGCGCTCCTGCGCGTCCAGCACGACCGGGTCGCCGGCCGGGCCGGCCAGCCACGGATGGGCGTCCACGCCGGTATCCAGCAGCGCGACCACCGGCCGCCGCCGGTCGCAGGCCCGCCACGGCGGCGCTGGCGCGAGCACCGACACCGGCACCCGGCCAAGATCGCCATGCCCCTGTTTCCGCCCGGACGCTAAAAGCTCGTCGTCGCCGACGAGCGTCTGCACCGCAAGCCGCGGGCCGCCGTCGTCCATCGCGCTCCCCTCCGATAACGCGACTATAGACGACCAAGAACTAGTCATGAAACAGCAAAGTCAGCACGTCGGGCCCGTGCGGCCACGGCTACGGCTGCGCCTTCGACGGGACCGGCGGCCTGGCGGGCGAGGTTGCCTGCACCGGCATCACGTTCTTCTTGGGCAGCGGATAAGGGATGCCGACGTCCAGGGTGCCGGCCAGCGCGTTCAGCACGGCCTGCTCGGCCACCTTCGTGTCGCCGATCGAGGTCACCGGCAGCCTGGGCACCTGGTTCCTCGTCGGGTTGACCAGATCCAGCGCCGTAGTCAGGTCGCCGGTCACGCTGCGCCGCCAGTCCGACAGGTTCGGCACGGTCACGCCGAACCTGGTCTCGATGAAGCGCAGCAGCGACGTGTGGTCAAACACGTCAGAGCAGAGGTAGCCGCCCCGGCTGAACGGCGACACGACCAGGCAGGGCGTGCGGAAGCCGAGCCCGACCGGCCCGGCGGTGCCGCCCGCCGCGGCCGGCAGCACGGTCAGGTACTCCTCTTGCGTCCCGGCCGGCGCGGTCGGCGGCGGCACGTGATCGAAGAACCCGCCGTTCTCGTCGTAGACGACGAACATCACGGTCTGCGCCCACACCTCGGGGTTGGACACGAGCGTGTTCAGCACCTGCTGGACGAAGTACTCGCCGTACTCCGGCGGGGCCGCCGGGTGCTCGCACTCGGCCAGCGGCGACATGATCCAGGACACCGACGGCAGGGTGCCTGCCGCGACGTCGGCGGCGAACGAGGCCGGATAGGTCGGCGTGAGCGCGTTGGCGATCAGCTCGAGCCCGGTAATCGACAGCGGGTCGTTGTAGTTCTTGAAGTACGGTAGCGGGCTCAGCCCGATCAGCCCGAGCGGGTCGTTGTAGACCTTCCAGCTGACCCCGGCCTCGAGCAGCGCCTCCGGCATGGTCGGCCAGGTGAGCTTGCCGTACTCGGCCGGCCTGTCGCTGAACGTCTCGACGACCGGGCCGCCGTTGGTGCCGTTCGGGTCGATGCTGGCCGAGATCCACATCAGCCGGTTCGGGTCGGTGGGGCCGAGCACCGAGCAGTGGTAGCCGTCGCAGATCGTGAACGCGTCGGCCAGGGCGTAGTAGAAGGAAAGCTCGCTGCGGGTGAAGTAGCCCATGGTGACCGGGCCGTTGGCGGCGCCGTCGGTCGCCAGGTGCGACGTGATGAACGAGTCCATCTTGCCGCCGTTCCAGCTGTTGTGCTGGCCGGCCCAGCTGTGGTCGATGTCGTTGGTGTCCGAGCCGTTCTCGGTCGGCGGGTTGTTCAGCAGGTTGAACGGCTGCGTGAAGCCGGCGGCGCTCGGCCCGGCGCCCGGCTGGTAGCCGTACTGGTCGAAGACGGGGGTGCCGTTGGCGTTCGTGAGCACGTCCGGGTCGGAGAAGCCGCGCACCCCGGACAGGGTGCCGAAGTAGTGGTCGAATGACCGGTTCTCCTGCATGAGGATCACGATGTGCTTGATGTCGCTCAGCGAGGCGGCGCCGGTCGCGCTTGCGGTGACCTTGTCGAGCAGCCTCGCCTGATCGTCGGTGAT
>DASXZD010000127.1:0-3856 GCA_036502085.1 Streptosporangiaceae bacterium
TGCACGAACGGGTCGCGCCGATGAAGCTCAAGGTCACCGAGACGGGTCCGGAGCGCCGCCTCGGCGCCAGCGACGGTGGCCTCATCGAGTGGGTCACTCAGCGGCGGGCCACCGAGCGTGCTCAGGGACCTTCGGACGCCGTCCGGCGACAGGTCCTGAATCTGGCCGTCAAACTCATGCCGTCCTGAGTACTCGCGGCTGAAGGCCAGGCGCGACGCCGCGACCGCCTGGACCCGGGCCGGCAGCTCGGTAACCGCACCCACGGCGGGGAAATGCCACCCCGGAGCAGTCGGTCGCCTAGCCACGGCTCTCCCATTCAGTGGAAGTTAATTCGCAACTAATGGAAGAGGCTAAAAGCGCATGTACAGAGAGTCAATATGAGGCGGGACATTTCACGTGCATGTAACACGTTGCCGGCTTCGTCGGCCACGGACGGCGACAGGAAGGAGCGCGGCCGACCACGTCGGTGAATTGAGCGGTGGACGGCGGGCGTCAGTGCTGGCGTTTGGTCCTGTCGACGTGAATCCGGCCGCCGCGCATGACCACCGCGAGCCGTTCGGGCTCGCCGAGGAGACTGGGTTCGGCGAGGGGATCGCCGTCGACGGCGATCAGGTCGGCCAGCTTGCCCACCTCGATCGTGCCCGTGTCGGCGTCGATGCCCAGCAGTTCGGCATTCGTCTTGGTGGCCGCGGTGATTGCTGCAGCCGCGCCGATGGCATCGGCCTGCCGGGCGATTTCCTGTCCCTGGTATTGGCGCATAGGCCCGAGCAGGTCGGATCCTGACCCGATCCGGACGCCCGCCGCGCGGGCAGTCCGCAGGCTCTCCAGACCGGCGTCGATGATCGATTTGAGCTTGTCGAGATTCGCCGCCGGTATCCCGAGCTCCGCGCCCTGCTCGTGCAGTTTCTCGTAGGTCACCAGCGTAGGTACCAGGAACGTCCCGGCCTCGGCCATGAGCCCGGCGGCGCGGTCGTTGAGGAGGTTCCCGTGCTCGATCGAGCGCACTCCGGCCGCGACACACACCTCGATGGCTTCGGCGGTGTACGCGTGGGCCAGCACGTAGGAGCCGCTCGCGGCGGCCGCCGCCACCGCCGCGGTGATCTCATCGAGCGAGTACTGCACCGAATCAAGACGGTCCGTCGGTGACATGACTCCCCCGCCGGCCATCACCTTGATCTGGTCGGCGCCGCGGCGTAGCTCTTCCCGGACAGCACGGCGCACTTCGTCGGGACCGTCCGCCACAACGTGGGTCATTCCCAGACCCGACGGCGGCGTGGCCGCACCGGGCGGCTCCACTGCCCGCCGTTTGTCACCGTGACCGCCGGTCTGGGTCAGCGGCCGCCCGGACACCAGCAACCGCGGACCGGTTATCGTGCCCTGTTCAATCAGCCGCCGGAAGCCAGCATCCGCCCCACCGGCATCGCGCACGGCCGTGAAGCCGCGGTGGAGCATATCCGTGAGTGACTGAGCGGTCAGCACCGCCAGCTCACTGTCATACAGACGGCGATGCTGATCTTGGATATCAGCCTCGACGGCCGCGGCATGGACGTGGGCGTCGATGAGCCCCGGCAGCAGCGTCAGGCCGCGTAGGCTCACCACCGGTCCTGGCGGCGATGCCGGGGACCCGGGCACGACCTGGGCGATCCTGTCCCCCGTCACCACCACCGTGCCCTCGAAAGGGACACCCCCGGCGGCCGTGAACACCCTGGCATCGGTGAGGGTTGTCGTTCGCGTCGTCATTAACCACACCCCTTCATGAATCGTCCGCCTGCGGACCGGCTACCGCAGGTACCGGGTAGCCGGGTTGACGGGGATAACGGCGTTCAGCGCGCTGAGCGGCGGAACATACGGTGGCTGTGGCCCGGCCACGTGCCGGGCGGACGGCTGATAGTTCGGTCCATGGTCCAGATCGGCTGGGCTCTGCCGGTGGTAGTCGGTCACGGCCTGCAGATCGATCGCCACCTGGAGCAGAGCCGCCTCGGTGTGCGGCAGGCCCGCCAGTTGCATGCCGACCGGCGACTGATCGGCCGGGCTCAGGCCGGCCGGGACCGAGACGACGGGGAAGCCGGTGTCGTTCCAGACGCCTAGCATTAGCCGGGGCAGTTCTTCGTAGGTGAGCTCGACGTCTGTCCTGAACAGCTCGTCCTGGCACGCTGGGTGAGCGACGGCGGTCAGCTCGTGCTCGGCAAACACGCGTGCCCACGTGTCGGCGAGCCGGGCCCTGGCGACTTGCGCCCGGACGTAGTCCATCGCCGTTCCAGCCGTGCGCAGCGGCGCGAGCAGGCCGAGGAACTCATCGCGATACAGGTGGTTGCGGTCAGCGAACTGTTCGTGGATCACCTGGATCTCGGCCCCGAGAATGTGAGTCCAGTCACCGACGTTACGGCCGCCGCCCTCGAGCGGGTTGGATGGCCACGGGAAGCTCACCAGCTCCGCGCCCCGGCCGGCGAGGTCACCGCAGAACCGGGCATAGACCTCGGCCACGCCGGGCGACGGCGCAGCATCCGCACCGAACTGCGGAATGCCGATCCTGATCCCGGCCAGGGGTCGCGGGCCCGGCCGCGGCCGGGTCGGATAGCGCGGCGGGCCGACCGGCTGCGAGAGCGTGGCCCGGTCGGCGGGATCTGGCCCGGCCATGACCTGCAGGAGCGCGGCGCAGTCGGCTGCCGATCTGGCCATCGGGCCGGTCACATCCGAGGTGTAGGAGAAGGGGATGACGCCGGCCGTGCTGACCAGCCCGAAGGTGGGCTTCACCCCGCTGACGCCCATGAAGGCAGCGGGCATCCGGATGCTGCCGCGGGTGTCCGTGCCCAGGGTGGTCGGCACCATCCGGGCGGCGAGCGCGATGCCGCTGCCGCTGCTGGATCCGCCCGGCGAGAAGGTCGGGCCCCAGGGATTGATCCCACACACGCCGTTGGCGAACTCACCACAGTGCAGATGGCCGATCAGGACCATCCCCGCGGCTCTCAGGCGCGCCCACGCGGTCGCGTCGGCCTTGGCCACGTTACCTTCCAGCACGGCGCTGTCGGCCGTCAGCGGCAGCCCGGCTGACGCGATCACGTCCTTGAGTCCGATTGGCAGGCCGGTGAGCGGTCCCGCCGAGCCATGCGCGCGGATCTCATCAGCCCGCAGCGCCGCCTGCGCCGCCTCCCGCTCGTAGACGCGAATGAAGGCGCCGAACTTGCCGTTCCGGTGCGTAATGCGTTCCAGGCACGCGGCGGTGAGCTCTCGCGACGAGAGCTCGCCCGCGTTCAGCGCGGCGGCGGCTTCCAGCAGGCCAAGGTCGGCAGGATGCGCAGCGTTCATGACGACGTCCTCTCTCCGCCCAGCGGCTACGGTGTCACGAGCGGCGCTGCTCCGGTCTCGGTGCTGCCAGCGCGGCGCAGCCACTGCCCGCGACCCGGCGCCGCCACCACCTCGCCGTCCTCGAGGACGACCTCTCCCCGGCTGATCGTGAACCGGGGCCAGCCATATACCTCCCAGCCGTCATAGGCCGAGTAGCCCGCCCGCGACTCCATCACGGCGCCGTCGATCACGCGGTGCCGCTGCGGGTCGAGGACGACGAGGTCGGCATCGCTGCCGACCGCGATCGTTCCCTTGCGGGGATACAGCCCGAACAGGCGAGCAGGAGTCGTCGAGATCAGTGACACGAAGCGGCTGAGCGAGATCCGGCCGGTCTGAACCCCCTCGGAGAAAAGCATCGGCAGCATGGTCTCGAGGTCGGCGACGCCCTGCCGGGCGGTGATCACGTTCAGCGACGGATCGGTCTTCGCCTCCAGTGACCAGGGCGCATGGTCGCTGCCCAGGGTGTGGACCGAGCCGTCGGTCACGCCCGACCACAGCGTCGCGACGTCGG
>DASXZD010000128.1:0-5468 GCA_036502085.1 Streptosporangiaceae bacterium
CACGCCGACCGCGTTCGACCGGGTGCTGGCCACCCGGTTCGGCGTGCACGCGATCGGGGCGGTCCGCGACGGCGCGTTCGGCATGATGATGTCGCTGCGCGGCACCGAGATCGTCCGGGTGCCGCTCGCCGACGCGACCCGCGAGCTCAAGCTGGTCACGCCCGAGCGCTACGCCGAGGCCGAGGTCTTCTTCGGCTGACGCGGGGCGGGATGAGCCGCTGACGTCGCCGGCCTGCTCAAAGCCCCGGTGACTCGCCGGCCAGTTCGTCGGCCAGGTCGATGCGCTCGCTGGCGAGCTCGTCGCCGAGCGCTTCCAGGG
Source organism: Streptosporangiaceae bacterium (assembly GCA_036502085.1). GTDB lineage: Bacteria > Actinomycetota > Actinomycetes > Streptosporangiales > Streptosporangiaceae > PALSA-505. The sequence goes on from DASXZD010000128.1 coordinate 320, forward strand.
CGATGTGCCGGTCGTGCAGCGAGGACGGCCACCAGTTCCAGCGCCCGAGCAGCACGACGATCGCCGGCACGATCAGCGTCCGCACCACGAACGTGTCCAGCCCGACGCCGATGGCGAGCCCCACTCCGATCTCCCGGATCTGCGCCCCTTCGGTGCCCGACCAGTCGGCGATCGCGAACACCAGGAACGTCCCGCCGAGCACCATCCCGGCCGAGGTCACCGTCGTGCCGGTGACCTCGATCGCCCGCACCACGGCGTCGCGCAGCGGGAGGTCGTGCGCCTCCTCCCTGATCCGCGACATGACCAGGATGTTGTAATCCTCGCCCAGCGCGAGCAGGAAGATGAACATCAGGAACGGCAGGATGAAGCTCAGCCCGTAGCTGCCGCCGAACATTTCGAACACGATCACCGACGCGCCCAGCGACGCGAGGTAGGACAGCGCGACGCTCACCACCAGGTACAGCGGCGCGATCACGCTGCGCAGCAGCAGCGCCAGCAGCAGCCCGATAACCAGCACCGCGACCGGCACCAGGCGCATGAGGTCGCTGCGCGGCGGGCACCGCGCCAGGCGGGCCGAGCAGCCGGTGCATCAGGCCGAGTTCGGCTGGGGTTATCGCCGTTCCGTTCGGATCTAGAGGGGTTATAAAACTTGAGAATTCCGAACGGTGGCGCAAGGACTCTTGTGCTGCTACGAGGACGTTCGGGGAGGACCACACCGGCCGGCGGAACGTCAGCACGAGGTTGATCGGATTGCTGCTGGCCAGCGAGAAGTGCTCGATGAGCAGCGCCTGTCCCGCCGCCGAGTCGCTGCCGGGCGGGGCCGAGATGCCGCCGCCGAAGTCCGACGACCGGTCGGCCAGCGAGAACCCGGCCAGCGTGGTCAGCCCGATCACGCCGATCAGCAGCGCGATCACCGGCCGCCGGTACACGCCGAACGTTGCCAGCAGCAGGCTGAGCAGCGCCGCGATCACCGTCGCGGCGGAGAACACGATCGACTCGCCGACCCGCTCGACCGCGCGCTCGATGGCCTCGTGATGGCTGAGCCCGCGACGGCGCTCCTCGCGCACCCGGAAGACGAGGAAGAGCCCGTAGTCGGTGCCCGCGCCGAGCACGAGCACGATCAGCAGCAACTGGGTGATGCTCGAGACGCCGATCCCGAGGCTGGCCACCTCCGCAACGACAGACTCGGCGGTGAACAGCACGACGACGGCCGGCAGCAGCGTCGCGACCGTGGCCAGCGGCGACCGGAACACGCCTAGCAGCACCACGACGATCAGCAGGATCGACAGGTACTCGGTCCTGGCGCCGAGCCCGCTCGCCTGGCCGGCCTGATCGGCGGTGTCTGCTGGGCTGAGGGTCAGGCTGGGGACTGGACGGCGGCCAGGGCCTGGTCGATCGGCGTCGGGGCGAGTCCGAGGGCCTGCTCGGTCTGCGCGGAGTCCATCACGAACGGCCGGGTCCACTGGTAGTTCGTGATGCGCAGCTCGCGCAGCGTGGCGCTGAACAGCCCGCTGGTCCACAGCACCGGGTAGGGCAGCGAGGTCAGCCGCGGCGCCGGGGCGCCGGCCTGCGCGGCGAACCGGGCGCTGATCTCGCGGATCGTCAGCGGCGGGCCGGTTGGCACCAGCCACGCCTGCCCCCAGGCCCGCTCGGTCGATCCGGCCGTGACCAGGGTCGCGGCCACGTCGCTGATCGAGGTCCAGCTGTGCGGCAGGTCGAGCGCAGCGGGCACGTAGGCCCGCTTTCCGGCCCGCAGCGGCTTGGCCAGGACGACGCTGAAGATCGAGTTAGCCTCGATGTAGTCGCTGCCGCGCACCTCGGTGGCGCGGACCCGGCCGGCTTGGTGGGCGGCCAGGGCGTCGCGCCACATCTGCGCCCGCACCTTCAGCTTGGGATGGGTCGCGGCGAGCGGTGTGGCCGCCGTGATGGGCCCGTCGACCGGCCCGTACCCGTACAGGTTGCTGACGGTGGCCAGGACGGCGCCGCTGCGCTCGGCCGCGGTCAGCAGCGCCGTCGCCAGCGGCGGCCAGTCGGTCAGCCACCGGTGGTAGAGCGGGCTGGCGCAGTTGTAGAGCACTGCCGCGCCCTTGGCCTGGCCGGCCAGCCGGTCCGCGTCCGTGGCGTCGGTGGCGACCCGCTCGATGGCCGGGTGCTGCGGGCCGCCGCCGCTTCGGGTCAGCACGCGGACCTGCTCGCCCCGCTCGGCGAGCAGCAGGGCGGTGGCGGTTCCGACGGGCCCGGCGCCGACGATCACGTGAAGCGGCATTCTGTTACTCCTTCTCCGAATCGAGAGCAGTGCTCTCTGTTTGACTCGAGTATTGCGAGTTCCCCCGATCACTGTCAAGAGCAATGCTCTCTGATGTGTGTGATACTTCGGTTATGGCACCTCGCGCCGCGTCGATCCGCGCCAGGGTGCGGGCGGAGATGACCGATGAGATCAAGGCTTCGGCCCGCCGGCAACTGGCCACCGGCGGGGCCAACCTGTCGCTGCGGGCGGTCTCCCGCGACCTCGGCATGGTCTCGTCCGCGATCTACCGCTACTTCGCTAGCCGCGACGACCTGCTCACCGCGCTGATCATCGACGCGTACAACGCGATCGGTGAGGCCGCCGAAACCGCCGACGCCTCCCTGACCACTCGTTCTGACCCGGTCGCGCGCTGGCTGGCCGTGGCGCACGCGCTGCGCGCCTGGGCGCTGGCGCACGCGCCCGAGTACGCGCTGATCTATGGCAGCCCGGTGCCCGGCTACGCCGCGCCCGCCGACACCATCAGCCCGGCCAGCCGCCCCATCCTGGTAATGGGCCTCATCCTGGCCGACGCGCACGCCGCCGGCCTGCTCAGCGATGATCCAGCCGGGCGGCCCGAGTTCTCGGCTGATCTGCGGGCGGAGCTGAGGCAGGTGGCCGACCGGCTCGCCCCCGGCGTGAGCGAGGCGGCCATGGCCCGCGGCATGATCGTCTGGACACAGCTCTTCGGCGCGCTCAGCTTCGAGCTCTTCGGCCAGCTCAACAACGTCATCGACGCGCGCGAGGAGTGGTTCGACCACCAGGCCCGCATGATCGCCGGCTTCGTCGGCCTCCGCTCGCCGGAGTAGACCTGAGCCCGGCCGGGGCCGAGCCCCGGCCTTTCGCCGGGGCTCAGTATTGGTCAGCGGCCGGGCTCGCCCGAGCGGCTACGGCCGGGATGAGGCGTGGGCGGCGGCTCCGCCTTCGGTGCTCAGCAGGACGACCACCGAGGTCGCGTCGATGCCGAGGCCGGCTCGCCGGGCCGGGCTTCCCGTGCCGGTCAGCGCGGCGCGCGCTCCGGCCAGGGTCGCGGCGCCGCAGGGACCCGACGACATGCCGAGCCGGGCGAGGTCGGCGACAGCCTCGGCGGCGGCCGCGTCGCTGACCGAGACGGCGGCATCGAGGCCCGCGAGCAGGTACGGCCAGGCCGCGGCGGACGGGGTGCCGCAGTTGAGCCCGGTCATGTTCGTGCCCGCGGTCGGGACGGTGCGCAGTTCGCCCGCGAGCAGGCTGGCCAGGACGCAGGCCGCGCCGTCAGGCTCGACGCTGAGCACTGCGGTAGCTGTTACCGCGTCGCTGGCGAGCGGGCCGCTGCGGCAGTGGGCGACGACGGCCTGCGCGAGCGAGCCGACGCCCGCCGGCACCACGATCAGGCCGGGCACCGTGGGCCCGGCGAGGGCGGCGAGCTGGGCGTCGATCTCGTGCAGCATGGTCGCGTAGCCATCGGCGATCCACCGGGGGACTTCCTGGTAGCCGGGCCAGGCCATGTCCTGGATCAGCTCCGCCTCCGGCCGTGCGCCGGCGAACGCCGCCGCGTGCTGGACGGCCAGGTCGTAGGGCCCATCGACCCGCGTCACCGTCGCACCCTCGCCGGCGATCGCCGCGACCGCAGGATCGGGGACCGCCCAGGGCACGAAGATGCGGGCGTCCGCCCCCAGCATCTTCGCCATCCGGGCGACGGCCCGGCCGTGATTGCCGTCGGTCGCCGCGACCAGCCTCAGCGGGCGACCGGCCGACGCGTGCCTCAACTGCTCTAGCGTCGGCGATCCGGTCAGCCCGCCGCGGCGGGCCAGCAATCGCGCGACCGCCCAGGAGGCGCCGAGCATCTTGAACGCGGGCAGGCCGAGCCGCGACGACTCGTCCTTGACCAGGACCCGGCCGACACCGAGCTCGGCCGCCAGCGCGGGCTGCTCCACTAGCGGCGTGCGCCGGTAGCCGGGCAGCCCGGCGTGAAAGCCCAGCGCCGATTCCGGCGGCCGCGCGCACCGCCAGTGACGCGCAGCCGGTCGGCTGTACCAGGTACCAGCCGGATCGGGCCGCGTCATCGCCAGATCCTCATTGAGGGAGGTCTCGTGCGCCGGATCGAAGCCCCGTGCTCAGCATACGATCCCGTTCAGCCCTGCCGGGAGCGGAATGCGGCCGTCTTGACCCGGTTCTGGCAGGTCGTGGAGCAGAATCTCCTGGTGCCGTTGCGCGAGGCGTCCACGTACACCCGGTCGCAGCGCGGGGCCGTGCAGACGCCCAGCCTGCCCCGGTCATCGGTGCCGAGCACGATGGCCAGCCCGGTGGCGCAGCCCGCCGCCCAGCCGTTGGCCAGCCGGTCGTCGCGACCGTGGAAGTGCAGGTGCCACTCCTGCCCGTCGTGCCGGTCGAGCGCGGGCCGAGCACCAGTCCAGGCGAGCAGCTTGTTGACCTGCCGCGCCGCGGCATCCACGTCGTCGCGCATGACCGCCTCGAACACCGCGCGGAATTCGGTCGCGACACCTCGCAGTTCCTCGGCGTCTTCGCCCGACACATCCGGGGTCGCGGGGCTGCCGGCGCGCAGCACGGCTGTGACCGCGGCGGAGAGGTCATCCTCAGCCGGCGGCAGATACCGGCGGCCGTGCGCCTCCCCGGGGGTCAGGGCGTTGACCAAGCTCACGGCGACCGTCACGATGGTGTCCAGGTGACTGCTGAATCTCACTTGACCGGTTACACTCCTCGGTTTAGGTTGTAACTGCCGAAATGATACTAGCCAGTGACAAGGAGATGCCGCATGCCGCAGCTCGATCGTGACTCGGCCCGGGACTGGATCCGCCGCTGGGACCTGCAGCAGGAGGACTACCTGCCAGACCGGGAAGACAGGTTCACCGCGCTGATCGACGC
>DASXZD010000129.1:0-41990 GCA_036502085.1 Streptosporangiaceae bacterium
CGGCGACACCGTCGAGTACTTCATGACCAGCGCGGTCGGCCTGCCCGCCGAGGCGGTCGCCCAGGTGCGCCGGTCACCCGCATGGCCGGCCCTCGAGGCGCTCGCGATCACGATCGTCTACGACGGGCTGCTGCTGCTCGATCCGGCCCTGCGCTGCGGTCGTTCGTGGCCGCGTACTCGGGGTACCGGCAGGCCGGCCTGCCGGCGGGGCCCGCCGGGCCGGTACCGCACGCTGATCGGCGGCCTGCACACCGTGCCGGCGATCATCGCGCACCCGGGCCGCCAGTCGGGCGGCTGATCCGCGGGTCGCGACGGGCCGCTGGCCCAGCGCCACGGCGGCGGGCTTCCTGGTCGCGCCGGGCAGCTGAGCTGCGGGAGTTATCGCGCTCGCCCGGCATGTTCCGCTAACGTGGGAGCCCCGCAGCGTGCTGGCCTGGAGCGACTCGGAATGCCTTTCCGCGGCGCCATCCGGCCGCGGAACCGGAGGTACCCCGATGAACGCATCGCGGCCCACTCGCACACGCACCTTAAGGCGGGGACTGCCCGCCATCATGGTGCTGGGACTGGCGGGGGCGTTCGCGGCGCCATCCGGAGCCAGCGCCGTACTCACCCATCCGCGCCCCGCGGCTGCGGCGGCACGGACTCCCGCCGTGTCAGGGACGATCTCGACGGTGGCGGGCGGACCCGGCGGGCCGGCCACCGCGACCTCGGTCGGCATCGATCCGTGCAGCCTGTCGCAGGCGGGCCCGAAGCTGTACGTCGCCGACGGCGGGTCGGTTCGCGAGGTGAACGGCAACGACTTCCTGACCACGCCGGCCGGCACCGGCACCGGCACGACCGGGCCCGCGGACTACGGCGTCCTGGCGACCGGTGACAACATGTCCACCTGCGGGGTGACGGTCGACGCGGCCGGCAACGTGCTGATCGCCGACCAGGCGCACTTCCAGGTCGCCGTCGCGGCCGCCAAGACCGGCACGTTCTACGGGCAGGCCATGACCGCGGGCGAGGTATACCTGCTGGCCGGCGACGGCCAGCAGGGCGTCCCCGGTACCGGCGTGGTCGCCACCCAGACCCCGCTGACCGACCCCGAGGCGGTCGCGGTCGACCAGCAGGGCAACGTCGTGATCGCCGACTCCGGCTTCAGCGCGGGCGGGACGTCCGGCGGGTCGCGGCTCCAGGTGGTGGCGGCGAGCACCGGCACGTTCTACGGGCAGCCGATGATCGCCGGCGACCTCTACACGGTGGCCGGCAACGGCAAGCTCGCCTACTCCGGCGACGGCGGCCCGGCCACCGCGGCCGGCCTCGGCCTGCGCGTCGGTGAGGCGCGGGTGGACTCGGCCGGCAACCTGGTCATGGCCGACTTCGGCGAGTGCCGGATCCGCGTGGTGGCGGCGGGCACCGGCACGTTCTACGACGTGAAGATGACGGCCGGTGACATCTACACGGTGGCCGGCAACGGCACCTGCGGCTTCTCCAGCGTCCGCGGCCTCCCCGACGGCCTGGCCGTCAAGGACCGGCTCAACTCACCGCAGGGCGTAGCGCTGGATCCCGCGGGCAACCTGCTGATCGCCGACACCCTGAACAACCGGATCCGGGTAGTCGCGAACACGACCGGCACGTTCTACGGACAGGCCATGACGATCGGGAACATCTACACGGTGGCCGGCAACGGCACGCACGGGTTCGCCGGGGACGGCGGCAGCGCCCTGGCCGCGGAGTTCGCCTTGCCCGACGACATGGTGACCGACACCGCGGGCAACCTGGTCATCGCCGACAGCGGCAACGACCGGCTGCGGGTGGTGGCCGCGGCCACGGGCACGTTCTACGGCCAGGCCATGACCGCCGGGGACGTCTACACGGTCGCGGGCACCGGAGCGATCGAGTACTCCGGCGACGGCGGGCCGGCCGGCCAGGCCGAGTTCCTCAGCCCCCACGGCGTCGCGTCGGACGCGGCCGGCGACATGCTGATCGCCGACAACGCCGAAAGCCGCGTGCGGTTCGTGCCGGCCGTCAACGGCAACTACTTCGGCCAGCGGCTGACCGGCGGCAACGTGTACTCGCTGGCCGGCACCGGGACGCAAGGGTTCTCCGGTGACGGCGGTCCTGGCACCGCCGCCAGGGTCGGCCTGCCGGCCGCGGTGTCCCTCGACGCCGCCGGGAACGCGATCATCGTCGACACCGGCAACAACCGCGTCCGGGTGGTCGCGGACACCTCCGGCACGTTCTACGGCCAGGCGATGACCGCCGGTGACATCTACACGGTGGCCGGCACCGGCGGCTTCGGGTTCTCCGGTGACGGCGGGCCGGCGGTCGGCGCGGAACTGGCCGGGCCGCAGGGCGTGGCCGTGGACGGCGCGGGCAACCTGGTGATCACCGACTCGGACAACTTCCGGGTCCGGGTGGTGGCGGACACGTCCGGCACGTTCTACGGTCAGGCGATGACCGCCGGTGACATCTACACCGTGGCCGGGAACGGCGTGGACGGGTTCGCCGGAGACGGCCACCCGGCCACCAGCGCCGAATTCGACGCGCCGGTAGGCGTGGCCGTAGACCGCGCGGGCAACCTGGTGATCACCGATACCGACAACTGCCGGGTGCGCGTGGTCGCCGTGGCCACCGGCACGTTCTACGGGAAGGCGATGACCGCCGGGAACATCTACGCGGTGGCCGGCGCCGGCACCGCCGGGTTCTCCGGTGACGGCGGCCGCGCCGCCAAGGCCATGCTGCACTTCCCCAGCGACGTGGCGGTGGACGGCACGGGCAACCTGGTGATCACCGACACCGGCAACGAGCGCGTCCGGGTGGTCGCCGAGAAAGCCGGCACGTTCTACGGCCAGACGATGATCAAGAACGACATCTACACGGTGGCCGGCACCGGCGCCGCGCAGTTCAGCGGTGACGGCGGCCCGGGCACCGGCGCCGCGCTCTCCGGCCCGGCCAGCGCGGCGGTGACCGGGACGGGCAACCTGCTGATCGCCGACGCCGGCAACACCCGGGTGCGGATGGTGGCTGGCTGAGCGTCGGGCCGGCCGTGGGGGCAGTCTCGCCCGGCCGGCCCGACGCTGCCCGGCTGGGAGTTCCGAAACGTCCAAGCCAGCGTCGTGAGGCTGCTGGCAGACTCCAGTTCATGAACGACAACACTCCGCCACCGCAGGTGTGGCCCACCCTGCGGGCGCGCGACGCCCGCGCTCTGATCAAGTTTCTCGTGGATGCGTTCGGCTTCGAGGAGACCGTCGTCTACGGCGACGGCGACGTCGTGCATCACGCCCAGCTCTCCTGGCCGCTGGGCGGCGGCATCATGCTGGGCTCGGCCGCCGAGCGCGGGCCGGATGACCCGTGGCCGTTGCAGCCGGGCGCGTTCGGCGCGTACGTGGTGACCGACGATCCCGACGGGCTGTGCGGCCGGGCCAAGGCCGCGGGGGCCGAGATCACGTCGGAACTGCACGAGACCGACTACGGCTCCCGCGACTTCGCCGCCCGCGACCCGGAGGGCAACCGCTGGTCGTTCGGCACCTACCGCGGCGAGCCGCGCAAGGGCTGACCCCAGGCTCCGCGAATACCGGGTGTTTTACCCCGTGCTTTGTCCCCTGCGGGCCAGGGAGTCCACGGTCACGGCGGCCAGCAGGACCAGGGCGGTCACGATGTCCGTCGCCGGCGCGCTCAGCCCGACCAGGTAGAGCCCGTTGTAGATGGCTGCGACAACGAGCCCGCCGAGCACCGCGTGGATCATCTTGCCGCGGCCGCCGAACAGGTGGGTGCCGCCGATGACCGCCGCCGCGACCGCGAACAGGACAAGCTGGCCGCCGTCAACGTCGGTGGAGCTCGAGCCCAGCCGAGACGCGTAGATAATGCCCGCGACCCCCGCCGTCAGCCCGCACAGCGTGAAGGCGAGCGTCCTGATCAAGCTGATGTTCACGCCCGCTCGCCTGGCTGCTTCCGCGTTGCCGCCGATCGCGTAGATGTAGCGGCCGAAACGGGTTCGCCCGAGCAGCGCCGTCCATAGCACTAGCATGCCGAGCACGACCAGGACAACCCAGGGCAGACCTCGCAGAGACGTCGTTACCGTGCCCCGGTTGACGTTGCTGACCAGCACGACCACGACGCCGGCCGCAGCCATGACCCCTACCTTGAGCAGCGTGATGCTGACGGGCGGGGTGACCAGCTTGGAGGCTCGGCGCCGCCGGTCTCTCAGGAACATGGAAAGGCCGGACACGGCGACGATCGCCACCATGACGATCCAGCCGACCGCCGGGGTGAGGGTGCCGCTGGTCAGGTCGTCGATGATGCTGCTCGGGATCGAGATCGTACCGCCGGCCCCATGACCAGTGTGCGGTATGAGCTGGAGCAGCAGTCCTTCGAAGCCGAGGAAACCAGCGAGCGTCACGACGAATGACGGCAGGCTAAGCCTGGTGATGATAATGCCCAGGACTGCTCCCGCCACCGTGGTGGACGCGAGCCCGGCCAGGATGGCGACCCACCAGGGTGCCGAATACGCCACCCAGGCGGTTACCGTAGCGCCGATGGCTCCGCTGTACCCGATCGACAGGTCGATCTCGCCGAGCAGGAGGACATAAACCTCTGCCATCCCGAACAGGATGAAAGGCGCGCCCTGCACCAGCAGGTTGACCAGGTTGCCGGCCGACAGGAACAGTGAGTTGCGCACCTGGAAATAGATGACGATGGCGATGAGGCCAAGCGTCACGGGCAGCGCGCCGCTTTCGCCGTTACGGACTCGCTTGAGCCATATCTTGGCGTACTCGCCGAGCGAATCGGCAATGACCTCGGGAGCAGCCAGCCGAGCCGATTCCGCTGCCGCCGCGTCGGCCTGCGCGACGGCGTCAGGCGGCGGCTCGTGCACGTCGGTGCTCATAGCCCCTCCCCAGTGTTGAGAGCATCATCGCGCCGCCGCTGCGATTCGCCGTTGCCCCGGTCGGCGGCGGGCGGCTTAGCGGCATCATCCTTCGTGCGGCTGAGTGCTCCCGTGGTCATCAGCTCGACGACCGACTGAGTGTCGAACTGCGAGGCCGGCCCGATCGCGGCCAGGCGGCCCAGATGCAGCACGGCCAGGCGCTCCGCGACCTCCATGACGTCGGTGAGGTTGTGCGAGATAACCACGACGGCAATGCCCCTGCTCGCCAGCCGGGCGATCAGGTCGAGCACCACGCGGGTCTGCGTGACGCCGAGGGCCGCCGTGGGCTCGTCCATGATCACGAGCTTGGCGTCTTGCATGACGGCCTTGGCCACCGCGACGGACTGGCGCTGGCCGCCGGACAGCGAGCCGACCGGCTGCCGGATCGAACGCACCGAAACGACCGCGAGGTCGGCGAGCGTGCTCTTGGCCGTGAGCTCCATGCTGAGCTCGTCCAGCTGCCAGTGCCGCAGCGTCTCCCGGCCCAGGAACATGTTCTGCACGATGTCCAGGTTGTCGCACAGCGCGAGATCCTGGTAGACGGTCGCGATCCCGAGGTTGGTCGCGTCCTTGGGGCTGTGCAGGTGAACCTGCCTGCCCTGCCAGAAGATCTGGCCGTGATCGGCCTGCCAGATACCCGAGATGGTCTTGATCAGCGTGCTCTTGCCGGCTCCGTTGTCACCGACGATCGCGGTGACCTGCCCGGCCGGGATGTCGAGGTTGATGTCGGTCAGGGCCTGGACCGGGCCGAAGTTCTTACCGACCTGATGCAGCCGCAGCAGCGGTTCCTGCCCCGCGCCGCCGTCAGCCGCGTTGCCTAGCGCCGCGGGCGATGGCGCCCGGCCCGCCGCAGCGGGCCGGGCGCCATCGGAGGCGCTAGGGGTCGTCACAGCGGGAGTCCCGTTCTGCGCCGAGATCCCTTCCTCACACCGAGATCCCGGCTGCCTTGCACGCGGCCGCGAACTGGCCGACGCACAGCTGCTGCGCCGGAACGAACTGGTCCGCGATGACGGTGGAGTTCATGTTGGCCGGGGTGACCCACTCCGGGGTCAGTAGCACCGAGGGAACCGACGTGCTGGTCTGCGTGTCCATCGTGCTGCCGTTGACCAGGCTGCTCGGCGGGGTCGCGCCGGCCCGCACGATGACGGCCAGCGCCGCGGCGGCCTGCGCCTCTTCGTAGATCGGCTTGTAGGCGGTGCCGCACTGGTAGCCGCCGAGGATGTTCTGCAGCCCGACGAGGGTCGCGTCCTGGCCGGTGATCGGGAACGTCTTGGCCTTGACCTTCAGCGTCTGCAGGTAGTGGATGATCGGGGCGGCGTTCTCGTCGTTGGGCACGAGCACCGCGTTGATGTTCTTGTGCGCGGTGAACTGCTGCTGGAACTCGGTCTCGGCCGTCGGCGGATCCCACGTGCCGGCCGCCGTGCCCACCGAGGTCCACTTGCCGGACGAGAAGAACGGCGCCATCACGGCGTCGTAGCCCTGGGCGAACAGCGTGGCGTTGTTGTCGGTCGGCGCGCCCTTCATCACCAGGACGTTGGGGTGGGATACCCCCCAGGCGGTGACGCAGCTGACCAAGCCCTGGCCGATCAGCTTGCCGACCTCGACGTTGTTGAAGCTGACGTAGTACTGACGGCTGCCGCCCAGCGTCAGCCGGTCGTAGTCGATCACGGCGACGCCGTGCGACTTGGCGTAGTTCTCGATGCTGGCCCCGACGCCGGAGTCAAGCGGGTCCATGATCAGGACGCTGGCGCCCTTGGTGATGGCTTCCTGCGCGTCGGTCAGCTCGGTGGCGTCGCTGCCCTGCGCGTTCTGCACGGAGAACTGCGACGGCGTGAGCCCCGCCGCCTCCAGCGCCTGGGAGAGGTACGGCGCGTCGAACTCGGTGTAGCGGGCCGAGGTGACGGTGTCGGGAAGGATGGCGGCCACGTTGCCCTTGCCCTTCGCCGCCAGCGCCTTCAGCGCCGTCATCGAGGTAAACGTCCGGGTGAGCGACTTGACCGAGATGGCCGGCACCTTCGCCGAACCGCCCGAACTGCCGCCTGAGCCGCCTCCCGATGAACCGCAGGCCGACAGGGCCAGGCCCGTGACGAGTGCTATTGACGCCGCAATGCTTTTCCTGGTCACCAGGCTCAAAATAAACCACCTCATCTGTTCCATAACCGCGCAAGCGGCGCATAAACACCGGGACACCTGCGCCGACGCGAGCCCGGCGCAGGTTTGAGCACACCCTAGACCTCCCGCAATTAACATGCTCTTAACATCGTGGATGCGTCGTAAACAAACTGTGAACGCTCCTTTCGGCGCGCCCCTGTGTCCGGAACTTCCGAAAAGTTAGGAAAAGTCCGGCCTCCTCCGGCCGTCCAGCCAGCGCCCGGTCACCCCGCCCGGTTACTCAGGGGCAAGGCGGTAGCCGGCCCGCGGCTGGGTCAGGATCAGCGGCTGGCTGCCCTCGACCTCGAGCTTGGCCCGCAGCCGCCGGACGTAGACCCGGACGTACTCCGTCTCGGTTTCGTAGCCGTGGCCCCACACCCGGCGCAGCAGGTGCGCGTGCGTCAGCAGCTTGCCGCGATTGGTGGCCAGCTCGCGCAGCAGGGCGAACTCGGTGCGGGTCAGGTAGACCGGGCGCCCGAGCCTGGTCACCTGCTGGCTGGCCAGGTCGATCACGATGTCGCCCGCGGTGATGACCGGCGGCTCGTGGCCGGGGGTGCTGGCCGGCCGGGTGCGGCGCAGCGTGGCGGTGATCCGGGCCAGCAGTTCCTCGATGCTGAACGGCTTGGTCATGTAGTCGTCCGCGCCCATGTTGAGCGCGGTGACCTTGTCCCGCTCGCCGCCGCGCGCCGACACTACGATGATCGCCACGTCGGACCGCTCGCGAATCTGGCGGCACAGGTCGAAGCCGTCGATCTCCGGCAGCATCAGGTCGAGCAGCACGATGTCGGGCTCTTCGGTCTCCAGCAGTTGCAGGGCGCGCATGCCGTCCACCGACACCACGGTGTCGAACCCGCGCACGGCCAGGTTGGACCGGATCAGGTCGACGATGTTCGGGTCGTCCTCGACGACCAGTGCGCAGGTGTTCGGCGTGGTATTGGGCGTGGCTTCAGCCATCGTGACCGTCCACGGCCAGGTGCACGCCGAAGCTCGTTCCCTGCGGCAGCGGCTGCAGCTCGATCCGCCCGCCGTGCGCATCGACGATGCCCTTGGCGATCGACAGGCCGAGCCCGGCCCCGGCGCTGGCCGACCGCCGCCGCCGGGCCGGCTGCCGGGCCGGCTCGAACGGGGCGGCGACGAACTCGGCGGGCATCCCCGTCCCGTTGTCCGCCACGCTGATCACGACATCCCCCGCAGCCGCCTCAGGACCCGCGGCGGCCTGCGGACCCGCGGCCGCCCCCGCACCAGGCCCGGGCTCCTGGCACGCGGTGACCTGGACCCGCGTTCCCGGCGGGTTGTGGACCACCGCGTTGCTCAGCAGGTTCACGAATACTTGCTCCAGCCGGTCGTGGTCGGCCCAGACGACGGGAAGGCCGGGATCGCATGTTACCGACACGGCCGCCGCGGCCTCCGGCGGCAGGCAGGCGATGGCCGCGTCCAGCACCAGCGGTATGTCGCACCAGTCGGGCTGCAGCCGCATGGTGCCCGACTCGATCGCGGAGAAGTCGAGCAGGTCATCGACCAGCCGCCCCAGCCGGGCCGACTCCGCAGCGATCCGGTCCAGGAAGCGCTCCTGGGAGTCCCGGTCCCAGGTCACGTCGGTCTGCAGCAGGCTCGACGCGTAGCCCCTGATCGCGGTCAGCGGGGTGCGCAGCTCGTGACTGAGCCGGGAAAGAAAGCCGCGCTGCAGCTCCCGCGACCGGCGCAGGGCCGCCGCTTCCTGATGCGCCAGGCCGGCCTCTTCGCGCTCCAGCGCGAGCCGCAGCGAGTGCGCCGCGTCCTCCATGAACGCGGTCTCGTCCTTGGTGGCCGGCAGCCGCTGCCAGGTGGCCAGCAGGATCGTCGGCCCGCGCGGCGCCGCGAACGAGGCCGCCAGCGCCCGCCGCCCGTCGCCGCCCCGCAGCGGCCTGGCCACGCCGTCCCGCTGCACGCTGGCCATGGCCTTGCGCGCGGTGTTGCGCAGCGCCGTCCGCGCCGTCGCCGGATCCGTGCCGCGCGGCCCGGCGAAGGCGCGCCAGGCCAGCGTTTCGCCTGGCGCCTGGGTGAGCAGCGCGACCTCGTCGGCCTGCAGCCCGCGGCGCAGCGACTGGACCGCGATGACCAGGCCCTCGGCGACCGGCACCGGCCCGGCCAGCGTCTGCAGCATCTCCCTGATCGTCTCCAGGATCCGGTTCCTGGCCGTCACCTGGTCGAGCAGCCTGTCGCGCTCGATCGCGCTCGCCGCGTACCCGGCGTAGAGCGTGACGAGATCCAGCTCGTCCCGCTGCGGCAGCCCGGTGTCCTTCTTGAAGACGGTGATGACCCCGCTCAGGCCGCCCGGGCCCATCACCGGGATCGACCAGGAGCTCGCCACCTTGGCCAACCGGGCCAGGTCGGTGAAGCTCAGCCAGGCCGGGCTGGCCCGCACGTTGTCCTCGATGACCGCCTTCTCCGAAGCCGCCGCCAGGCCGACCGGACCGCCCGCGGCCCCGAACGGCAGCCGGTCCCACGGGCGCAGCTCGCCCGCGCCGAAGCCCAGGGTCGCGGTGCAGGTCAGTTCCTGGTCGGCCACCAGGTGGATGCACAGCCGCTCGGTCCGCAGCGCCGCGCCCAGCGCGGACAAGATCAGCGACAGGCTCGACGAGGGGTCCGCCGACACCAGCCGGTCGGCGAGCCCGTGCAGCCGGGTGAGCTGGCGGCGCGCCGAAGAGTCCACCTGCTGGCCGGACAGCAGCGCCGCGACGTCGTCGGGGTGCGAGCTGCCCGGATCCAGGTCGGCCACGATCCGGCCCTGGTGCAGCACCACGATCCGGTCCGCCAGCCGGAACATCTGGTCGATGTCGTGGCAGGCGAGCAGGATCGTGGTGCCCTGGTCCCGCAGGCCCATGATCAGCTGCTCGACCTGCGCGGCCTCCATCACGCCGAGCGCCGCGGTGGGCTCGTCCAGCGCGAGCAGCCGCGGCTTGCGGCTCATCGCCCGGGCCACCGCGACGAGCTGCCGCTGGCCGCCGGACAGCGCGCGGACGTACCTGGTGGTGTCCCGCAGCGGTATCCGGAGCTCGGCCAGCAGCGCCGCCGCGGCCGCGTGGAACCGGCTTTCTGACCACAGCAGGCGCGACGATTCCTGCCCCAGCAGGATGTTCGCGGCCACGTCCAGGTTGTCGCACAGCGCCAGGTCCTGCCAGACCACGGCGATCCCGGCCCGGGTGGCGGCGCTGGCGTCAGCCGCCACCGGCCGGCCCGCGACCGTGACCCGGCCCCGGCTCGGCGCGATGTCGCCGGCGATGCAGCGCACCAGCGTGGTCTTGCCCGCCCCGTTCTCGCCCGCCAGCGCGACCAGTTCCCCGCTGCGCACGCGCAGCGTGACCCCGTCCAGCGCGAGCACCTCGCCGTAGCTGACGCCGAGGTCGGACACCGACAGCAGCGGCGGCGCGGCCTCAGGATCGGCGGTCAGCGGAAAAGCGGTCACCTCGCCCATTGTGCTGGTAAACCCCGCGGCTGGCCACGAGCCGCCCCCCGCGCCCGCCCGCCAGCGGTCGCCGGAAGAGCGAACCCTGGCATATCCCGAACGAGCGCCTTCGGCGCAGGGGCCGGGCGATCCGCCTCCCGGCCGCCCCGGGCCGCGGCCGGCGAAAGAGTATGACCCAGGACCGCTCCGCGCCCGTCGCGGCGCCGTCGCGGTCGCCGTCGCGGTCGCGGTCGCAGCGCAGCTAGCCGTCGTCGACCACGATGCCCAGCGTCTGCGCGAGCATGGGCGCGATCGTGGCGAGCTGGCCCGAGCTGATGATGGCGCCGCGTAGCGCGTCCGGGCCGATGATCAGGCCGAGCTCCGCGCCGCGCAGATCTACCTGGTCCAGGGTCGCCCGGCTGACGTCCACGCCGGTCAGCCGCGAGCCGCTGAACGCGGTGCGGCGCAGCGTCGCCCCGCCGAAGTCGACGTCGCGCAGCAGGCAGTCCCGGAACGTCACCCCGGTCAGCTCGGCGTCGCGGAAGTTCACCGAGTCGAGCTTGCACCCGGCGAACACCACCCGGTCCAGCCGCGTGCCGAACGCCTCCAGCCCGGCCAGCGACCCGCCGCTGAACGTGGCGTCGGCCCACTGCGTCTCCGCGAGGTCGGTCAGCGTCATCCGGATGTCCTTCAGCCAGACGTCGGTGAACCGGCACCGCCGCAGCCGGCCGCCCTGCAGCGTCACCCGGGTGAAGGCGCACTCGAGGAAGCGCGCGCTGGACGCCTGCGGACCGTCGAAGTCGGTGGCCTCGAAGTGCACCGTGTCGTACACGGCGTCCTCCGCGAGGCCGCCCGCGTGCGGGACCAGCGCGCCGGCGAACGGGAGATCGGCGAGTTCCCTCGGCTCGGAGGGTACGGATCCGGATCGGCTCACCGACCGAGTAAACGCGGCCCTCGTCCTAAGCGTCAAAAGGACATGCCGCGAAACCTGGCGATGATCACAACAGCAACGGCACTGGCCATTGGGTGCGCCGGCGCGGCCACCGCCAGCCCGGTGCTCGCTAATACAGGCACAGCGGGCCAGGTCAGGTCGGCCGCCGCCACGTGGACGCTGCAGCCCATCGCGAACCCGCCCGGCGCGTCGCACAGCCACCTGGAGGGCGTCTCCTGCACCGCGACGGCCAGTTGCACCGCCGTCGGCAACGCGGGCAGCCAGGGAACCGACGCGCCGCTGGCCCAGCACTGGAACGGCAGCAGCTGGACGCAGCAGGCCGTCCCCGCCCCGGTCGGCTCGGACGCCAGCGTCCTGTACGGGGTCTCCTGCGCTTCAGCGGCCAGCTGCGTCGCTGTCGGCTCCACCACCCCGACGGGCATCGGGGCAACCATCGCGCCGCTGGCCGAGACCTGGGACGGCAGCACCTGGACCCTGCAGAGCCCGCCCGCCCCGTCCGGTGAGCAGGGCAGCGAGCTGACCGCGGTCTCCTGCGCCTCGGCGACGCGTTGCACGGCCGTCGGCGTCTCGTTCGGCAGCTCGGGGACGACCCAGCCGCTGGCCGAGAGCTGGGACGGCACCAGCTGGACGATCCAGCCCACGCCGGTCCCGTCGGCGACTGAGAACCGCCTGCTCGGCGTCTCCTGCAGCGCGGTGAACCGGTGCACGGCGGTCGGCTACTTCTCCAGGCCACGCGGGTCGTCCGCACCGCTGGCCGAGCGCTGGAACGGCACGAAGTGGTCGCAGCAGCCCGCCAGCCCCGGATCCGTCTCCGGCATGCTGCTCGCCGTCTCCTGCGCCTCGGCGACCACCTGCACCGCGGTCGGCGGAGCGACCGCGACGGGCGGCGAAAGCACGCTGGCCGACCACTGGGACGGCAGCACTTGGACGATCCAGCCCACGCCCGGCACGTCCGGCTCGTCGTTCAACAACCTGTGGGGCGTCTCGTGCCCGACCAAGACCAACTGCACGGCGGTCGGCTACTACATGAACGGCACCGGGGCCACGATCACCAAGGCCGACCACTGGAACGGCACCGTCTGGGCCCCCCAGCTCACCGCCGCGCCCAAGGGCGGCAAGGTCCTGACCGGGGTGTCCTGCGCCACGGCCGGCCGCTGCACCGCGTCCGGCTACTTCCTGAACGTCGGCGGGCAGACCCCCGAATCCCTGGCCGAGCAGCGCTAGCCTCGCTGGCCGGCCTGGCCCGGCCGCCGGCGACCGGGCGTGCGAAGGCGTGGAGTCGTGGTCCCCGTTCGGGAAAACGGCTTTTCTACGCCACGTTCGTCCTGGCAGGCCCGCAGGTCCGCACCTGCCTTAGGCCGGGCTCCGCCCTCCCGGCGGGCCTAAGACCGATGCCCAGCCAGAGATAAGGCATCTGCCCGATGTGGCCGCCGGGGCCTTACGGCGACTCTCAAGATGCGGGCGCAGAACGCGGCCCCGCAACCGGAGGAGGAGCCATGAACGGCTACATCATCACGGGCCTGGCTGCCGCACACGGCAGCGACCTGCGCAAGGAAGCGGCGGCAGCGCGGCGTGCCAGCAAGGCACGCCGCGCCCGTCGCGGCATGGTGACCCGCGGCCGGTCCGGTATCTAGGACCCACCGTCATGGTCATGATGCGCACCAGGGGGTCCGCGTCCGACTATTCGTCGACTCACCCGCCCTGCCTGGACAATCCCGATCTGTTCTTCGCCGAGTCGCCGGCCGACATAGCGCGCGCCAAGCAGCTGTGCGCCCTCTGCCCGGCCGCCGGAGCCTGCCTGGCGGGCGCCCTGGAGCGATCCGAGCCGTGGGGGGTCTGGGGCGGTGAGCTGGTGCTGCGCGGCACCATCGTGGCGAGCAAGCGAGGCCGGGGACGGCCGCGCGGCTCGTCGGCTGGCCGGGGAGGCCGCGCTGAGCGCGCCGACCGCGCTGAGCGGGCCGACCGTTCCGGCCGCGCCGGGTCGCCGGTCTGAGGCCAGCCCGCAGCCCGGCTTGAGGAGACCCAATGTCCACGCACGTTTCGCGCGTCCCGGCCGCCCTGCGCCGGATGATGCGCACGCTGCTCGACGGCCTGCGCTGAGATGGATGCGAACCGGGTCGGGCTCGGCGGTCCCGCTGGCCTCAGCGGATCGGCCGGCTTCGGCAGCCTCGGCAGCTCAGGTGGTCCCGGCGGTCCTGGGGCGCCGCCGGCCGCGGGTCGCCGGGTGCCGAGCCCGGTGCTGGTGGGCCGGGCCGGCGAGCTGGCCTGGATGCACGAAGCGCTCGCCCGGGTCCGCCGGCACGCCCCGGCCACCCTGCTGATCGGCGGCGAGGCCGGAGCCGGCAAGTCACGGCTGATCGGCGAGATCGCCGCGCTGGCCGCATCGTCTGGGGCCGCATCGTCTGGGGCCGGATCGCCGGCTGGCGTGTCGTTCGCGAGCGAGGCTGCGGCGGCCGGCTCGGCCTGCGTGCTCAGCGGAGCGTGCCTGGAGCTCGGCGCCGTGGGCCTGCCGTTCGCGCCGTTCACCGCGATCCTGCGAGAGCTGGCCGGCCGCCTCGGCGCCGCCGGCATGGCCGCCCTGCTGAGCGGCGGTGCCGGGCGCGAGCTGACCAGGCTGCTGCCCGAATGCGTCGGCGCGGCAGAATCCGCCGTGCTGGACGACCCTATGCTGGCCGATCCGGTGCTGGCCGACCCTGGGCCGGCCTGGGCCGCGGCGGCGGACGATCCCGGCCGGGCCAGGTCGCAGCTGTTCGGGCAGATGCTGTCGCTGCTGCACCGCCTCGCCGAACGCGGCCCGGTCGTCCTGATCATCGAAGACGCGCAGTGGGCCGATGAGTCCAGCCGGGCACTGCTCAGCTTTCTCGTCAGCCAGCAGCCCGCACTGGGCGGTGTGCTGATCATCGTCACGTACCGGTCGGATGAGCTGCACCGCGGCCATCCGCTGTCGCTGCTGCTGGCCCGGCTCGGCAGGTTCGGCTGGGTGCAGCAGACCGAGCTGCACGGGCTCAGCCGCGACGAGTCCGGCGAGCTGATCGGGCGCATCACCGGCCGCAGGCCCGAGCCGTCGCTGATCGACGCGGTGTACCGGCGCACCGAAGGCAACCCGCTGTTCGTCGAGGAACTACTCTGCTGCGGCGGCAAGCGCGCCAAGCGGAACGGGCGGTCACCCCGGTCCTCGCCGCACGCGGCCGGATCGCTGCGCGATGTGGTGCTCGCCGCCGTGCGCCGCCTTCCCGAGCCGACGCAGGACGCGCTGCGCGCCGCGAGCGTCGGCGGTCAGCAGGCGGGCTACCCGCTGCTCGCGGCGGTGACCGGCATGGCCCCCGGCGCGCTGGCCGCCGCGCTGCGCCCCGCCGTCGAGCACGGCGTGCTGGTCACCGGCCAGGACGGCTGCTCCTTCCGGCACGCCCTGATCGGCGAGGTCATCCATGCCGACCTGCTGCCCGCCGAGCACGGCGCGCTGCACCATCGTTTCGCCGCCGCACTGGCCGCGGACCCGTCGCTGGTCCCCGCCGGGCGCGCCGCCATCGAGCAGGCCGAGCACTGGTATCACGCGCACGACCTGGCGCATGCCCTGCACAGCGCGTGGCTCGCGGCCGCCGAGGCGGGACGCGCCCTGGCCTGCTCCGAGCAACTGGCCATGCTGACCAGGGTGCTCGAACTGTGGCCCAGCGTTCCCGGCGCCGAACGGCTCACCGGCACCGGTCACGCGCGCGTCCTGGAGCAGGCGGCGACCGTCGCGGAGGCGCTTGGGGACCGCCAGCTCGCGACCGCCCTGACCGCCGCCGCCCAGGACGAGATCAACACCGGCCGGGACGCCTGACCAGGCAGGCCAGGACCGGAGCCGGAGTCCCGGCCGTCTGGCCGTCCTGGCCGAAACGGTAGGCGTCAGCCTCAATTTCCCCAGAAATACGCACATGATGTCATCCGATCGCGCGGCTCGGCCGTCTTCCTCACGCGGGGGCCGTGTCGCGACGGCCGGAAGGGACGCCGGCGGCGGCCCGTTATTTCCTAGCCCACAGGAGCATCAGATGACTGGTTATCCGAGCAAATCCGGCCGTTACCCGAGCAAACCCGGCCGCCGGGTCCACGCCTGCCTGCGGCTGGCCCCGCTGGCCACGGCAGCTGCGGTCACGGCCGTGCTGGCCGCGGTGCCCGCTCAGGCGGAGGCGTCCGCGATCCCGCACACCGCCGGGACCATCACGACCGTGGCCGGCGGGGTGGGCGGCCCGGGTCTGGCCACGACCGTCTCGATCAGCTTCCCGTGCTACGTGTCCTACACCGGCGGGAAGCTGTACATCGGGGACGAGTCCGTGCGCGCCGTGAGCACGACCACCGATCAGCTGACCACGCCCGCCGGGACCGGCCTGGGCCACGGGCCGCTCGGCGACCGGAAGCCCGCGACCAAGGCCAGGATCGATGCCTGCGGTGCGACGGTTGACCACTCGGGCAACCTGGTGATCGCCGACCGGTCCGACACCAGGGTGCGCGTGGTGGCGGCGAGCACGGGGACGTTCTACGGCCAGAGCATGACAGCCGGCGACATCTACACGGTGGCGGGTATCGGCACGAGGGGGCTGTCCGGCGACGGCGGGCCCGCCACCGCGGCCGAGCTGGACCAGGTGCTGGACGTGCAGGTCGACGCCGCGGGCAACCTGGTCGTGACCGACAGCGGGCGGCCTGCGTTCGGCGGCAAGCCGGGGTTCCCTGCCGTGGTGCGCGTGGTGGCGGCCAGTTCGGGGACGTTCTACGGCCAGAGCATGACGGCCGGCGACATCTACACCGTGGCCGGAGCGACCACGCTCGGCGGCCCGGCGGCTGGCCGTGGTCCCGCGATCACCGGCGGGCTGGCGACCAAGGCCGCGTTCGGGCCCGCCCTGGGCGACGTCCGGCTGGACAGCTCAGGGAACCTGCTGATCGCCGACGCCTCGAAGAACAACGTCCGGGTGGTCCCGGTCGCGTCCGGCACGTTCTACGGCCGGGCGATGAAGGCCGGCAACGTCTACACGGTGGCCGGCAACGGCACGGCGGGCTTCTCCGGCGACCGCGGCCCGGCCGCCGCGGCCAGCCTGAACGACCCCCAGTCCGTGACGGCCGACGGCCACGGCAACCTGGTGATCTCCGACTCCGGCAACTCCCGGATCCGGGTGGTCGCGGTCGCGTCCGGCACGTTCTACCGCAAGTCGATGACCGCCGGGGACATCTACACCGTGGCGGGCGAGGGCAAGGTCTCCGCCCGGCCGGTGCCCGCCCTGCGCGCCCAGATCGGTCCCGAAGGGGTCGCCGAGGATCAGTCGGGCAACCTGCTGATCACCGACAACGAGGGGTACCTGCGCGTGCTCGCGTCCAGTTCCGGCACGTTTTACGGCCAGTCGATGACCGCCGGCGACCTCTACGCGATCGCGGGCAACGGGAACTTCGGCTTCTCCGGCGACGGCGGCCCGGCCACCGAGGCCGAGTTCGGCTTCGCGGCCGGGGTCGCGGTGGACAGCGCCGGCAATGTCCTGGTGGCCGACGAGAACAACGAACGTGTCCGGGTGATAGCCGTGCACACCGGCACGTCTTACGGCCAGGCGATGACGGCCGGCGACATCTATACGATCGCGGGCGACGGCGACTCCGGCTTCTCCGGTGACGGCGGTCCCGCCACTTCGGCCAGCCTGAGCCTCCCGCAGGGCGTCGCGGTGGACGCGGCGGGCAATGTGCTGATCGCCGACTCCGAGGCCAGCCGCGTCCGAGTGGTGGCCGAACACACCGGCACGTTCTACGGCCAGGCGATGACGGCCGGCCACATCTACACGATCGCGGGCACCAGCGGATCCGGATCCCTCGGCCTCGGCGGCCCGGCCATCTCGGCTCACCTGTCCGAATTGAACGGCGTAGCGCTGGACGCGGCGGGCAACGTGCTGATCGGCGACACCCTCCAGGGCCGGATCCTGGTGGTAGCCAAGGCCAGCGGCACGTTCTACGGGCAGTCGATGACGGCCGGCGACATCTACGACGTGGCCGGGAACGGGACGAACGGCTTCTTCGGTGACGGCGGCCCCGCCACCGCGGCCGAACTCGAGTTCCCCGACGGCGCGGTGGCGGACGCGGCGGGCAACCTGCTGATCGCAGACACGGACGGCAGCCGGGTGCGGGTAGTGGCCGCGAGCACCGGCACGTTCTACGGCGTGCCGATGACCGCGGGCGACATCTACACGATCGCGGGCAACGGCGCATGCTCGTTCGCCGGTGACGGCGGCCCCGCCGTCAAGGCTGCGATCTGCGGGCCGGTGAGTCTGACGACCGACGCCGCCGGCGACGTGCTGATCGCCGACGCCGTGAACGCGCGGGTGCGGATGATATCCGGCTGACTCAGCCAGGCCGCCCGCCTCGTTGCGTTCCTCTGCCGTACCCGGCGAGGCGGGCGGCGGTCGCGCCCCGGCGCCGTACGATGAGATGCGCGCCATGATCGGCGCTGGCAGCGTTACAGGGGCATCCTTGAAACAAGGATGCCCCTGCAGGCGCGGCTATCAGGCTGACTCGTAGAACGTCGCTGACCGCGGTTACGGGCTGGTGATGATGTTGATGTCGTGGCTGCCGTCGGCTTTGATCAGGAGCGGGGCTGCGTAGGTCATGCCGTCGCCGTTGCTGATGTGGCCGTTGCAGCCGCTGACGTTGTAGAAGTGCAGGCTGCCCGCTGCCTTGATCTGGAAGTCCTTGTTGTTGGCGTAGGTGAACCTGACTGTGCCGTCTCTCGCGCCCGGGGCCGTGCCGTCGATGACCGCGCTGCACGACGGCCCGGAATAGCTGGCGACCCGGCCGGCTACCCCGGTCAGGACGCCGCTGGTGGTGCCCGGGCGGGCACTGTCGTAGTGGATGGCCCGGGCCGGCCACGGCAGTCCGCTGAACGTCACCGTGAGCGCCAGGCCGTTGCCGGTGCACTGCAGCACCAAGGGGCTGCCGGCCGCCCCGCGCGCTGTGGCGATCGTGCCGATGGGGTTGGCCAGCCCGGCTCCGCTTTCGAGAGTTCCGGAGATGGCGAAACCGGTCGGGCACGGGAACCGGGCGCCGGTGGTGGCGTCGGTCAGTTCGGGGGTCGCCAGATGGGCGAACGTGTAGAACTTGCCCCCGGGGGTGATGGTCCAGGTGGCGGTGGCCGCGGCCACAGATGTCACGCCAAGGACGGTCACCATGGCGGCCGCCGCGGCCGCACCCGTCACCGCACGCACGCGCTTGATCATCATGATTGCCGCTCCCCGTTGAGAAATCGCCCGGGCTGGTGCTTAGTCGACGCCTGCGGGAGCAGGCCGATTGACACATACGTCACACAGTCGGGCCGGCGACCCGGGTGGCCCGAGCATAACCGGGTAGTGACTCCTGGTATCCGAGCTTCTCCCGACGCCAAATGTACAGATATGAGAACATCCGGTAACGAAATGCCCGCGTCCCGCCGCGCGGGGCGCCGGCGACCGCTGCCTGACGGGCCGGGAGACCTGCCGCCAGGACGGTGCCGATAAAACAGTGCCGCCAGGACAGTGCCGATAAGACAGTGCCGATAAGACAGTGCCGCCAGGACGGTGCCGCCGGCTAACGAGCGGAAGGACATTACATGTCCGGTAACCGGATCGCGTGGCCTGGCTGGCAGGGCGTGTCCGTGGCGCTGGCCACGGCGGCGCTGACCCTGACGCTGGCCGGGGCCGCCCCAGGCGAGCCGGGACCGAAGGCTGCAGCCCAGCCCGCCGCCGGCGGGATCATCAGCACGTTCGCCGGCGGCGTGGGCGGGCCGGCCCCGGCCCGGAGGGTGGGCATCGCCCGTCCCTGCGGCCTGGGCTTCGGCGCGGGCGAGCTGTACATCGGCCAGGCCGGCGGCCGGACAGGAACCGGCCTGGTCCGGGCGGTCAACGCCACGACCGGCGGGCTGACCACGCCCGCGGGAACCGCCGCCGGCGGCCTGCCGGGTGACGGCGGCCCCGCGGTGGACGCCACGGTCAGCGCCTGCGGCACAACGGTGGACCAGGCGGGCAACCTGGTACTGGCCGACCCCAGGGCGGCCGAGGTGCGGGTGGTGGCAGCCAGTTCCGGCACGTTCTACGGCCAGCCGATGACCGCCGGTGACATCTACCCGGTCGCGGGCGGCGGCAGCGGGCCGTTTACCGGCAGCGGAGTGCCCGCGACCAGCACGAAGATGTGCTATCCGGTGGACGTCCAGGCTGACCAGTCCGGCAATCTGGTCATCGCCGACAGCGGCCATCCCGTCACGCCGTGCCGCCGGGTCTCGTCCCTGGTCCGGGTGGTGGCCACCTCCTCGGGCGCGTTCTACGGCCAGCCGATGATCGCCGGCGACGTCTACACGGTCGCCGGGGACGGCAAGCGCGGGTACTCCGGTGACGGCGGCCCGGCGACCCAGGCCTCGCTCGGCGCGGATATCGGCCAGGTGCGGCTGGACGCCACCGGGAATCTCGTGATCACCGACGTGGACAACAACGTCGTGCGGGTGGTCGCGGCCTCCTCGGGCACGTTCTACGGCCAGCCGATGACGGCCGGGGACATTTACACGGTCGCGGGTGATGGCCTCGGCGCGTTCGGCGGCGACGGCGGCCCGGCTCTCAGCGCCGAGCTCAGCCGCCCGCAAGGCGTCGCGGTTGACGGGGACGGCAACCTGGTGATCGCCGACAGCGACAACCACCGGGTACGCATGGTGGCCGGCAGCACGGGCACGTTCTACGGCCAGCCGATGACCGCGGGGGACATCTACACGGTGACCGGCGGCGGCACCGGCGGCATGGGCGACGGCCGCCCCGAAGGCAACGCTCAGCTGTCCACCCCCGTCGCGCTGGAGTTCGACGACGCCGGCAACCTGCTGGTCGCCGACCTGTTCCACAACCGCGTGCGGGTACTGGCGGCCAGCTCGGGCACGTTCTACGGCCAGCCGATGACGGCCGGGGACATTTACACCGCGGCGGGCAACGGCACCCTGCGCCTGTCCGACACCAACCTGCTCGCCACCCGGGCCGAGCTCAACGAGCCGGGCAACGTATCGGTGCGGAACGTCGTCTCGTCGCTGCAAGCCGAGTGCCTCGCGGTGGACGACGCCGGCAACCTGCTCGTGGCCGACACCGAGAACAACCGGGTGGCCGTGGTGGCGGCGGCCAGGGGAACCTTCTACGGTCGGCCGATGACGGCCCGTCACATGTACACGGTGGCCGGCCAGGGAAGCCCAGGATTCGCCGGCGATGGCAGCCGCGCCACCAGGGCCCTGCTGTGGCAGCCCGCCGGGCTCGCGGCTGATCAGGACGGGAACCTGGTGTTCACCGACTCCGCCAACGCGCGGGTGCGGGTGGTAGCCGGGAGCACCGGGAGCTTCTACGGCCAGCCGATGACCGTCGGCGACGTCTACACGGTGGCCGGCGATGGCACCAGGGGCTTGTCCGGCGACGGTGGCCCGGCCACGGCCGCTGAGCTGGACTTCCCCGGAGGCATGTCGGTGGACGGCTCGGGCAACCTGGTCATCGCCGACGAGCTGAACGGCCGGATCCGGGTGGTGGCGGCGGGTTCTGGCACGTTCTACGGCCAGCCGATGACGGCCGGGGACATCTACACGGTCGCCGGGGGAGGCACCGGCGGTCTCGGCGATGGCGGCCCGGCCGCGCAGGCCCAGCTCGAACCGGCCGCCGTAACCTTCGACGGCGCGGGAAACATGGTGATCTCTGATTCCGGCGACAGTCGCGTCCGGGTGGTGGCGGCGGGTTCTGGCACGTTCTACGGCCAGCCGATGACGGCCGGGGACATCTACACGGTGGCGGGCGACGGCAGTTTCGGGTATTCGGGCGACGGCGGTCCCGCGGTCACCGCCGAGCTCAACCAGCCCGTCGGCGTCGCGGTGGACGCCGCTGGCAACCTGCTGATCGCCGACACCCCCAACGCGCGGGTCCGGGTGGTGGCGGCGGGTTCTGGCACGTTCTACGGCCAGCCGATGACCGCCGGCGACATCTACACGGTGGCCGGGACCGGCACCCCGGGTTTCTCCGGCGACGGCGGTCCCGCCACCAGCGCCGAGCTGACCTTCCCGGTCGCGGTGGTGGCCAACCCCGCCGGCGACCTCCTGCTGGCCGACTCCCTAGACGGAAGAGTCCGCATGGTAACCGGCTGATCACCCACCGGGACCGTCTGGCGCTCTAATCCCAGCTGGCCCGCTTGGGGCTCTAACCCCAGCTGGCCCGCCCCGGCACCCATCCGGCCCGCCCGGCACCTAACCCCGGCCGGCCCGCCCGGCACCTAACCCCAGCCGACCCGCCTGGCACTGCACCAAGCTACGCCAGCCAACCGCTGGCTCACCCGGGCTCGGACGCTGGCTCACCCGGGCTCGGACGTTGCCTCACCCGGGCTCGGACGGCAGAGTCGCCGGCTCCGCCGCGCGCCCTTCAGCGCGGCCCGTCCTTGATCGTTTCGACTTTCACTCACTCTGACCATTTTGCGCCCGGATATATCAGGATTTGCGAAGCAAGAGCGAGTAAAAAGTGGAGGTCCCCCTCATGATCATCGCGCCTTTGCACGCGTTCTGACCATTTCATGACCTGTTTTGTCCCGTTCTGTGAGCACAGAACGCGTGCAAAGTGCCGTTGCGTCTCATTATATGAGACAAGTGTTTTATAAGGTGAGACGAGTGGGACGGCAGAGGCCGGTCAGGTGGTCGGGCGCGGGCTTAGTCGATCCAGTAGCGGCGTTTCGGCGGATCTGCGCCGCTTACTTCGACGATGGAGTCCAGCTTGCCGCCGCAGGACTCGATCACGGCGATCGATCCGAGGTTTCCTTCGTCGCAGGTCACGAGCACGCGTCCGACCCCATAGGAGCGCGCGACGATGAGGCTCTGCCGGAGGATCTCGGTGGCGTAGCCCCGACGCCGGTGCTGGGGGAGTACGCCGTAGCCGATGTGGCCGCCCTCTCGTTCCAGGAACTCGTTGAGCTCATGCCGGATCGACGTCCGGCCGACGATCTGTCCGGCGACATCGGCTACCAGGAACGTGGCCGGGACCGTGTCAGGCGATAGATTCCGGCCGCAGCGATGCTCCGCAAGCATGGTCAGGTATGCGCTCCACGGCATGCCGGGCTCAAGCCCCAGGCCGAAGGTGAAGTCGTCAGCCATCATCACGCGCTGCGCGGCCAGGAAGGCCGGCTCGTCATCGAGCCTGAGAGGCCGTAGGCGAAGCTGGGGCTGCGCGTTCATGGCATCAGATTCTATGGATCCGGGGTGCGCAGCCCCGGCGGAGACGCTGACAGACTACGGAGCATGCCCGATCTCCACGACACGGACATGCCAGCAGCGCCGGCCCCGGCAGCACCGGCATCAGCGGCCCCGGCAGCACCCGCCGCGGCAGTGCCGGCCCCAGCAGTGCTGGATGAGCCCGCCGTCGCGGCCGAGGCCGAGGCGGTCACCCGGTTCTGGCGGGACCTCGGGCTGCCGGGACTGGTGGACGTGCACACGCATTTCATGCCGTCCAACGTGCTGACGAAGGTCTGGGCTTTCTTCGACAGCGGACATGCGGCCGCCGGGAAGCCCTGGCCGATCATCTACCGGCGGCCTGAAGAGGAAAGGCTGGCCCTGCTGCGCGCATTCGGCGTGCGGAGGTTCAGCGCGCTGCTCTACCCGCATAAGCCCGGCATGGCGGCCTGGCTCAACTCCTGGGCGGCCGATTTCGCGGCCAGGACGCCGGACGCCCTGCACAGCGCCACGTTCTTTCCCGAGCCCGGCGCCGGGGCGTACGCAGCAGAGGCGATCGGCGCCGGCGCCCGGCTGTTCAAGGCCCATCTGCAGGTGGGCGGCTACGACCCCAGGGACGAACTGCTCGTCCCGGTATGGGGAATGCTGGCCGAGGCCGGGATACCGGTCGTCGTGCACTGCGGCTCCGGACCCAGTCCGGGGCCGTTCACCGGCCCCGGGCCGATGTCCGGGGTGCTCGCCCGCCATCCCCGGCTGACCCTGATCATCGCGCACCTCGGCGCACCGGAATACGGCGAGTTCCTCGACCTCGTGCAGCGATTCAGCGGCGTGCATCTTGACACCACGATGGCGTTCACCGACTTCCTCGAAGGGCTGGCGCCGTTCCCGCCGTCGCTGCGGCCCCGGCTGGCCGCGTCGGCCGACCGCATCCTGCTGGGCAGCGACTTCCCCAACATCCCGTATCGCTATGTGCATCAGCTCGACGTCCTGGCCCGGCTCGATCTCGGCGTCCCCTGGCTCCGCGCCGTCTGCCACGACAACGCGGTCCGGCTCCTCGGGCTCTAAGGCCAAGAAGGCCAGCAAGACAAGAAGGCCAGCAAGGCAAGAAGGTCAACAAGGCCAGCAAAGCCATGCGTACCGCCGCCCCGGACAGCCAGCAGACCGTCCACGCCGCCCTCCTGCGCGCATCTGAGTGAATCGCCGGCCCGAACTCGCACGCCATCGAGGGGTTTGGGGCGCATACTAATAGTGATGAAGCCAGCCCGCGCCCCGAACAGGCGCTACCTGCCCGGAAGTCCCTTCAACACTCCGCATGTGGAGCGGCCTGTCAAGGAGTTTGCCCTGAACGACCAGGTCACCCACGACCGGTATGGCCTCGGCCGGGTCATCGACGTCGACGACGGCACCGTGGTCGTCGACTTCGGTGCGCACACCGAACGGATCGACGCGCCGTACCCCAAGCTCACCCGGCTCTGACGGCCAGGATCTTGTGGTGCTGCCCCAGGCAAGTCCTCGGGCGGTTTCCGCGTCCCTGTCACCTGCGGACCGCCCAGCCCGTTCCTCCAGCTCGATCCTGAGCCTCGGATCGAGCGGGTCCATCTTGTCGATCGGATCTGCGGGCTCGATTCTCTCGATCGGGTCCGCGGGCTCGATTCTCTCGATCGGCTCGGCCGGCTCGGTTGGCTCGGTTGGCTCGGCCGGCTCTGCGGCTTCCTTCATCTCGGTCGGCTCCGCGGCCAGCATCGGCTCAATCCTGTCCGGGCTCTCGCGCTGGTCGTTCCTGGCCTGGCGGTCAGTCGGCCGGATCCGGCGTACACGCCGCGACTCCTGAGCACTCCATTCCCGATTCGGCCAGCGTGAATTCCGCGTGTCGGTGCGGGTACGGGGAGTGGCAACGGGGCAGAATGGACATAGCAAAAGAGGCGGGCCCCCTCCATGCATGAGATGGAGGGGGCCCGCCCGATCTCGCGGCTCCAGCCGCCAGTTGCCTGGTAGCGGCGCACTGCGTGACCTGTCACCAGGGCCAGCGACCCGCCTGAAGTGCCGGTTTCCCGGCCCTTCCGCGCTCCGGGGTTGCCCCCGGCGTGGTCACCGTTTCCGGTGGTGAGTGCATTTCTACTGCCAGCCGCCTGGGTGGCACAAGGGCTCGCCGACAGGATTCTCATGATTTTCCGGCTGTCCACATGTCGTCCACAGAACAGGCGAGGTTATCCCGAGCCGCGGCCGTTTCTCCACTGACTCATCCACAATTTAATCCACAGCTGGGTAATCAAGCCCGAGCCCGGGCTTACCCCGTCGGGGGGCCCGCGGTCAGCCGCTCGTGCACTTGGCGCATCCGCTCCTCCGTATTGTGCGGCAGGGCCCAGCGTGTCTCCAGCCACCACGTGCAGCCGGCCTCTGCCCAGGGCGCAACCGCGGCCACCGCGGCTGCCTTGTCGCCGGCCGGCGTCTCACCCTCGGAGATCACGTCAAGCCCGGGTCTGGCGCCCCGCTCGGCCAGCCAGCCACGCAGCTCCCGGATGTCGTCCGGCGTACCCTCCCGCCCCTCCAGCGCGTACTGCGGGATGATGCCATCGCAGCGCAGCACCCGGAGCATCGACTTAGGCCGCGGCCAGACCCCGACCACCCAGATCGGGATGCGCTCCTGCACGGGCGCGGCCATCTCGCCGAGATCCATCCGCCCGGTCTCGTAGTCATAGTGCCGGCCGTGGTAGCTGCCCCGCCCGGCCCACAGCTCGCTGATCAGGTCGATGCCCTCGTCCATCCGGCTGGCCCGGCCGTGCAGGTCAGTCACCTCCCCGGTGGCCGGCAATTCGGTGTCGGTCGCGCCCACCCCGACCGCGAGAATGGCCCGCCCGCCGGATATCTGGTCGAGCGTCGCGACCTGGCTCGCCAGCTTCCACGGCCGCCGCCAGGGCAGCGGCGTGAGCATCGTGCCGAGCCTGATCGTGGATGTGCGCGCGGCGATGGCCGCCAGCAGCGTCCAGGGGTCCACGCCGTAAGCGGCTTCCCACACGAAGAGCCCGTCCCACCCGGCCTGCTCGGCCAGGATCGCCTGCTCAAGCTGTTCGGTAGCGGTCCCGCCGGGCAGCACGAAACCGCTCCGCATCCCTGGTATCCCCATGAAAGGATCCCTACCAGAGGGCACCGACATTCTGAGTCGAGCAACCGGCCCCGGCCGCGCCGGACCGCCGCCGGCCGCCGCCTTCAGTGCTCGCCGCCGGCCATCCAGGCGGCGATCTGCGTCCGGGATTCGAACCCGAGCTTGGCCAGGATGTTCGCGACATGCCGGGCGACCGTGGCCGGGCTGATCACCAGTTCCCCGGCGATGGCCCGGTTGGTCAGGCCGCGAGCGACGAGGACGGCGATTTCCCGCTCGCGGGTGGTCAGCGTGCTCGGCGGCGTCACCCCGGCCAGCGGGATTCCGGCGACCGCCGAGTCAACCTCGCGCGGCGTACCGTCCCCCGGTGCCGCGCCAGCATCGATCCCGCCCCCCGCCTCCGCCGAAGAGTCGCCCGGATCAGCATCCAGCATCAGAGCGAGCGCGACGGCCTCATCCGCGGTCAGCGCCGCACCCTCCGCCCACAGCCGCGCTACGGCCGGCTCGCCGAGCTCGCGGCGGGCCGGGGCCAGGTAGCGCTCGGTCCTCGAACCGGGGAGCGGCGGGAACCCGGCCGCCTCTCGCAGCGCGGACACGGCCGCTGCCAGCCGTACGGCCAGCACGGTCTCGCCCCGCCTGACGGCGAGGGCGGCCATTGAGTCCAGGCCGTTCACCACCCCGGCGCGGGTGCCGATGGACTGGCTCAGCCTGAGCCCTTCGGTCAGGTGCAGCCGGGCCAGCTCCAGCTCGCCCTCGTCAAGCGCGGTCCGGCCGATCCCGGCCAGGCAGCGGGCGATCTCCGGGCGTGCGTCGATCTCCCGGAGGATCGGCAGCGCCTCCAGATAGCAGCGCCGCGCGCCGCGCGGATCGCCGCGCAGCCGGGCCAGTGCGCCCAGCCCGGCGAGCGTCCTGGCCACTCCCCACTGCTGATCGATCCGCCGCATCGCCCGCAGCGCCGCCTCGCCGAGCCGCTGCGCGTCCCGCAGCTTGCCCTGCATCGCGGCCAGCCGCGCCTGCGTGCCCAGGGCGTATCCCTCGTTCCAGCCATCGGGGATCGCCCGGCTGATCGCGAGCGCTTCGGTCAGCCGCGGCCCGGCGGCTTCCGGCCGGCCGGAGTGCAGGTCCGCCTCGGCCAGCAGGTTGAGCGCGGCCGCCGTCCAGGTGGCCGCGTCCGCCTGCCGGGCCAGCTCGAGTCCGGCCAGCGCGTCCGCCACGGCCGCGGCCGGGTCGCTGGACAGCACCAGCTGCGCCCGGCCGATCAGCGCGGCCCCCCGAAGCTCCGCGGGCGCCCGCGCCGGATCGAGCGCGAGAACGCGGTCAAACCATTCCCGTCCGCGGGCGAAGGCGCCGCGCGCGATCCAGTAAGGCCGCAGCGCGGAGCAGATCCGCAGCCCCGGCTCGGCGTCGCCGCTGTCTACGCAGCGGGCCAGCACCTGCAGGATGTTGTCCTGATCGACGTCGCCGCGACGGAACACATCGACGCTCGCCGACCATGGCGCGTCGATCTTCGCCATGCCGATCGCCGCAAAGTGCTCCGCGGAGCCCACGCAATAGTCGCGCAGCCGCCCCTGCACGTCGGCGGTCTCGCCTGCGGCCTCCAGCCGCTCCGCGGCGTACTCCCGGATGGAATCGAGCAGCCGGTAGCGGGTCTGGCCGAGCACCTCGCCGTCCACCACCACCAGCGACTTGTCCACTAGCGCGGTGATCAGGTCGAGCACGTCGTCGGCCGCCAGCCCGTCCGTGTCGCCCGCCTGCGGCGAGTCCGTCACGCAGACCTGCTCGGCCATCTCCAGCGACCAGCCCGCGAACACCGAAAGCCGCCGCAGCAGCACCTGCTCCTTGCGGGTCAGCAGGGTGTGGCTCCAGTCGATCGTGGCCCGCAGCGTGCGCTGCCGGGGCGGCGCCGTCCGCTCCCCCTCGGCGAGCAGCCGGAACCGGTCGGTCAGCAGCGCGGAGATCTGCTCCACCGACAAGGCGCGGACCCGGGCGGCCGCGAGCTCGATCGCCAGCGGAACGCCGTCCAGCGAACGGCACAGCCCGGCGACGACCGCCGCGTTCTGACCCGTCAGCCGAAACCCAGGCCGCGACGCCGAGGCCCGCTCGACGAACAGCCTGATCGCCTCGTACCCGGACACATCCTCGGGCGCGCGGGCGGTCCCCTCGCGCGGCGGAATGGACAGCGGCTGAACCCGCCAGACGGTCTCGGACGGCACCCGCAGCGGCTCGCGGCTCGTCGCCACCACGCACAGCCCCGGCACGCCTTCCAGCAGCCGCTTGCACAGCAGCGCGCACGCCTCCACCAGGTGCTCGCAGTTATCCAGCGCGAGCAGCATCCGGCGCGACCGCAGCGCCTCGACCAGCGTATCGACCAGCGGCCGACCCGCCTCCTCGGTCACCCCGACCGTCCCCGCGACCCGCGGCACGACAAGATCCGGCTGCCAGACGTCGCCGAGCTCGACCAGCCAGGCGCCGTCAGGGTAGGCGTCGGCCAGCATGGCCACGACGTGCACGGCCAGCCGCGTTTTGCCGATTCCGCCGGCGCCGCACAGCGTCACGGCGCGGGTAGCGTCGAGGAAGCCGCGAAGCTCGCTGATGTCCCGCTCGCGGCCTATAAAGCTGTTGGGTTCTGCGGGGAGGTTATGTCGAATTGTCGCCAATGCCATACTTTTTAAACCCGACGAGATCGTCTCGGACCCTGTGAGTGTGACACTCAGGCTGCCCGTGCGTCTTGAAGATCGCAACAAGCATTTTTCCGAACGGAGCCCCGTAACCCCCGCCCCGGCCGTCAATCCGTCGCTCCGGCGACCCGCCCGGGGGGTGCGGGTGCGGCCGGGCATGTGGGCGCGGAGGGGGCGATTATGAAGGGTGGGGGTGGGATGCGGTTGCGGCTGGCCCGGCAGACGCGGGGATTGTCGCAGCGGCAGCTGGCCGGGATGGCGGGGGTGTCGCGGCAGGCGTTGTCGGCGGTTGAGGCCGGGCATAGCGATCCGTCGCTGCGGGTCGCGCTCAGCCTGGCGCACGCGCTGGGCATGACGGTCGAGGAGGTATTCGGGCCCGGGGACCCGCCGGAGGAGATCGAGGCGCGGCCGGTGGCCGGGCTTGGCGGCAGCGGGTCGCGGGTGATGCTCGCGCCGATGGGGGAACAGTTTGTCGCGCTGCCGCTGGCCGGTGACAGCGCGACGACGGCGGGCTTCCGGCCGGCTGGGGGGCTGGTCGGTGACCGGCCGGGCGGGGTGCGGCCGATCGGGCCGCCGCGGCCGACGCTGGTGGTGGCGGGCTGTGATCCCGCGCTGCCGCTGCTCGAGACGCCGCTGGCGCTGCTCGATCCGCCGGTTTCTTTCGCCTGGTGGCCGTGCGGCAGCCAGCAGGCGCTCAGGCTGGCCGCCGAAGGGCTGGTGCACGCGGCGGGCGTGCACCTGCGCGACTCCGGCGGCGAGTACAACTGCGGCCCGGCCAGCCGGCTGCTGCCCGGCCAGGACGCCGAGGTGATGGGGTTCTCGGCCTGGCGGGAGGGGCTCGTGCTGGCCCCGGCGGTGGCCGGCGAAGTGTCCGGCGTCGCCGACCTGGCCCGGCTCAGCCTGCGTGTGGTCAACCGGGAGGAGGGCTCGGAAGCCAGGCTGATGCTGGACCGCGAGCTGCGCAGGCTCGGCCTCGGTCCCGCCGCGCTGCCCGGGTATGACACGCGGGCGCGCGGGCACCTGCAGGTGGCGTCGGCGATCGCGGCCGGACTGGCCGAGGCCGGAGTCTCGGCCGAGCCCGCCGCGCTCGCGTACGGGCTGCCGTTCGTCCCGCTGGCCAGCGAGCGCTTCGATCTTGTCGTGCCGCGCCAGGCGGCCGAATCGCGCGAGGTGCAGTGCCTGGTCAAGGTGCTGTCGTCGCCCTGGCTGCTGGCCCAGCTGGGCAGCCTGCCCGGCTACGACGCGAGCAGCTGCGGCGAGCGGGTCGGCAGCCTGTCAGGCCTGCACCCGTCCGCCGGGCCTAGTGGCCGTAGACCGGGATGATGATCGCGCGGGCGATCGTGTGGAACCTGAGGTTGAAGCCGGCCACCGCGGGGGAGACATCGGAGTCGATGCCGAGCGAGTCGGTGTCCAGCGCGTGCACCGCGAACACGTACCGGTGCGGCGGGTCGCCCTCCGGCGGCGCGGCGCCGCCGAAGTCCTTGGACCCGTAGTCGTTCCGCACGCAGAACGCGCCCTCGGGCAGCCCCCCGCAGTCGCCGCTCGCTGCGCCTGTGGCCAGCTCGGTCACCGACGCCGGCACGCCGATCAGCACCCAGTGCCAGAACCCGGAGCCGGTCGGGGCGTCGGGGTCGAAGCAGGTGACCGCGAAGCCCTTGGTCTCCGCGGGGAAGCCGGACCAGCTCAGCTGCGGTGAGAGGTTCTGCCCGGTCATGCCGAAGCCGCTGTAGACCTGCGCGTCGGTCATCTGCTCGTCGGCCGAGACGTCATCGCTTCGCACTGTGAACGACGGGACCTCCGGCATGAAGTCGTACGGCAGCGGTGCCCGCTGGGTCATCTCTTCCTCCTCGTGCGCGGCCCCCGCGCGGGGCCATGGGGAAACGCTATCGGCTGGGTCGTGGCGAGGGGCGGGCGGCCGGGTTCTGCTCGCCGGGATGCGAGGCGGCAGGTTTGGCCATACCGTTAAGGGGTAACCCCGGGGAACCTCTAGGGCGTCAGGAACTTCACGGCATCATGCGCTCGAAGGTCAGCAAGGGTCTGCGCCGTTTCCGGCGCCGGCCCGCAGGCAAGGCGGCGGCGCGCGGGCGGCCCGCCACCGCGGCGCGGGCGCGACGGGGCTGGATCGGCCGCGGCGTGCTGGCCTGCGTGCTGCTCGCCGCCATCTTCCTTCCCGGGCAGGCTTCGGGGGCTCCGGTCTCGCGCTGCCGCTCGGTGCAGTGCAAGAGCGCGGGCACGGTGCGCTGGATCCGGCCGCTGCCGGGATCCTGGTCGGCTCAGGACGCCGTGCTCGGCACCGTTCCGGCCGTCCCGCCCGCCAGCAGCGACGAGGGCGGGTACGACGGCGGGCAGGCTTACGCGGCGGTGGACCGCAGCGTGGCCGTCATCGGTTTCGGCCTGACCGTCTACGCGTATGACGCGCGCAACGGCAACCCGCTGTGGACCGCGGCTCTCACCGGGTTCCCCGCGAACGCCGCAATCGTCTGGCTGCGGGTCTGGCCGGGCGTGGTCACGGCCGGCGTGGCGGACGGCCCGCTGACAACGAACCCGCCGCAGTCCGCGGTGGTCCTCGCGGCCGACGGCGGCCAGCAGCTGCGGTCGTACCGGGCGGCGTCGTTCGGCGGGGCGGTGGCGGGGGACGCGCGGCACACGGTCGTGGTCGGCCCGTTCGCGGTGACCAGCTACGCCACCGCGACGGGCCGGGTCATCTGGTCGCGGCCCACCGGCCGGGCGGGCCAGGACTGGCGGACGGACGGCGGGCACCTGTACGTGGCCAGGCAGGCCGGCGGGGATCTGAGCACCGGGCCGGTCACCGCGCTGCGCAGGATAAGCCTGAGCAGCGGGGCTGAGCAGGTCATCCGCCCGCGCGGCGGCTCGTTCGACGGCAAGCTGAGCGCCGTGCTGCGAAACGTCGCGCTGTTCTCCTCCGCGCAGGGCGTGACCGCCTACAGCGGGACGACCGGGCGGCGGCTCTGGTCGCTGGCCGGCGCGGTGCCGGAGAGTGTCGATGTCGTGCGGGGGCTGTTCTACCTGACCGTGGGCAGCACGCTGACCGGCGTGCAGCCCTCGACCGGGCGGATCGTGACCAGGCTCACCGGGGCCAGCGGCTCGGGATCCTCCGGGGTGCTCGGCGTCAGGGGCGGCGTGGCGCTCGGGCTCGACCAGGGACCGCTCGGCGACGTCTGGGGGTACAACGTGACCGGGCAGCGGGTCATCTGGACGACGAAGCGGCTGCCGTGGCCGCATTACTTTGTCGACTTGTCCGGCATCGGGGGCAGCGCGGATCCGGGCAACAGCACCGTGATCCTCACCGTGTGCGGCCAGCAGATCCAGGTCGGCACCGGGAAGATCTGCCGGACTCCCGAGCTTGTCGCGATTGACCGCTGAGGGAGGATCTCCATGTCTGGTGAGGAACTGGCGCGCAGGCTGCTTCGCAGGTTCGTCGGGCGGGCGCGGCCGCCGATTGACCCGCATCAGCCGGGCGAGCCCGTACCCGGCCAGCCGGTTGACCCGCATCAGCCCGGCGAGCCCGCACCCGGCCAGCCGATCGACCCGCACCAGCCGGGCGAGCCCTAGCATCTGCTCTGCCGTGGGATAACCAGGCGTTTCGGGGGCAGTGGATCCCGGCAATCGATCAGGCACCCTACGTGCGGCGCTCTGCGGTGTGGGTGCGTGGCTTCGTTCGGGAAAAGGATCTTCTGTTTGTGAGGGGGCAGGCGGATGAACCGCATAAAACGGCTGCTCAGGAGCGTAGACGCCTTCCAGCAGCGGCGGCCGGCGCTGGCGTTCCCGATCGCGGTGTGGAAGAAGTTCGGCGATGACCAGGCCGGCAGCCTCGCCGCGCTGATCGCCTACTACGCGTTCGCGTCGATCTTCCCGCTGCTGCTCGTGCTGGCCACCGTGCTCAACCTCGTGCTGCAGCACAACGCGAGCCTGCGGAAGAAGCTGATCGGCGACGCGCTGCACAACTACCCGTTCTTCAGCCAGTACCTGCCCACCAAGCCGCTGAGCGGGGCCGGCCTCGCGCTGGTGATCGGCCTGGTCTTCACGTTCCTCGGCGCCCGCGGGGTGGCCAGTGCCATGCAGAACGCGCTGAACACGGTGTGGGAGGTGCCGCTGACCCGGCGGCCTGGCTTCCCGTGGGCGGTGCTGCGCAGCCTCGGCCTGATGCTGGTCATCGGGACCGGCGAGATCGTCACGCTGACGCTGTCCGGGCTGGCCGGCGGGGCCGGGCACGTGCTCAGCGGGGCCGGCGCGTACGTGGCGACCACCGTGGTCTCGCTGATCCTGAACGTCGGGGTGTTCTGGCTGGCCTTCCGGCTGGCTACGGCGGCCGAGGTGGCGGGGCGCAATCTGTGGCTGGGCGCGGTGCTCAGCGCGATCGTCTGGCAGATCCTGCAGAGCGTCGCCGCCTACGTGATCCACAACGACGTGGGGAAGAGCCGGAGCCTGTACGGCACGTTCGGGATCGTGCTGGGGCTGCTCGCCTGGCTGTACCTGCAGGCCGAGGTCACGCTGTACGCGGCGGAGGCCAACGTGGTGCAGGCCCGCGGGCTCTGGCCGCGCAGCCTGTTCCCGCCGCCGCTGACCGAGCAGGACCGGCACGCCTACGAGATGTACGCCAAGGTGCAGCAGCGCAGGCCGGAGCAGGAGATCATCGTCAGGATTCCTGACGTCGCCGAGCCGGACGGGGACTCGGACGGCACGGCGGCTGGTGCCACGGATCGGGCGGCGGACGGTGACGGGCAGGCGGGCCGGCCGCGCGATCGGGGCCACCCCGCCCGTCCCGGTTAGGCAGGGTAATTCACCGCTGCCGTCTCGGGGGGCGAGGTCGGCTACCGCGACCTGATGGTGGCTCGCGGCCGGGTTGTGACGGTCGGCCGGGCGCTCCCTCTGTCGGCCGGAAAGACCCTGGTGGGAATGGAGTATGTCCTATTTTCGAAGGTTTGGGAGCGAGGCACGGGGGGAGCTGTGAGGCACGAAATCGGCACTAGGAGGACTCATGTCGACGGGCCTATTAATTGTCATCGTGGTGGTCGTTATCGTTATCGTCGCCTTGGCGGCCGTGGGGATGGCGGCAGCTCGCCGCCGCAGGCTGCAGAAGCGATTCGGCCCGGAATACGAGCGCGTGGTCGGTGAGCGGCAGAGCCAGCGCAAGGCTGAAGCGGAGCTGGCCAGCAGGGAACGGCGCGTTAAGGGCCTGAATATCCGCCCGCTCAGCACCTCGGCGCGGGACGGCTACGCGGCTCGCTGGACCGCTGTTCAGGAGCGGTTCGTCGATCAGCCGAGGGATGCAGTCGCCGAGGCGCAGATCCTGGTCACCGAGGTCATGAACGAGCGGGGCTATCCCACCGAAGAGCATGACCAGATGCTGGCCGATCTTTCGGTGAAGCACGCCAGCACCCTGGAGCACTACCGCTCGGCGCACGAGATCAGCCAGAACGCCGAGGCGGGGAATGTCTCGACCGAGGAACTGCGGCAGGCCATGGTCCGGTACCGGGTGCTCTTCAGCGACCTGCTCGGCGAGCCGGACGACCAGAACGCCGACGGAGCGCAGGCAACGGGCGCAAGCCCGGCAACCGGGTCGTCGTCCGCGGACGCGGACCGCGTGCCTTCGGAGGATCTTCGCAGTGAAGGGCCGGCGGAGCCTGCCCCCCAGGGGAGGAGGAACTAGCGATGCGGTCACACGACGAGGCGCAGTCAGAGCGCGACATGAGGTCATCGGATGATGCTCCGATCGAGGGCGTGATCGTGAGCGACGAGACGGCGACGAGCGGCGCGGTGCCGGTGAGCGGCGGGGTGCCGATGAGCGGCGACGAGATGCCGGCGAGCGACGAGATGCCGGCGAGCGACGAGATGCCGCTGGGCGACAGGATGCCCGTGAGCGACGAAGTCCAGGGGAGCGCTGATGGGCCCGTCAAAGACGCGGATGTGCCGGCGCAGCCGACGGCGGCGGGCACCGACACGAGCTGGCGGGAGATCCAGGCGATGTTCGTGGACGACCCGCGCGGCTCGGTCGAGCGGGCAGCCGGCCTCATCGACAAGACGGTCGAGGAACTCGTTACCGCCGTCCGTCAGCGTCAGGCGTCGCTGACATCATCCTGGCGGCACGATGACGTAGACACCGAAGCGCTTCGGAGCACGCTGCGGGACTACCGCGCATTCTGGGGAATCGTGCGGGAAATGCCGGTCGGTGAAATGGCCGGCCCGCGTCCCGGCATTGGTGGTGAGGGAAATCGGGGAAG
Source organism: Streptosporangiaceae bacterium (assembly GCA_036502085.1). Classification (GTDB taxonomy): domain Bacteria; phylum Actinomycetota; class Actinomycetes; order Streptosporangiales; family Streptosporangiaceae; genus PALSA-505. Next base: position 34,660 of record DASXZD010000129.1, read on the forward strand.
GCGGGGCTGACGCCGCCGAGGTCCGTACTCAAGAAGAAGTCCGGTCCCGCGAAGTCCGGTCCCGCGAGGACGACCGGGCACACGGGGACAAGCGGATCCATGAGGCGGTCGAGGAGGCGGCGGCCGTAGCGGAGGAGACGGGCGGCCTGGGAACGCCGGGGCGGCCGATAAACCGGCGTTCCCCTTTCATGATCGGGATGTCTGCGGCATTCGGCGTGGCGGTGACCTACGGCCTGGTCGAACTGCTCATCCGGGCTCGGGCCGTTCTCATCCTGATCGGCCTGGCCATGTTCCTCGCGGCCGGCCTGGATCCGGTGGTCGGCTGGCTGGTCCGGCACCGCGTTCCGCGGTGGGCGGCCGTGGTCGTCGTCATCTCCTGCACGCTGGGGATCGTGGCGGCGTTCCTCGCGGCAGCGATCCCGCCGCTGGCATCCGAGGCCACCGCGCTCACCCACCAGATCCCGCACTACATGCACAGCCTGCAAGACCGTAATTCGGAGCTGGGCAAGCTCAACGCCAAGTTCCAGATCCAGCAGCACCTGACCAAGCTGCTGAGCAGCAGGGGAAGCTCCCTGATCGGGGGCGTCCTCGGCGCGGGAGAACTGGTGCTCAGCACAGCCTCGTCGATTCTGGCCATGCTGGTGCTCAGCATCTACTTCCTGGCTGGCCTGCCGAAGATCAAGCTGTTCGCCTACCGGCTCGTACCGCATTCGCGGCGGCCCCGGGTGATCCTGATCGGCGACGAGATCCTGGCCAAGGTAGGCGGCTACGTGCTGGGTAATGTCCTCACCTCCGTGATCGCCGGAGTCGGTACCTACCTTTGGATGCTCGCGTTCGGCATCCCGTATCCGATCCTGCTCGGCCTGTTCGTCGCGCTGCTAGACCTGATCCCGGTCATCGGGTCGACCATCGGCGGCGCCGTGGTAACCCTCGTCGCGCTGACCGTGTCGCTGCCGGTGGCCGTGGCCACCCTGGCGTTCTACATCAGCTACCGCCTGGCCGAGGACTATCTCATCGTTCCGAGGATCATGGGCCGCACCGTTCAGGTGCCCGCGATCGTCAGCCTGATCGCGGTCCTGATCGGCGGCGTGCTGCTGGGGATCGTCGGCGCGCTGGTGGCGATCCCTGTCGCCGCGGCCATCCGGCTGGTGCTGCACGAGGTCACCTTCCGCCGGCTCGACAAGAGCTGAGCCGGTTCCGGTCGCCGCGGCACGGCCCTGGCCCGTCTGGCCGCGGGCCTTCCCGCGGGTCATCAGGTCCAAGATCGCGCGCCGCGCCCCCGCCGCGCCGGCGCCCCGCGGCACCTTCAGCGAGACGTAAGCGGCGGCGCCCGCCGGGATCGGCAGCCAGAAGTTCACCAGCCGCCAGCTGAGCACGCCGAGCGTGGCGACGCTGCGGGTGACACCGAAGCTGACCAGCAGCAAGGGCACAGTGCTGTCGATCACGCCGAGCCCGGCCGGAGTGAACGGCAGCACGCCGAGCACGTTCCCGATCCCGTAGGCGGCGAACATCTCGGCCGGGTTCACGTAGCTGCCGAACGCCGCCACGAAGCACCACAAGGACGCGGCATCGAGCAGCCAGTTGAGCGAGGCCCAGGTCAGCGACGCTTTCAGCACCTCACGGTCGCGAGCCAGGACCAGCAGCGATGTGCCCACCTGCAGGAAAATGCGCTCGAGCCGGTCGCCGCCCAGGCCCGGGATCCTGCGGCCGATCGCGTGCACGATCCGGCTGGCCCGCCCCGGCCCCCGGGTGAGCCCGAACACCATAGCGGCCACCAGCGCCAGCGCGACCGCGCCGACGATGGCCACCGACACGTAGATCGGATGGAAGCCGGCCAGCGGTATCGATATCACCAGGGACAGCCACAGCAGGACGTTCAGGACGACCGTGGACCCCATGCCCTTGGTCGCCATCATCACCGCGGCGTCGGTGCCGTCCACGCCCTCGGCGGTGAAGAGCTGGTATCCGATGCCCGCGCTGCCCACCGTGCCCGCCGGGATGACGTGCGCCACGGCGGCCGCGGCCAGGTCGATGCGGAACAGCCGGGACAGCCCGGGCCGCCCGGCCGGCGGCAGCAGCGCCCGGTTGAGCAGGGCATAGCAGAACAGCGACACCGCCTCGAGCAGCAGGCCGCTGATCAGCCAGCCGACGTTCACCCGGCCGAGCAAGTCCAGATCCTTGCTCGCGCCGACAAGCTCGGGGATGACCAGGTACTCGACGATCAGGATCAGGATGAACAGGATCAGGCCGCGCCGCACGGACTTCGGGACGGCGGACCGCAGGCTCCGCCGCTTAGCACCGGGCGGGCGGCTGGTCTTTCGGCTCTCTGGGCGGGAGCGCACGCAAGACTCCTTCCCGGCCGGAAGGCATCGTTTTCAAGACGATCCCGTACGGGGCTGCTACCCGCATCGGCCGGTGCTATCCGCACATGGCCCGGAACTGTTCGCGGCCAGCATAAGAACGGCGCGAGGCCGGGGTCACCTGACCGGCCTCGCACCGCAGCAACTGGGGCGGGCGGGCCCTCAGGCCATCGCCAGCTCACGGATCGCCAGCTCCCCGGCCGACGAAACCGCGGGCTCTGCTTCGATTTCCGCCAGGACGACTGCCGCGGCAGGCAGGCAGCGCTCATACGCGGCCGCTGTTTCCCGGCCGATACGGTCCCAGGGGTACCTGGCCCTGGCCCGGTCGGCGGCCGCGATCCCGAATCCTTCCAGCCGCATCGGCGTGGCCAGCAGCCGGCGGATCCGGCGGGCGAGCAGGTCTGGTCGGCCTGGCGGGACCAGCAGTCCGGTGACCTCGTCCAGGACGGCGTCCCGGTTGCCGCCGACGGCCGAGACGGCCGCCGGGGTGCCGCAAGCCATGGCCTCGACCGTCATCGTGCCGAGCGGGTCGTGCGGGGTCGCGCTGACCAGCAGATCCGCCGAACGCAGCAGGGCCGGCAGATCCGCAACGCGCACGTGGCCGGTGAAGACGAGCCGGCGCTGCACGCCGAGGCAGGTGGCCAGCCGCCGGAGGTTCCGGTAGACCGGGTTCCTGCGCAGCTGGGTCTTGGGCGGGCCGCCGGCGATCACTAGCTCGGCTTCCGGCACACCGGGAAGCATGCGCACGAGGGTGTCGAGGCCCTGGCCCTCGGCCAGCGGTGAAACCGCCAGCAGCCGAGGGCGCTCGGCCCGGTCCGCCACCGGCCCGGCGGGGCAGAAGCGTGCCGTGTCCACCCCATCGGGAACCACGGTCACCGACCTCCTGGGGACACCTAGCTGAATGAGCTCAGACGCCTGGGCCGAGGTTCCGGCCAGCACCGCGGCCGCGCTGCGGGCGATGCATGTCTCCATGCGGATCCGCTGATCCGGCTCGTCGCCCGCAGGCTGGCCGCACCGCGGCGTGGTACCGAGCGTGCTGAACGACTGGACCACGGGCACGTTCAGGTCGCGCGCGGCGGCGAGAGCGGCGAGCCCGCTCGTCCAGCTGCGGGCATGCGCGATGTCTGGGCGATTGCGGATCCAGCGCCTGGCCAGCTTGTCGCCAAAGTCCCGTACCTGCGCGGTGAGTTCGCTGTCAGTCAGCGGCGCGGCCGGGCCGGCGGTCAGGTGCTCGACGGTTACCCCTCGGGCGAGAATCGCGCTGTCGGGCAGCCCGGCGGAGTCCTTGCGAGCGTAGATCGTTACACGGTGGCCGAGGCCGGCCAGTGCCTGCGCGAGCGATGTCAGCGCGGCGGCCTGGGCATCCGCGTTCGGGTCCACGGCAGGGGTAAGCGGGCTGCCGTGCTGTGCGACGAGGGCGATCCTCATCACGCTGCCTCCTCAGTATGTGCCGCATGTCGGCGTAACTGAGAGGTGTGGGTCTGGCGCACCGGGCAAAGGCTCCGGGGCCGGCGTAGCCATGAAAAAAGGCACACCCTCCGTTACGCCACGACGGCGTAAGGGTGTGCCTGCGTCATAAGCACCGTTGGAGCGATACTAGCGCCTTCCGCCTGATTGCTCAAGTGGGGCTGGAGATCCGGGGCATTCGGGCAGGTCGCCGAGGTCATGACCGCCTGGCCGGGAAGAGCCGCACGGCCCGGAAGAGCCGCCTGGCAGGGGGAGCATCGCCTGACCGGGAGGGCGGCGGACGTCGACTGGCACGGCGCATAGCGGCGCCCAAGGCGCCGCTATGCGCCGTGTATCCATGGGGGATCAGTCTTCCTGGCCGAAACGGCCGTGCCGCTACCAGCGGCGCGCTACCACCGGTACCAGCGACTGCGGCGTCTGCCCCCTATGCCCTCGGCCGTGCGGAAGAAGAACCCCAGCAGCCACAAGACCAGCACGACTAGGGCTATCCACCACAAGACATGAATGGCGAAGCCCAGACCGCCGAGGATGATCGCGATCAGCAGGACCGCCAGGATAAGCAGCATCGTGCGCTCCCTTCAGTTTGACCCTGGTGTGCTACTGCCCACGCTGCGGCGATTAAACGAAATAGCCGGCGGCATAAGGCCTACAGCACCCGCCGCGGTGCCTTCGCAGCGCCGTTACAGCGCCCCGTCTCGCAGGCGGCGCATGTGCAGCCTGACCGTGGTGCCGGCCTGCCCGGTGCGCAGCTCGACCAGGTCGCACAGCTGGTTGACCAGCCACAGGCCGTGCCCGGACTCGACCGCGTCCCGCCGGGTACGCCCGGCGAGCGGATCGGCGATCCAGCCGTGGTCGCGCACCTGGCAGAGGATTTCCTCCGGGGTGTCCCAGACGTGCACCATGCCGCCGGTGCTGGTGTGCCGCAGCGTATTGGCCGCCAGTTCGCTGACCGCCAGCACGAGGCTGGCGGTGCGGTCGCCGGACAGCCCGCTGCGGCCGGCGCGTCGTTCCACCAGGCTCCGGATCGGCCGCAGTCCGGTGCGGTAGCTGACGGCCTCGGCGCGGGCGGGCGGCGGCGGGAGCGCCCGTTCGCATTCGGCCGGCATGTTCTGCGGCCCCGCGTACCCGGCGCTGGGCTGGAGCATCCCGCCGGCAAAAACGGCCGGATGCGTGCACCGGGCGCCGCCGATCACCGAGCGGCCCAGGGCGTCGCCGTCGTACAGGCACAGGATGCTGGCCTGCGTCCCGGCGAAGGCCAGGTTGACCAGCGCCTCGTGCCGGGTCACCTCGCGCAGCTCCGCCGCCGACCGGCCCGGCCAGGCAGGCTCGGCGACGAACCGGACCCGCTGGCCGGGATGGGCGTCGGCGAAGGTCCTGAGCTGCGGGATTATCCGCGCCGGGTTGCGGCCGGTCTCGGTCATGTCGGCGTAGGTCACCCCGGATTCGCGGCCCAGCCGGTCACGCACCATCTGGTCACGGTGGCCAGGGACGGAGACGAGAACCGGCTCGCCGCCCGCCAGGCCGGCCCGGACGAAGTCCGCGATATGCAACAGGTATTCGCGCTGGTCGCCATGGATCAGCGCATGGTGGCTCAGGCCGTCGTCGGCCCTCGCCGCAGCCATCGTCTATCGCCACCCCTGGGGAACGTCGGTCACCCGACGCTAAGTTTCCCTCAGATCGCTCGGTCATGCAGCCATCCGGAAAGCACTGGGTAGACATACGATAAAGACACGCATTGGCCGGCTTGACTGACATACGGGAGCGCGGTGGAAGGGCTTCAGCTCTCCTGCGAGCAGCGAGACGACAGCATGATCGTTGCCATCCGCGGAGACCTCGATGTCGTGACGGGCCCTGAGTTCGACGAGTACCTGACCCGGGCCCGCCGCAAGCACGACCACATCGTGCTCGACCTGTCCGCCGTCGACTTCATGGACACGAGCGCGCTCGCCGTCATCGTCGGGCACTGGAAGGAACTGACCGCGGCGGGCGGGACGCTGACCCTGGCCGGACCGCGGTACCGCTACACCAAATCGCTCTGGATCACCGGGCTGGCCGACCGGCTGCCGCTGTACGACAGCGTGGACCTGGCGGTCACGGCCCGGCACGCCGCAGCCGCATCCGATAGCAAGCCAGCGCCCTGAATGCCTGGAATGCTATGGTCTGCGGGCCTGGGGCTGGAGCCATAGCGGACCGATGACAGGGAGGTGGTGATGTCTGACCTAGCGAACGAGGCCGCCGACCTGCTGAGCGTGGCGACCGCCTCCGAGCCGCGGTCGTTGAACCAACTGGTGGTGCTGGTCACCCGCCAGGTACGGGCCTGCTCGGGCGCCACGGCCGGCCTATGGCGGGACGGCGAGCCCGTGGTTCTCGTCGCCAGCCACCCGGATCTCCCCGAGCTGATCGAGGCGCAGCTCAGCGCGGGCCAGGGACCTGTGCTCGAGGCCGTGGCCGACGGCGGGCCGGTCAGCTGCCCGGACACGCTGGCCGAAACCCGGTGGCCGGGGTACGCCAGCGCGGCGCTGCGCCGCGGTGTGCGCAGCTCGGTCACGCTGGCCCTGCGGCGCGGCGATGAGTCCGTCACGCTCTCGCTGTACGGCGCGCGGCCCCGCGTGCTTGACTCCGGCCAGCTAGACCTGGCCGAGCTTCTCATTAGCATCGGCCACAGCGTGGTCGGCAATGCGGCGGAGTACGGTGATGCGAGAAGGACAGCCGCGCAATTGCGCGCTGCTGCCGAATCCAGGGAGCTAGTGGACCAGGCCAAGGGGATGCTGATGCAGGCACTCGGCTGCACGGCCGACGAGGCGCTGAGGTGGCTGCGGCGCAACTCGCAGGAGCGCAACGTCCGGGTCGCCGACATCGCCAGGCGAGTCATTGCCTCGGGCGGAACCGACGGCCTGCGATCGCCGCACCGGTGAGGGAACCGGACCGCGCGGCTCGTGATATGGGGACCAGGATCGTGACAGAGCAGGCCGGGCGTTCTGATGGGCAAGGCGGCGACATCGCCGCACTGAAGGCGCGCGGCGACGCGCTCCGCCAGGCCGCGACGCTGCAAGGTGCCGAGCTGGGGTCGCTGCTGCACGCCGCGCTCACCGAGCTGGACGCGGCCGTTGAGGCACTGGTGGCGCTGACCGGGCCCGGCGCGGGCGCGGAGCCGGGCGACCCGGCGATGCACGCGGAGCGGCGGCTGCTGCACGCGGTCTTCCAGCAGGTGCCGATGCCGCTGTTCCTGCTCGGCGATGACGGCTGCGTCCGCCGGGTGAACGCGGCGGCCGGCGCGCTGCTCGGCTCGGGTCCGGGGTACGCGACCGGCAAGCTGTTCACCGCCTTCGTCGACCTGCCGTCGCGGGCCGCGGTGCAGACCCAGCTGGCGGCGGCGCTGCGGACCGGGGAAAGCCAGCAGATCCGCTGCCGGCTGCTGGTCCGGGAGGGCCCGGCCGACGCCGCGCTCACCGTGCGGCCGGTGAGCGTGCGCGGCGACGCCGGCCAGCTGATCGTGGCGGCCGG
>DASXZD010000130.1:0-36423 GCA_036502085.1 Streptosporangiaceae bacterium
ACGGGGAAGAGCGTCACCTGGACGCGGTCGACCAGGCCGGCGGCCATCAGCGCCCGGTTCATCGACAGGCTGCCGTGCGAGCGCAACGGCACCTCGGACTCCTCCTTGAGCCGGGCGACGACGTCGACGGCGTCACCGCGCACGACGGTCGCATCCGGCCAGTCGAGAGATCCTTCCAGTGTGGTCGACACCACCGTTGCCGGCAGGCTCCTCATCCGGGTGACCCATGGGTCACCCACGCCGGACTCCTCGGTGCTCGAGGCCAGGATCCGCGCGAACGCGCGATACGTGTTGGCCCCGAAGACCATCCGCTGATCCGCGCCGTACAGGGCGAGGCGGCGGTCGAGCAACTCGGGGCCTTGCTTGCCCCAGTAGCCGCCCCAGTTACCGCTGTTGGAGCCGAAGCCGTCGAGGCTGGCAAAGACGTCGAAGGTGTAGGTAGCGGTCATGATGCTCTCCGATTTGCGAGTCGGCTGCGATCGTGTGGGTCAGGCCGACGCCTGTTGCCGCGTGGTCAGACTAGGGGCGAGCGGACCGGGGGGAACGATCCAGTTGCCTGCATATAAGACCTGGGTGCGCTGTCAAACGGCTTCCATCCCGCTGTCAGGCGGCTTCCATGCAACGGATAACGGCCGCGGCGGCGGCCGGCCGCGGCGGCCGCTATCCGTTCAGTGCCTCAGAACGGGAAGCCGTGGGCCTGCGGCCGGGAGGTGATCCACTGCCACTGGGTGAACTCGTCCCAGCTGCTCTGCGAGCCGAACCTGCTGCCGTTGCCGGATGCGCCGGTGCCCCCGAAGGGCGCGAACGCGTCGTTGTTCAGCGTCTGGTCGTTGACGTGGACGATGCCGGTGTGCAGCTGGTCGGCCACCTCCAGACCGCGCTCGATCGAGCCAGTCTGGATGGCGGCGACCAGCCCGTACTCGGTGTCGTTGGCGACCCTGACGGCCTCGTCGGTGTCCTTGACCACGACGACCGGCGCGACCGGGCCGAAGATCTCCTCGCGGAAGGCCGCCATGCCGGGGGTGACGTCGGCGAGCACGGTCGGCTGGTAGTAGAGGTCTTCGTGGCTGCCGCCCGCGCGCAGCGTGGCGCCGGCCGCGACCGTCTCGGTGACGATGCGGTCGACGTTCTCCAGCTGGCGGGCGTTGATCAGCGGGCCGAGCGCCACCTGGTCGGTGTACGGGTTGCCGACCGGGAGGTTCTTCGCCCGCTGGGCGAGCCGGTCGAGGTACTCGTCGGCCACCGATTCGAGGACGATGTGCCGCCCGGCGGTCATGCAGACCTGCCCCTGGTGCAGGAAAGCCCCCCACGCTCCGGAGGAGCTGGCGACGTCCAGGTCCGCGTCATCGAGCACGATGAGCGCGTTGTTGCCGCCGAGTTCGAGGCTGACCCGCTTGAGCGTGCGCCCGGCGGCCTCGCCGACGAGCCGGCCGACAGCGGTCGATCCGGTGAAGGAGATCATCGCGACGTCGCGGTTCTCGGCCAGCGCCGCTCCCGGTCCCGCGTCGCCGGGCAGCACGTGCAGCAGCCCTTCGGCCAGGCCGGCCAGCTCGAACAGCCGGGCGAGGAGCACCCCGCCAGAGACCGCGGTCTGCACGTCGGGCTTGAGGATCACCGCGTTGCCGAGCGCGAGGGCGGGCGCGACGGCCCGCACGGACAGGATCAGCGGGAAGTTCCACGGGCTGATGACGCCGACGACGCCGAGCGGCACGCGCTTGGCGATGCTCTGGCGGCCGGGCTCGCTGGTGGGCAGCAGGTGACCCCAGGCTTGCGTCGGCAGCGCGGCCGCCTCCCACAGCTCGGCCAGGACCAGCTCCACCTCGAACGCGGCCTTGCCGGGTACCGCGCCGCCCTCGCGGACCAGCCAGCGTTCGAACTCGGCGCGGTTGTCCTCCAGGATGCGGGCGGCGCGGCGCAGCAGGGCCGCCCGCACCGGGCCGGGCTGGGCCGCCCACCCGGGCTGGGCGTTCTTCGCGGCGACCGCCGCGGCGGCGATGTCGTCGGCGTCCGCGAGCCCTACCCGGGCGAGCACGTCACCGGTGGCCGGCTCGACCGATTCCAGCACGCCGCCGTGCGCCTCGGTCCAGCCGCTGCTGTACACCTTGCCTTGCCAGTCGAGTTCGTCGAGCACTTCGGCCATGGTGGTTCCTTCCTCGGGGTCGCCAGCCTGCGGACGCGCCGACGTATGACAAATCTTGTCTGCTCTGCTACCCAAGTGTTGACTATTTCGGCCAGCGGCGTCAGGTGCCGGCCTCGTTCAGCCGGCGCCATTCGGCGCTGGCGTCGACCGACCAGGAGGCATGGCGGCGGCGGAACAGCGCGGCCGCCTTCGCGCCGCTCCACTGCCCGGGGAGCAACTCGTCCGGCAGCGAGGGGTCGAGCGAGGGAAACCGCCGCCAGGCGTGGACCAGCTCGGCCAGCCGGATCAGCGGATTCGCCGCCGTCGCGGCGGCGAACTCGGCCAGGAATCGGCGGTAGCCGTCCTCGAGGGCGGCGAGATCCCAGGCTTGCCTGACCATCGCCGCGAGGTCTCCGTGCCCGGTGTGCTGGGCGATGAAGACGTGAGCGCCGTCGAGCACGCCGGCCTCGCCGAGCGCCTTCTCTACCTCGCCGACCCGGTCGGCCCGGGTGCTCACCCAGACGCCCGGCGCGGGGCTGCCGAGCCCGGCCCAGGTGAGCCGGGTCTTCAGCCGGTGCCGGAGCGGCCGGTCGGTCTCGGGGACCCGGGCGAGGACGAGCAGCCAGCGGCCGTCCCAGCCGGCCAGGCCGGGGGCGAAGCCGTAGATGCGCTCGGTGCCCTCGGTGAGCAATCGCTCCGCAGCAGGGGTGAGGTGCCAGACTGTGCGCCGGCCGACCCGCTCTGAGGTCAGCCAGCCCGCACTCGCGGTGCGCATGAGCGCCTGCCGGGCGGCCTTCTCCTCGATGCCGAGCCCGCCGAGCACGTCGATGAACGCCGAGGTCCACGCCGGTCCGCCGGCTGGCAGGACGAACTCGCCGAGGATCGTGAACAGCAGGCCCCTGGCGCTCTCGGCCCCGGCCGCCTGCCGGCGCGACATGCTGGGCGCGGAATTGCCGGCTGCGGCACCCGACGTCATGGACCCCTCCTGTCGCCGGACCTCCCAGCGTACGGAATATTCTACTATCCCTTGACGATTTTGCATCTCTATGTAGAAGATATTCTCATCAGGAAGCCGGCAGGAGGTCCACCCATGACGACCGTGGAGTTCCGCACCGAGCCCGCGGCGTACCGGCACTGGCGGCTGTCGTTTGACGGTCCGGTGGCGACGCTGGCGATGGACGTCGATGAGCAGGGCGGCCTGGTCGCGGGCTACGAGCTCAAGCTCAACTCCTACGACCTGGGCGTCGACATCGAGCTCTACGACGCGGTCCAGCGACTGCGGTTCGAGCACCCCGAGGTGCGCACGGTCGTGCTGACCAGCATCAAGGACAAGATCTTCTGCGCCGGGGCCAACATCCGCATGCTGGCGGGCTCGTCTCATCCGTGGAAGGTGAACTTCTGCAAGTTCACCAACGAGACCCGCAACGGCATGGAGGACGCGACCGCCTGTTCCGGGCAGACCTACCTGGCCGCGCTGAACGGCACCGCGTCCGGCGGCGGCTACGAGCTGGCCCTGGCGTGCGACCACATCATGCTGATCGACGACCGGTCCTCGGCGGTGGCGCTGCCGGAGCTGCCGCTGCTCGGCGTGCTGCCCGGCACCGGCGGGCTGACCCGGGTGGTGGACAAGCGGCACGTGCGCCGCGACCTGGCGGACTGGTTCTCCACCCGGTCCGAGGGGCTCGGCGGGCAGAAGGCCGTCCGGTGGCGGCTGGTGGACGAGGCCGTGCCGCGCGCGAAGTGGGACCAGGCCGTGGCGGCCAGGGCCGCCGAGCTGGCCGGCCGATCGCACCGTCCTAAGGGCGCGCCCCCCCTTACGCTGACCCCGCTGGCCAAGTCGCGTACCGAGTCCGAGATTCGCTACGACCACGTCCGGGCCAGGCTCGACCGGGCTCGCTGCCTGGTCGAGATCACGGTCAGCGGGCCCGCGGACGGGCCGCCGGCCGACGCGGCCGGGATCGCCGCTCAGGGCGCCGGGTTCTGGACGCTGGCGGTGACCAGAGAGCTTGACGACCTGATCCTGGACCTGCGCGCGAACGAGCTGGAACTCGGCACCTGGGTGCTGCGCACCAGCGGCGATCCCGGGAAGGTCCTCGCGCACGATCAGCTGCTGGCCGATAATTCCGGCGACTGGCTGGCCAACGAGATCATCCAGTACCTGAAGCGGACGCTGAAGCGGCTCGATGTCACCAGCCGCAGCCTCATCGCGCTGGCCGAGCCGGGCAGCTGCTTCGCCGGCGCGCTGCTGGAACTCGCGCTGGCCGCGGACCGGTCCTTCCAGCTGTCCGGCGTCTTCACCGGCAGCGATCCGGACGCCGGCATCGATCCGGACGCCGAGCCTGCGGCGGTCACGGTCGGGCCGATGAACCTCGGCCCGCTGCCGATGGGCAACGGCCTCACCCGGCTGGCGACCCGGTTCTTCGGCGACGAGGAGGGGCTCGCGGCGGTGACGAAGCGGGCGGGCGAGCCGCTGACGGCGGACGCCGCCGCGGAGCTGGGCCTGGTGACGTTCGCGCCCGACGACATCGACTGGGACGAGGAGGTCCGCATCGCCGTCGAGGAACGGTCCAGCTTCAGCCCGGACGCGCTGACCGGCCTGGAGGCCAACTACCGGTTCGCCGGCCCGGAGACCCTGGAGACGAAGATCTTCGGCCGGCTCACGGCCTGGCAGAACTGGATCTTCAACCGACCGAACGCGTCGGGCGCCGAGGGTGCCCTGCGCAAGTTCGGCACCGGCCAGCGAGCCGACTTCGACCGGAAGCGAGTCTGAGATGAGCAGCCCGGCTGACTACTCCGAGAAGATTCCGAACAACGTCGGCCTTCACACCGACAGGCGGCTGCAGCGGGCGCTGGAGTCGTGGCAGCCTAACTTCCTGTCCTGGTGGGAGTCGATGGGCCCGGCGCTGCCGACCCAGGACGTCTACCTGCGCACCGCGGTCAACGTCGGCCGCGAGGGCTGGGCGCATTTCGGTCACGTGCCGATGCCGGACTACCGGTGGGGCATCTTCCTGGCCGAGCGGGACCCCGGCCGGCGGATCGGCTTCGGCGAGCACCGGGGCGAGCCTGCCTGGCAGAAGGTGCCGGGGGAGTACCGCGCCGAGCTGCAGCGGCTGGTCGTCATCCAGGGTGACACCGAGCCGGCCAGCGTGGAGCAGCAGCGCAACCTCGGCGCGACCGCGCCCAGCCTGTACGACCTGCGCAACCTGTTCCAGGTCAACGTGGAGGAGGGTCGTCACCTGTGGGCGATGGTGTACCTGCTGCACGCCTACTTCGGCCGGGAGGGCCGCGAAGAGGCCGAGCAACTGCTGCACCGCAACTCCGGCAGCGAAGACGCGCCGCGCATCCTCGGCGCGTTCAACGAGGAGACGCCCGACTGGCTGTCGTTCTTCATGTTCACCTACTTCACCGACCGGGACGGCAAGTACCAGCTCGGCACGCTGAAGGAGTCGGCGTTCGACCCGCTGTCGCGCACCTGTGAGTTCATGCTCAAGGAAGAAGCGCACCACATGATGGTCGGCACCACGGGGGTCGACCGGGTGGTGGAGCGCACCGCCCAGGTGATGGCCGAGCGCGACACCGACGATGTGGCGGCCGCGGGCGCCATCCCGCTCGACGTGATCCAGAAGTACCTCAACTTCCACTACTCGGTCTCGCTGGACCTGTTCGGCGGCGACACGTCAACCAACGTGGCGAACTACTACACCGCCGGGCTCAAGGGCCGCTGGATGGAAGACCGCCGCAAGGACGACCACAAGCTGACCGATGACGCGTTCAGCGTCGATGCCCTGATCGACGGGGAGATCGGGCAGCTCGAGGTGTCCGCGCTGGTCGGGCTCAACACCGACCTGCGGCGCGAGTACACCGCCGACTGCCAGGGCGGGGTCAGGCGGTGGAACCGGATCCTGGAGCAGGCCGGCGTGGCGCGCCGGCTGACGCTGCCGCACGCCGCGTTCAACCGCAAGGTCGGCGCGTTCGCCGGGATCGAGGCGACGCCGGCCGGGCGGCTGCTCTCCGCCGGGGAGTGGCGCCGCGAACAGGGCAGGTACCTGCCGACCGACGTCGACAAGGCGCACGTCCGGTCGCTCATGCAGCCGGTGCACGAGCGAGGCAAGATTGCCTCGTGGATCTCGCCCCCGCGCAACGGCATCAACGGCCAGCCGTTCGACTACGACTACGTCCACCTGGCCTGAACCACTGACTGACCAGCTGAGCGGCGGCAGGCCAGCCGGTCCGCAACGATTGCGCGCCAAACTCGTAACCATCTCGCGGTGCGATCGGGCCGCGCGCATGCCGCTTGCGTAGCGTCAGCATCATGGGGGTGGGCCGGGACCAGGGCGGTTACGTCGTGGCGGTCCGTACGGAATACTCCGGGAACATGCGCAGCTCCCGTGGGTCGTTCGTGCTGCGGCGAACCCTGTCCGCCCCGCTGCTGCCCGCCAGCCTCCTGCTGGCCGTCCTGACCTCAGTGATCGTGACGACCGCGCTGGCCAGCTTCGGCGCCAGGGCGCTCCCGGCCGCCGCGCACAAGCAGCTGGCCACCGCGCCGGCCACGTCGATCCTGGTCACCGGCCAGATCGACGCCGCCGCGGGCCGCGCCGACCTGCCCGTCATCCGCTCGTCGGTGCGTTCGGCCCTGCGCGCCGTTCCCTTCACGCTGGTCAGCGCCCGCTGGTCCGATCAGCTGACGCTGCCGAATGCGCGGGGCAGCAGCCAGGTCCCGCTGATCCAGGCGGCGTCGCTCGACAGCGTCATGGCGCACGCCGAGCTGGCCGCCGGGACCTGGCCCGGCCCGCCGGCACCCGGCGCGCCCATCGGCGTGACGCTGCCGGCCAGCACGGCGAGCCTGCTGCACCTGTCGGTCGGAGCAGTGCTGGACCTGCACGACAGCATCACCGGGGTGCCGGCCCGACTGCGCGTCACCGGCCTGTTCCGGCCGCGGGACCCGGCCTCGCCGTACTGGCGTCTGAGCATCCTCGGCACCTCGGGCAAGAACGTGCAGGGCGCGTTCACCACCTATGGCCCGATGCTGGCGAGCCCGGCCGCGTTCGCTCCCGGGGGCCTCCCGGTCAGCGCGGCATCCTGGCTCATCACGGTGCGCACCGCCCGCCTCGCGCCGGGTGACATGGCCAGGCTGGCCAGGCGCCTGGGCGCCGTCATCTCCGGGTGGCAGACCGGGCAGAGCCCCGGCGGGCTCGAGGTGACCACGGCGCTGCCGCAGACGCTGTCCGCGCTGGCCAGCAGCGTGGTGGTGTCGAAGTCGCTGCTGCTCATCGGCTCGCTGCAACTGCTGCTGCTGGCCATGGCCGGGGTGGTGCTGGCCGCGCGGCTGCTGGCCAGTCAGCGGGAAGCGGAAACCGCGCTGCTGTCCGCCCGCGGGGCGGCCCGCGGGCAGCTCGTGCTGGCCTCGCTGGCCGAGGCGTCCCTGCTGGCCGCGGTGGGCATCGTGGCCGGGGTCGTGCTCGGCAGCTACCTCGCGAACCTGCTGCTGTCGGCCAGCGGGCTGGCGGTGGCCCGCTCCGGCGGAGGGCTGCCTGACGTCGTGCGCAGCGGCGTCGCCGGCGGTTCCTGGTGGCCCGCCGCGGTCATCGCGGTGCTGGTCATCATCGTGATGATGTGGCCGGCGCTGCGTCCGGTCACCCCCGGCGCCGCCCGCATCAGGCGCACCAGGCAGGCCGCGCTCGCCGCCACCGCGCGGACCGGCCTGGACGTGGCGCTGATCGGCCTGGGCGTGCTGGCGTTCTGGGAGCTGCGCAAGTACTCGGCGGCGCCGCGGCTGTCCGGCGGCGCGCTCGGCGTCGACCCGGTGCTCGCCGTGGCCCCGGTGCTCGCCCTGGCCGGGATCGCCCTGGTACCGCTGCGCGTCCTGCCCGCAGCGGCGCGGCTGCTGGACGGGCTGAGCGTGCGCGGCCGGCGCCTGGTCACGGCGCTGGCCAGCTGGCAGCTGAGCAGGCGCGCGGTACGCGAAGGCGGCCCGGTGCTGCTGGTGGTCCTCGCCGCGGCGACCGGCACGCTGGTGCTCGCCCAGCATCAGAGCTGGCGGCAGTCCCAGCTGGATCAGGCGGCCTTCACGGCCGGCGCCGACGTCAGAGTGAGCCTGGCCGCGCCGCTCCCGCTCGCCCGCGGCGGATCGCTCGCCCGCGGCCGCGGCGTGCTCACCGCGATGCCGGTCAGCGCGGTCAACAGCGGGTTCGGCGTGTTTGCCGTGGACGCCAGGCAGGCGGCACGCACCGTGCTGCTCCGGCCGGACCTGTCCGCCGTGCCGCTGGCCGCGCTGTGGCGGCGGATCACTCCGCGCTACGCCGCCCCCGGGCTGGCTCTGCCGGGCCGGCCGGCCCGGCTGGACGTCAGCGCGATGCTGCTGGCCCCGCCCGGCGGCCGGCTCGGCGTCATGTCGGCGAGCCTGTCCGTGCAGGACGGCGGAGGAATCGTCTACTCGATCCCGGCCGGGAGCCTGCCCGCCGACGGCCGCTACCACGATCTGGCCCTCGACCTGGCCACCGCCGGGCAGGCGCGCTATCCGCTGCGCCTGCTGGGCCTATCGCTGAGCTATCAGCTGCCGGAGTCCCCGCCGTCCGCGACGCGTCGCGCGCAGCAGCAGACGGCGTCGGCCACCGGCACGCTGGCGATCCGCTCGCTGGCCGTATCCGCGCGAGGCTCCGGCGCCTTCCCTGCTCCGTTCGCCGGGGCCGGCGCGCTCGCCCGGTGGCGGGCCGGCGCGCAGTCCACCGATCTCGCTGACCCCGGTGCCAGCGGGATCGCGCCGACCGTCGCCGCCTGGCGGGTCAGCGGGGGCGCCGCCGAGCTGTCCTTCACGGTCGGGACCGGACACCTCATCGCGCGTCGGGGAGCGACGCCGCAGCCGGTCTCCGGCCAGCTGCGGGTGGCCGCCGCATACCGCGGCGGGGTGGTGCCGGCCATAGCGACCCGGGCGTTCCTCGGCTCGGCCGGCGCTCACCTGGGCCGGATCGTCCCGCTGCCGGTCGGCGACGCCACCGTGCGGATCCGGCTGGTGGCCGAGGTGGCTGCCTTTCCCGCCGCTGCCGCCGTCACCGCCGGCGGGCCCGCGGTGATCGTTGACCAGGCCTGGCTGCAGGACGCGCTGGCCGGGCAGTGGCAGCCGCCGCTGCCGGTCACCCAGTGGTGGCTCAGCACGGCTCACGGCGGGCCGGCCGGGTACCCTCCGGGCGCCACCGCGGGAACCGTGACCACCAGGGCGAGGACAGCCGCCGGGCTGCTCAGCGATTCGCTGCCGAACGTGCCGCAGCTGTCCCTGCTGGTGATCGTGATAGCGGCCGGCCTGCTGGCGTGCATCGGCTTCATGGTCAGCGTGGTGGCCGCCGTCAGGGAACGCCGGCTGACCGATGCGCTGCTCGCCGCGCTCGGCATGGGACGGGCCGCGCGGGCCGGCCAGCTCTGCCTGGAGCAGCTGATGCTGAGCCTGCCGGGCACGGCCACGGGCGTGGTGATCGGCGCGGCGCTCGCCCACCTGCTGGTCCCGGCGGTCACGCTCACGACCGGAGCGGTCGCGCCGTTCCCGCCGGTGCACGTGCTGATCCCGGTCGGCTGGACGATCCTGCTGGCGCTGAGCATCGCGGCTGCGCCGGTACTGGCGGCCACCGCGGCGGCAGCCCACTGGCCCGACCCGGCGGTCGAGCTTCGCGTCGGAGAGTCAGTATGAGACGCGGCTGGATCCGCAGGTCCTGGGCGGCCGTCACCGGCACCGGGACGGCGGCCAGCGTGGCGCTGGCCCTGCTCGTGATGGCCTGCGCGTTCGTCGCGGTGGCCCTGCCCCGGGCCAGCCTGGGCTACCGGACCCAGGTCCTGCAGCGGATCTTCCGGTCCGCGTCCTCGTCGCAGACGTCGGTGCTGGCCGACGCCAGCATCACCAGCCTGGGCAACAACTTCCTGACCACGGCGCAGCTGATATCCGCGCACAGCCAGCTGCTCGCCGGGCTGCGCGGTGACGACCTGCCGCTGGCCCCCGCCGCCCAGCAGTGGACCGGCATGTCCACCGGCTCCACCCAGTTCGCCGTGACCGGCGAGCCGGCCGACAAGACCATGGCGCCTCCCCAGCTGGAGCTGATCTACCGCGGCGAGCTGAACAGCAACGCCAGGCTGGTCGCAGGGACGCTGCCCAGCCAGGCCACGCTGAACGGCGCATCGGGCACATCCGGCACGGTCCAGGTCGCGGTCAGCCAGGCCACCGCGGCCAGGTTCCGCCTGCGGGTCGGCTCCCGGATCCGGGCGGCCAGCGATGTCCTGGTGGTCACCGGGATCGTCCGGCCGCTCGGCGCCGCATCGTCCTTCTGGACCGTCGACCCCGCCGCCGCCGTACCGCAGCTGACCTACCCGGGGCTGAATTCCGCGCCCTACCTGGGGGTCGGCGCGTTCGTCGGCCCGGCTGAGCTGACCGCGCTGCAAAGCTTCCTGGACACCCGGCCGCTGCAGGGGGTGTGGAGCTTCCCGCTCGAGCTCGGTCACATCAACGCCGACCAGGCGGCCGGCCTCCAGCGGGCGCTGGCGTCGGTGGCCTACCTGACCGCCGCCAGCTCAGTGAGCGTCGGCTTCAGCGCCTCGGCCGGCGAGTCCTCCACGTTCCAGATCAGCCTGATCAGCGGCCTCGGGACGATGCTCCAGCCGTTCGTGACGACCGACGACGCCGTGCAGCGCGCGCTTTCGCTGCTGTTCGTCAGCCTGGCCGTGATCGCGGCGGTCGTGGTGCTGCTCGGCGCCAGGCTGGTCGGCGAGCACCGGCGCGGCGAGTTCACCCTGATGCGGGCGCGCGGCGCCTCGCTGCGGCAGGCCGCCGCCATCGCGCTGCGCGGCGGTGCGGCCGTGGTGCTGCCCGCCGCCGCCGTCGCGGTGGCCGCCGCCGTGCTGGCCACGCCGGGCCCGGCCTCCCGGCTGTCGGCGTGGCTGGCCGGCCTGATCGTCGCGGCCGCGCTGGCCGGCCCGCCGCTGCTGACCGCGTGGTGGCACCGCACGCCGCGCGACGCGGCCAGCGCGGCCGCCGTGACCACCGCGGGCATCCGCCGCCGGGCCGCCGCGGCCCGCCGCTGGATCTTCGACGCCGCCCTGGTCGCCGGGGCCGTCGGCGGCCTGATCCTGCTCCGTGATCAGGGCCTGCCCCCGCCGGGAAGCATCGACCTGTTCACCAGCGCGGCGCCCGTGCTCGCGGCGATACCGATCGCGCTGCTCGTCATGCGGGTCTACCCGGTCGCGCTGCGCCAGCTGACCCGGCTCGCGCGGCGGCGGCGCGGCGTCGTGCTGGTGGTCGGCTTCGCCCGGGGCAGCGCGGCGGTGCAGGCCGCGGTGCTGCCCGCCTTCGCGCTCGTCCTCGCGTTCGCCGTCCTCGCGTTCGCCGCGACCGCCCGCAACGCGGTGACCCGTGCCGACGTCGCGGCGTCCTGGCAGGCCACGGGGGCCGACGCCATCGTCACCGCGCCGGCGGTAGGTCCCGGGATCAGCCCCGCGGCCCAGCGCCTGATCGCCGCCGTGCCCGGCGTCCGGCGCTACGCCGCGGTCGCCGTGACCACGGGAACCTCGAGCCAGGGCCAGTCGCTGCCGGTGATCTTCGTCGATCCGCGGCAGTACGCGGCGCTGACCGCCGCGACGCCGGTGCCGGCCTTTCCTGCCGCCGCGCTGGCCCGGCCGCACGCCGTCAGCGGCGGCCCGGCCGCCCCGGTGCCCGTGCTCATCTCGCCCGGGGCCAGGGCCCTGCTGAAGGCGCGCGACCAGCTGTCCGTGGCCGGCCACCAGTTGCAGATCCGGGCGGCCGGCACGCTGGCCGGCATCGCGGGCGCATCGGCCGGCAGCCAGTTCGTGGTGCTGCCCCGGTGGGCGCTCGGCCGCCAGGTGCCGCCCGCGACGGTGATCGCGATCGCCGGCCCGCGGCTCGATACGGCGGCGCTTACCCGCACCGCCCGCCGCGCGGTGCCCGGTGCCCAGACCGCGCTGCGCTCCAGCGTGCTGGCCTCGATATCGAGCGCACCGTTGCCGCACGGCGGGTTCGTTACCTTCGCGCAGGGCATCGCCGCCGCCGCAGCGTTCAGCATGCTGATCTTGCTACTCACGCTGGTCCTCGGTACCCGCTCGCGGGAGCTGACGCTGGCCCGGCTCACGACCATGGGCCTGCGGCCAGCCCAGTCGCGGTGGGTGACAGCGGTGGAGACCATGCCCGCGATCGCGGCCGCGGCCGTCGGCGGGTCGGCGTGCGCGCTGGTCCTGGTGCCGCTGGTCGGGTCGGCGGTGGACCTCGCGGCGTTCACCGGCGTCCCGGTGGACGTGCCGCTGCACGCCGACGCGGTGATCATTGTTGTCGCCGCGGCCGGGCTGCTGCTGCTCGCCGGGCTGACCCTGGCCCTGCAGGGCAGGCTGGCCCGCGGCCGCGGCGTGACCCGTGCGCTGCGCGTGGACGAGTGATCCCCGTTATCGTGGGCGCATGCCAGCCGAGGTAGCCGAGCGCATCACCGTCGGCGTGCCGCCCGCCGACGTGTACCGGGCGGTGTCGGATGTGCGCCGGATGGCGCGCTGGAGCCCCGAGTGCTTCGCGACCCTGGTGTGGTCGCGGCGCGACGGCGCGCCCGCCCGGTTCGTTGGGTTCAACCGGCGCGGCCCGTGGGTCTGGTTCACCACCTGCCACGTCGTCACGGCGGAGCCAGGCCGGCAGTTCGCGTTCGACGTCACGACGTTCGGCCTGCCGGTCTCCCGGTGGAGCTACCAGCTCACGGCGGCAGGCCCGGGCACCGAAATCACCGAGCGCTGGCTCGATCAGCGCGGCCGGGGGGCCCGCATTCTCGGCCGGGTGTTCACCGGCCGGGTGGCCGCCAGCCGTCCCGAGGCCAACCGCGAGGGAATCCGCACGACGCTGGACCGGCTCAAGCGCGAACTCGAGGCGGGGACGCGGCAATAGCCCCGTCCGCAGGCCAGTCATCAGGCCCGTCCGCACGCCCTCCGCGATGCCGGAATTGCACCATATCTGCACCGGAGCAGCGCCAGGACCTGCACCGATGCGCTGGCGCCTGGGCGCGGCCGACCCGCCGTGAGCCAAAGATCACATGTCCGCGCAACGCGTAAATGCGGGAGGCGGCCGGTTCGATGGTGTTAAATGGATGCTGGTTGTAGTAGAAATTCGTGTTCGTGTCACAGCGCCTGCGAAGTTCTCACAGCGGGCGTCGTATCCCGTAGAGCCCAGCCTTCACCGGGCAGGCGGTCGCAGCAACCCGGGGGACACACACGTGCATCCCGAAGATCGTCCCAGTAGGAGAAAGCACGATGGCTCAGGGCACAGTGAAGTGGTTCAACGCCGACAAGGGTTTCGGTTTCATCGCTCCCGATGACGGCTCGGCCGACGTTTTCGTTCACCACTCGGTCATCCAGGCTGATGGCTACCGCACCCTGCAGGACAACCAGCGGGTCGAGTACACCTCCAGCCAGGGCACCAAGGGCCCGCAGGCAGAGCAGGTCCGCCCGCTCTAATCGCCAGGCTTGAAGCCGGGCCCGCGAACCGCTGCGGGCCGGCTTACCTTGTTACTGGGCGGGGACGCTCCTCGGAGCCGTCCCCGCCCAGTGCCTTATCTGGACGCGGCCTTATCTGGGCGCGCTGCCCAGTTGGCAGGTGCCGGGCATGGTCACAGGCCGAGGTCGTCGAGTTCTTTGTGCAGTGCCGCCCTGGAGCCGTCCCCGGTGGCCGACGGCCCGCCCGCCGCCGTGACGGCCTGGCCGGACGGCCTGCGCCTGCTGCGGTCGCGCAGCACCCAGCCGGCCAGGACGCCCCCCGCCATGCCGAAGATGTGCGCCTGCCAGCCAATGCCGTGCTGCGGCAGCAGGACCGTGAACTGATAGGCAAAGCTCAGCGCCATGACCAAGCCGATGACCAGGTCGATCAGGTGCCGGTCAAACAGGCCGCGCACGATGATGTAACCGAAGTAGCCGAACACGATGCCGCTGGCGCCCGCACCGACGCTATGCGAGCTCTCGAAGATCCAGGCGCCGAGCCCGCTGGTGATGGCCACCAGCAGCGTCAGGCTGAGAAACTTCGTCACGCCGCGGTAGGCGGCGAGGAAGCCGAAGATGAACAGCGGCCCGGAATTGCCTTCGATGTGCGCCCAGCTGAAATGCAGGAAAGGCGCGCTGAAGATCTCCGGCAGGCTGCCCGCGTCGTGCGGCCTGATGCCGTACTCGAAGCTGAGCTGATAGTGGTCTGCCCAGTTGGCGATCTGCACGATCCACAAGATGGCCAGGAATCCGACCATGACGAACAGCGCCTTGCGCGCCTCGGCCAGCACCGCCTCCGCGTCGCCGGCGCCGAGCTGCCAGGAACCCTGTCTGGCCGGTCCCTGGCCGGCTGTCTTTCCCCGGAACGCCATGATGGAAAGGTAGCCGCAATAACCCCCCGAAGGGTAGTCAGCGTGCCGGCGGCCCGGCCGAGCGGTGATCACAGCAACGCCAGCTTTTTCCGCGGAATCGGTTGCAGGCCCCTCCTGTACTTCTGGCAGGGTAGGGCGGCAATGGAACTCGGCCCGCCCGTCGGCGGGTACCCATGTCGCAGACGTGACGCGTGGGGCCCGGGAGCCAGCTGGCGGACTGCCCTGCACGGCGGCCCGGCAGCATACGGTGCGATAGCCGCCGCCCAGTTGGCCGTCGGAGAGGACCGCCTTGTCGCAACACCGGAGGCGCGCCCCGGGGAAGAGGCGCTCGTCCCGTCCTCGCACCGGGGTAGCCCTTCCGTTGGCCGCGGTATCGGCGGCCGTTGCCGTCGTGGTCGCACTGGCGGTGTACCTGGTCGGCATACGCCCCGGATCCGGCGTCAATGCCGGCGCCATCGCCGCCGTGGCCGCCGTCCCGACCAGCCACACCGTCCTGCTGCTCGAAGAACGGCGCGAAGAGCTGATCGCCATCAGCTCCGCCGCCAAGACGCTCAGCCTGGTGGGCTCACCGCAGCTGGCCTCCCGGCAGACTTCGACGCCCGGCCCCGGCGGCAGCGGCTCCACAACCGGCATCCCGAGCGGCCCGCCGCCTAACCCCGGCACCGCCCAGCGGATTGCCTACGACATGCTGGCGTCGTTCGGCTGGAGCCCCAGTACCTATTTCGGCTGCCTGGACAACATCTGGACCCGGGAGAGCGGCTGGGTCTACACCGCCGAGAACGCCAGCGGGGCCTACGGCATCCCGCAGGCGCTGCCCGGATCCAAGATGGCGAGCGCCGGCTCAGACTGGCAGACCAACCCGGCCACCCAGATCAAATGGGGCCTGGGATACATCAAGGCCGTCTACGGGGATCCGTGCAGCGCCTGGTCATTCTGGCAGGCGCACGACTACTACTAAGGGTCCGGCTGAACCAGTTTTCGATAACAAACCTATAAACTTTTACGCTACATTGCGCTAGTAAAGTCTTGCTCTTTGGTAAAGGTTGAGATACGCAGAGTGAGTCCGTGTGCCGGTTTGCGTCACATTGTGACGTGCTTCATAGACTTTTTTCTAAGCGATAGTGCTATGGCATAGTCGCAGGTCAGTGGCATGATTGTGGAAAGTTCCAGGGCGTTTTCGGCATTTTTGTGATCTAAGACACACCGTTTTACGTGGACGTTTCGGTGGCAGGTTGAGGCAAGATCAGTCCCCGACAGCACCCGGCGTGCATGATGGTCACTCGGTAGTGACCGGTCGCCTTGACCCGCGGCACGTCCGCACGCCGCCTCCTGCGCTCTTCGCCGAGCCGCAGGCGGTGTCCCGGGTGGAGGCCGAACGCGCACAGCGCGCCCGACCCAAGGCAGACTTTGTCCAGCAACCGGACTCTGTTTAATCGAACTCTATTCAATCGGATTCTGTTTAAGAAGCCCACCAAACTCACTATGGTCATAGCCGCCGGCGGACTTGCCGTCGTGACGGCGGGCACGGCCGCTGCCGTTACGGTCTGGCCGGCCGGCGCCTCAGTGGGCGCGGCCACGACAGCGGCATTTGTTCCGGGCGCGGGCCACGGCGCGAGCGCGATGAAGGCCAGCCACCCCGTCGACCAGTTCCTGTCGCTCAGGTCGAAGCAGGCCTGGCAAGCCCGGCTGACCGCAGCGGCCCAGGCCCAGCGGGCTGAGGCTGCCCGCCGGGCGGCGGCGGCACGGAAGGCCGCCGCCAGGAAAGCAGCTGCTAGGCGAGCGGCCGCCCTGGCTGCCGAAGCTCAGCAGGCCCAGCAGAAGGCCGCCGCGCCGCAGCGGGCGTCGGCGCCTCCGGCCCCGCCGGTTCACGCATCGGGAAGCGCCCAGCAGATCGCCATGTCGATGCTGGCCAGCTACGGTTGGTCATCATCGCAGTTCTCGTGCCTCGACCCCTTGTGGATGCGCGAGAGCGGCTGGAGCGTCACCGCCGAGAACCCCGACGGTGCCTACGGCATCCCGCAGGCCATGCCCGGCTCGAAGATGGCCAGCGCCGGCGCCGACTGGGCAACCGAGGCGGCGACGCAGATCCGCTGGGGCCTCGGCTACATCAAGGCCATCTACGGCTCCCCCTGCGGCGCCTGGTCACACGAGGAAGCCACCGGCTGGTACTAGTTTCACGCACGCCCACGCCCAAGCGGAGCGGCCCTCCCCGGAGGGCCGCCCCCGCGCCTCGCCGTGTCTCACCATGCGAGACGGGCGGCTGCGGAAGGGGCTAGCTGACCGGCTGGAAGGTGTTCAGAGCCTCACTGAGAATCTGCGCGCCCGCCGACCATGAGCTGAGCGGCGCGGAACCGTAGAGTGCGTAAGACTGGGTTCCCCCGGTGGTGTTCAGGTCGAAGAAGTAGTCCTGCGCGACGACTCGCCCCACCCCGGCCTCCTGCCAGCTGAAGCTCCACACCGCACCGCTCGTGCCGAGCATCTGCACCGGCCGCAGCGAGATCCGCCGGTAGCCGGGGAACCTGCCCTGCCGGCGCGCCTGGACCTCCACCCAGCGAGCTTCGGCCATCGTGTTCGCGATGCTCTGCTGGGTCAGGTCCACCTCCATGAATCCGGCCCCGGCTGGCGCCCGCAGGTAGGTGGTCAGCCCGTCCCTGGTCTCGCTCCAGCCCTGCGGCACCGCCAGCCTGAAGCCGGCCGCCGTCCCGGTGCTGGCGGCGGACTGGGCGTACCAGCTGTACCCGGCGGGTGCGGCGGATGTTCGGCCCGCCGCCGTACTTGACGAGGCCGCCGGGTGACCCTTGGTGCCGGTGGACTGAGACGTGTTCGTGACGCGCGCGATGCGTGCGGCACGCACCGCGAATCCGCCGACGATGCCGGCCCCGACGATCACCGCCGCGACGCACGCCATGATCGCGACGCGCCTGCTGCCCTTTCCCTGCCCGGCCGGATCCGGGTAACCCGCGTGCCTCGGGTTACCGCCGAACGGCGGCAGCGCCTCGTTTACCCGCGTGCCGCCGTCCGCCCCTGAACCGCTCCCGGCCTGGCCGTACGGCGGGTACGGCGGCGCCGCGCCAAGCGGTATGTCGAACAGCGTCCCGCCCGCTGACTGCTGTGGCCGCGCGGACTCGCCGAACGACGCGTACTGCGGCGTCGGATCGCCAAACCCTAGTTGTCGCGGCGCAGACTCGCCGGAGCGCGGGTACGGCACCACAGGCTCACCCAACGGCGGGTACGCCGCCCCAGCCGCCCCGACCCCAGACCCGGCGTACGGCATGCCCGCACCCGATGCCGGGTACGCCGGGCCGGCCGCACCACAGTCGCCAACTCCCGCGCCCGCCGCGCCCAAGACCCCAGCATCAGGGCCCGACACCGCTCCAGAAAGCAGCATCGCGGCCGTCGCCGCGCTCGGCCGGGCCGTCGGGTCGCGGTGCAGCAGCGCCGCGATCACCGGTCCCAGCCGGCCGGCCGACGGCGCGGCCGGAGCATCCTCGTTGATCACCGCGTTCATCGTGGTGATCGCGCCGCCGCGCTCCTGGTACGGCCCCCGGCCCTGCACGGCCGCGTACAGCGTGGCGCCCAGCGACCACAGATCCGACGACGGCGTGGCTGGCTCGCCGCGGATCCGCTCCGGCGGGGTGAAGGCCGGCGTGCCCATCACCATCCCGGTCTGGGTCAGCCCCGCGTCCCCCTCGAACATCGCGATGCCGAAGTCAGTCAGTACCGCCCGGCCGTCCGGCGCCAGCAGCACGTTGCTCGGCTTGACGTCCCGGTGCAGCACGCCCGCCGCGTGCGCGGTCGCCAGCGCGCCGACCAGCTGCTGCCCGACGTCCGCGGCCCGCTGCGGCGGGAGCGGCCCGTCCTCGGCCAGTACCCGGTCCAGCGAGCGCGCCTGGACGAGTTCCATCACGATCCAGGGCCGCCTGTCCTCCTCGACCACGTCGAAGACGGTCACCACGCCCGGATGGCTGAGCCTGGCCGCGGTCTTGGCCTCGCGGAACGTCCGCTCGTACAGCTCCCGCCGGTCTTTCTCGCTGAACGAGAGGGGAATCTTCATCTCTTTCACCGCGACGTCGCGGTCAAGAAGCTCATCACGGGCACGCCAGACGGTTCCCATGGCACCGCGACCGATCGATTCTCTGAGGCGGTAGCGTCCACCGACGACGCGGCCCGCCTCCGCCAAAGCGTGCATAGCGAGACCTTACACGGCGTTAACTGCAAGATTCCTGGGAAGCGGGTGAGAATCACCCGGTAGGTCCGTAACTTTCTGACGACCTACCCGCTAGCCGCAGGTCAGCACGTTGGCGACCATGAGCAAGACAGGCACGCGCACTGCCGGCCGACGCGTCGCCCGCTCCGGGCCCCGGCCTGGCGCCCTGCCCCGGTCCGGCAACTTTCATCACAGAGCGTGACACCCGGAACTACCCCGGGCGGGTCATCCTGAGCACGTCGAGTGCCTGATCAAGCTGTTCGGTGGTGATGTCGCCCCGCGTCACGTGACCGAGCGTGATCACGGTGTCCCTGATCGTGCTGCCGGTGCGCAGCGCCTCGTGCGCCACCTCAGCCGCCGCCTCGTAGCCGAGGTAGCGGTTCAGCGCCGTCACGATCGCCGGCGAGGACTCCGCGTTGCGCCGCAGCCGCGCGGCATCCGCCGTGATACCGGCCACGCACCGGTCGGCGAGCAGCGAAGCCGCCGCGGCCAGCAGCCGGATCGACGACAGCAGGTTCCGCGCGATCACCGGCATCATCACGTTCAGCTCGAAGCTGCCCGCCGCCCCGCCGAAAGCGACCGCCGCATCGTTCCCGATCACCTGAGCGCAGACCTGGCAGGCCGCCTCGCAGATTACCGGGTTGACCTTCCCCGGCATGATCGACGAGCCGGGCTGCAGCTCCGGCACGACGATCTCGGCCAGCCCGGTGCGCGGTCCGGAGTTCATCAGCCGCAGGTCATTGCAGATCTTGAACAGGCTGACCGCGACCGTCCGTAGCACCCCGCTGGCCTCGACCAGCGAGTCCCTGGCCCCGGCCGCCTCGAAGTGATTGCGCGCCTCGGTCAGCGGCAGCCTCATGTCGGCGGCCAGCCGCGCGATCACCGCCGCGGCGAATCCGGCCGGAGCGTTCAAGCCGGTGCCCACCGCGGTGCCGCCCAGCGGCAGCTCGCCCACCCGCTCCAGGCAGCCGCCGACCCGCTCGATGCCCAGCCTGACCGCGGCCGCGTACCCGCCGAACTCCTGCCCCAGGGTCACCGGCGTCGCGTCCATCAGGTGCGTGCGCCCGCTCTTCACCACCGCCGAGAACTCGGCCGCCTTCCCCTCCAGCTCGTCCGCCAGGTGCGACAGCGCCGGTCCCAGGCGCCGGGCCATCCCGAACACCGCGGACAGGTGAATGGCGGTCGGGAACACGTCATTGGACGACTGCGAGGCGTTGACGTGATCGTTCGGGTGCACCGGCTGCCCGAGCCGGCCCGATGCGAGCCGGGCGATGACCTCGTTCGCGTTCATGTTGCTCGACGTGCCCGAGCCGGTCTGGAACACGTCGATGGGGAACTGGTCGTCGTGCTCGCCGCGCGACACCGCCGCCGCCGCGTCGTGGATCGCCGCCGCCATCGCCGCATCGAGAACGCCCAGCTCACCGTTGACGACCGCCGCCGCGCCCTTCACCGTCGCCAGCCCGCCGATCATGTCCCGGCCGATTCGCTCGCCGGATACCGGGAAGTTGGCCACCGCGCGCTGCGTCTGCGCCCCCCACAGCGCATCGGCGGGCACCTGCACCTCGCCCATCGAGTCGTGCTCGACGCGAAAGTCCCCCGACGACTTCCCGGTCATCAAGAGCGCCCGATGGTCAGCAGCGGCCCGCTCAGGTCGGCGAAGAAGTCGTTCCCCTTGTCGTCCACGATGATGAACGCGGGGAAGTCCCTGACCTCGATCCGCCAGACCGCCTCCATGCCCAGCTCCGGGTACTCCAGCACCCGCACGTCAGTGATGCAGTCCCGGGCCAGCCGGGCCGCCGCCCCGCCGATCGAGCCCAGGTAGAACCCGCCGTGCTGCTGGCAAGCGGCCGTCACGGCGGGCGACCTGTTGCCCTTGGCCAGCATGACCAGCGAGCCGCCCGCCGCCTGGAAGCTGTCCACGTAGGAGTCCATCCGCCCCGCGGTGGTCGGCCCGAACGCGCCCGAAGCGTAACCGTCCGGCGTCTTGGCCGGGCCCGCGTAATACACGGCGTGATCGCGCAGGTAGTGGGGCATCGGCTGGCCGGCCGCAAGCCGTTCGGAAATCTTGGCGTGAGCTATATCGCGAGCGACCACCATCGGGCCGGACAGCGACAGCCGGGTGGCTACCGGGTACTTGGTCAGCTCGGCGCGAATCTCAGCCATCGGCCGGCTCAGGTCGATCCGCACCACGTCGTCGGCGGCCAGGTCGCGGTCGGACGTCTCGGGCAGGTACTGCGCCGGGTCGGTCTCCAGCCGCTCCAGGAACACTCCGTCGGCCGTGATCTTGCCGCGCGCCTGCCGGTCGGCCGAGCAGGACACGGCGATTGCCACCGGGCAGGAGGCGCCGTGCCGGGGCAGCCGGATCACCCGCACGTCATGGCAGAAGTACTTGCCGCCGAACTGCGCGCCGATCCCCACCCGGCGGGTGATCTCAAGGACCTGCTGCTCCAGGGAGCGATCCCGGAAGCCGTGCCCGGCCGCCGACCCCGCCGCCGGCAGCGTGTCCAGGTACCGCGCGGACGCGTACTTCGCAGTCTTCAGCGCGTACTCGGCGCTGGTCCCGCCGACCACGATGGCCAGGTGATACGGCGGGCATGCCGCGGTGCCCAGGGAGCGGATCTTCTCCTCCAGGAAGGCCAGCATGCTGGCCTCGTTCAGCACCGCCTTGGTCTGCTGGTACAAGAACGACTTGTTCGCCGAGCCGCCGCCCTTGGCCATGAACAGGAACCTGTACTCGTCCCCGCTGGTCGCATACAGCTCGATCTGGGCCGGCAGGTTGCTGCCGGTGTTCCGCTCGTCCCACATGGTCAGCGGCGCGAGCTGGGAGTACCGCAGGTTGAGCTCGGTGTAGGCGTCGTAGACGCCGCGGGCGATCTGCGCCTCGTCCTGCCCGTCGGTGAGCACGTGCTGGCCGCGCTTGCCCATCACGATCGCGGTCCCGGTGTCCTGGCACATCGGCAGCACGCCGCCGGCCGCGATGCACGCGTTCTTCAGCAGGTCGAGCGCCACGTACCTGTCGTTCGGGCTGGCCTCGAGATCATCCAGGATGGACCGCAGCTGGCGCAGGTGTCCGGGCCGCAGCAGGTGCGCGATATCGCGCATGGCTTCCCTGGTCAGCCGGGTGAGAACGCCAGGTTCAAGATCAAGAAATTTTCTCCCGAACGATTCCACCACCGACACTCCATCGACGTCGAGCCGCCGGTATTCGGTCGTGTCCTTCCCGGTGGGGAGCAGTTCGGTAAACGTGAATTCCGGCATCGTCGCAGGTCCTCAGCGGAGCGGTCGGCGGACGCTCTCATCCTAGGCCGCGCCGGGGCCAGGGCAGGCTGCCGGGCGCGCGGGTCTCGACAGGACGCCGCAGGCGAGCGGCCGGGCCTCACGGGACGGCCGGACCTCCCGGCTGCCGGATCAGGTAATCCCCGAATCCAGGCAGCGCAAATCTTATGTCTAGCCGGTGCATTGATTCCAGCGGGTAGATCATCCCGTTGCCGGCAAATTTATTCGTGATCTCGAATATTTCATCTGGACTCAGACCGGAAATCGAAGACCCCATTGCCAGAGATGTCCAAGTAAAGCGCGCCTGATCTGTGGCCTCCGTGCTCCACCCGCCCCGGGCGATCGCTCTCAGCATCGCTCTTTCGGCGTCCGTGCTGCCCATCCAGATTGGTTCGTACACAGAGATGACAAGCTGGGACGTGACCGAATCGATGGCCGCCCGCGCGTGATCATCCGTAATGTTCGCCGTCTCGTTCGCGGCCGCCGACCTGTCCATCTGGAGCCAGGCTGCTGACCCCAGCATCTGCAGCGCCAGCGGATTCCCCTCCGCGAACCTGATCAGGCTTTCCAGGGCATCGGGCTGGAAAGTGCACTCGGCCTCGGCGGCGGGATCCGCCAGGGTGCGCCTGGATTCCTCCGCTGTCAGCGGAGCCAGCGGGTGATACCAGATGCCCGGCATGGTTCTCGCGTCGTCATCACCGTCTATGAGCTTCTGGGGAATCTTAGGCAGACCCCCTATCAGAACGGCGACGGGGAGGTCGTCAATTCGGCTGATCACCCGCATGAGCAGTTCGAGATCGTGCCGGGGGAGAGCCTGTGCTTCGTCGATGATCAGGGCCACCCCGACGCCAGCCTGCACGGCGAACTGGCCGAGACTGGTCAGCAGGCGCAACAGCCTGGAATAGGCGGTGGGGTCGCCGGACGACTCTCCCAGCTTCATCCCGACACCGACCGGACCGGCCGATACGTTGAATTCCTGGATGCGGGCGCGAAACTTTGCGCCTATCCCTTCCTGCGGCAGCGCCTCGCCCGCATCGGAGAGTAGGTCGAGGATGGATGTCGTCGCGTCCGAGCTCGCCTCGCTGTAACCGCAGAGCCAGCCCTTTTGCTGGAACGTCCGCCTGGCCAGCTTCAGCAGGCACGTCTTGCCCAGTCCGGCCGGGGCCAGGAAGCACAGCACGTCGGAGCACTGCCGATCCAGGACCCCCCGCGCGAGTCTTTCGATAGCGTCCAGCTGCTCAGACCGGCCGTAGAGATACCGCTCCGGGCGCACCCCGCCACGAGGAAACGGATTCAGCCGCACCACCACATTCTAGTCTCGGGAGCTCCGGCTGACCGGGGCCTGGCCATCCGAGTGGGAGACTGCGATTCCTGGGGTTACTCGCGCGAAGTGGAGGACCGATGGGACCCGTTCGGCCGCTGCGATTCGGCCTGGCCGGCACCGGGCACTGGGCGCGGATCACGCACGCGCCCGCGCTGGCCTCCGCTGACGGCATCGAGTTCGCCGCGGTCTGGGGCCGCAATCACGAAGCCGCCGCCGCGCTGGCGGCCGAGTACGGCGCCGTCGCCTGCCGCGATCTCGACGTATTCCTCGCCGAAGTCGACGCGGTCGCGTTCTCGGTACCGCCGGACGTGCAGTGCGCGATCGCGGAGCAGGCCGCGGCGGCCGGCAAGCACCTGCTGCTGGAGAAGCCCATCGCCACCTCCGACGCGGACGCGAGCAGGCTCGTGCGCGCCGCGGCGGATAACGGCGTCGCCACGGTGGCCTTCTTCACCGCCCGGTTCCAGCCGGAGATCCGGGCCTGGCTGGCCGACGTCGCGACCGCGGGCGGCTGGGCGGGCGGATGCGCGGTCTGGCTCGGCTCGGCCTGGCAGCAGGCCAGCCCGTTCAACACGGCCTGGCGACGGGACAAGGGCGGCCTGTGGGACCTGGCGCCGCACGTGATCTCGCTGCTGTGGGCCAGCCTCGGCCCGGTGGCGTCGGTCACCGCCGACGCGGGCCGGGACGACATCGCGCACCTTGTCTTGCACCACGACAGCGGCGCGACCAGCACGATGACGGTTACCCTCAGCGCGTCCGAAGCCGCCGCGGGCTTCAGCCTGCAGCTGTGGGGGGAGCACGGCCGGTCGGCCGCGCCGGCCGATGCCACCGAGCCGCAGGCGGCGCTGCGGACCGCCCTCACCGAGCTGGCCGCGGGTGCACGGGCGGGACGGCTCGCGCACCCCTGCGACGTGCAGTTCGGCCGCGCCGTCGGCCGCGTGCTCGCCGAAGCCCAGCGTCAGCTCGACGCAGCACGGTCCGGCTCGGTCAATTGCTGTACGCCCGGGTCGGCTCGATGAGGACCGCGCAGCGCCGCTGCTCGTCCATCACCCGGTCGTACTCGGCCCAGTCCTCGTGCTCGCCGCCGGCCGCCGTGAACACCGAGCGCCGCAGCAGCCGCAGTCCCTCGGC
Organism: Streptosporangiaceae bacterium; assembly: GCA_036502085.1. Classification (GTDB taxonomy): domain Bacteria; phylum Actinomycetota; class Actinomycetes; order Streptosporangiales; family Streptosporangiaceae; genus PALSA-505. The sequence continues at coordinate 24,423 of DASXZD010000130.1, forward strand.
ATCCAGCCAGGGCCGGGGATCGTCGGGCCCGGCCAGCTCGGCCCGGCCCTCGACCGCCGCCCACCGCCAGCCGCTGCGGAAGGTCGCCGTCAGCTGCGGCCTGGCCCGCAGGTGGGCCAGCTTCGCCGGCCCGTAGGTGACGAAGGCCAGTACCGGCTGGCCGGTGGCCGGATGCGCCAGCAGGCCGGCATTGACCACCGAAGACTGGATAGTGCCGTCCGCCCGCAACGTCGCGATGACGGCCAGGCCCTGTGCCTCGCGCCCGATCGCCACCGCCTCATCGAGCGTCGTCATCAGCGTCCTCCTTTACCCTGAACCTGATGAGGCGACCATATGTGATCCGTGGCGCGGCCGGGATTACGGCCGGACGGCCACTACAATAGCTCTGTGAAAGACGTTTTTTCCGAACGGGGAGCCGCCGGACCTGCGCGTACCCCGCGGGCCGATCAGGCGTCGGCCGGGGAAGCCCAGGCCGCGGCCGAGCTCATGGTCGCGGTCAGCGCGGTCCGGCGGGCGGCCAGGCGGGCCGCCCGCCGGACCTGGCAGACCGAGCCGCTGCCTCCCGCGCAGTCCGAGCTGCTCAGGCTGGCCGCCGCCATGCCGGGCCTCACGGTAGCCCAGGCCGCACAGGAACTGCGCCTCGCGCCCAATACGGTGAGCACCCTGATCGGCAAGCTCACCGAGCAGGGCCTGATGACCCGCATCCCCAGCAGCACCGACGGCCGGTCTGTGCTGCTCGGCGTCACCGCTAGGGCGCGCAGGCGGCTGGCCGAGTACCGCGACCTGCGCGCCGAGCTGGCTGGCCGCGCGCTGGCCGGGCTGACCAGCCAGGACCGGGCGGCACTCGCCGCCGCGATCCCCGCGATGCTGCGCCTGGCCGAGCGAATGGAGGCCCGGCAGGAATGACCACCGACCCCGCGGCCGCATCCGCCGCGCTGGCTGCTGATCCGGCCGCAGCCGATCCTCCCGGCGCGGTGCTGTGCTCGGCGCTGACCTACCGCTTCGGCGCGCATACCGCGGTGGATCACGTGGACCTGCGGATCGAGCCGGGCGAGACGTTCGGGCTGCTGGGGCCGAACGGTGCGGGCAAGACCACCACGATCCGGATGCTCACCACGCTGCTCAAGCCCATGTCGGGCACGATCGCGGTATTCGGCACGAATGCGGCCGCGCACCCGATGCGGGTCCGCCGGATCATCGGGTACGTGCCTCAGCTGCTCTCCGCGGACTCCACGCTGACCGGCTGGGAGAACGTCCAGCTGTTCGCCCGCCTCTTTGACGTGCCGCGCAGGCTGCGGCGCGAACGGGTGGACGGCGCGCTGGCCGCGATGGGACTCAGCGAGCCGGCCGGCCGCCTCGTCTCGACCTACTCCGGCGGCATGGTGCGGCGGCTGGAACTGGCCCAGGCGCTGGTCAACGCGCCGCGGCTGCTCGTGCTCGACGAGCCGACCGTGGGCCTGGACCCGATCGCCCGCACCGACGTATGGGAGTACATCACCAACCTCCGCGACGGGCTCAACATGACCGTGCTGATGACCACGCACTACATGGACGAGGCGGACCTCTACTGCGACCGGGTCGCGCTCATGCACCGCGGGACGATCAGGGCCACCGGAACCCCCGCCGACCTGCGGGCCAGCCTGCACGACGGCGCCACCCTGGACGACGTGTTCCGGCACTACACCGGCGGCACGCTGGACGACGACACCGCGAAGGGAGGGCTCCGTAATGTCCGCCAGTCCCGGCGTACCGCCCGCCGTCTCGGCTAGCTACGCGTCTCCTGGCCTGGCCGGGGAAACCGTGCTGGACGGCTTGCGTCGGCTCGCCAGCCGGATCGTCACGCTCTGCTGGGTCGAGCTGCGCAAGGTCAGGCACGACCGCAGCGAGCTGTACATGCGGGGCATCCAGCCCGCCCTCTGGCTGCTGATCTACGGCGAGACATTCACCCGGATCCACGCCATCCCCACTCCGCGCGGCGTCTCCTACCTGGCCTATCTCGCGCCCGGCATCCTCGCGCAGTCGGCCCTGTTCATCGCGATCTTCTACGGCATCCAGATCATCTGGGAGCGGGACGCGGGCGTGCTGACCAAGCTGATGGTCACGCCGACCCCGCGGTCGGCCCTGATCACCGGCAAGGCCTTCGCGGCCAGCGTCCGGTCGGTCATCCAGGCCGCCGTGGTGATCATCCTGTCCGCCCTCCTGGGCGTCAGCTTCACCGTCAACCCGCTGCGGCTGCTGGCCACGTTCGGCATCGTGGTCCTCGGCTCGGCCTTCTTCTCCTGCCTGTCGATGACGATCGCTGGCATCGCGCTCAAGCGCGACCGGCTGCTCGGCATCGGCCAGGCGATCACCATGCCGCTGTTCTTCAGCTCGAACGCGCTCTACCCGGCCCGGGTGATGCCCGGCTGGCTGCAGGCCATCAGCCGGTTCAACCCGCTATCCTACGAGGTGGACGCGCTGCGCGGCCTGCTGATCGGCATCCCCGCCGACCTCTGGCTGGACACCACGGTGCTCGCCTGCGCCACCGCGGCAGGCATCACCGCTGCCGCGCTGCTGCTGCCCCGCCTGGCCAGGTGACGACTCCCGCTGGCCAGAGCAACCCTCGCCGGCCTGCCGGGACGGGTTGTCACCCGCCCGGCAGGCCGGCGCTGGAGAGAGCGTCGTACACCGTCTGGAAACGGGATACCTTCCAGTCCGTCGGGCTGGTGATGATATTCCATGGAGTGGTCGTGTTGACGCCGTCAAAGTAAATCACGTCGGCATTTACCTGACCCTGATTCAGCCGACCGGACATCGTATCTACCAGGTAGTTTACGTATCCTGTGTACTGGGCGGGCGTAGGCTCGTTCTTCCGGTGCGCTGACCGGCCGAATTCACCGATCCCGAACGGCTTGGGCGTGCTGGCTCCGTCGGCTATCCCGATGATGGTGTCAAAGTTGAAACCCTTGATCCAACCGCTGGCGTAGAGGTCGCAGTAGACCATGTCAACCTGGTCGTCACCGGGATAGAAGTCCTGCTGGAAGGTCGGGAAGCAGCCTGCCGCGCAGTAGACAACCTTGAGCCCGGCCGGCACATACGGCCGGTAGTATTCGTGGTATGCGACGTATTCTTCGCCGGTGGCAAAGAATTTATGGCTCATGTCGTTAGGCTCTTGCCAGAGCACGACATCGAAGTTTATTCCGTTGCTCATGAATAGCTCGCAGGTGTTCTTCAGCTTTTCCTGATTGCTATGCGTGAGCTTCCTGCTCGGGGCGAAGCACATGAGGAACTTGCAGCCGAGGGCGGCCAGCCCGGAAATATCGGGGTTGACGGTCGTTGGCCACTCGTCCTCGTTGAAGAACCACTTCTGGACGACCGTCGCGGCCGGCAGCTGTACGAATCCGTCGAACATGTTCGCGGCGGCCACGCGGTCCGTCGCCAAGGGGTACAGGGCCGTAGACACCGTTGCGCCGACCAGGCCCGCTCCGGGCAACGCTTGGTCCCTGCCCCGCGGCCGGGCTAGCGGCCGCGTCCGTGTGCTCGCCAGGGCCGGCCTGGCGGTGATCGCGGTGAACGCCGCCGCCGACCCCGCGACTCCGGCCGCCGTTAAAAACCCGCGCCGGGACAGGCCCGTCCGCCGAGACGGTGTCCTCGCCTTCGCGAAGAGCCCGCCCATCCGCTGGGATGGCGACCTCGCCCCGGGGGGAAGGTCACCCGTCCGGAACGGTGTGCTCTCCCTGGGCAAGGGGCTGCCTGTCGGAGGCGGCGTGCTTGCCTCGGTGACGGGACTGCCTCTCCGCTGGGGCGGTGTGTTCGCCTCGGGAAAGAGGCGGCCCGTCCGGGGCGGCGTGCTTGCCTCCCCGACAGGGGCGCCCGTCCGCTGAGACGGTGCTGTCGCTTCCGTGACGGTGCCGCCGGTCCGCTGGGGCGGCGTGCTCGCCCTCGGGAGGAGACCGCCTGCCCGCCGGAGCGGGCTGCCCGGGACCCCGGGGACGGCGTCCTCCTCCCGGCCGGGGCTCCCGACCTGTCCGGAAGGGCCGCCCGGTTGCGCGGAGGGGATGCCTGTCCGCTGTGAGAGATCGGCTGCCTGCCGGGAGGGGGTCCCTACCCGCCCGGAGTGGCTGCCTGTCGGCTGGGAGAGGCCTGACTGCGCTGCGTTGTCGCGGCCTCGAGATCGGTTCCATTCCACCGCACGTCTCCTTGTCGTGCTGCCCCGCGTAACCCGCTCCCAGTTAGTTTGTATACTTTACAAACTAATGCGTCAAGGGGTGACTTGTATTGCCTTAGCTGTTTCCCTTGCACACTGTTACAGAAGTGTCACTAAAAGTGAAGGAAGGTGTAACGTTACTTGAGGTAACCCTGGAAAGCTCGCCTCGACCCGGGCCCGATCGGGCTGGCTGCCGGGCGGAGCGCCGGCGATTCCCCGTTCGGGAAAATGCCTTTCCTGCGAACGTCAGGCCGCGAAGACGGCGCGTGTGCCCGGCGGGCCGGACACGCACGGAGCCGCGACCTCCCTACTTGAGCGGCCGGATCCGCCCGCGTGATGAGGAAGGATCCTGGTCGCCAGGGCGACCAAAATCCTTCCCGATCACAGCGGGCGTCAGGCGACGGGGTCGGCTATTGGGGCCGGCCGAGCGGCCGCGCCCAGGCTGAAGCCGCCGGCCAGCGCCACGATGACCGCGGTCACCGCGAGCGGCGCCACGTAAGCGGCCCGCCAGCCGGCCGATCCGCCGACCACGCCGGCGATACCGCCGGTCAGCGCGGCGCCGAGCAGGAACCCGACGTAGTTGAACACGTTCACCCGGGATATCGCGATGCCCGACCCGGTCGGGTCGAGCCGGGAGGTGGCGGCGAAGCACTGCGGCGGCACCACGCAGAAGCCGAGCCCGGTGATCGCGAACGCCGCGATCGCGAGGTACGGGCCGGGGGCGATCACGACGCAGGCCAGCCCCGCCGCGCCCACCACCGCGCCCGCTCTGACCACGGCCGCGGCGCCGAACCGCCGCACGGTCAGGTCCCCCCTGTCTCCGCCAGCTCCCGGTCGGCACTGTCCCGGTCGGCACTGTCCCGGTCGGCACTGTCCCTGCCAGCACTGTCCCTGCCGGTCAGCCCAGCACTGTCCCTGCCGGTCAGCCCAGCACTGTCCCTGCCGGTCAGCCCGGCAGGGCAGGCCCGGCCGGCAAATGCTTCGCGCCAGGCTAAGGATCGTAGCGACCACGGTCAAGGACGGATATCTTCGTGACGTGTCCCCCCGACAGGCTCCCCGTGATCTGCGCGCATCCGACGCTGACCGCGAGCGCGTAGTCACGCTGCTCGCCGAGGCAGTCGCCGACGGCAGGCTGACGCTGGAAGAGCACGCGCAGCGGCTCGAGCAGGCCAGCTCGGCTCGCACGCTGGGGGACCTCGCCGGGCTCACCGCCGACCTGGCGGGCCCCGATGCTCAGCCGCTCCATCTGGACGGCGCGCGGCCGATGGCCGCGGTCTTCACTAACCAGCGGCGCGACGGGCGCTGGGTGGTGCCCGAGCGGATGGCGGTGACGGCCATCTTCGGGGAGGCGGTGCTCGACTTCCGCTCGGCGCTGCTGCAGAGCGCGCGGATCACCCTGTACGTGACGGTGATCTGCGGCCGGCTGAAGCTCCTCGTTCCCGAGGGGGTCCGGGTGGAGATCAGCGGCACCGCGGTGGCCACCAGGAAGCGCGGCGTGCTGGAGCGACGACCCACCCCAGGCGGGGGTGATCCGGGGCCATCTGACACGCCAGTGATCGAGGTGCGCGGGGTCATCATGGCCGGCAGGGTGCAGGCCATCACGCCGCAGCGCAGCCGGTTCCGCGGGCGGTTTTCCCGTCGCGACCGGTAACGGGCCCGGTCAGCCGGCGGAGTCGAAGTTGACCGCGCTGTAGGCCCGCAGCTTCCACAGCTGGTGCTCGCTGGTGATGCTGCGGATGGTGCCCGATCGTGACCGCATGACCAGCGAGTGCGTGGTCGCGCCGCCGCCGCGGTAGCGAATGCCGGCCATCAGCTCGCCATCGGTGATGCCCGTCGCGGCGAAGAACACGTCCTCGGACGAGACCAGGTCGTCGGTGGTCAGCACCCGATCCAGGTCGAGCCCGGCGTCCAGCGCGCGGCGGCGCTCCGCCTCGTCGCGAGGGGACAGGATGCCGAGGATGACGCCGCCCAGGCATTTGATGGCGCACGCGGCGATGATGCCCTCGGGGGTGCCGCCGATGCCGAGCAGCAGGTCCACGCCGGTACCGTCGCGGGCTGCCATGATGGCGCCGGCCACGTCCCCGTCGGTGATCAGCTTGATCCGGGCGCCGGTCGCCCGCACATCGCTGATCAGCTGGCTGTGCCGCGGCCGGTCCAGGATCACCACGGTCACGTCCTGCCGGGCGCACCCCTTGGCCTTGGCCACGGCCGCGACGTTGTCGGCCACCGGGGCCTGGATATCCACGGCGCCGGCCGCAGCCGGGCCGGTCACCAGCTTGGACATGTAGAACACGGCCGACGGGTCGTACATCGAGCCACGGGCGGCCACGGCCAGCACGGAGATCGCGTTAGACATCCCGTTCGCGGCGAGCCTGGTGCCGTCGATCGGGTCCACCGCCACGTCACAGGCCGGCCCGGTGCCGTCGCCGACCTGCTCGCCGTTGTACAGCATCGGCGCCTGGTCCTTCTCGCCCTCGCCGATCACCACGACCCCGCTCATCGAGACCGTCCTGATCAGCGCGCGCATCGCGTTGACCGCGGCGTCGTCGGCGCCGATCTTGTCGCCCCTGCCCACCCAGCGCGCGGCCGCCATCGCGCCCGCCTCGGTGACCCTGGCCAGCTCGAGCGCGAGGTTGCGGTCCGGTGCCTGAGTGTCAGGATCGCCGGGCCGCTGGGAATCCTGGTCGGCGGCCGGGCGGCCTGTGAGCCCGGCCCCGGCCGGGTTGGTCACGATCTCGTCCTGGGCCATGACGGGCGTGCCTTCCTGATCGATGGTAATGCGATCCTATGTACCAGGCAGCCAGGCGTAGCCTATCTGGAAGGCAGCCGGCATTCCCGGCTGTACGGCGGGGAACGAAGGACCGGGAAGGGCGCATGACGACAGAGCTTCCGCAGTCGGCCGCCCGGATCTCCGAACGCGGGGCGGCGACCAGGTCCGGGCTGCTGGCCGCGGCCCGCGAGGTCTTCACCTCCACCGGGTACGCGCAGGCGGGCGTGACGGACATCGTCGCGAAGGCCGGCGCCAGCGTCGGCAGCCTGTACCACCATTTCACCGGCAAGGCGGATCTCTACCTGACGCTGTTCGAGGAGTTCCACGCCGACACCGCCGAACGGGCCAGGGCCGCGGTACGGGCGGCGAGCAACTCCGGCGTCACCGACCGCAAGCAGCTGTTCCTGGCGGCGGCGGGCGCGTACCTGGACGGCTGCTTCGAGCAGCGCGAGCTGTCCCGGCTGTTCGTCTGCGGCGACGCGCCGCCGGGGTTCGACCTGATCATGCGCCGCCGGCTGCGCGAGTGGGCCGACAAGAACGCCGAGTTCCTCACCCGGGGCGAGGAGCCGGTCGACGAGGCCGTTTCGGTCGTGCTGACCGGGTCCCTGATGCTGATGGTGGCCGAGGTGTCCCTGGACGGGGACCCGCACAAGACGCGGCGGCTGGCCGACGGCGTACTCGACGTGATGTCACGGATCGAGGGCCCGGCGCCGCGCTGAGGCCGATGCGCACCGGGCCGCACGCGCGTTCGCGTGCGGCCCGATGTCAGTACGGCCAGCCCGGTGTGGCTGGCCTGGGTTGCTGCGAGCCGTCCGGGGTGGCCGCGATCGACATCCGGACGAGCGGCGCCGGGGGCGTGATCCCTTCCGCTGGACCGGCGGGGTCTGGCCCGCGCCGGGGATCTGAGGCGCGGGGAGGGCGTTCACGTTGCGGACGGCCCGGGCGAGCTGGGCCTTGGTGTTGGGCAGCGTGGGCAGGCCCCACCGCGGCGCGCCGAACGCGGACATCAGGTCTCCGAAGGTGCGGCGCCGCCAGTTGCTGATGTTCGGCACGGTCACGCTGGTGAGGCGCTCCAGGAACTGCAGGACCGAGGTGTGGTCAAAGTTCTCGCTGGCGATCCAGCCGCCCTGGGTCCAGGGCGAGACGATGATGCAGGGCACCCGGAAGCCGCCGCCGACCGGCAGCCCCTTGACGTGCTCGAGCGGCGTGCCGGGCGGCGCGGTGGACGGCGGCACATGGTCGAAGATGCCGTCGTTCTCGTCGTAGTTGAGGATGAAGACGGTCTTCGCCCACACGTCCGGGTTGGACGCGATCGCGTCGATCTTGCTCGCCGCGTAGTCGGCCCCGGCGGCCGGCGTGTAGTCCGGGTGCTCGGACTGGTAGCTGGTGGGGATGATCCACGAGACGGCCGGCAGCCGGTCGTGCGCGGCGTCGTACTCGAACTGGCCGGCCGCGTAGGTACGCATGCCGTTCTGGTAGAGCGGCGAGTTGACCGGCGCGTCCTGGAAGCGCTTGAAAAACTCGAGCATGTTGCAGGTGAAGTTGTCGACCTCCTGATAGACCTTCCAGCTCACGCCGGCGTCGGTCAGCGCCTCCGGATAGGTCTTCCAGCCGTAGGGGATCGGGTCGCCGTTGCTGATGATCGGCCCGCCGTGCTTGCCGAGCGGGTCGATGGTTGCGCTCATGTGGTAAAGCCGATTGGGCCAGGTCGGACCCAGCACCGAGCAGTGGTAGTTGTCGCAGATCGTGAAGTTCTCGGCCAGCGCGAACTGGAACGGGATGTCTTCGCGCTCGAAGTAGCCCATCGTGTAGGGGCCGTTGGCGCCGTCCGCCTCCAGGTGGGCGGGCAGCCAGTTGTCCATCTTGCCGTTGTCCCACGCTGAGTGCTGCACGTCCCAGGCGTGGCTGGTGGACGGCTGCGCCTGGGCGCTGGTCGTCTTCGTGTCTAGGTGGAAGGGCAGCAGGTAGCCGTCCGGGTTCTGCGGATCCGGCTGGTAGAAGACCGACTTGCCGGTGCTCAGCTTGAGTGCCGTCGGGTCGGCGAATCCCCTGACTCCCGGCAGCGTGCCGAAGTAGTGGTCGAAGGAGCGATTCTCCTGCATGAGGATCACGACATGCTTGATATCGCTGAGCCTGGCCTGGCCGGACGCGGGCCCGGTCATGACCGCCTTGCGCAGGTTCGGCGGCAGGAATTCCGCGGCGAAGGCCGTTGCGGCCAGCGTGCCGGCGGTGGCCAGCAGGCGCCGCCGGGTCAGATCGGGCATGAGGGGCCTCCCGTCCTGAAGGCGATGGCATAAAGCGGAAAAAGAGTCTAAGACGGAGGTATTCGGGTCGAAGCTGGTACATGAATACCCAGCGGGTGCCCGGTGAAGAGTCGGCTGCCTCGGTTAGAACGGGCCGCCGCTAGAACGGGGCTCTCGGTTAGAACGGGGCTCTCGGTTAGAACGGGGCCGCGGGGTCGTCGGCGCTGTCGTCTTGCGAGGCGGAGTCAGCGGGGTCGCCGGCCCGCCTGGCCATGGCGGTGGCGATACGGGCGCGGGCGCCCTCTAGCCACTGGGCGCAGATGGCCGCCAGCTGCTCGCCGCGCTCCCACAGGTCGAGTGACTGCTCGAGGGTCAGGCCTCCGGCCTCGAGCTTCTTGACCACGCTGGCGAGCTCGTCTCTCGCCTGCTCGTAGGGAAGGGTCTCGGTCACGCGCCCAACTTATCCAATGTCCGGCCGGCCCGGGCCAGTGACCGGCCGGCCCGGGGCCCAGTGACCGGCCGGGCGGGCCAACCCGGCCGCGACTGTGGCCAGCCCGGCCGCGGCTGCGGCAGGCCCGCTGGGAAGAACGTCGCTGCCAGTTTGGTGTTCATAGAGCAACATCGAATTCACATCGACGTTCTTCGTGTCCGGGCGGAAGCGGGGTGGAAGGGGTCTATGGGACAGGAGAGGTACACGAGGGCAAGGGGGAGGCGGCGGCGGCTGATGAGCCGGCCCCGGTTAGCGATCGGGGCGATGGCCGGGCGGCCGCCAGCTCGGGAGGCCGGCGGCCTGCGCTGGCGGGGCCGGCCGGGGCAGTTGCCGGGCGGCTTTGTGTACCGCGGCGCGTATCATGCGCGCGTAGCGGGCGGCGCCGGCCGGCCGGGGGTGCACGCCGTCCTCCCAAAGCAGGCCGGTCCGGTTCCTGATGGCCGTGAACCAGTTGGCCAGCACGACGTTGCGGTGCCGCCGGGCGGCCGCGGCGTCCACCTCGTTCACCTCGCCCTGCCAGGGCCGCGGCACGTAGGTAGTGATCAGCACGACCGAACGCCGCGGGCCCGCCAGCGCCAGCAGAGCGCGAACCTGCCGCGCGGCCACCGTCCCGTTGGTGCCCAGGCCGATCACCAGGATCGGCCGGAGCGCGCCGGCCGCGGCCAGCCGCCGCACGACCGTGAGGCCCGCGCTCATCTGCATGCCGACCCGCGCGTCGATGTAGATGCCGGGGAGCGCCGCCCGCAACTGCGCGGTGGAGGCCAGCATGACCGAGTCCCCGATCGCCGTGATGTCCGCGCCCGGAGCTTGCCTCCGGCCGCGGGTCAGCAGGCCGGCCGCGGTGACCGGGCTGTTTCCCGCCGTGCTGTCGTGGCCCTGAGCCGTGTCATCGGGCCTGCTCGCGGCAGCGGCGCCGCCCGGGTGGCTTCGGCTCGCGCCGCTCTGTCTCGATCCGGCGGCGAGTTGTTGCTGCAGGGTCTGGCCCGGCGGGGAGTAGAGCATGCCGTACCCCGCGGTGCAGGTCATTGCCACCGCGACGAGGGGGATCAGGGGGAGCAGGACCCGGCGCGGTGCCTGCCGCGTCACGGCGGCTGACCCGGCCGCGGCTGACCCGGCCATGGCCGCGCCGTACGCGCGGAGCGTGCCGCGCAGCCCGTCGCGCAGCCCGTCGCGCAGGATGGGCGCCTCGATCCACCGCCAGGAGGCGGCGGCCAGGCCGATCGACAGCCCGGTCTCGGCGACCCGGACGCCGAACGTGCCAGACCGCTGGCCCGCCCGCGCCGCGAACAGGGCGATCACCGGCCAGTGCCACAGGTAGATGCCGTAGGAACGTACCCCGGCCCAGCGTAGCGGCGCCCAGGCCAGGACATCGCTTACCGCGCCGGGGCCGGCCGCAGCGACGACGACGCTGCCCGCCGCCAGCGCTGCGAGGGTCATCCCGCCCAGGTAGAGGTCGGCGTCGGCGCCGGACAGCCGGGCCATCTCCCAGAGCAGCACCGTGCCGCCGATCAGGCCGGCCAGGTCCCGCCGCCTGGCGTCCGGCCCGGCCGAGGCGGCCAGTTCGCGCAGTGGCCAGGTGAGCGCCAGGGCCGCTCCGACGAGCAGCGCGCTGGCGTGCGTATCGGTCCCGTAGTAGACCCGGGAGGGATCCGCCCCCACCGCGTACCCGATCGCCATCGCGAGCGCCGAGGCAGCCGCGGCCAGCCAGGTCACCCGCGCCCGCGCCCGCCGGGTCCGGCGGGCGCAGAGGATCACGGTCAGCAGCAGCGGCCAGATCAGGTAGAACTGCTCCTCGATCGCCAGCGACCAGAGATGCTGCAACGGCGGCGGCGGCCCGAATGCGGCGAAGTACGACTGATGGTGCGCGATCTGCCACCAGTTGCTGGTGTACGTGACCGCGGCGAGCAGGGCCGGCCGCAGCACGGGCAGCTGGTCGGGCTCGAGCACGGCGACCGCCGCGGTGACGGTGACCAGCACCACCGCCAGGGGCGGCAGCAGCCGCCGGGCGCGGCGCAGCCAGAAGCCGCGCAGGTCGAGCCTGCCGCCCTGGTCCCACGGCGCGGCAAGCAGGTCGGTGATCAGGTACCCGCTGATGACGAAGAAGATATCCACGCCGAGGAACCCGCCGGGGAGGCCGGAGAACCGCTCATGAAAGGCCAGCACGGCCAGCACCGCGAGCCCGCGCAGCCCGTCGAGCCCGGGCGCCCGCGGCTGGGCCTGCCGGGATCCGTCCCGGCCGGTGCCAGCCCGGCCTGCCGTCCCGGCGGTTGCCTGCCCGCCAAATGTCCGGCTGGCGGATGCCTGACTGGCGG
>DASXZD010000131.1:0-4083 GCA_036502085.1 Streptosporangiaceae bacterium
CGCGGCGGTCCTGTTCGGGGTGCTGAACGACAAGTCCAGGGCGGTCGGCACCGAGGTGGCGATCCTGGTCAGCATCACCGGGCTGATCACCGCGTCCTGCGCCTACCTGATCATCGAGCGCATCCTGCGCAGCCTGGCCGCGCGGGCGCTGGCGCACGGGCCGCCGGCCCGGCTGGCCGTCCCCGGTGTGGTCACCAGAGCCGTGCTGGCCTGGGCGCTGGGTACCGGGCTGCCGGTCGCCAGCCTGGTGGCGACCGGCACCCTGCAGCTGACCGGCAGCCTGCAGGCACCGCCGTCCCGGCTGGCGGTGACCATGGTGACGATCGGCAGCGCCTGCTTCCTGAGCGGCCTGCTCGCGGTGAGCATGGCCGCCAGGGCGACCGGCGACCCGCTCAACTCGGTGCGCCGCGCGCTGGCCCGGGTGGCCGACGGCGAGCTCAACGTGCACGTCCCGGTCTACGACGGCACCCAGATCGGCCAGCTGCAGGTCGGCTTCAACCAGATGATGGACGGCCTGGCCGAGCGGGAGCGGATCAGGGAAGCCCTCGGCACCTACGTCGATCCGGTCGTGGCCGAGCACATCCTCGCCGAGGGCACCAGCCTGGCGGGCGAGGAGGTCGAGGTCACCATGATGTTCGTGGATGTCCGCGACTTCACCGGCTTCGCCGAGCGCGCCCCCGCGCCTGAGGTCGTGGCCAGCATCAACCGGCTGTTCGAGCGGATCGTGCCGATCATCGGGGCGCACGGCGGGCATGTGGACAAGTTCATCGGCGACGGGCTGCTGGCCGTGTTCGGCGCGCCCCGGCGCCAGCCCGGCCACGCTGATGCGGCCCTGGCCGCCGCGCTGGAGATCGACCGCGCCGTCCGGTCCGGGCAGGCCGGGCCGCTGCGGGTCGGCATCGGGCTGAACTCGGGCCCGGTGGTGGCCGGGAACGTCGGCGGCGCCGGACGGTTCGAGTTCACCGTGATCGGCGACGCGGTCAACGTCGCCGCGCGGGTCGAGGGCGTGACCCGGCAGACCGGCGACCCCATCCTGCTGGCCCAGCGCACCCGCGAACTGCTCCGGACTCCGGGAGTTCGGCTGGTCCCGCAGCCGGACGTGTCGCTCAAGGGAAAGCACGATGCGGTCGTCTTGTACGCCCCGGAAGAAGGCAGCGACGATCTGGCAGCAAGCTTATGGAGCAGGTCTGGCGGGCTGCGAGCGCTTCTACTCCGTGAACCTGATCTGCGACGCGCCGCAGCCGCCCCGGCATCTTTACCTGACGCGCCGGCCTCGGTCCTGTCCGTCCCGCGCAGCGACCCGCGCCTAGCCTGGTTCAGGAGGACCAGCGGCGGATCATGTTGATGCGGGCCTGAATCTGGTCCGCGGTGGCTTCGGGCAGGGCCGGGCCGCCGCAGGCGCGGCGTAGGTCGGCGTGAATCGTCCCGTGCGGCTGGCCGGTGAGGTGGTGCCGAGCGCCGATGAGGCTGTTCAGTTCCTTGCGCAGGGCGGCGAGGGTCTCGCGGGTCGTCTGCGGCGGGACCGGAGCCTCGCTGCGGGCTGACTTGGCCTTCTTTTCGAGCCCGTCGGCCTGGCGCTTGCGCAGCAGCATCGTGACCTGCTCCGGCGCGAGCAGCCCGGGCAAGCCGAGGAAGTCCTCCTCTTCGGCCGAGGTGCCGAACTCGCCGCCGTCGAACAGCGCCCGGTCGAAGTGCGCAGACGCCTCCAGCGGCCGGAAGGCCGGCTCGTCGAACGTGTCGGGGGTGTCGCGCTGGCGCTGCGCCTCGGCGAGTTCACGCTCGGGGTCGTCGTCGCTGGGGCGGCCGAGCACGTGATCCCGCTCGGCTTCGAGCTCAGCGGCGTAGCCGAGCAGGACGGGGATCGAGGGCAGGAACACCGAGGCGGTCTCGCCGCGGCGCCTGGCCCGCACGAACCGGCCGACGGCCTGGGCGAAGTACAGCGCGGTGCTGACGCTGGTCGCGTACACGCCGACGGCCAGCCGCGGGATGTCCACCCCTTCGGAGACCATCCGGACCGCGACCATCCAGCGATCCGGCGACCCGGCGAAAGCGGCGATCTTCTTGCTGGCCGCCACCTCGTCGGAGAGCACCACCACCGGCCTGGTGCCGGTCAGGCGGCGCAGCAGCGCGGCGTAGGCGCGCGCGGACTCGTGATCGCTGGCGATCACCAGGCCGGCCGCGTCCGGCATGCCGCGGCGGACCTCGGTGAGCCGCCGGTCCGCCGCCTCGAGCACCCGCGCTATCCACTCGCCCCGGGGGTCCAGCGCGGTCCGCCAGGCCTGCGCCAGCTGGTCGGGCAGCATCGGGGTGCCCAGCGTGCCGGTGATCTCGTCGCCGGCCCGGGTCTGCCAGCGCATCTGGCCGGAATAGGCGAGGAAGATCACCGGCCGGACCACGCCGTCGTCAAGACCGGGGCCGTAGCCGTAAACGAAGTCGGACGAGCTGCGCCTGGCGCCGTCCGCCTCCTCGACATAGGAGACGAACGGGATCGGGTTGGAGTCGGTGCGGAATGGCGTGCCGGTGAGTCCGATCCGTCGCCGGGCCGGCTCGAACGCCTCCTTGACCGCGTCGCCCCAGGAGAGTGCGTCCCCGGCGTGGTGGATCTCGTCGAAGATCACCAGCGTGCGCCGGTTCTCGGTGCGCTGCCGGTGCAGGGCCGGATGGGCGGCCACCTGCGCATAGGTCACCGCGACCCCGGAGAAGTCGGCCGATGCCCGGCCCTGCGCGTTGCGGTAGGCGGAGTCCAGCGGGATGCCGAAGCGGTGCGCCGCCTGCGCCCACTGGTGCTTGAGGTGCTCGGTCGGCGTGACCACGGTGATCGCGGCGACCTCGCGCCGGGCCAGCAGCTCGGCCGCGAGCGTCAGGGCGTAGGCCGTCTTCCCTGCGCCCGGGGTCGCAACCAGCAGGAAGTCACGCCGGGGCAGGCGGAAGTACTCCTCGAAGGCGGCCTTCTGCCAGCTTCGCAGGGAGGGGATCAGGTCCGGCCTGGCGAGCGTTTCGCGGCGGATCTCATCGTCATGCGTCGCGGTCGCAAGGGCACTCACAAGGCCGAGAGATTACCAGCGCGGGTCCCGGCCGTCGCGGCACTGCGGGCGCGTCGCCCGCTCGTGCCGGTCCGATGGGGCGAACAGTCCGCAGGCCGCAGGTCGTTGTACTGAATCCTTTATGGTCTGGCCGCGCAGCAGTGTCGGTCGCCGGCTCGCGGTTCGCCGGAGCGGTCAGTCGCGGGGGTTGGCGGCGAGGGCGCGGGCGATGGCGTCGGCGGCGGCGGGGATGTGGGTGCGGAGGGCGATGGGTTCGGCGTGGGACCACCAGAAGTGATCGGCCTGGGCGTAGATGCGGCCGTCCAGCGTGGGGACATTGGGATTGAGGACGTCGAGGTGGGGCAGCCGGCCGTCCCGGATGGTGAGGATCGTCTTGCAGCCGCGGGGGCCGAGTTCGCCGGCGAGCTTCTCCAGGTCGGCTATCTCGGCTTGGGTATCGGCAGTGCTGCCGGAGTGAGTCATGGGCTGGGCCTTTCGCTGCCGGGGCCAGAAAGCTTTGAGCGAGTGGCTCTGGTCATGTGCGCTGGGATCCGCCCGTAGCCGGGTCACCGAACTGCACTCTCACGGTAAGTCACTGTTGCTATACTCCTAGTCTCGCCATGACCTAGATCGATGTAAAGACTATGAGCTGAACTAGTTCAAACTATCTTGTTCTTGAAGGGAAGGCTGCCGTGCCGATGCGGTCAAGTCCTACTGTCCGTCGCCGTCGGCTGGCTGCTGAGCTGCGGAAGCTGCGCAAGGAGTCGGGCAAGACCCGGGAGCAGGTGGCCGAGTTCGTGGGCTGCTCGCCAGTGACCGTGACCCGGATCGAGAGCGCGCAGAGCGCGCCCCGGCTGGCTGACACCGCCAGGATGCTGGAGTGCTACGGCATCACCGGCGAGCGGCGCGAGGTCCTGATGACGCTGTGCGGGGAGGCGCGCAAGCGGGGCTGGTGGCACCGGTACTCCGGCGCGATCCCGGCCTGGTTCGAGGTCTACGTCGGGATCGAGAGCGAGGTATCGGAGATCCGGTCCTACCAGCCCGAAGCGATCGACGGCCG